>JBBRCE010000025.1:0-69006 GCA_038205115.1 Pirellulales bacterium
GCCATCCGCCGCTTGATCATTGCATTCACTCGAAATCCTCCTTGAGTTGCGGAACATAGTCTTTCAACAACCATGTAACCCCGCAAATCACCGGCGGATTTCGAGTTTTTTTACGCAACCTCAAAAAGTACCAAACGGATACGCTTGGTTAAGGTCTAGAGACACAGGCGGTTTTGCCGACACGTATTCGTTGCATGATCCTCACCGCCTCAAATCCCTATTGGCCACCAGCGGCGGGGCAAATCACTACGCCAATCTCGACCGCTTCGGCCCGGTGATCAAAGGTCTGTAGATCGATTAGGACGATGGCGGCACAGTGCTGGACCAAATCCAGTACGCTATGATCGCCTCGGCAATCGATCGTGGCGATACAATGTCGTCGCTCATACGATTAGCGATGACTTTGATGAGCAATATTCTTACGACGGTTTAAATTGTTGACCACGTCCGGATGATAGTGGCAATACGACTTGTATGAGGCGGAAAAAAGCAACTGCCGCGGAAAAACTTTCCGCATTCGAACATGCTCAATTTCGAGATGCGCCGTACGGAGCCGACCGGTCGATAGCGGTTTCAATCGCTATGCTTGATTAGTTCGTTATCGAGCCGGGCGGCAAGCCGACGAGGGCGCTTGCGCGATTGTGTCGCACTTCCCGCGGCCAGCGTCAAGTTTGCCTAGCCGGTACAGGCCGGAATAACCGGACAAACTCACACCACCGGACATTTACCGCCACCGTTGCATTTTACCAACGCGGCGGTCCGATCTCTTCTTTGCCGACAAGCGGCAGAGCAGTTCGATCAAGTTCCATACCTGGGAGTTTGCACGTGGCCAAAGTCAAGCCAACCGAAGTCAAAGTTGATCTGGACCGTCGTGCTGAGGGCCGCCGTGAAAAAGGTGATCGCCGCGAAAAAAGCGAACCGGTGCCGGTCGAACGTCGTGCCTTGGAACGTCGGGCTAAAGTTAGCCGCCGCCGGCAAATTGATCCCACGACCTGCGAGCGCGATTATACCGACGACGAACTGGAATTCATGCAAGCCCTGAATGATTACAAGCGCACCAGCGGCCGCATGTTTCCCACCTGCAGCGAAGTACTGGAAGTGCTGAAGAAAATCGGTTACCAAAGAGTCGCGCCAGCCGCCGATAGCCAACAGGCCATCGACGCTTAGTCTGCTGAGCATGCGTTGCGGTCGTCGGGCTGCACGTCTCCAGCGTCGCTGTTAGCGCTGGCGCCGCCGGTTAACATCGCTCGCTAGAAATCAAAGCTCTCAATGTTCTGTTTGGTAAACGAAAACGGTTTACCGAGCAGGATATTGTCGTCGGCGATTTCGATTTTGCCCAACCGGCCGGCGTCGATTTGCTTATCGCCCGGCTTCAGCCGCCCGGCATGCAATTCGTTGGCCGACCAAACGGTCAGGTAGCCCAGATCCATTGTGTTCCAAAGGATCACGGTGTCGGTAATGCCTTGCTTGACGTACATTTTGTTTTCGTTGGGCAAGCCAAGACCTACGACTTTGACATCGTCGCGACCGGTTTGCTTGACGGCTTCGGCCGCGCCTGGCACGGCTGGCGAGCAAATGGCCATCAGCAGTTTGATTTTGGGATTTGCCGCCATAATGGTTTTGGCTTGCTTGAAGGCCTGATCTTGCTGGTCGTCGCAGGCGTAAGCCTTGGCGGGGACGATGTTGGGGTACTTGGCGGCACGACGAATTTCGATCTGCTCTTTCCATTCGTTTTGATTCGCCGCGGTGAGCGACGCGGCAATGATGGCAAACTCGCCTTCTTCGTGCATCACGCGGGCGGCGTTATCCATCAGCGCTTCACCAATGCCTTGCGGCGTGGCCTGATTGACGAAGAAGTCGCGCGCGTCGGGTTCGGCGTCCGAATCCCAGGTGACCACATGGATTCCGGCCGCCCGCGCTTTGCGGAGCGCGGACGAAATGCCGCCGCGATTTTCGACGGCCACGGCAATCACGTCCACGCGTCGCGTGATCCAATTTTCGATGATCTTGGTTTGCTCGGCCGGATCGGTTTCCGTGGGGCCATCCCAAATCAAATTCACGTTGAGCGCCTGGGCGGCTTCTTCCGCGCCTTTCCGACAGGCGATGAAATAACCGTTGCCCTTGCTCTTAGGCATCATCGCCAGCGTCAGCGGTTTGCCAATTGGCGCGGGCGGCGATGTTGATGCTGACGGATTGGTGGATCTCGCGGTTGCCGCTGCCGTGGGCGAGCGCAGGCTGCTGAACAGCAGCCAATTACTGCCGGCAATCAGGCCGGCGCCCAACAAAATCACCGCGGCCAAAACGGCTACCTGTGAATTCTTCATTTCGAACTCCTCCGAAGTCGCGCGCGGTGGTGTGATATATTTCGATTTTAGCCGCAATCCGTCCAGGCCGACGGTCGCCAGCAGCAGAATTCCGGTCACGATGCCGGCCAGTTCCGACGGCAAATCCGAAAGCGTCAGTCCAGTTTTCAGCACGGCAATCACCAGCAGGCCGAGCACCGTGCCGTGCACCGTGCCGCGCCCGCCAAAAATCGACGTGCCGCCCAGCACCACGGCGGCAATGGCCAGCAGTTCGTAGCCGGTGCCGGCGTCGCTCTTGGCCTGATTGACGTGCGCCACGTAGATCACGGCCGCCAGGCTGGAAATCAAACCTGACAAAACGTAGACCAGCATCAATCGTTGGCGGACCGGAATGCCGGCGTATCTCGCGCCGGCGGGCGAATAACCAATTGCCACCAGACTTCGCCCCAGCGTGGTGCGGTGCTGCAGCATCCAAAACGCGGCAATCACCAGCACAAAAATCGGCAGTTGGCAGGGCACGATGCCCAGGATCGATCCTTGCCCGAGTTGCACAAACCAGTTGGGAAAATGCCCAAACGTATCGGTGCCGCCGGTGATGCCCACGGCCAATCCGCGGAACAGCGAAAACGTGCCGAGCGTGACAATCAATGGCGGCAAACGCAACCGGGTGACTAGCAACCCATTAAGCGCGCCGCACATTGCACCCAGCAGCAGCGTGGCCGCGATGGCCAGCGGCAGCGGGACATGCCAATCGCGATACATCAGGCCGAGCATTACGGCCGACAGCCCTAGCAGCGAACCGACAGACAGATCGATTCCGCCGCCGATCACCAGCGGTGTGAGCGCTACCGCCAGCAGGCCAATTTCGACGCTTAATCCCAGCAGCCGAAACGCATTTTCGGCGGTGAAGAAATTGTGCCCAATCACCGCGAATAGCGCAATCTCGCCCAGCAGCACCAGCAGCAACGTGAGCTGCGCGCGGGACTCGCGAGAAATCTCGTTGGATGAAGGCGTTGCCGAAGCGGTCATGGCGGACGATGATTTGAGTGTGCGGCAAGCGAGCCGTTAAGACACTGGCTGCAGAAGAGTTGGGACTCGACGCAGAGTTTATGGCATCGGCCGCCAGAAGTCCAGAAATTGGCACTTCGTATCGCGTCGCCCGGGCATGGACCTAAGCTCGCGCGGACGCGACAATAGTCTCCGAAGTCGAAGCGGTTGCACGCAAATTGAATTGAGGTCTGAAATGGAGTTTGTCGATCGGATTCTTAACCGACTTGTCGATTTGATGCGGGCGGGGCGTTTCGTCGAACTCGAAACCGAAGGCTTGGAATTCAAGCCGGTGCCGGCGACAGGTGCCGAGTGGAAATAATGCCACAAAAGCGTGAACGCCTTTCTCAACACGCGCGGCGGCATTATGATCTTGGGCGTCAAGGAACAAGGCTCTGGCGGCGATCGCCGTTACGTGCTGAGCGGTTGGCGCGCCGAGGCCGAGCCAAAGCTCAAGGAATTTCGCACGCTGTTTACCGACCGAAACTTGGTTGGGCAAGACTTATCCGATTGCTTCCCGCCCGAACAACTTCGCGATATTCCTGGCGGGCGCGTGGCCGTGATTTACGTCGATGAGCTGTCTGCTGATCGAAAGTTTGTGTTTTATGAAGGCGCGGCTTATCAGCGAATCTTTACCGGCGATCATAAACTTTCCGAAGATGCGGTCGAGGCCCAAGAAGAATTCAAGCTGGCCGCCGTTAACGCGCGAGAACTTCAGCCCGTGCCTGGATTGACCATCGCTGATTTGGACTTGGCCCGGCTGAATCAATTTATCTTTCAACTTAATCAACCAACACCGATCGAGACCATGAAGTCCGATCTCGCCGTGGCACGGCCTTTTTTGGAACGGCGCAACTTTCTTAGAGCCGATACCGTGACCGTGCTCGGCGCGCTGGTCTGCGCGAAATACCCTGGCGACTATCTGGGTTTCCGCAGTCACGTACACGGTTACGTCGATGCGTCAAATCTGTCCAGCGCGGACGAGCGAGAATCAATGCCGATTGTCGACGATAAACAGGATTATGTCGACAACGTGCTGCAGTTGATGGAAGCCAGCTTAGGCTATCTGCTGAGAAACATCAGAGTCGGAATCACCGCCGAGCACGGCGGCACCAGCCATCCGCAATATCCCACGGCGCTGTTGCGCGAAATGGTCAACAATGCGCTCACGCATCGGGATTATGCCTTGGATCGACAGGTCATTCTAACCATTAATCCCGGCATTCAATTGACGATCTGCAATCCCGGCGCATTCAAGCCAACGCTGTTGATTGAATCGCTCGACGGCGTTCCCGTGCGAAGAATTGTGCCAGAAGCCAAGCCACGCAATCCAAAATTGGCGGATATCCTCCGTGTCTTTCGCAAATGGGAGGGCCGCGGCATCGGCATGGCGACTTTGGTCAACTTGTGCCTGGAAAATCGAATTGACGTCCCCTATTACCGATTGCTGTCCGAGGAAGTTTGCTTATGTTTACCGACGGGCAAGTTGCTGGACCAGCGGATGTTGAAATTATTTGGATCGTTCGATCGGTACATCGCCGAAAAATTTGGCGACAACGAGTTTACAACCGAGCATAAACGTGTCCTAGCCTATGTCATCAAGTCGGAATGGGCGAACGAAAAACTTCGCTACACGATTTTATTGACGGCCGACAACAACCATTTTGGTGCTCTGATCGCACTGGAAAAGGCCGGGTTGATTGCGCATCATCCCGCCAGTTCGGCAGTTCGGCCCGTCTATATCGCAGACCGAGGGTTGATGCGAACGGATTATTACCCCGAGTTGCGTACGATTTTCGGAAACGAGTTAACCGGCCTTAGTCCACTGATGAAGCGCATTCTCAGTACGGTTTATCAGTTCAATCAGCACAGCGCCGCGGAAACAGTGAGCGCGAAGCGAACGACGTATTCGCTATGGTACGGCGCGGAACAGAGGTCGCCAAGCTTAGAAAGCCTCGACGCTTTTTACCGCGAAGTCCGCCGGGCGTTTGCCAAGCTGGAAAACCTCGAACTCGTCCAGCGCGATGTCACCACGCGCAAATATCGACTTGCCACCCGAGCGCGTCCATCCGTCTGATTCGGTCGGTGAATTCAGCTCATCGAAACGGAGCTTATTTCTTGGGAATCTGATTCAACGTGTAATACGCCTGCGGGTGCAAGAGCGGCGCGCCGGCTTCGGAGCGGACGCCGTCGAATTTGAGGTCGTGGACATGACCTTCCACCAGGCCTTTGACTTTCAGATGCACCGACTTCGCATCGGCCGACACCAAGGCTTCTTCGATCACCGGCGTCGTGAAATCGACTTCCGGACTGCCGTATTCTTTTTGAAAGATGTAGCAGAACGTCCGCATCGCATACGATGTGACGTTGCCAGCGGTTGCCGGATCGACCGGTTCGGTAAAGGTCAACTCGAAGCCGTCGGGCTTGGCTTTCATCTCTTTGACTTCAAACGGCGTCTTGCCGGTCCAGACCAGCCGCTCCAGGGCGAACGGCTTGTTGCCGCGCGCGCCCCAACCACGGTTGGTGCCGCCAACAATCAGCGAACCGTCCGGCGCTTGCAGCACCGGCAGATTGCCCGAGCCGAATCCTTCGCGGAACGGGTAACACGCGCCTTGATAGACGCCGTTGACCTCTTCCAGCGAGGTGCGCATCAAGGTGCTGTAAGTTTGATCGCCGGTGAAAAGTTGATCGCTGAACGGACCGAATTTACCGCCCGAAACATCCGTGGCAAAGCCGCTGGCCGACTGCCCCATCATCTTATAGGGGTAAAGCACGGCCGGTGGTACGAACTGCGGAATGCGTTTGGCCTCGATTGCAATCCGGCTGCCGGTGACCGGGTCCAGCGGGCGCGGACCAATGGCGTCGGTAAGCGAGTACCATTTGTTGCCATCGGGATGTCCCTGAAAACTGCCAGGCTTGAGATGTTTGAGGCAACAGGCGCCGTTCCACGGGCCTTGGTTGTCGGTAAAGAACATCTCGCCCTTGGAGTCCATGCCCATGCCGCCGGGCGAACGCAGTCCGCTGCAGGTGGGAATCATTTTGCCGTCGGGCGTGATGCGCATGCACCAGCCGCGATATTTGCTTTCGCTGGTGAACGAACCGGTCAGGCAGAGCGCCACCCACAAGTCGCCGTGGCGGTCGAACTTGGAACCGAAGGCGTATTCATGATAATTGCCATTGATGCCCCAGTCGTCGTTGACGGTTTCGAAGATATCTGCCCGGCCATCGCCATCGGTGTCTTTCATGCGCGTCACTTCACAGCGCTGCACGCAATACAGCCAGCCATCTTTCTGTGCCAAACCGAGCACTTCGTGCAACCCACTGGCGTACAGTTTGAAGGTGGCCTTGGACGGATCTTCGTTGAGTGCATCTTCAATCAGATAGATTTCACCACGACGCGTGGAAACCGCCAGCTTACCGTCGGGCAGCCATTCCAGCGCGCCGGCTTCGAGCACCACGCCCGGCGGAATGGTGTACGTTAAGATTTTGTAATAGTCCTGCTCGGCCGTGTTTGGGGGCGACTTAATCCGCGGCGCCGCAAAACCGGTTGCACACAGCGGCACACTGAGCAGCAATGCCGTGGCCAGCAAGACACCTGCCGGTTTGCAGCGCGGCAGCGATCGAAGTAAATGCATCATGGTCAGTTTCCTCGGAGTATTGCCGGCAGCAGCAGGAAAAATCAGTAATGAAAATCGGCATCAATCAAATCGATTCAAAATCTGCGTCGGCCAGTGAATCCATTGCCTGGCGACCACAAAGGCAACATCACCAGGCAAATTCTTGCGTCACGACGGCCTTGCCGGATTGGAATTTGATGGGCAGCAGTAACTCCGCATTGCTGCCGCTGGTGCGCTGCACGGCTTGGACATCGCCACTTTTGACGCGGATTTTGGCAACTCCGTCCACCTGATACCAACCGCCTTCCAAGGCTTTGATCTCTTTGCCAATTGCGGCCAAAAAGTACATTTCGCTGGTTGGCTTGGCGGCCGAAAGCGTCAACGTACGGGTGAGTTGCACCGGATCGCTGCCGCTGCCAGGTTGCGGAAAATCGTCAATTTTCACATCGTGGTAGGTGTAGTGGAAGGTTGGCCGGCGCTGCTTGTCCAACTCATAACCGCGGAACTGGTAGCCGGCTTCTTTGCCGACAATATGCGGCCAGGACGTGGCGCTGGTGGCCAGTTGCGCAAACGGCGCAACGTCGGCAAACATCACCACATCATCGCCCAGCGGTGGCTGAAAACCTTCGCCGCGGGCCGTCCAATGGCGACCGGCATCCATGAATGCACCATGCCAAATCAGCGCCAAACGCAAACCGTCGGCATCGAAGGCCAAGTTCTGTTTTTCGGGATAGCCGACGCCAATCGCCCGCGAGCCGGCGCCTTGGATGAAGTTGCGATAAATGATCGGCTCGTGTTCAGGCAGCAGTTCGATGAACGCGCCGCCCATGCCAGCCGGAGTCGTGGCCTTCGGACCGTCAGCCAGGTACTGCCACACGGCGTCGATTTGTTTGGCGTTATCGCCATCCAAAATCTTCGGCAGCAAGCTCTTGTTTTTGTTCGGCCAGGCCGAAGGCATCCGCGTGCCGGGGCGGAAAACTTGCGGGTTCACCAAATATTGATGGAACCATTCTGGCTTGAGCCGCTGCGTCATCAGCGTCATATCCATCGCCTGAATGCCTTCGCCTTTGTGCGTGCCAAAGTTGTGGCATTTGACGCAGGCAAAGCCTTTGGAGCCGACCATTGTGCGGCCATCGGCTTTGACCTTGGCGTTGCTGGCCACCGCCAGCGTTTGGCCCGTGGATTTGTCGTCCAGTTTTTCTAGCGTGGCGGCTAAGGTTGGCAAATTCGCTTCGCCAAACTTGGGCATTCGCGTGTTCATATAAGGCCGGTCGCGCGTGCCTTCGGCAAAAATCTTTTTGAACCAGGCGGACGTCAACTTATACCCGACGCCGGTCAGCGTGGGCGGCAGGCGTCCTTCGTCGCCCATTTCCGGCACGGTGGTCGTGAACCAATCGCGGCGCGAGACTTCGGGTCCGCCGCGGTCCGGCTCAACCGAACCGTCTTTGCCGCGCTGATGGCAGGCGTAACAATTGAACGTCTCCAGCGTGTGAATGACCATCTCGCGCGGCTCCGGGGCGGCGCTGACTTTGGCCAGCGCCGGCAGCGTGACGGCCAACGCGTCGTGCTGCGTTTTACTCAGCGCATAAAACGGAGTTTTAGCGGCGGCCGTAGCCGACGTGCATCCTTTGCCGGATGTCAGCCCGGCCAATGGTTTGGCTTTGAGCGACGAAGCAATTGCCTTGCCACCTTCGCGCAGTTCGTGGCAACTGGCGCAGCCCAGCGAGGCAAACAGACCGCGGCCTTTCTCGACTAAAGCCGGATCGATTTTCAGATCGGGATCGGCCGCCTTGGCCGGCTGCAGGGCGACTAATCCGGATTCGAGCGATTGCCTGGCAGCGCCTCCGCGGCCTTCGAACTCGCAGTGCAATTCGGCTCCGCCACCGGCCTGAAAATAATCCAGCACCAGCGGATGATTACCGGCGGTCAGCTTGACCTTGCCGGTCTTCATGCCGGCAGGGTGGACGCCGTCGTGATCGACCACGGGCTGGCCGTCGATCGAAAGCCGGCTGCCATCATCGGACGAAAGATGAAAGGTATATTCGCCCGTCTTGGCAACGTTGAGTTGCCCCGCAAAGCGAATGGCGAAGTTGTTTGTCTGCTTCGCAACGGTTAAATCCAGACCGTTGCATTGGCCTTCGCTCGTCGGCTTGAGCTTGTCAAAGTCTGGCAGTTTTTCCCAAGTGCCCTGGTACGTTTTGTACGTCAAATCCGGCGCACCGGCCACGTCTTTCAAAAAGTAGGTCGCGATGTCTTTGGCTTCCTGGTCGTTCAGATTCGAACTGGGCATTCGCGACGAAGGCCGCACCGCATGCGGATCTTTGAGAAACTTGGCCAGCGAATTGAGCGAATACTTTTTGCTCGGCGTACCGATTGGCACGCTGGTGATCAGCGGCTGATGATTGGCGCGGCGCGAGTCGTGGCAGGCCGTGCAACCCACCTGATGAAACAACTGCTCGCCGCGACCCACGGCCGCGGCGTCGGGCGGCGAATCGCTGGGCGGACTGCCGGTGGATGCCAAAAAGTGCGTCAGTGCCTCGACCTTGGTGTCGCGATCTCCCGGCGCATCGGCCGCCAGCAGGTTGGGCATGGTCGTGCCCGGCTTGGCGGCCTGCGGATCGCTCAAAAACGTCTTGAGCCACGAACTGCGGACGCGCGAACCCACTGCGGAGAGAATCGGCGCTTGTTTGTTAGAAATGTACGCCGCGGCTGCCGGTTCAACGGCGTGGCACGACGTGCAATTCAATTCGCCCACCAACAACTGGCCGCCATGATCCAACTTGGCGTCGGGAACGGTATAAAACCGCTCGAAGGCCGGCACCACTGGCCAATGCTCGGCCGCAAACAGCGGACCACTCGCCGCCAGAATCAACGAACCCAACGCGACCACACGACAAACTCGCAAGGGAAACCTCGTCACGATAAATACGAGAGAGAATCAACCAGGTGGGCAACAACAGGCAGGAGTGATTCGGCTGCCGACCGTTCTCAGGGCTGCGCGTCGAATCACGCTGCTATATTATTTGAAGGGCAGAGCGACTGCAAGCGGTGAGCGATTGTCGCGGCGATTTCCACTACGCGCCGCTTTGCCCACCGCCGCAATCTCTGTTACTGTAACGCTGGGCGGCCGGTCGCCCGCCACGACGATCCGCAGGTTTTTTTCCATGATGTGCCAGCTCACTTTTCGCCGCGCGCTCCTGGTCATGTTTGCGCTGCTGGGCTGGCTCCATTGCGACGCGATCAATGGCCACTTCGCCCTGGGCCAAGACAAGCAGCCGGACGAAGCGGCCAAGCCGGCCATTCATGGCGCCGTTCCGCTGGGCCTGTCGCCGGGCGTGCTCACCAAAGTGACGCTGCACGGCGACAAGCTCGATCGGACCAGCAAGGTGACAACCAACGTCGCCGGCGCCACGGTGACGCTGCGCAGCACGACCGCGCTGCCGCCACCTGGCAAAAAAGAACCCAAACGTAGCGACGATTCCAAAATCGAAATTGAACTCACGCTACCAGCCGACTTTCTTGGCGAAACTGTCGAGCTTACGGCCGTTACGCCCGCTGGCGAAACGCCGCCGCGCGCAATGCGCGTGGTCGCCAAGGATCGGCTGGTCGAAGAACGCGAGCCGAACGACGGTTTTCGCCAAGCCCAAAAAATCCAGCGAGATCAAACCATCGCCGGCGCCATCCAAAACGCGCGCGATGTGGACGTCTTCGCCTACCAGGGCCGCGTAGGCGAAAAACTGCGTTGCGAAGTTTTTGCAGCCCGATTCGGCTCGCCGCTCGATTCGTTGTTGACCATCTACGATGCCGACACACATGTGATCGGTGTCAACGATGATGCGGCCGACACCACCGATTCGCAGTTGCGGGTCACGCTGCCGGCCGATGGCGTTTACTATTTAACGCTCATGGACGCGCACGATCATGGCAGTGCCGACCACGTTTATCAGCTCACGGTGACAGCCGAGGCGGCCGCAGCGCTGCCGGAAAAACCGACCTCGCGTTGAAAGCACTCATGCGGATTGTGATGATGGGCACCGGACCGTTTGCGGTGCCGACGTTCGAAAAACTGCTGGCATCCGAGCACGGCATCGCGGCGCTCGTCACGCGTCCGCCGCGCGGTCGCAAGCCTGCGCCGAGCCCGATGCGCGTTATCGCCACCGCTGCTGGCCTGCCGATCTTCGAGCCCGAGAGTATCAACGCCACCGAGTCGCTGGAACTGCTGCGAACTCTGGCCGCCGATCTCTTTGTGGTCTGCGATTATGGGCAAATTCTTTCGCGCGTGGCGCTGGGCACATCGCGGCTGGGCGGCATCAATCTGCACGCTTCGCTGCTGCCCCGATATCGCGGCGCGGCGCCCATCAACTGGGCCATTTACAACGGTGATACCGAAACCGGTGTGACCGTCATTCATATGACGCCGGCGCTGGATGGCGGGCCCTGCCTGGTGCAAGTCGCCACGCCGCTCGGTTCCAACGAAACCGCGCCGCAGGTCGAACAGCGGCTCGCCGTGGTGGGCGTGGACGCCGTGCTTCAAGCAATCGACTTGCTTCAGCAGCAGGGCAATCATCCGCCCGGCGGTATGCAGGATCAAGCGTTGGCCACGCGCGCACCGCGGTTGACAAAATTTCAGGGGCTGATCGATTGGGGCCGTTCCGCCCGCGAACTTCACAATCAAGTTCGGGCGTTTCAGCCTTGGCCCGCGAGCTACACGTTTTGCCCATTGCCCGGCGGCGTGCAGCGATTGATTTTGGAGCAGACGCGGGTGGCTGCGAGCGATAACGCCGCCACGGCGCATCCGCCCGGCACAGTGATTGAAGCTGCGGACGGGCGATTGATTGTGGCGTGCGGCGCCGGCGCGCTGCAGATTCTCCGCGTCCAACCGGCCGGCAAGCGCCCGATGCCCACTGAAGAATTCCTGCGAGGCAATCATCTGCCGAGCGGCCTGGCGTTTACGAATCACGAATAAACGTCGATCGCGGCCACAATGTCGGGCCAGAGGCTTGTCCGTCAGAACATCGAACGAAACCATGCTCAACCAACTTTGCGTCTTTCATGGTGCGGCCTCCGATGCCGAAGCGCGGATTTACGTCCGTGCCGCGCGCGACGATTGGCCCGCCGATGCCCGCTTGAGTGGCCAGATCATCGGTCCGGATTGCGATTTTTCGCAAACCCTGCCGGCCACGATTCGCCTGGCGGATTGCGGGCCTGGCGAAACGCTACTGGCGCAGGCCATTGTGCCCGACCCCTGTTGCTGGACGCCCGAGTTGCCGTTTCTGTATCGCGCACGCGTGGAACTGCGGCAAGGCGACGCGCTGCTGGCCAGCGCCGAGCGCCTGTTTGGCGTTCGCCGCCTGGGCGTGCATGGGCGAAATCTGATTTACAACGCTAAGCGCTGGGTACTGCGCGGCATTGGCATCGCTGCCGCGGAAATCGAGCATGGCGATAGCGTTGAACTTCGCGCGCTGGCGGCCACGCTAGTGGTAACGAATCCCAGCGATGCCATTTGCGAGCATGCTAGCCGCCAAGGCTTGCAGCTGCTGGCCGACTTGTCGCAGTTCGGCGTCACCGAGCGCATCATGCTCGTCGGCGAATTGCAACGCCTTGCGCAGTGGCCCGCGGTGGGCATGGCACTGCTACCCAACGGTGCGAATTTGCCCGCCAACGTGCAGCGCCTCGCGCCGAATCTGCTGCTGGCCGAAGCTTTTCCTGCCGACCGCCCTGCAAGCCCTTCGCCTTGGGCGTCGGTTGCCATGTGCGAAGTGGGCGCGATCGAATCGTTTGCCCAACGGCTCGCCGCCTGCCGCTTGCCGTGCATTGCCGCCAGCAGTTTGCCTAGCGAATCCACAGCGGCACAGCAGCGCGCAAGCTGCGACCGACTGCAAGCCGCACTGGCGGCGATCGGCGACTGCGCCGGATATGTGGTCAACGCCTCACAGGATTCCACCCAATTTGCATTTTTCAATTACTAATTACTCATTTGCAATTCCGACGCCTTGCTAGCGGTCGCCCACTCGCCGATCCGCACGAATCCACTGAGAATTAGTAATTTGTAAATGAAAATTGATAAATGAGACGCATCCGGCTTCGCCACAACGACGCGTCTCCAGACGCGCGACGGCCTGTTTTTTCTGCCTAATTGTTAGAACTCGGATTACCGGCAGCCCCGCCAATCGCTAAGATAGTGAGAGGCCGACGGGCGAACAGGAAATCTCGGTTGCGACTGCGGCAGCGTCGATAAAACCAGATGACGCAAGGACTAACGCGGCGGAGCGTGTCGTTTGCTTCGCTCGCCTTGCGCTTTTGCCCGCAGAGATTGACATTCCGCCAGCAACATTCTCACGGCCAGACAAGGCATCGGCCGCAGAGAGTTCAAACTCTTTTTAGCTATCAGGTTAGGCACGCTATCATGCCCGAATTGATTGACCACGTGGATCAGTTGAATAGCTCGAGTCTGATTTTTGTCGAAGAGTTATACGCCGAGTATCTTCGCGACCCGGAATCGGTAACTGCCGATTGGCGGCAGTATTTCCAGCAGCTTGGCGACGGTCAGTCTAGCGCGCCGCAGCGGGTGCAGATTGGCCCTTCGTTTCGGCCATCGAGCATGTTTGCACCGCCAGCGCCGCTGGCTTACAGCGATAGTCCAGCCAGCACCGCAAAAGTCGCAGCCATTGGCCACAGCAGCGGCAACGGCGCCAGCGCAAACGGAAATGGCGCCACTGAGCACAGCGCCGCCAGCAACTCCAATGGCCATCAGCATGGCCCGGTGATCGTGCCGCGCGCCGCGCAAGATCCGTTGGACGTGGCCATTTTGCAAGAACGCGTGGATCAGTTGATTCGCGCGTATCGAGTGCGAGGGCACATGGTGGCGCTGATCGATCCGCTGGGTCTGCATCGCGATCCGCTACCGGAGTTGGAACCGGCCACTTATAACCTGACCGAAGCTGACTTGGATCGCACGGTTTCGACCGATTCGATCGAAGGTCCGCAAACCATGACCATTCGCCGCATCGTCGAGCGGCTGCGCAACACCTACTGCCGCTCGATCGGCGTGCAGTTCATGCACATGGACGATCTGGCCGTGCGGCTATGGCTGCAGCATCGGATGGAGCGTTGCGAAAATCGGATCACGCTCGGTCGCAAAGAGCAACTGCGGATTCTCAACCGCCTGACCAACGCGGTGGTCTTCGAAGAATTCATTCAGAAGCGATTTCTCGGCGCCAAAAGCTTCTCGCTCGAGGGCGCCGAAAGCTTGATACCGCTGCTTGAGATGGCCATCGAAAAAGCCGGTGAAGAACACATCGACGAAATCGTGATGGGCATGGCTCACCGCGGACGCTTGAATGTTCTGGCCAACATCATGGGCAAGAGCGCCCAACAGATCTTCCGCGAATTCGCCGACATCGACCCCGAATTGCACATCGGCCGCGGCGACGTCAAATACCACTTGGGCCATAGCACCGACTGGAAGACCGATAGCGGCCATCGCGTGCATATTTCGCTGTGCTTCAACCCCAGCCATTTGGAATTCGTCAACCCGGTGGTGCTGGGGCGTTTGCGTGCCAAACAAGATCGCGTGGGCGATTACGACCGCCAACGCGGCCTAGGCATTTTGATTCATGGCGACGCCGCGTTTGCCGGCGAAGGCGTCATTCAAGAAACGCTCAATCTCAGTCAGCTCAACGCGTATCGCACCGGCGGCACGTTGCATGTGATTGTCAACAATCAAATCGGCTTCACCACCAGCCCATCGCAGGCCCGCTCGTGCCAGTACGCCACGGACGTGGCCAAGATGTTGCAACTGCCCATCTTTCACGTCAATGGCGAAGATCCCGAGGCTGTGGCCCAAGTGGTACGCCTGGCCATGGACTTCCGCGAAGCGTTTCAGCGCGACGTGGTGATCGATATGTACTGCTATCGCCGCCGCGGACACAACGAAGCCGACGAACCGGCGTTCACGCAGCCTGATCTGTATCGCGCCATTGAACAACGCAAAACCGTGCGTGAGGGTTATCTGGACTTCCTGCTCGAGCTGGGCGGTGTCTCGCGCGAAGAGGCCGATCGCATGGCCGACGATCATCGCCAGCAGTTGGATCAAGAACTGTCTGTCGCCCGCAGCCACGATTATCACCACAAATTCGAAGCGCCTGGCATCTGGAGTTTGTATGTCGGCGGCCGCGAGCGCGAGGCGGCCGACGTGCCCACCGGTTGCAAGTTGGCCACGCTGCAGGAATTGCTGACCAAGCAGTCGGAAGTGCCGGCGGACTTTACGCCGCATCCCAAGCTACAGCGGATTTTGGACGAGCGTTGCGAGATGGCTGCCGGAAATCGCCCTTTGAACTGGGCGGCCGCCGAGTCGCTGGCCTATGCCACGCTGCTGACCCAAGGTTTGACGCTGCGGATGACCGGTCAAGATTGCGAACGCGGCACGTTTAGCCATCGTCACGCGGTGCTGCACGACGTACACGACGGCCACACGTACATGCCGCTGGCGCATTTGTCGTCCGATCAGGCGCGGATCGAAATCGTCAACAGCCCGCTCTCGGAGATTGGCGTGTTGGGATTTGAGTATGGCTACAGTCTCGATACGCCCGACGGTCTGACCATCTGGGAGGCGCAATTTGGCGACTTCACTAACGTGGCGCAAGTGGTGATCGACCAATTCATCATCAGCGCGGAAGACAAATGGAAACGGCTCTCGGGCCTGGTGATGTTACTCCCGCACGGCTTCGAAGGCCAAGGCCCCGAGCATAGCAGCGCCCGGCTCGAACGCTTTTTGCAGTTGGCGGCCAAAGACAACATGCAAATTTGCAACGCCACCACGCCGGCGCAATTCTACCATTTGCTCCGTCGGCAGGTGCTGCGCGAATGGCGCAAGCCGCTGATCGTAATGACGCCCAAGAGCATGTTACGGCATCCCAAAGTGGTTTCTTCGCTGGAAGAAATGACCGGTGACACCGAGTTCCAACGGATCATCCCGGATCAATCTGGCGGCGATCCGGCGGCAGTGCAGCGCGTGTTGCTCTGTTCCGGCAAAATTTACTGGGAGCTCGAAGAACAGCGCGCCAGCCTGAAACGCGACAACGTCGCCATCATTCGTCTGGAACAGCTCTACCCGCTGGCCAAAGACCGGCTAAAAGAACTGCTGGCATGCTATCGCGATGGCACGCCGGTGTTTTGGGTGCAAGAAGAGCCGGAGAACATGGGCGCGTGGCGGTATTTGAAGGTGATTTTTGGCGATCGGATGTTCGACCGCCTGCCATTTGCAGGTATCTCGCGGGCGACGGCCGCCAGCCCGGCCACCGGTTCGGCCAGCAGCCACCGCCTGGAGCAACAAGAGATTTATGCAAAATCGTTCGCCGTGGCATAGAATGGTTGCGAAGGCGAATCGACGTACGTCGCTCGCTGGCTGACCGTTACTTGCCGGGGTGTTGGCATTTGCATCAATTGCTCGACCATCGCCAGGATTAACACTTGAATCGATAGTTCGATCCGGCGAAACTATTCTTATACCGAGCAGATTCCGCTGACCGCATTCGAGCGAGTGCCGGCAAAGCGACGTTTATAAGCCAAACACTACTTTTACTTGTGTGTCGAAATGCCTGTTGAACTCAAAGTGCCGGAAATCGGCGAATCGATTCGTGAAGTGCAAATCGGCCAGTGGCGTAAAGCCGTGGGCGATTCGGCCGACAAAGACGAAAATCTGGTCGAGATCGAAACCGATAAAGCCACTGTCGATTTGCCCGCCCCCGTCGCTGGCGTGATCACGCAAATGCTCAAAAAGCAGGGCGAAACGGCCGCCGTGGGTGAAGTGATCGGCTACATCGACGAATCGTCCACTGCTGCGGCCAAGCCGGCCGCCCAAGCGCCGGATGCCGGTGCGGCTGCCGCGCCCGCCAAAAGCAGCGGCGACTCCGCGCGAGTCATGCCTTCGGCCGCGCGGGTGCTGGCGGAAAAAGGTCTATCGCCCGGCCAAGTTGACGGCAGCGGTCCCGGCGGGCGCGTGCTCAAAGAAGACGCCCAGCGTGCTGGCGCGGCACCGGCCAAAGCGCCGCCCACCGCACCCAGCAAGGCCAGTCCCGCGCCTGGCAAACCGGCTGCCGCACCAAAAACTGCGCTGGTCAAGTCTGAGCCCGGCAGATCGGCCCGGCATGCCATGTCGGCCAATCAGGCGGGTCGCGAAGAAGAAATCGTGCCGATGACGCCCATGCGGCGCACCATCGCGGAACGTTTGGTCGATGCGCAGCACAACGCCGCGCTGCTCACGACCTTTAACGAAATCGACATGACGGAGATCATGGAACTTCGCAAGAAGCATCGCGACGTCTTCCAAGAACGTTACGGCATCAAGCTGGGCTTCATGTCGTTTTTCGTCAAAGCCTGCGTCGACGCACTGAAGTTGGTGCCGCAGGTTAACGCGGAAATTCGCGAAAACAACATCGTCTACAAAAACTATTACGACATCGGCATTGCCGTTGGCGGCGGCAAAGGCCTGGTGGTGCCGGTGATTCGCAATGCCGATTATCTCAGCTTTGCCGAAATCGAAATGACCATCGGCGACTTCGGCCGGCGGGCGCAGGACAATAAGATCAAGCTGGAAGAACTGCAAGGCGGCACCTTCACCATTTCCAATGGCGGTGTGTATGGCTCGCTGCTCTCCACGCCGATCGTCAATCCACCGCAAAGCGGGATCCTCGGCTTGCATGCCATTCAAGATCGTCCCGTAGCCCGCAATGGCCAAGTGGTGATTCGGCCGATGATGTACGTGGCGCTAACCTACGATCACCGAATTGTCGATGGCCGCGAAGGCGTGACGTTCCTCAAGCGGATCAAGGACGCCATCGAAGAGCCCAGCCGAATTTTGCTGGAAGTGTAATCGCGCGGCGATTTTATTCAAGCACGAAAATGCCGACGCTGCCAGTGTCGATGATCCTGCACGCCGGCGGTTTAAGCGTCGGTGTATGGCGAATTGGCCTAGCAGGATTGCAACGCGGGCAGCATCGGCAATGAAATCGATAATGAAATCGATTATCGGCGCAGCAGCGGCAAGTTAGCCGTTCGACGTGCGGTCTGATCCGGCAACTTTCACCAGCTTATTGTAAAGTCCCAGCACCAGCAGTGTTGGTGCCCATTGCCCAACGAACAAGCTTTCTTTGGCCTTGCCAGTCATTTGCAAGGCGAGCGATCCGACGACCGAAGCGCCGGCCGCCCACAAAAATAGGTCCGATGGCAGTTTGGCGGTCTGCTCTTCGATGGAGCGGGCCACTCGGCCTTCAGCGTGCTCGCGGCGACTCAGACGATTTGGCGATTGTAACGACATGACTTTGTTACCTCGGAAATGACACTGTAGGCAAGCCGCCCACGCGAGCGACGTTGATGTCGTCCATGAGAGCAAGCCTTGTGCCTCGACCTTTGCGCCAACTGCGGTTTACCGTGCCGTACAAGCATTGCGGCCGCTGAAGATTCGCCTCGCGTGACAAGGAATCTTCGCCGAAAAAACGCGCGGTCGGAAAGCAACGCTCAAATTATTGCATGGCCTGCCGCTGCACGAACAGCATTCGCAATTGATGCAGGCAACCGTGGAGCACGGTCGATTCTTCTGGCGTGCGGTTGCCGGCCGTTTTTTCGTCCAGCATCTGCAGTGTGTCGATAAAGTGAGTGGCCTGCGTTGGCCGGAACTCGGCTTGATCGGAGAACGGATCGGGAATTTGCCCGAGCGCCACCATGGCTTGCGTGGCTAGGGTGGTGACCAAAAACGTCAGATTGGCAGGCGGCAGCGCCGGCTCACCGCCATGTGTTTTTTCGAGCTTCGCGCGCTCGGCGCGGACTTTTTCTTTGTACTGCTGGTCAATCAGCGGAACGTTTTCGGATTCGCCAGACATAGTTCAATGCTCAATATCGTGGGTTAGTAATTCGCGAGTTCGGACGGTGCGCCACGCACACCTTTTTTCTGAATCGACCTGTGGTACGCAAGCTTACACGGGCGGCCAACACGGCAACTGTCTAGACGCTGGCCCGCGGACTGCCAGCGGTGACAAACTGCCCATGCGGCGCGGGGATTGGTGACGCCACGGCCGCTTGTTGCCAGTCGATTGCCAGAATTAACGAATTGATGCCGGAACCGATGCCCATCAGCGCCACTTGGTTGCCGGGTTGCAGTTGGCCTTGTTCGAAGCCCAGCGCCAAGGTGATGGGCGCGGCGGCTGAGCCGGTGTTGCCCAGGAATTCGACGGTCGAAAAATCGTTGGCCGGATTCAACTGCAGCGATTGCAAATTCAAACGTCGATGGGCCACGCCCACCTGATGGCAAAACGTGCGATCGATGCGGTCGCGCGTCCAGCGGGCTTCGGTCAGAAACGCTTCGAAGGTTTCTTTGCCCAGCGCGACGCCTTCGTGCAGCAGTTTTTCCGAATCGGTCTGCATCAGCGGTTGCATGGCGGCCGATGCTTGATCGGTTTCGCTCTGGCACAATGCATGAAAAGCCGTGTTGGCGCGAGCAGCGGCGGCAAACAGCCGATTGCCGGTGCGACTCAACCGTTTGTGGGTCAGCACCACGGCCACGCTGGCCGAACCAATGGTCAGTGACGCCACGGCCAATTTCATCTGCTCGCGCGTCAGCGACGTATCGCGATTCAGCCGGTCGATGGTGGTTTCGACCAGCGGCCGCGAACTTTCCGTGCCGACGACAATGCCGGCTTCGATTTGCCCGAGCTCAATCATATTGGCAATTTGCACCATGCCGTTGAGCACGCCCAGGCAGGCGTTGGAAACATCGTACACCAGGCATTCGTGCGGCAGCCCGAGCCGGTGATGCACGCCGCAGGCCGTGGCCGGTTCCAAAAAATCTCGACAGACCGAGGCATGAATCAGAGCGCCAATTTGATGCCGTGCCAGACCCGTTTTGTTCAGCGCTAGTTCGGCGCTCTGCACGCTGACGCTGCCTGGCATGGTGCCTGACGGCCAAAACCGGCGCTCGCGAATTCCCGTCATCAATTCCAGTCGTCCGGCCGGCAATCGCAACCGCGTATAAAGTGGTTCTAGCCGGCTTTCGATTTCGGCCGAACTGACCACCTCGTCGGGCAGCACGTACCCCAACGATTCCAGGCAAACGTTCTCGTAACGCATCGATTTTCCGAACAGGCGGTAAAATAGGGTGTTTTTGGTCTGCTGTCAGCATAGTTGGGCCTGCGCAGGGTGGGCAAGTCCAAACGCCAAGGCTGCGGGAATCTGCTGGACGCCGTGGCTGGCGAAAGAGGGCCGCTCACGATTAACCTGAGCTGGCATCCATCGCAAGTTCTGTCGCGCCTGCCGCCCGTGCCAGCAGCCAGCAGTTTCGCCAATCGAAATTGCTGCTGTAATCGGCAAAGTTTTGCATTTTTAGCGAACAGTCAACCGTGCTGCGGTCGAAATGAGAAGCAGCGACGATTGCGCGCCGTGCGGATGGCGTGCGTCACGGACGCTAGCAACTTCGTTCACTTCGTTCTTGTTTGGCGACCGCTATGCCTGCCACGTACAGCCGCGAAAAACCGAGCCCACGTTACGCCCAGTTGCTGGAGCAGTATCGCGCGATGCATGTCGACGGCGAAGTACACGCCAAGCTGCCGCCGGAGCAGGTGTTTGGCGGGCAGAGTTTGCCGCGTCACGGTCAGAACATCAAGCGGCTGATTGATGCCTACGCCGCCCGCACGCTGCTAGATTACGGTTCCGGCAAAGGCCAGCAGTACACGGCTTATCGAGTCGATCTCGGCGTGGGACAAACCTTCGCCAGCATACCGGAATATTGGGGCGTGGAGATTCGTTGCTTTGATCCGGGCTATACGCCGTTCAGCACATTGCCCAGCGGCACGTTTGACGCGGTGATTTCGACCGACGTCTTGGAGCATTGCCCGGAAGCGGACGTGCCCTGGATTGTGACGGAAATGTTTGCCTACGCCAACAAATTTTTGTACGCCAACGTGGCCTGTTACCCGGCGCGTAAGCACCTAGCTAACGGCGAAAATGCTCATTGCACCGTGCGCCCGGCGGCCTGGTGGCAAACGACCTTTGCGCCGATCGCCGCCGCGTTTTCGAATATTCGCTATTACTTGGTGCTCGACGAGCCGGACGGTCAGGGCCAATTGCGGCAGACGGTCATTAACGGCTGATCGCGCTCTGCGCCGACTGGCGGCAGCTTGGACGGAATTCATTCGCGGAAGGAGAGCTTCATGTTTCGGATCTTCATCGGTTTTGACTCGCGTTTTCCGGAACCGGCCGACGTGCTGAAATACAGTTTCATCAAGCACTCCAGCATTCCGCTGGAAATTCACTATCTCAAGCTCGACGAACTAAAACTCAGTCGTGCGCACGATCCGCTGGCTTCCACGGAGTTCACCTATTCGCGCTTCTTGCCGCCGCATCTGTGCAACTTCGAAGGCACGGCGCTGTTTGTCGACAACGACATGCTCTGCCTGGGCGACATCGGCGAGATCGCCGATTTGGACATGACGCCGTTTGCGCTGCGCGTGGTCAAGCACGAATATACGCCAGTCAACGCGGTGAAAATGTACGGCTGCCCTCAGACCAGTTACCCGCGCAAGAATTGGTCGAGCATGATGCTGATGGATTGCGGCAAATTGAAACTCTGGACCAAGGACGTGGTCGAAACGCAAAGCGGCGCGTACTTGCATCGCTTTCAGGATATTCCGGACGAGCAGATTGGCGAACTGCCCAACACCTGGAACACCTTGGATTGGATGGACGAGACGACCAAACTGATCCACTACACCAACGGTGGTCCGTGGTACAAAGAGTACGAAGACCACCCGCACGCGGGCATCTGGTTTGCCTATCGCGATGAAATGCGGGCCCGCCAGAAGCAGCGTCTTGCGCCGCACGCGTTTGGCGTGCCTGTCAAGAATCCGTCGATCAGTCAGTAATCGGCGCGCGTTCACGTTTATGGTTCGAGCCAGCGAATCGCCACACCCGGCGCGGACGCCGTATGTTCTTTCGCCCGTTGACGCAGTACATTAGCTTACAGACGAATGGATCGGACGGGGCAGACCGACACCGGGGACTCCTGCGGCGATGGCTTTGGACGTTCGACGTATCTTGGCAGACTTGGTGGCAATTCCCAGCGTCAACCCCATGGGGCAACCGCTGACTGAATCGCCTTATCTGGAGCATCGCGTCGGCGATTATCTGCAACAGTTTTTCACGCGGTTAGGCGTACGCTGGTTCCGCCAGCCCGTGGCACCGGGCCGCGACAATCTGCTGGCTGCCATCGACGGAGCGCATTCGCCGGCCAGCGGCGGCACGCTGACGCTCTGGGACGCCCATCAAGACACCGTGCCGGTGGATGGCATGAGCATCCCGCCTTGGACGCCGGAAATTCGCGCCGGCCGGCTGTACGGCCGCGGCGCGTGCGATATCAAAGGCGGCTTGGCTGCCATGCTGGTGGCGTTTGCCCGCGTCAGCGAATTGCCGACCAACCAGCGGCCCAACCTGGCGCTGGCTTGCACGGTCAACGAGGAGCATGGCTTCTCGGGCGCCAAGGCGCTGTGCAAACTGTTTGCGTCTGGCGACAATCCACTGTTACCGCGCGCGCCTGACGCGTGCATCGTCGCCGAGCCGACGAATTTGGATGTGGTCGTGGCGCATCGCGGCGTGGTGCGGTGGAGATGTCATACGCACGGTCGCGCGGCCCACAGTTCGCAACCACAACTGGGCGAAAATGCCATCTATGCCATGGGCAAATTGCTGGCGTTACTGGAGCGCTACCAGCGCGAGGTCGCGCCGCGATTGCCAGCCCATCCGCTGTGCGGACCGCCAACGCTAAGTGTTGGCACCATTCGCGGCGGGCTGAGCGTCAACACCGTGCCGGATCATTGCACCATCGAACTCGATCGGCGGCTACCGCCTAGCGAAGATCCGCTGGCCGCGCAGCAACATGTGATTCAATACTTGGCCGAAAACGCGGACTCCATTCGCATGACGCACGACGCGCCGCTGATGTCCAGCGGCGGGTTGACGGATCGCGACAACGCCGAATTGGCGCAGACGCTGATTGCCGCAGCGCGTGGAATTACCGATCAATGCCGCACGCTGGGCGTGCCGTTTGGCACCAACGCGGCGGCTTACTCGGCCGCCAATGTGCCGACGGTGGTGTTTGGCCCCGGGTCGATCGAGCAAGCACACACGGCCGACGAATGGATCTCGCTGGACGAGCTGGAAAAGTCGGTGGAAATTTACTATCGCAGTGCCTTGGCGTAAAGCCGAGGCTTTGCGAGGCAGATTACCCGCGCAGCACGGCCCGCAATACGCCGCCGATTAAGCCGCCGGCACCACTGCTGCCGCCTTCGCTTCCACTGGAAGAGTTGCTGCCCGCGGTGTTGAAGATTTCGCTCTCGTCGCTGATCCAAGTGTCTTTGTCGCGCATGATGGCTTGCGGCGGCAGCGCCGGTGACACGGTGGTCAGTCCGGGCAACTTCTTGATGGCGGTGCCGATGGCCATGAACTCGATGATGCCGCCAATCTCGTGAATGCGGGTTTTGATGCCCACCACGTCATCCGCGCCCAGCGATTTGGCTTCGTCGGCAATGAGTCCGATGGCATGCTCGCGGGCGTCGTAGATCAGCGAAGTCAAATCGCTGACTTCGCCCCGCGACATCGATTTGAACGCAGCTTTCAGTCCGCCGAACACGCCCAGCGAGTAGACGGCGGTGCCCAGCAGTAGCTTGACGGGGTAGTAGCCCAGGTTGGTGAGATTCCACATTTCTTCGCAGGTCAAATCGCTGGTAATCGGCTCGCTGGCATGTTCGGCAGGCAGTTTTTTGTGGCGTGAAGCGGTGCCCATCATCATCATTTCGTGAACGCCGCGGAACGGGCAGACGCGGGTTTCGATGCCGACCACAGCGTTGGCGCCCACCGTGCGCGCTTCGTCGACGATTCGCTCCAGGGCCAGGTGGCGGGTCTTGTTGAAGACGTCGCTGAACTCCTTGATTTCGCCGCGGGCCATGCTTTTCAACCGGCCCAAGATGCCACCGCCAACGCCCATGGAATACGCTACATTGCCGAACACGAATTTGAGCGGAATGTAACCGGCATCCAACTGGCAGTAGAGTTGCTGACCATCTCCGCTGGTGCTGAAGCTGATGGCTTCTGGTTTGCCTTCGGGACCATGAATGGCCGACGCCACGGACAGAAACTCCACGTTGCCGCGAAATTGCCGCAATTCGCTGGTTACGCCGGTTACGCCTACGCCGCCGCGCTGCCCGGCTTCGGCCATCATTTTTTCGTACGACAAGTGCCGGCCTTCGTGAATCACGCTGGTGACCTGCGTGACTTCACCGCCGAGCATGCTACGAAAGCTAGCACCCAGTCCGCCGAGAAAACCGGTGGAAAACACGCTGTTGCCAATCACCAGATCGCCGGGCCGCAGACCTTTGAGGTTCAGGCAGTAGATTTCGTTTCCTGAAAGACCGGACATGATGGCCATGATTGCACCTGCGGAGAAGTTGGATTGCTGGCCGGAATTATGCCAGCGCCCGCAGGCCGTGGGAAGCATTTTTCTCGATCCTGCCGGCAACGATCACCGGAAACCCGCCGATCGCAAATTGGCCAAACGGATTTGCCATTTGCACTTCCCATTTTTCCATTTGCAATCGCATCGTCCTGCTAGCACTGCGACCGCTACCCAGCGTGTCATCCGCCTTGACCCACTTGGGCCGATTTTCTATAGTCCGCCGCCCCTTCTGAAGGGCCCAGCATCGTTTGCACATTGCCTCGTCACGGGTTATTGAAATGCCGCAGCTCGTTCGTCATCAACTTTGGATCGCGGTGGCGGCTGGCGCGGTGCTATTTTGCAATTTAGGCGGCGCCCGGTTGTGGGACGACGACGAGCCGCGCAACGCCACCTGCGCGCGCGAAATGCTCGGCCGCGGCGACTGGATTGTGCCTACGTTTAATCAGAAATTGCGGACCGACAAGCCGATTCTGATTTATTGGTTGATGATGACGGCCTACCAAACGCTGGGCGATAACGAGTTTTCTGCCCGCGTGGTCTCGGCCACGCTGGCGCTGGGCACATCGCTGCTGACGTATCACATTGGACGGCTGTTGTTCCGGGCCGAAGTCGGTCTATGGGCCGGGCTGATCCTCTGTACCGCCATCTTTTTCGATATGTCGGGCCGCGCGGCGACAACCGATTCGCTGCTGCTGTTTTGCATTACGCTGGCGATCCTGGCGTTTGTGCATGGCGTGCGCAGTTCCAACACATTGCCATCCGCGCACGAGAATGCCAGCCGCCGATTTGCCGACCTGGTGCCGCGGCGCTGGTTGAGTTTTGCGGCCATGTACGCCGCGATGGGCCTGGCCGTGCTGGCCAAAGGACCGGTCGGGCTGGTGTTACCGGTGGCGGCCCTGGGCATGTACTTGCTGATTGTCGGCGACGAGCGTCGCCGCGATCTTTGGCACGCTGGGCAGTCCACCACGCGCAAACAGCAATTGCTGAATTGGTTTAAAAAATTACCGGTCAACTTCATCCATGCCACATGGCAACTGCGCCCCCTGACGTTGTTGGTGGTTGTGGCGGTGGTTGCTCTGCCCTGGTACGTGGCTGTATCGCTTCGTACCGACGGTCAGTGGACGCGCGACTTCATCGGCAATCACAATTTGGGACGATTTGCCGACGTCAAAGAAGGGCATCGCGGTCCGTTCTTTTATTACATGCCGGTGATCATGATCGGTTTCTTTCCGTGGTCGATCTTGTTGCCGGCCAGCATCACAACCTTGGTGCTGCGAATTCGTCAGCGTCATCTCTGGCGTCCAGCATACGTGCTGGTGGCCTGCTGGATGTGCGTGGTGATCGTGGCATTTTCCTGTGCGGCCACCAAGTTGCCGACTTACGTACTGCCGGCCTATCCGGCGATCGCGTTGATCGCCGCCTCGTTTGCGGATCGATGGATCCGCGAACCGGCCACGGCCAAAAAATGGCTTCGCGTCGCCTTGCCAACGCTCGGACTGGTGGGCGTCGGTTTGATGATCGCGCTGCCAATCATCTCTCGGCGAATTTTACCGGGCGAGGCTTGGCTCGGGCTGATCGGACTGGCGCCGTTCACCGGCGCGCTGCTCGCGCTATGGTTCAGCGAACGGCATCAAGCGCAACGTGCGATGGTGACATTGTGTGTTACGGCAATCGTGTTTGGAGTTGGCATCTGGGGCATCGGCGCCGCCCGCGTCAGCGTGCATCAGAATAGCGAGTCGATGGTTGCCGCGGCGCAGCAGATCAGCCCTGCGGGCCAACAATTCGCCGCTTTTCGCTACGGATCGCCGAGCCTGGTTTATTACGCCCACAACCATGTCGACTATTTCGATAGCCCCCAGCAAGTAGCCGATTTTCTGGCCGCAGACGCCGGGCATTTTGTGGTGGTCTCCGCCGAACGCCTGGAAGAAATCAAGTCTGCGTTGCCGCCGGGCGTCGAGCCACTGGTGCACCGACCGCGCTTCGCCCGCACAGCGGAGGAGTTGTTGTTGCTGGGACGCACACCGCAGACCGCGTTCAACGCTAACAAAACGAGCGTTCATTGATGGAATCAGGCGCGAACTCGCTCGCGCCACCAACGTAAGGAATTGTCGCGTGCGCGCCGGCGCACCATCGCTCGACTTTGATTGATTGGTTCGATTCATGGAAACTCAAACGACATTGCCGCGATTCTCGCGCCCCAAGCTCATGTTCTGGCTGCGTACCGCGGTCAGCCTGGGGCTGCTCGCGTTTTTGGCGCGCCGCACCAACTGGACTCCGGTCTGGCCGCTGCTCCGCGGACTCGATTGGTCCAACTGGCTGGTGGCGCTAGGGCTTTGCCTAGGCTCGCAAGTGGTTAGCGCCATTCGCTGGCGCGGGCTGGCCGCGCCGCTGGGATTCCGCTATTCGCAACGGCGGTTTTTGCAGCATTACTTCGAAGGCATGTTCTTCAGCCTTTGCTTGCCATCTTCGATCGGCGGCGACGTGGTTAAAGCGTGCCGTCTGGCGCCCGACACTGAAGGCCGCGTGCTGGCCGGTTGCTCCGTACTGGCCGATCGACTGACCGGCTTGGCCGCGCTGCTGGTGATTGCCAGCGCCACGCTGGTGGCTCGCCAATTCGATTTGAACATCTGGCAAACGCTGGTGATGGGCGCAGCCTTTTTGGCCGCGGCGCTGGCCGGAGTTCGCCTGGCCTTCGACGCACTCCGCTGGCTCACCAGCCGACGTGTTGGCGGGCGAACCCGCGGATTGTGGGCCAAACTGATTCCCTACCAGGCGCGTCCGGAAGTCATGTGGCAAGCGGTTGGCTGGGGCATGATCGTACAAGTCTTGAACATCGCCACCGTGATTTGGGTGGGCCGCGCAATGGATTTGGACATCCCCACGCAAGCGTTTTTTGTGGCCGTACCGATGGTGGCTTTGATGGCCGCCGTGCCGATTTCCATCAACGGCGTCGGCATTCGCGAAAGCGGTTTGGCCCTGATCCTCTCCTGGTATGGCGTACCGCAAGCGCTGGGCGTAACGCTGGGGCTGCTGTGGTTTTTGGTTACGGCCGCCAGCGGCTTGATTGGTGGTCTGGTGTACTTGCTCGGACCGAGTTATCCGAGCGAGGCCGAACAGAATTGCCCGACATCCGAGCACGACCATTTGATTTCAACACTCGACTCGTCCGAACTGGCGCTCGACCGCTGCCTGGTTCCGTTTGATATTCAAGACACGATTTCCTTTCCGAGAGCACCTGCCATGAGCGTTTCCGTCGTCGTCCCGATTTACAACGAACGCGAAAACATCCGCCGCCTGTACGACGCCTTGCAAGACGTGCTGCCGCGCTTGGGCAAGAACTACGAAATCATTCTGGTCGACGATGGTTCGACCGACGGCTCCGATCGCGAATTGCAACAATTGGCCAAGCTCGACGCGCACGTCAAAGTCGTGCAATTCCGCCGCAACTTCGGCCAAACGGCGGCCATGAACGCCGGCATCCAAATGTCGAGCTGCGACGTGATCGTTACGCTCGATGCCGATCTGCAAAACGATCCCGGCGATATTCCGCTGCTGCTGGCCAAACTCGACGAAGGCTTCGACCTGGTTCACGGCTGGCGACAAAACCGCCAAGATGCGTTCATCAATCGCAAGTTGCCCTCGAAGATCGCCAACTGGATCATCAGCAAGGCCACCAAGTTCCCGGTACACGACCTGGGCTGCACGCTGAAGGCCATGCGCCGCGACATCGCCCAAGAGTTGCAATTGTACGGAGAAATGCACCGCTTCATCCCGATTCTGGCCCACTGGCGCGGGGCAAAGTGCGCGGAAATTGTTACCCGGCATCACGCCCGGCAGTTTGGCACGTCGAAGTACGGTATCGGTCGCACGCTCCGCGTGGTGCTGGACCTGATCACCGTCAAATACATGACGCAATATTTGACCAGCCCGATGAAGTTGTTTGGCTCGCTCGGTTTGGGCTGCGGATTGATCAGCGCGCTTTCGCTGGCGGCCACGGTGGCTATGAAATACACGCAAGACTTGCATATGTCGCACAATCCGCTGCTGCTGCTCACGGCGTTTGCCGCAATGATTGGCGTGCAGTTCTTTGTGTTTGGCATGCTGGGCGAGATGGGCGTCCGCACCTACTACGAGAGCCAGGGCAAAACGTATTACGCCGTGCGGAAGCTCACCAACTTCACCACGGACGACGAAGTTCACGCCACGCCGGCCGCCACGCAGTTGCGTAAGCACGCGGCGTAGGACAATGGCAATCACTCAATTGACTCGAACGCTGCACTTAGTCGACAGATTCGATGGCCAGCCCTCGCACCGCTACGCATCGACAAATCTGCCTTTAATGTGTCGTGACTCGCTTTAGAACATTCGGAAAATTTCGATTTCGAGCACTGCTGCGGCCTCGCGCCGACAGGCGGGCAAACGGACGTTGTATTTCGGGCGCACCGGTTGTCTGCGTCACGGAACTCTCTTACCATATTCTAGTTGGGCCGTTGCCCGGTTTCGCAAATCATGACGTCGTTGGCGAAGTTCGGCAACTTCGCCACGACCACCGCGTGCTGTCGGGTGATTTGGCCTCACGGGCCGCGTCAGCCATCATCTCTTCTCCCTGATTGAGAATTAGCGGCTGAACCCCAGAGATCCGCCATTCCAACGACGGGCGCTGCACACGCGCCTAAGCACGGAACGCCAACTGCGGCCAGTCATCGCGTGCGGTCAAGC
Source organism: Pirellulales bacterium (assembly GCA_038205115.1). Lineage (GTDB taxonomy): Bacteria > Planctomycetota > Planctomycetia > Pirellulales > JBBRCE01 > JBBRCE01. The sequence goes on from JBBRCE010000025.1 coordinate 29,184, forward strand.
GGTCGTGCGGAGCACACGGCAATGGCTCCGAACTCGCGGGCCACCATACGAACTGACTCCGGACAAGCTGCAAACTGAGAATCGGCAGGTGATGAAGTAATGGACAAAGCCGAGCAATTCATGACCATCTCCCACCAGCCCGCGGGTTCGGCCGCGCCGACGCGCAAATTTCGGGACTTCCGCGTGATTGGCTTCGCGCTCACGCTGGTCGTGCTGGTGATCGGCGGCGTTTTGGGCTTCGTCAACTATTTGCGCTTAGCTGAAAACGATCGTCGCGTTGCCCGCGCGCACGAAGTCATCGAAGAACTCGAGAATCTGGCGACCACGCTCACCGACGCCGAGGCAGCACAGCGGGGCTACCTGCTAACCGAAGACGAGCAATACCTCAAACCTTACAACGACGCCCTGCTACGTCTGCAAGGCATCGTCGCCCAGCTCAAAAAACTCTCTTCGAATCACCCAGACCGAGAAACGCACATCGGCCAATTGGAGCCGAAGATTCAATTATGGTTGGAAGAATTGAAACGGCCGGTCGGTCTGGAAAAAAGCGGCGATCGGCCCGCCGCTCTGACGGTCGTCCGCAGCGATGCCGGCAACACCATGATGGACGGCTTGCGAAAGGATGTGGTCGCGCTGCAAACCGTGGAACAAGAAAGCCTGCTGCGTCATGCCGCTGACTCGGCGACCGGTTCGCGGACGACGATCCTATCGATCTTGCTGCCGACATTGCTCGGTCTGGGGTTAGTGATTGCGGTTTTTGTGCTTAGCCAGCGAAACCAGACGATGCGGCAGCGGGCCATTGATATTGTGGCCGAGCAAGGCGAGCGGCTTCGCACCACGTTGGCGAGCATCGGTGACGCCGTCGTCACCACCGACACCAGTTGCCGCGTCACCGGCATGAACGCCGTGGCCGAATCGCTGACCGGCTGGACAACCGCGGACGCCATTGGCGTGCCACTCGACACAGTCTTTCGGATCGTCAACGAGCAATCCCGCCAGCCAGTCGAGAGTCCTGCCACCCGCGCACTGCGCGAAGGCCTGATCGTTGGACTGGCTAACCATACGGTGCTGATTTGCAAGAATGGCACGGAGAGGCCAATTGACGATAGCGCCGCCCCGATCCGATGTCGGCTAGGCGAGATCGTCGGCTGCGTGCTGGTGTTCCGCGACGTGACTCAGCGGCGACAGGAAGAAATTGCACAAGCGGAGCGCACGCGGCTCACAAGTCTGCGGGCAGAGATCGCCACGGCGCTCGCCAGCGACAGCCCAACCCATGCAACTTTGCGACAGTGTGCCGAAGCGCTGGTCCGCCATTTGGATGTGGCCTTTGCCCGCATCTGGACCTTGGATCAAGGCGGGGGCGTGCTGGAGTTGCAAGCCAGTGCCGGGTTGTACACGCACACCGATGGCCCGCACCGTAGGATCAACGTGGGCGAATTCAAGATCGGACGCATCGCCAGCAGTCGCCAGCCGCACGTCACCAACGACGTGCCCAACGATCCCAACGTCAGCGACCCGGAATGGGCAGCGCGTGAGGGCATGGTCGCCTTTGCCGGCTATCCGCTGCTGGTCGAAGACCGAGTGTATGGCGTGGTGGCACTGTTTGCTCGTCGCTCGGTCAGCGAGGCCATGCTAACCGATCTCGCACCGCTGGCGGACCAGATTGCTCAGTACGTAGACCGCAAACGTAGCGAAGACAACCTGCGGGCCAGTGAGGAGTTCAACCGTAGTCTGATGGACGGCAGCGTCGATTGCGTCAAGGTGTTGGACCTGGATGGTCGGCTGTTACAGATGAACGAGCCTGGTCTCTGTTCGATGGAGATCGACGACTTCGGCCCGTTCTGCGGCGCATCGTGGGTGGAACTGTGGCCGACGGAAGCAGTTGGCGATATCGCGAACGCAGTGGCCGCCGCCCGTGCCGGGGCGACGAGTTCGTTTCAGGCGTTCTGCCCAACAGCCAAGGGCACGCCCCGCTGGTGGGACGTCACGGTCAGTCCCGTCCGCGGCACCCAAGACGGTAGCGTGGTACGCCTGCTGGCGGTTTCGCGCGATATTACTGATCGCAAGCGCGCCGAAGAACAATTGCGCGAGGGTGAGAAGCGGTTTCGCACGCTGGCCGATAACATGAGCCAGTTCGCTTGGATGGCCGACGATCAGGGCTACATCTTCTGGTACAACCGCCGCTGGTACGAGTATACCGGTACCACGCTGGAACAAATGCAGGGTTGGGGTTGGCGCGACGTTCATCATCCAGACCACATTGACGGCGTGGTCAAACGAATTCAGCATTCGTGGGATACCGGCGAGCCGTGGGAAGACACATTTCCGCTGCGAGGCGTCAACGGCGGTTATCGCTGGTTTCTCTCGCGGGCCGTACCCATCCGTGGCGACCACGGCCAGGTCGTATGCTGGTTTGGAACCAACACCGACATCACCGAGCAGCGCGAGCTGGAGCAGGCGCTCCGAGAATCCGATCTAAAAAAGAACGAGTTCCTCAGTATTCTCGCGCACGAACTGCGCAACCCGCTGGCGCCGATCCGTAACGGCCTGCAATTGATGAAGTTGGAAACGACCGATGCCGAAGTGGCCGATTCAATACGGTCAATGATGGAGCGACAACTCGGTCAAATGGTCCGGCTCATCGATGACCTGATGGACCTAACCCGCATCAGCCAAGGCAAGATGGATCTGCAAAAGGCACGCTTGCCGATCTCGACCGCCGTGCGAAACGCCGTCGATACCAGTCGCCCGCTGTTCGAAGCGGCCAACCACACGCTGACGCTGGACTTGCCCGACGAGCCGATTGATGTGGACGCCGACGAAACGCGGCTTTCGCAGGTCTTTGCCAATCTGCTCAACAATGCGGCCAAGTATACCGAGCCAGGCGGCCTCATTCGCGTGGCCATCCAGCGCGCCGGCAGCGATGTCGTGGTGTCCGTCGAAGATAACGGCATCGGCATTCCGGCCGCCATGCTGCCGCAGGTCTTCGACATTTTTACACAGGTCGATCGTTCGCTGGAAAAAGCGCAAGGCGGACTCGGCATCGGCCTGAGTATCGTCAAACGCCTGGTCGAAATGCACGGCGGAAGCATCGTGGCGACAAGCCCAGGGCAGGGCCAAGGTAGTTGTTTTGTGGTGCGCCTGCCGGTCTCGCCTGCCATCACCGCCGCCACGGAAAAATCCATTATCGACACTAAACCCAAGCCGGTCGTTGGCCGCCGCATTCTCGTCGTCGACGACAACGTGGACGGCGCGCGCAGCCTGGCGATGATGCTCAAAATCATGGGCAATCAAACGCAGACCGCGCACAACGGCCTTGAGGCCATCGCCTTGGCCGAGACGTTCCGGCCCGAGGTGATTCTGATGGACATTGGCATGCCCAAGCTCAATGGTTACCAGGCCTGCCGTCACATCCGAGAACAACCGTGGGGCCGCAATCTGATTATGGTGGCGCAAACGGGCTGGGGCCAGGACGACGACAAACGCAAATCACAAAACGCCGGGTTCAACTTCCACATGGTCAAGCCGATCGATCCGACGGCTCTGACAACAATGCTGGCCGGACTGTCCGAAACCGCAGACGACTCGCGCAGCTCGGACAACATGACGAACGATGATTAGTACCCGGGTTACAACCACCGCAGAACACGCTTCGGAACGCCGCGGTTGATGACCAAAACGATGATCGCGCTGAGAGCTACTTAAGCAGCGTGGCTCCAATCGAGCGATTTTGCATACTGCGATCGCCGGCGACGGGCTCGGGCTTGTTCGGTTATGTCAACAATCGCGACACTCCAATATATCTCCTCAAGTGCAACCACGAGTTGGGTGAGGATTGCATCGAATACCTTGAACGGATTGGTCGTCCAATTTTTTTCGAGTACGCAGGCAATGGTCGAGTTCGCAAAGTCGCTGTGAGTTGAGTTCTGTGTAAAACGGCAGCGATGTTAAACGCCTTTGCAATCGGAGCTTGATGTTCGGCATCGCCCGAGCGGCAGCGTGCTGGTTGCGATTCGGCAGGCGGGTTCGTCAATGTGCCATGCATCACGGCGACGGAGAGGATCCGTATGTTACAGACAAGTGACAGTCGGTCGACGACGCTTCAGTTATACTCCCTGCGTTGTTCGAGATCCGCGTTTCCATTATCGAAAGGAACAAGCCATGTGGAAATCAATCGTTCTCGTCGTCGCCATCGGCTGCTTACTTGCACTGCCTGCCGTTAGTTTGGCAAAGGAGAAACGCGAGGCAAAGCCGCGTTTCAAAGGCGTGGAATTGTACAGTTGGAAAGACAAGGACGGGAACTGGAAGTTTGCGCTGCTGGACGGAACCAACGCCCAGAAGACGGAGCAGGATGTTAAATCAGACCCCGACGTGCTCGCAGGCGCCGACGCCCTGACAAAGTCGCTGCGCTTGCTGGCAGAAGGGGAAGAAGTATTCTGGGGTTCGCACCGCTGCACTGGCTTCGAACTTCCCGACGCCGCCACGCAAAAAACCATCGCCCAGGCCGCCAAGGACGCAAAAATCAAACTCGACATCGACAAAGGCTAGCCGCCGTGCGAATTGGCCCGCGGTTCGGCGGGCTCGCGAGCCATCGTCAAAATCAATCTCGATTGGTCAGCTTTCGCGCGGGCATCGCGATTTACAATCAGGTGGCCTGGGTGAAAAATGACGCGACAATGAGGCCTGTGTCGGTCAATGCGAACCCGACGATGGCGCCCAACATCGGCCTGCGGAAAAGATTTCCGATGCCAGCCCCCACGAGGCTTGCACCCAGCATCAGCAGAAGGATCAATTCGATCGACGGTGAAGCAAATTTCAGCGGCGACAATCGAGTCTTGGCGGAAATTAGCGCAAAGCCGACTGCAATAATCGTCACGCTAACGAAAAGCCTGCGAAGTGAAAATTGCGGCATCGGGGAACTCATGAGAAATCATTCGACAAGTCGCTCAAACATCGGCCCGCTCGCTCGAGCGTCTGGCCAAGATATCATGAGCCGACCGTATTCGCCAAGTTGAAGCACGCACGGCGCTTCGCACGGGGGCCAACGTTTCGCGGCCGTACGAACTTCGCGCTTTCGCCGCTGGGTTGCGTGCGCTCGTCATCAATTGACCATCGCAGATTTGCCGCGCTGCGGATCGTCAACAAGTGGTGGACGAAATTTCCTCTTGTCGCGGCGCACGCACGTCAAAGATAATATCCGTGCAAGTACTGCCGCGCGCGTCCATTCGGACTTATGATTGCAGGAGCGTCGCTGCGGCCGCAACGCAACGAATGATGCGATTTTGGCGAAGTTTTTGCCGCCACGCGATCACTGAAGCACATCTTCGAAAAAGGCGCGCAATTCATGCACCCACCACGACCGCTTCCAAAACTGTTGGCTCTAAGCTGTTTGCTGTTGAGCGTATGGGCCAATCGGCTACTGGCGCAGCCCGCCAGCGGCCCGAAAGAATCCGCCGCGGCTGCGGCCCCCAGCGGCGCGCGATTGGTGGTTCCGGCAGACCTGTTTGTGGATGACGACAACGCCGGCGCGCAGGACGGCAGCGCATTGCATCCATTCAAAACGGTGCAGCAGGCCATCAATGCTGCCAAAGACAAAGCCGTGGTCGCGGTGGCTGGCGGAACCTACCCGCAGAACATTCGGCTGCGCGAAAAAGCCGTGCGACTCTACGGCGGCTACGTCGGCGGCAGCGCCAAAAGTTACGCCGCCGGAACCGCCGGCAACTTCAAAGAGCGCGACCCGGCCAAGAATCCGTCGCACCTTAAAGGCGACGGCAGAGATTCGGTGGTCACCCTGTATGAGGCCGGCGCAAGCGTCGTTGATGGCTTTCTGATCACCAGCGGCGGACGCAGCGCGCTGGCCGCGCCCGCCTGGGTGGGCGGCGGCTTTTACATCTATCTGGGTGCGCCGACAATTTCCAACAACCTGATCGAGAAAAATCAGACCTGTCCGCCCGTCAAGCAAGACGAAGAAAAACTCGGCGGCGGCATCTACTCGACCGGCGCGAGCCTCTCGATCTTGGATAACGTCATCCGCAACAACACCTCGGGACGCGGGGCCGGCATTGCGGCCGACGGACCGAAACTGATCATTCGCGGTAACACCGTGCAAAAAAACATCGGCGTCAGCGACCACGGCGGCGGCATTTATCTGTTCTCTCAAAATGCCGAAATTTCGCACAACCGCATCGAAGGCAACGAGATCGGCCGGGCGATGGGCTACGGCTGGGGCGGCGGCGTGACGGTCGTCAATAAGGGCGGCAATTACAAATTCTCCTATAACATTCTCACGGGCAATTTCGCGCCGTCGGTAGGCAGCGCCCTATTCGTCGACGACGGCGCCGTGGCTTCGCTGGATCACGATCTGATTTATGCCAACGCGTGCAACCCGGCCGGAAATGGCGCGGTGCCGGCAGTTTATGTCGATGGCTCCGATGACGGCCTGAGCTCCACGCTGACAATCGACCATGCCACCATCGTCGATCACGTCTGCAAACCCACCGTCAACGGCAATGCCGTCACTGTGACAGGGCATTCCAAAGTCATCGTCAAGAACAGCATCCTCTGGAACAACGGTGGCGACGATCTCGACGTGGACGCAACCAGCAAGGCGACGGTCACCTACACGCTTTCGCAAGAGTCGCTCAAAGGCGTCGGCAATCTCTCCAAAGATCCGCTGTTTGTCGATCCCGCCGGCCACGACTACCATCTGCGTTCGACGGCCGGGCGCTGGGACGCGGCCGCCAATGACAAGCACGGTGGCTGGGCGATCGATCGTCAGCACAGCCCCGCCATCGACGCCGCCGAACCGGGGTCTGCGTTTAAGCTTGAGCCAGCGCCCAACGGCGGCCGCGCCAACTTGGGCGCCGACGGCAACACCGCGCAGGCCAGCAAATCCGTGCCCTGAATCGGCCATGGAAAACAGCGGCCGGAGCCTTGCCTCAGGTCATTGGCTGAAAGCAACGGGTGCAACCTTGTTTTCTGGACCTCGACGACGACTAGTCCCGAATACTGTAAATGCGTATACTTAATGGTGAGTTGCGGACGGGGTCGCAAACTGTGATATTGCCTGTTGCCCCATTCGTTCACCATGTCGCTTGTTCCGATGCACACCGAGCAGCAAGACCTGTTTGACAAGCAGCCCGCGCCGTGGGAGTTGGATGCTGCGCAAACGCAGGCAGTGGCCAGTGTGGTGTTTGCCGCGGGCCCGGAGAAGCCATTCGATTATCGCGTGCCGGAAGCGCTCAGTGGGCAGGTTGAGCCCGGCCGACGGCTGCACGTGCCGTTCGGTCGCGCGGGGCGAATTGTCGTGGGCTATTGCGTGCGGCTGGAAACGCGGCAGCAGTTGCGGCCGCTGAAAGACGTGGCCGACGTGATCGACCATCGGCCGCTGCTGTCGCCCGCCATGCTGCGACTGACCGAGTGGATGGCCGACTATTACATGTGCCCGTGGGCGACGGTGCTCGAAGCGGTGTTACCGGCCGGCGTGCGGAGTTCGGCCGGCACGCGGCGTGCCACGCTGCTTTCAGTGCCGACGCGTGTGGCCGCCCGGCTGACCGAATTGAAATTGCCCAAGAAGCAGCACGATATTCTGCGTTATCTGGCCGCGTCGCCACGACCGCTGACGCCCACTCAGTTGGCCGCGGCGCAAAAATGCACGACCGGCCCGATTCAAGAACTGCGAAAGAAAGGGCTGATCGAAGCAGTCAAGGGCCAGAGCACGCTGGCCGCGCCGCCGCGCGTGCAGGTCAATCGCGAACAGCATTTGGAGATGAACGCCGATCAATTGGCGGCGCTGGCGGCCATCCGACAATCGCTCGACGCCCGCGAGCATCGCACGATCTTGATGCACGGCATCACCGGCAGCGGCAAGACCGAGGTTTACATTCAAGCCATTGCCGAGGTGATTAGCTACGGCCGGCAAGCCATCGTGCTGGTGCCGGAGATCAGCCTCACGCCGCAGACGCAAGAGCGTTTTCGCTCGCGGTTCGAACGCGTAGCCGTGCTGCACAGTCACCTGACGGATGTCGAGCGGCATCAGCATTGGCAGGAGATCGCCCGCGGCGAAGTGCAAGTCATTGTGGGCGCGCGGAGCGCCGTGTTTGCGCCGACGCCGCACCTAGGCTTGATTGTGCTGGACGAAGAGCACGAAGGTTCATTCAAGCAAGACAGCGCGCCGCGCTATCATGCCCGCGATGTGGCGCTGTTTCGGGCAGCGGCCGAAAACGTGCCGGTGGTGCTCGGTTCGGCGACGCCGTCGCTTGAGAGTTGGCACCGCGCCCAGCAGGGCCAATACCAGTTGGTTTCGCTGCCGCGCCGCGTGTTCGACCGACCGCTGCCGATCGTCGGCACCATCGATCTGCGTAACGAGTATCAATCGCGGCGTTCGCGCGGGGCCATCGGCCGGCAGTTGCAACTGGCCATCGAAGAGGCGCTGCGCGAGCAAGGGCAGGTGATTCTGCTGCTGAATCGGCGTGGTTTTTCCACCCATATTCAATGCCCTGCTTGCGGCAAGGTGGTCAAGTGTCCGAACTGCGAACTGGCGCTCACGCATCACAAGCCGGGCGAGATGGCCATCTGCCACATGTGTGAGTTCGAGCAGCCAGCGCCGCGGCAATGTCCCGACTGCGACTTTGTGGGCATTCAATACGCCGGCCTCGGCACGCAACGGCTGGAGGCCGAAGTTCGGGCGCGGTTCCCCGATGTGACGTGTCTGCGAATGGACACCGACACCATGCAGGCGCCGGGCAGCCACGAACGCGCGCTGGCCAAATTTCGCTCCGGCGAGGTCAAAATCCTGCTCGGCACGCAGATGATCGCCAAGGGCTTGGACTTTCCGAACGTCACACTGGTCGGCGTGATTAACGCCGACACCGCGTTGCACTTGCCGGATTTCCGGGCGGCCGAACGCACGTTTCAACTGGTGACGCAAGTGGCCGGCCGCACGGGTCGCGGGGCCAAAGGCGGCCGCGTACTGGTGCAGACATTCAGTCCCGAGCATCCGGCCATTCAAGCGGCGGTCAAACACGACTTCGAGATGTTTGCCAGTGACGAATTGCCGATCCGCGACGCCTTATCGTATCCGCCGTACGCCAGCATGGTGCGGATGGTGATGCGTGGCCCCAGCGAGCCAGCCACGCACGAGTTCGCCAAACATCTGGCCGGCTTGTTGCAGTTGAGCATCGCCAAATTCGAACCGACCGCGCGCGTGCTGGGACCAGCGCCCTGCCCCATGGCCAAACTGCGTGGGCTCTACCGCTTTCACTTGCAACTGCACGGCCCAAATCTGGTTGGCATTTGCGCCGCGGTCCGCGAAGCCACGGCCAATTTGCAGCAACCCGACGAGATACAATGGATTGTGGATGTCGATCCGCTGGAAATGCTGTAATGGCCGGCTGAAAGTGCCACTCCCGGCGTCGTGTTATCGATCAATTTTTTTTCCAGTCGAATCGAAAACATTGATGACGCGCGCAACCGCAAATCTTATTGTTCGTCTCGTCAAACACACAGTTCGACCGCTGGATGATTGCACTTGTGAATGAGCTTGCTCCTAAACTGCCAGTCGATGATGCCACGCATCAGGTCGGCGTTAGGCTTGCGCCAGAGAAAGCGGCCGCGTATTTCCACGCAGCGTTCATGCGTGGCGCGTGGTGGCACGTGGGGCTTTTTGTCCTGACAGTTTTGCTAGCGGCAATGTTTGACGACCGAAATGACCTCTTCTTGCTGCAGATCATTCCAAGGTTTTTGGCCATCGTACAGGCAGTGGTGGTCGGACTGTGGTTTGGCGGCGGCCAGACGACAATGCTGATTAAGCTACCCGTCTTACTCGTGTGCGTACTGACTGCAAGCAATGTGGGGCTGAAATCGGACGCTGGCGATGCTTCGGGCCTGCTGCTGGCCTGCGCTCTTTGTTTCGCAGGTTTGTCGGCGACGGCGCGGTTGCTGGGCTTACGTAGCGTGCTGAAATTGCGGGATGGTCGCGTCATTGTGCCGGCCAGTTCGCGACAGTTTTCGATCGCGCAAATCATGCTGTTCACGGCGGCGGTCGCAGTGCTGCTGGCGACGTTTCAATCGGGACGAGTCCGGCCGCCGCAGTTGCCGTTGTCTGACTGGCATAATCTGGCGTGGCTGTTGCCGATTGGTTGCGTTTTGGCCCTCACGGCTTGGTCGGCTTTGAGCGATTCCTCAGGCGCGTTGGGCATTACACTCACCTACACGTTTTTAGTCATGATTGCGCTGGGCTTGATAATCTCACCCAACGCTGCAACCCTGCCTGGCTTGGCGGCGATCGTGGCACAAATCGTTTTCGTAGGGCCGCTGAAAAAATATCTGCAGCGCGATTTCGTTCGGCAAGGCAAATCTTGGGATGCCATCGACGGGCTCTCACTCTTCTTTTTAGTCTGGCCGACCAACGCCGTGGTGTTTGGCGCGCTGAACCCCAGCGCGCTATTGGCGTTGGTCGTCGGGCTGCTACAAGTTGGCGTCATCGTCCGCCTGTGGCCGTTTCGCGCGGCCGGTTTCCGTTTGCAGCGGTTGCAAAACATCTGCACGGCGGACAAGTCTCCGGACCTGCCGGATGCTCGCGACGACGAGCGAAAGAGCGATGACGAACCGGCCGAATCGAAATTGAACTGACGAGTCAGACTTCGCAATCATCGCGCGGGGCGCTCGCCGTCCTCAAGCGGCTTTTCGGCCAACGGCGGTTGTGCTGCCAGCGGTTTTACGAGCAGCGCGGAGTGAATCCATTCCACACCCAGCGCGCCGGCCGAAGTGGCAACGTGCATCTCGTCAACGCCGATGCTGGCGCGTTCGTAATCGTCATGATTCACGGAGTATTCCAGTTGCTCGCCCGGTTTGACCCACGACCGATATTGCAGCACGTAGTGAGTTGACTTATTGGAGTGATGCGTGGCTTTGCCGCTGATTTTCTCAAAGTGCATGGTCACTGGCGTACGGTCCAGCTGGGCATTGAGCAGCGATGTGATGGCGACGCCGCCCAGTGGAATCATAAAGATTGCCACGACAATCAGTCCCAACCAGTTGTCGTGAGATGTTGACGTGCCGCGCAGTAGCCGCGCGGCCAGCCAGGCAAACAGCAGGTACGCCGGAAAGCTCACCGCCAACGACGCGACAAACAATTGGCCAACGTAGAGCGGACTGTAGTGAAAGAAGAACAGCGTCGCGGCGAAGCCAACTTCGCCAACAAACAGCCAAATGGTGCATTTGCGCCGGCGACGAGTCACACGAACGTCCGGCCCCGCCTTGACGCTCGGCAGGTTATCGGCCAGCGCCAACAATCGCGCCGCGGCCGTGGCATCCAGGTCCGGTCGGTCATGCTTGCTCGGTTCGAAGCCAGACCAGTTGGCCTGCAGTTGGCGACCTTCCAGTACAATTTCTTTGAAGCCCAAGTTTTGCAAATCCAAAATGGACTGGCGACTCACCGCGTCGTCGAAGTATTGCCGGCAAAACTCGACATCGTCGGAGCGGACATAGCAGGCGTCGTCAAAGGCGGCGTCGCCGGTTTGAATTTCTTTGGCAATCCCCAGGCGTTTGCACCAGCGGTCGAAGCCATTCTCGGCTTTGACTTTGAACTGCGCCTTGGTCTCGGCCGGCACGCTGAATCGCAGCAGCGATGGCCGGCCGTTTTTACCAGTCACCGGCTTGCGATAGACGAGCGTGTACGTGTGCCCGGCGACTTTCACCACCCGCCGGGTATCATCGACAAATCTTCCGGGCGCACCGCGCGCCGCTTTGGCAATCGCCTGGACATGCCGACCGTGGCGAATCAGCAATCCGCCGAGCACGATGACCAAGATGCCCGCGGCAATCAGCACGCCCCCTGGCAGGGCCGGCGGTCCGTTACCGCCCGCTTGCGCCGGGTTGATGGCAATCAGCCAAGCGACGCCAATTCCGCCGGCGCAAAAACCGCACAGCACAAACACATATCCCAAAATGCGATACACCATCCCGCCACCTTCATGTGCTTGCTTGCCGCAACATCCGACCACCGCCACAGTCTGAGCGCTGCCTGCGGTAGAATCAAGCCTGCGGTGGGCAGGCTCGACGGCGCGTCCGCCCCGTGAATTCTCGCCGCAAGCTCCGCCGGCGATCGGACGGCACGTGAACAGGATTTTGCTTGCAGACTAACGACGTCGACCGCGCCGATGCGACGGCCCGTTAACGCCGTTTTGCGCTGCGTTGATGGCGATCAACAGCCCTGCCTCAATTCCGCTTTCAATAGCCCCGCAGAGCATTTTCAGATTTCCTAAGGCGTGAAACGACGGCGACGGTCTGAACGGACGTCATGCGCGGCAAGCAAACGGCAAAAAGTGAATCCCGATTCGATTGTTCTGCCGCAATGCGGTTCAGCTATGATAGACAATTGCCCTGTCGTGCAGTGGAATTCGAAGCATAGTGCGGGCGACAAGCTCGATTGGAGTGTTAGTTGTCAAACCGCGCGTATCTCTACAGTTTGAGCAATCGCCCAGCTTCGTTTTTAGATCGCCCTGAAACGATCTGCGGTTTGTCCGAATGGGCGTATCTCGTGCCGTTTACGTATCGGGTGCTGATGTCCGGCGATCCGCGCCTGTGTGGGTCGCTGATGGCCGACGGCCTGGACGGCGATACGCCCGAGCACAAGACCAATCTGTACGCGATCAGCAGCGAATTCGATTTAGGTTTCACGCGATTGAAACGGTTTTTCTCGGTACTGCGAGAAATTGTCTCCGATTCGTCTCCGCAACTCATCGCCGGTCTCGACGCCACGGAAACATTTCTCGACTGCCACCGCGATCGTTATCTGCTGCTGGAAACGATTGAAATTGACTGCATGTCTGGCGAAGGCGAAGCGGGATTGCTGGGTTGCGTTCAAACCGAAATCAATGAGTGTCGTCGTGCCGGGGTTGCCGTCGATGCCTTGTCGGGCACTCCAACTGACGCCACGCAACTGCTCAGAACCGCGACGAAACAGCAAATTGGATTTCCGCTTGGCGCTCTTTACGGCCTGCGGCTGGACGACGATTGCGACAACACACGTTTCGGCATGACGGATTACCCGTTGGGCTTGGAGTGGACAGATGTCCTTTCTTTCGAACTGCAGAACCGTAGCCAATTTGAAACCACCGGCCCATAACACGATGCTGGAAAGCGGCGGAAATGACGAAGGAACGGATGCTGTATATCGATCGATGCGAAGTGACCTCAGTTCGCTCAATGACGTGCCAGTCCCGGATTGGAAAACATGCCTGAAACGAAAATTGCTTTAATCACCGGGGCCGGCAAAAAACGCGTCGGTTGGCATGTCGCGCAGGCACTAGCGCTGCGCGGCTATGCGCTGGCCATTCATTATTGGCAATCGGCCGACGATGCGCAGGCGGCCGTCGCGGAATTTCGCGCCCTGGGTGTTGAGGCCGAGCGGTTTCAGGCCGATCTGTCGGTTGCGGAAGCCACAAGGCGGATGGTGGACGAAGTGCTCGGACGATTCGGCCGGATCGATGCACTGGTGACCTGCGCGGCCATCTGGCAGCGCAAGCGGCTAGAAGACGTGACCGCCGACGATGTCCGCCGCCACTTCGAAGTCAACACCCTAGGCACGTTCATCTGCGCACAGCAGGCAGGGCTGGCGATGGTCAAACAGGCCGAAGGCGGCTGCATCGTCACGCTGGGCGACTGGGCCGTGGCCCGCCCCTACGCGGATTACGCCGCTTATTTTCCGTCAAAAGGCGGGATCGTGGCGCTGACGCGGTCGCTGGCGGTGGAATTCGCGCAGCGCAACCCACGGGTGCGCGTCAATTGCGTACTGCCTGGCCCCGTGATGCTGCCCGCCGATTTGCCGGCCGCGGAACGCCAGGCGGCCATTGCTGGCACGCTGGTCAAGCGCGAAGGCACGCCGCAGCACGTAGCCGCTGCCGTGCTGCAATTGATTGAGAATGACTTCCTGACCGGCGTCTGCTTGCCGGTGGACGGCGGGCGGACGTTGGCCGGCTAATACTTACAAGCAGAGCGTTGAAACTCGCGGGTTGCCAGTCCGTTGCCGCCTGCTTGCTTCCGCGCGGAACGCCGCACTGCTGGCGATTTCCGCTTGGTCGCGGTCGCTTAGATGGGCAAATTTTTGAAAAAGGCTGGTGTTTTTTCTCGGTAGCTGGAATAATGCAGAGGTCACCTCTCGATCGGCCACTTCGGCCAACAGACAAATTCCAATGGCAGTCTTAATCCCGTTGCGGAGTTTTCCCATGGCCAGGCTTCAACGTCGCCACTCAGGTTTTACGCTGGTCGAGCTGTTGGTGGTGATCACCATCATTGGCATGCTGATGGCCTTGCTGGTGCCGGCAATCAATGCGGTGCGCGAGTCGGCACGACGTGTCGAGTGCTTGAATAATCTGGATAACTACACGAAGGGCGTAAAAATCTACGAAGCCAGGAAGCAAAGATATCCGGGCTTTAAGATGAACTTCACTGCCACCGATACTGCCAACACCAAGATGATCATCAGTTGGCAAACCGCGCTGCTGCCTTACATGGGTCACAACGATCTGTGGGGCGATTGGCAAAAAAACGTGCAGACCAAAAATTACATTTCGTACAGCGTGTGCTCCAGCGCTCCGGCGCTGGATCATGCCAACGCATGGACGCGATACATTGCAAACGGCGGTAAATCGGCCGTGAACACCAAAGACATGGCCGTCTTTTTTGACCATACAGTAACCGCCGCTCCGGGTCCGGTTTACATGACGAGCAGCATCATTTCCAGCGGCGATGGCGAAACCAACACGCTGATGTTGAGCGAAAATGTCGACTGCCACTTGTGGTCTGACTATGACCAATACTCGTCCTGCTTCGTGTGGGACGCCACCAATGGCGTCAATGCGGGCAAAGGCACCGGCCCCGCGGCTGGCACGGCGCTTGATCTGGCACATGCCCGTCCGTCAAGCAATCACGCGGGCGGCGTGAACATGTCGTTTTGTGACGGTCGCGTAAAATTCGTCAAGGAAGAAATCTCGACCGTTACGGTCGGTGCGATTTCCGCCTTGCGTTTTTACATGACGCCCAACGGTCACAATTCGACGCTGGCCGAGCCGTTGCCATCCGCCACCGCGCCGTTGACGGTGATTGTCGAATAGTGGGGTCCGCCTTCGCGGCCAGTGGCTGATTTCAGGTGGTCGGCCGTTAATACAATTCGATGCTTTTGATCGAATTGCCTCCGGATGTTTTGGCGCCGAATAGGCAGCGCTCGGCGCATTCCACAAGTGCTTCGGCGGCAAAGTTTTTGGCCGGCAGAGTCACGGCCGCCAGTCCGATGCTGGCCGATAACGGCTTGCCTGAGGTTCGCTGGAATTGCTGGTTGGCCAGCTTCTGCAACTCGCTGATCAATTGGTTGCCGACTTCCAAACCGTAACGCCGATCCGACCTGGCCAGCAGCAGCGCGAACCGCGATTCCGCCAATTGGACCGGCTTTTGACCTTCGTTCACCGACGTGCAGAGCGATTGCAGCCGCGTAATGGCTTGCTGCGCCTGGGCGACGCCGAGTTCGCTGACCAGCAAATCGAAGCGATCGATTTCAATCAACAACAGGCACAGCCCTGAGCGCGCGGCGCGGCAGACATCGGCCGCAGCGTGAATTCGGGCAATGAATCCGGCATCGGCCGAAGAACTCGAAAGTTGGCTGCGCGGCGCTCGGGCCGGCGCGCGATGCGGGGCATGCCCTACGACCGGACCGGGTTCGGTCGAGTGATAGCCGGACGGTCGCGGAGCGCGGGCCGGAAAAAATCCGGTTCGCTTAGCCACCGGATCGAGTTCCAAAAAGCAGCGATCGAGCAGCTCTGTCGCCGCCGCTTGCCCGACGATGGCCAATTTTTGTTGCGCTTGTTCGACAATTTCCAGATAGCGTTGTCCGGCGGGCAATTCGATGGCCAGCAGTTCGGCCAGTTGATCGACTTTGGTTTGAACGGCTTCGAACACCGGACCGAAATCGGCCGCTTCGATCTCGAAGTACGCCTGGCCGGCCAACAGCAATTCTTCCAGAGTCTCGCGACGTTTCTCGTGAACCAGGCTGGCGAATAAACGGGCCAAATGCAAAATCTGCGGCAGTGTTTGATCGGCCAAGGCCGTCAGGGGCGGCGTGGCGGCGGGCACGGCCAGCAGTGCATCGGTCAGCACCGTCGGCAGCCCCCAATGTCGCAGCAACCGCGCGCTGAGCTGGCGGTGATCGAAGCCCAGATGCTGACGTTCGAGCGCGATCAGTTCCAACTCGCGACCAGCCGCGCGATCGTAGAGTTCGATGTATGGCTGCCCCAGTTCTTGCAGCAGCAGTAGAATGCCGACGTCGCTGAACAGCCCGACTAAAAACGCGTCGTCACCCGGCTGATGCCAGATGGTTTCGGCCAACTCCCGAGCGGCCACCGCCGTGGTCAGCGATTGCCGCCAATAGCGCATTAAACGTGGGCCAGCCAGGTTGACCAGCAATCGGTCCGGCAAACTGAATCCCAAAACGAGCAACTTCAGCGGCTTGACGCCCAACATCGCCAGCGCTTGCCCCAGGTCGGAAACGGGCCGACTCAAGCCAAACAGCGAACTATTGACCACACGCAACACTTTGCTGGACAGCGCCGGGTCGGCTTCCAGGCAATGCCGCAGCGTGGGCACGTCAATCTGCGGTTGCGAGGTGAGCCGCAACATCTCGATGGCCACGCCCGGCAGCGTATACAACGCCGCCGCCCGGTGAACCAAAGTATCGAGCGTTGGTCGAGCAACAGTCATGGGCAGCATCGGGTGGACGTAGCACCGCAACGCGATCGCGCAGCGGTTTTTGGCGCAGGTGGGGCCAGCATGTGCGTGGTTGCGCCTCGGCAACTCTAGGCCACGCACATGTACGACCGAAGACGCGAATTCCGGTTGTATCAATGCTAACGATCTTCACGCCGAATTTGCCCATTCGCCGGCAACCGGCCACGGCTGGCGGGCGTTGATCACAGCGAGAATCGCCATTACGAATCGTCAGCGGGCAACAGTCGCAGTTCGTTACGCGGCGTTGTGGGCTGGGGTTGAGTGATTTCACGCGAATCGGGCGACGAAAGCCGGAGAGTGCCGTTCAGCGGGAAGTTAACCGGTTGGGCGTTGATCCGACGCGACGACTCGACCGGCGGCAGCGGCTGAATGTCGAGCGGCTCGCGGTCGGGCGTCACCGTGACGACCATTGACTCGTTACCGACTGGCGGCAATGGCGAGATGGCCAGCGAATCGACGTTCTGTTCAATGACGGCCAGCGGTCTGCTGGGGAGCGTGGGACCGAGAACGGCAATTTGTGAGTCGCGCGGCGATTGAACCGGCGTCATGACGATCGGCGCCGGCTGCGGCTGTTGCGGAGCGCTGATGGGTTGAGCGGCGATTTGCGCCGGCGAACGATTGATTTGGCTGAGCAGATCTTGGGCGTCTTTCATGCGAGGATCGCGCGCCAAAGCCATCGCTAAGTGTTGGCTGGCTTCCGCATTCTTGCCCTTCTGCGCGAGCAGGTAGCCCAAGTTATAGTGCGCGGCCGCTTCGCCGTGCGCTTCTTTGAGTTGCAAGAAGGCTTCGTCGGGTTGATTCAATTCGACCAGCACCGTGGCAAAGTTATTGCGGTACAGGCGGCGCTCCGGCGCCAAACTGATGGCTTTCTTGAGTTCGGCCGCTGCCAAATCGTTTTTACTTTCGCGGCAGTAACAGAGGCCCAAGTCGTTATGTGCCGAAGCGTTGGTTGGCGCCGCTTTGACCGCACGTTGGTAGTAACCGATGGCCCGCTCGTACTTTTCTTGGCGATCGTAAATGTGCGCCAAGCCCATCAAGGCAGGCACATATTTGGGTTCGATATCAATCGCCTTCTCGTAGGCCAGAATAGCGCCTTCGATGTTTCCGGACGATTCCTGCATCGAGGCGATGGAGACTTGGTATTCGGGGCCGGTGAGCGCCGGCTTTTTTTGCAGCGACGTGGGATCGTTCAACGAAACGACCGGTTCGGTCGGCTTTTTCTCCGACTTGAACGGCGCGGCAATCGCGGTGCCCATCGAAGCGAACGAATCGCCAATCTTGGAGAACGTGCTGGGCTGATTTGCGACTATGCCCTGCTTGGTCGCAGGCGCGGTGCAGCCGAGGCTCGCCGCCAAGGGCAAGAAAGCTACGGCGCGAATCCATCGCGATGGCTGTTGCACAAGTTCCTCCTTGATGGCGCCGCCACGCTCGGTCCATTCGAGTCGTATCTTGAGGCCTCGGCGCGTTTCCGGCCACGTCCGTCTATCCATCGACAAACGAAGCCAGCAAACTTGCATTCGTTTTGGCGCTTTGCGCCCTGCGCGCCATCTTTAACGACGCTGGCATTCCAGATATGAAGCTTGGAGAAATTAGGCGGGCCGCGTACCGAGCTGAACGTGGCCCGCGCGCGCAGCGCGAATGACCGCGTTAGCGTCCGCGTTGTGCCAGCACGCGGCTTTCATAGGCGCGAATGCAGCTTAGCCAGTCGCCGTCGGCCGGTTTGTTTTGCTGCAGGCAGAGATAATTCCAAATCGCGCCCAGGGGTAGGGTTTTCTGTTCTTCCAGTGCAATCAGCCGCGCGGTCCAATCGCCGGCCGCTTCATGGTGCGCCCAATCCGGCAGTGGTTCGAGCAGCGCGGCCAGCAGCGCCTTGAGCGTCGCCCGCGCGCCAATCACCCAAGCGGCCACGCGATTGATACTGGCGTCGAAGAAATCCAAACCGATGCGAACGCGCTGCAGGTAATTGCCGCGGACTAGCTCCTGGGCGATGGCCTGCAGGTCGTCCGAAAACGTCACCACGTGATCGCTGTCCCAGCGGACGCCACGACTAACGTGCAGCAGCAGTTGGTCGAGCGAAATCAGCACCGCCGAGAGTTTATCGGCCAGCGATTCCGTGGGATGGAAATGCCCTGCATCCAGGCAGAGCATTTTTTTGCGCGAGATGGCGTAGCCCAAATAAAAATCGTAAGAACCGACGACGTAACTCTCCGAGCCCAGCCCAAACAGCTTGCCTTCGAGGGCGTCGATTTGCAGATGCGGATCGATGGCTTCGGCAAACATCGCATCCAGCGAAGCGGCCAACCGTTCGCGCGGGCCACGACGATCGATTGGCGTATCTTTGTATCCGTCCGGAATCCAAACGTTGGTCACGCAACTGCTGCCCAGCGCGGCACCAAACGCCGCGCCAATTTGCCGGCAGGCCAAGCCATGTTCGATCCAAAACTGGCGTACGCCGGCATCCTGATGCGAAAGCGTAAACCCATCGGCCGCTAGCGGGTGCGAAAAAAACGTCGGATTGAAGTCCAATCCCAGCCGCTGCTCGCGGGCCCAATCGATCCAGCCGTCAAAATGCCCCGGCAACAGTTGGTTGCGGGCCACGGCTTGGCCGCCAGTTTCGGCATAACTGGCGTGCAGATTCACGCGATGCCGACCGGGAATCAACGCCAGCGCCTGATTCAGATCGGCGCGCAGTTGGTCGGCGTTGTTGGCTTTGCCTGGATGACTGCCGGTGACAGCCAGCCCACCGCCAAGCGCGCCGTGCTGGTCTTCGAATCCGGCCACGTCGTCACCTTGCCAGCATTGCAGCGAGATCGGTATGGCCAGCAGTTTTTCAATCGCGGCATCGGTGTCCACGCCCAGTCGCGCGTAGTGGTGCTGCGCGAGTCGGTACGATTGTTCGATCAGGGCTTCGCGTGGAAGAATCATGCGCGGCGTGAACTGGTGTGAGAAAAGTCGACTACGTGGTTGCCGTGGTTACTCATAACAAACCCGAAGACGCAGTAAATAACAAGTCATCCGCCAGAAAGTTTCTGACCTGTGCTGTGCAGCGAGCCAAGTTCGAATCGCGACTTTCCGTACACGGCCGATCCGGCTACGATCAAATCTCACGAGCATCTGGCGACCCTAACTCGCCGACCCAAAAATCCTGGCAAGGCGGATTTCGCACGCCGCGATCGAAGCGAATGGTCCGCACGACTGATAAGGCATCATGGCCGGCTTAAATCCCTCACAACACGATGCCGTACACACCTTGCGCGGGCCGCTGCTGGTGTTGGCCGGCGCAGGCACCGGCAAAACCCGCGTGGTCACCTACCGGATTGCCGAACTGATCCGCGCCGGCACAGCGCCGAATCGGATTCTGGCGATGACATTCACCAACAAAGCGGCCGCCGAGATGCAAGCGCGGGCCGCGACGTTGCTCGGCAAGAAGCAGCCGCTCAAGCCAGAAATTTCCACCTTTCACTCGCTTTGCGTGCGAATTCTCCGCCGGCACGCACGACTATTGGGTTATCCCGAAAAGTTCGCCATTTACGATCGCGGCGATCAAGAAAGCGCGGCGCGCAGCGCGCTGCGAGAAATTAAAGTCGCCAGCGAAGTGCTCAAGCCAGGCGACCTGATCAACTTCATCTCCCGCTGGAAAACGGCCTCGGTTGCGCCGCAGGAAGCCGCGTCGCTGGCCCGCAACGACAAAGAACATCTGGCGGCCGCGGCCTATCGACGCTATCAAAAATCGCTCAAGCTGGCCGGTGCCATGGACTTTGACGATCTACTCGGCAATGTCGAAGAGCTGTTTCAAAAATTTGCCGACGCGCGCCGGGCCGAAGCCGAACGCTTCAGCCACTTGCTGATTGACGAATACCAAGACACCAACGGCAGCCAATATCGAATTGTCAAAGCCCTGGCCGTTGGGCATCGCAATCTGTGCGTGGTGGGCGACGACGATCAATCCATCTACGGTTGGCGCGGCGCAGAAGTCGCGCACATCCTTAATTTTAAACGCGATTGGCCCGACGCCAAAGTCGTACGGCTGGAAGAAAATTACCGTTCGACCGCGGCCATTCTGACCATGGCCAACACGATCATCCAGTTCAACAAGCAGCGGCACGACAAAGTGCTACGACCCGCCCGCGCTGGTGGAGACAAGCCCGGCATCATGCAATGGCAAGACGAAGCGCTGGAAGCCCAAGGCATTGTGGCCGATATTCGTACCCGGCTCTCGCAACCTGGCATGCAGCCCAAAGATTTTGCCATTCTCTTCCGCACCAACGAGCAACCGCGCCCCTTCGAAACCGAACTCCGCAAAGCCAAGTTGCCCTATGTGCTGTTGGGCGGCATGTCGTTCTTCGATCGCAAAGAAGTCCGCGACATCCTGGCGTATCTAAAAGTCCTGGCGAGTCCCAAGGACGAAGTCTCACTGTTGCGGGTGATCAACAATCCGCCGCGCGGCATTGGCCAATCGACCGTGGCCGTGCTGCTGGATCGCGCAGTCAAGTCTGGCCAACCGCTGTGGGAAGTGATCTGTGATGCGGCCGCGCTAACGGAACTCGCGCCGGCGGCCGTTGGCGCGGTGGGGCGTTTCGAAACGCTGCTGCAGGATTTTCGGACACAGCTCAATTTGGGCGAACGGCTGACGGAGATCGTCACAACATTGATTGCAAAAATTCATTACCACGACGAACTGGCCCGGTTGTATAAATCGCCGGAAGAGCAGATTTCGCGTTGGGCAGCCGTGGAAGAAGTCGTGAATGCCGTGGCCGCATTCGAAAAATCGGCCGGTAAGAATGCCGATCTCAATGATTTTTTGGACGAGGTGGCCATCGGCAATCGTGACGACCCCGAAGACAAAGAAAAGCAACTCGCCCGCAACGCCATTGCGCTGATGACCCTGCACAGCGCCAAAGGCTTGGAGTTTCCGCACGTCTACCTGGTGGGCATGGAAGAAGGCATTTTGCCGCATCATCGTTCGGTGGCTGGCGACGACGCCGCCATTGATGAAGAGCGCCGCTTGTGTTACGTGGGCATCACGCGGGCGCAAGATCGGCTGACGTTCAGTTTGCCGCTCGGGCGGATGAAGTGGGGCAAGAGCCGGCCGACCATTCCGAGCCGATTTTTGTTTGAAATTACCGGTCAGGCGGAGAATGCGGCCGCAACGGCCGCAAAGTCCAAAAACAGCGGTCGCGAGCGATCACGCCGCTAGCACGACAAAACGCGTTTTTCACTCAAAAAACGGCCGTTTCTAATAGTCGTTATCGGTTCACACGACGCGTAGGGCAGAAATTCCCGTCGCCGATAGAAAGTCCGACTTTTGCAAGAAAAAGTTGTTGACCCGCGCCATGCCCGCTCTAACAATGCACTACGTTGGAAGTGGAAATCGGCCGCAAAGCGAGGCGGCTTGTGACTATGGAATGGCCCCTACTGCGGCCGCCTGGACTGCGGGCTCTCCGAGTGTTGGCCACTTGGCGGAGCGTTGGTCTGGACCGACATTCACTCGAAGCCACTGGTTTTCTCTATGTCGACATTCCCCCGCATTGCGCTCGGCGCAACCTGCCCGTCGTTTGATCTGCGTGCGATCACCTGGGCATTGCTCGATGTACTGCAACGTCACGGCGTGCAGGTACAAAAGTTTCGGTCGCAAGCTTCGTTCTGTCCGTGGGACGCTTCGGCCACCATCACCGGGCAGGGTTCCCGGCATCTGGATAGCTGGACGATGGATTTGGCGGAGTGCCGTCGCGCGTTTTGTCGTGGCGCGCGGAGCAGTGACCTGGCATTGATCGACGGCTGTTTTTCCGCAGCACCCCCGGACCACGCGGCAGCGGCGATTGGGAGCCGATTAGATACAATCTGCGGCTGGCTGAATGTGCCGCGGGTAGTGGTGGTCGATGCACACGATATTGAGGCCTGCCGCTTGCCCGAGCGTCCGTCGGCTGACGCCATTCTGCTCAGCGGAGTGGCCAGTTCGCGCGACTACTTCTACTGGCAAACCGCGCTACAAGCCCTGTGGAGCATTCCGGTCATTGGTGGAATGCAAACTCGACCCGTGCTGCGCGAAGCGGTCCGTCATTTGCCGCCCGGCGCGCCGCCTTCCCGCGAGCTTTGCCGACAGTTGGGCGACGCGCTGCTGCCGCATTTCAATTACAAGGCTCTACGCCATTTAGCGCAGTCGGCTGAATTTCCGATCGATTCGAGTGATATCGACGACCACGTCGCGCCGACTCCGGCTTCGACTCCAACTTCGACTCCAACTTCGACTTCGACTCCGACTCCGAACGTCACGGTGGCGATGGCTTACGATGACGCTTTTTGCGGCTACTTTCCGGACACGCTCGACTTGTTGGAAGACCTCGGCGTGCGGTTGATGGATTTCTCGCCACTGCGCGATGGCCAGTTGCCGGCGGGTACCGACATCGTTTACTTCGGTTGCGGCAAGCCGGAACAATTCGCTCACGAACTTTCCGGCAACGAGTGTCTGGTGCATGCTCTACGCAACCACCTCTGTGCCGGTAAACGAATTTACGCCGAAGCGTGCTCGCTGGCCTACCTCTGTCAACATCTGGAAACGCCCGAGACCGGCCGCGTGCCGATGGTGGGCATCCTGCCGGCCGTCGCGCGGCGTAATCCGGTGATGCAACCGCCGCGACCGCTGGAAGTGACGCTCGCCCGTCATACCTGGTTGGGCAATGCCGGCATGCATTTGCGCGGCTACTTGAACACGACCTGGAATTTAGAATTTGTCGGTCGCGTGCAACCACTGTGCGCCGAACCGGGGCACGAGCACGATCTTGTCAGTCGCCATCAGGCCGTCGGCAGCCGGATGCATTTGAACTTTGCCTCGCAACCTGACTTTTTGCGCAACTTCTCCCGCCCACACCCCGCCGCGCTGGCGTGGTCGGGGCTGACTTGAGCAAATGGCTCGCGCTGGAAATTCGTGTCGCTCAGACTGTTCCGCCTGTGCATCTCGATCCGCTCGTTCGCTGAGCGTCAACCGGCCAATGCTGCTCACGCTGTCGACGTCGGCGAAGATCGCGTCCGCACGCGAGATGCTCAGGGGTTGGGTAGCGCCGCGATTGCCGCGGCAGATGTCCGCGCTGCCCTGGTGATCGAATCTTCGCAGTGGTCCTGCGTGTCGAATGAAGAATGCAATTCGCGGGCGGATAGTTCCTCGATCAACGGCAATGCGTCTTTGGCGGCAGCGCCAAACCGCGGCAAGACGCATATCGCCGCCACGCACACTTGTCCGTTTTCTAGTTCGATCTGGTGCTGCTGTTGATCGCGTGGGCGCGGCGCAAGAATGATCTGTTTTAGCAGCGGAACGAATTTGGATGCATCCGGCCTGAGCACCTCCGGCGAAGTATGTTCCAGCACGCGGCTGGCAACTTCGGCCGTCGCGGGATCATCCAGCGCCGCTGCCAATCGACCGACTGCCACTTTGTGCAGCTTTGGATCCGAGGGCAGGCCAATCCGCGAAAAAACTTCCCAAGCCAATGGCGCAACGGGCCGATAAGGTTTATTCGGGTGATTAAGCGGATGATCCGCCGCGATCATGTCCAGCACGCGCGAAACGACTGCTTCGTTTGCCGGATCGACGGCCACCATCGCGGCCAGGTAGTCGCCC
This sequence comes from Pirellulales bacterium, assembly GCA_038205115.1. Lineage (GTDB taxonomy): Bacteria > Planctomycetota > Planctomycetia > Pirellulales > JBBRCE01 > JBBRCE01. Next base: position 53,575 of record JBBRCE010000025.1, read on the forward strand.
ACGTCCTCCACGGCAAACTCGTGATTCGGAATGGAAATCAAGCGATCGAAACCGGCAATCAAATCCGGCGCGGATTTTTGAGCGCGCCGGCCGTACTTCTGCAGCCCACACACGGCCGCGATGGTTGCAATGCCGCGCGGCTCGCGGCTGGTTTTCCGTAGCGATTCCAGCAATATATCCACGCCGGCTGAGTCGCTCGGATCAAGTTGCTCCAGCGTTTGTTTCGCGGTGTAGGGACTGTGATTCGCATGCATCAGCAACGCCTTAATCATTCGCGGATCGGCGCCCGGGCCAGTGAGAGCGACGGTTTTCAAGGCTGCCCGCGAGTCGAAGTCGTCGGGGTGATTCTCCAAGATGTCGCGCAGAGCGGTCAGGTGGCGCGTTTCGATGGACTTGCGAAACGGTCGGTTGCCGGCAGACGACCGAGCCAGTTCCGCCAGCGCACGTATTTGAATATGCGCGGCCGCGCGCGGCGCGGGATCTTTGTCGGTGATTGCGGAAGCGAAATCCTCTTTGGGCGCTGCCGCGAATTCGATTCGGCCCAGCGCTTCGAAACTTGCGTCCTGCACGCCGCCGTCCTTGTCGGCTAACAGTGCCACGAGCGTTGACAAGGCCGATTTTGCCGAGGCGCCGATCGTGCCAAGTTCTTCAATGGATTCCAATTGCAGCGAATGATCTACGCTGGACGTGCTGCGGATCATTGCAGCCAACACGCGATCGTCTTGTGGAGCGATCCGCACCGCCGCGAAGATCGCTCGACCGCGCAAATACCCCGAGATTTTGGCATCGTCCACATATTCCAGCAATCGCGGTAACGCTGTTTTTGCCTGTGTTCCGGCGATTTGCGGCAACTGCTCGATCAACAGACCTTGATTGCTATGAATGTCCGGATCGGGCGTTTGCATCGACAACAGCACCGCGGCCAATCGCTCGCTTTCCGTCAGATCGCGATAATTCCCGTTGATCAGATCTTTAAACCGCTGCTCGCGAACCTTGGAATCGGCCGAAACAATCTCCAGCATCAGTTGACGCGCCCGCGCGCTCGTTGGCGCGGAATGCTCAACCGCGTGAAGCTTTGCTGCAATGCAGCCAGCCAGCGAAACTGCCAGCACTCGCGCGACGGTTCGCTGCAGACGAGACGTTATGCCGATCGATTGCGAGCGGAGTTGCGGCATCATTTTCGTTTTTCCTTGGATGTTGAACACGAGTGTCCCAGCGGTTTTGCAACTCATCATAGCTACCGTACCGCAACGGTTTGTAAGCATTCGGTAACAAGTCGCGAATCACGGGCGCGGCCGCGTGCAATGCTGCTTGTCGCCGACGCGGCTGGCTTCGAGCGTTTTACGTGCGACGTCGCCTGATCGTTGGCGCTGCTACATCCAAGTTCGCTCGTTTGCGCATCGCCATACTGCGCGAACCGACGCTGCCAGCATCGGCCAAGTCGATTGTAAGTTCTACAAGCCAACTGAAGGTCGGCAGCCGAAGTTGCCTCGGTTGCGTCGTAATTTGACGACTAACGGCCGCGATCCGCGGTCGCTGCGGAATGTCTGCTAGCGTTTCGCGACGGCCTGATTGGACTTCATCTTGCGGCGACGTGGCCCTACCGCATACAATCGCCGCCCACGGGCAGGGCACGAGGCCCCGCGCGGAAGTTTCCAAACCGTTGTAAAAACGGTGGTCTGAATTCGAAAGGACACTGATGTCCGCGGAAGGGATGCCGCTGGCCAAGGAATCGATGTTGGCTGCCCCACTGGCTGCCGTGGTCCGTTGCGTGCTGCGCTATCCGGTGGCGGTGATTGCCGCCTCGGTGCTGCTGGCGGTGGCCGCTGGCGCGTACAGCTACGCGAAGCTCGGTTATCGCACCAGTCGATTGGATCTGCTTAACCCCAACACCACGCACAACCGCCTGTGGTTGGAATATCTGCGCGAATTCGGCAACGAAGACGACGCCGTGGTGCTGGTCGAGGGCGCCAGTCGCGACCAAATTGCGCCGGTACTGCGCGAAATGGAAGCCGCGCTGCGCCGCGAAGATCGCTTGTTTCATGCCGTGCTGCACGAAATCGACGATAGTAAGATTCGCGCCAAGGGCCTGCATCTCTGCAAGACGGACGAGTTGGAACGCATCGAGCGTTTTCTCGGCGAAGCCAAGCCTATCCTCGATGGCGATTGGGCCCGGCTCAAAGTCGGCAATGTCGCGAATGGCCTGATGTGGCGGATGCAAAACGAAGGGCCATCGGCCACCATGCTCGATGGCCGCCCCGCTTCGACGGATAGCGCCACCGCGCAGCTCAGCAAGTTTTCCAGCAATCTGTTGGCCAGTCTCGGCGCGGAACACGACAAAGTCGATTTTTGGCCGGGCATGCCGCAGTCGCTCAGCGCGGCCGACCTCACCAGCAACAATTCGCTGTACATGCCGGACGGCAAGATGGGCTTTTTGCTATTGCGCTTGGCGCCCGGCAAGGATCCGTTTGCGCCGGGTAGCGAGGCCACCGATGCGCTGCGCGAGCTGATTAGTCATACCATGGTCAAACATCCGGAAGTCAAGATCGGCCTGACTGGCCTGCCGATCATGGAAAACGACGAGATGCGCTCGAGCAAAACGTCAATGGCCTGGGCCACCGGTCTGTCGCTCGTGGGTGTGCTGCTGATTTTGATTGCCGCGTTTGGCGGCGTGCGGCACGCCATGCTGGCCAACGTGGCGCTGGTGGTGGCCATTGCCTGGAGCTTTGGGTACGCCACGCTGGTGGTGGGGCATTTGAACATTTTGAGCGTCGCGTTTACCGTCACGCTTAACGGTCTGGGCATCGATTACGGCGTGTACTACGCCGCGCGTTATATTCAACTGCGCAACCAAGGTCGCGATCGGAATGCCTCGCTCATCGAGGCGATTCGCGCCGTCGGCCCGGCGATTGCCATCGGCTCGCTGACGACCGCGGCCGGATTTTTTGCGGCGGCGCTGACGTCATTTACCGGCGTTGTCGAACTCGGAAAAATCGCTGGCGGAGGCATCATCCTCTGCGCCATCGCTCAACTCTTCTTGCTGCCTGCGCTGATTTGCGTGGCCGATCGGCCCGGCAAAATTCGCATGCCACAAATGCTGGAAGTTCACGTCTGGGTGCGACCCATTTTGCGGTTGGCGCGGCCCGTGCTGATTGCCACGCTGATCTTTACTGCCGTGGTGGCGTTTGGAATCAAAGGTCTGTGGTATGATCACAACCTGCTCAACATGCAAGCGCGTGGGCTGGAAAGCGTCGATCTGCAACGTCGCTTGCTCACCGATTATGGTCAGTCCACTTGGTTTGCACTTTCGATCGCCGACAGCCGCGAAGAATTGCTGGCCCGCAAGGCGGCGCTGGATCAAATGAAGGGTAGTGTCGAAAAGACGGTCGAAATCGCTCGCTTGCTGCCGAACAATGACGACCGCAAGCAGCCGATCATTGCCCGCATTCAACGGCAACTGGCCGCGCTGCCCGAACGACCGCCGCTGATTAATGTCGATTCAATGGAAGAACTCGGCAAGACGCTCACCCAAGCGCAAGAGGCCGCCGTGCGCGATCCGGCCGGCGCCGCCTGCGTGCGGCAACTGGAACAATTGCGCATGGCGCTGCGCCGCCGTCCGGCCGACGAATGTTATCGCTTGCTGTCCGAGTTTCAGCAGCGGATGGCCGGCGACCTGCTCAGCCGTTTGCACCTGCTCAGAGATGTATCGAATCCCGAACCGCTCGAGCTTTCCGATCTACCGCCCGGTCTGGTGCAGCGATTTGTCGGCAGTAGCGGCAAAAAGTATTTGCTGCAGATTTACGGCAAAGGCGACATCTGGGACATGGCCGGCTTGAAGCGCTTTGTGCAAGACGTGCGCAAAGTGGATCCGAATGTGACCGGCAATCCCGTGCAAGCCTACGAATCGTCGCGCGAGATCAAACGCAGTTACGAACAAGCCTCGATCTACGCGCTGCTGGTCATCGTCGGCGTGCTGATCCTCGAGTTCCGCAGCTTCCGCTGGATGCTGATGGCCGCGCTGCCGACCGGCATTGCCATCGTGCAAATGTTTGGCATCATGGGCTTTTTGGATTTGCCGCTCAACGCCGCCAACATGATCGCGCTGCCCATTCTGATGGGCGTAGGCGTGGACTACGCGCTGCAAGTGGTTTACGACTATCGCCAGCAGCAAGGCCGGCGCTATCGCATGTCGCCCTCCACGGCACTGGCGGTGTTGGTCGATGGCCTGACCACAGTCGTGGGTTTCGGTTCGTTCATGATCGCCTCGCATCAAGGGCTGCAGAGCCTGGGACGCGTACTGACTATTGGCGTAAGCTGCTGCCTGTTCTCGTCACTGGTGATGCTGCCGGCGGCGCTGACTTGGGCCACGCGCAATCAAAAACGTTCGCAAGAGAACGATGCCGAAGACGACCTGGCAGACGCTCAGCGTGCTTCCGCCAGCGGATCGCCTCCGCCAGACCTTTTAACGGACAACTCAACGGACCTTTCAACCGGCGAAATGGAAACAGCCGATCCCGAAACCTCGCGCCCGATTGCGCCATTCTTCGAAGACCTGCTCGCGGACGACGCGGCCAGCAATCCGGAACAACCGACCGACACCGAAGATTCCTCCGACGCGCCGGACGCCGGCAAAATCACGCCTCGGCCACGCACCGATCGACAAGCGGCCGCTTAGCCGCAGAGGTCGATCAACCGGCGGACAATGTTGGTGCCTGCCACCGCTTTCACTTGGCAATTCGTAGCCGTTGCGAAGTGCGGCGAGCGTTTTGTCGTTGATGTTCGTGCTGCGAATTTCCCGCCGCGCGCTGAATTTCAAACGGACAGGCCCGGCGGTTCCCATTCGGTACGCGTCAACTTTTTCAGTTCGGACAAGTCCGCGATTTGCTGTGGCTATTGATCGTCGACGTATATTCATTGGCCTGTTGGGAGCCAATCTCAAAAAAATCTAAGCCGCCCGAATGAGCACTTCGCCGCGCCCGCCAAACAGCAAATCGCCGTTGAACAGATCGCACGAAGCCGTGAGCCGTTGCGTAGCGGCGGCGAACGATAGCGCTTTCAAACGCGCCGCCAGCAAGCCCAGCACGGCCGGCTCAAAGCGACAGGCGTGCCGGAACGTCGGCAGCAACTCGGGCGATTGGTCGCCGAGCAAACCTATCGTGCCGCGCTTCATGCCGGCACCGACGTTGGGCTGGCAGCGGCCGAACACCAGCAGGGTGCCGGCCAGCATTTCGAAACCGGCGAACGGGCCAACCGCGCCGCCAACCGCAATTAGGCCGCGCCGCAGCCGCGTGCCGAGTTCGCGCCCTGCCGCGCCGCCGATCAGCAGCGTGCCGCCGGTCATTCCGCGAGAATTGGCCGGCAACGAACTGGCGGCAAAGTCGCCAACGTCGCCGGCCACTCGCAGCAGGCCGCCCTGCATCGCCTGCGCCGCGAAGTCGCCTGCATGTCCGGCGACCGTGATTTCGCCAGCAGCCATCTGACTGCCCAGTTCGCGGCCCGCGCTGCCGTGTACGTGGATCTGCCCGCCCGACATTTTGGCACCAATTCGATGCACGCCCTGCAGATCGCCGACAAGTTCGATCCGCGCATCGCCGGCATCGCCGCGAACTTGAAACAGTTCGGCCAGCGGCGTTTGCCGATTGCCATGCCACACGGTCAGCCGCTCGATGTCCGCCAGCGAACGCGCGGCCAGCTCGGTCGGCAGCACCGGCGAAAGATCGATGGGCACGCGCGTCGCGGCTCGCAAGGTCAGCGTCAGCATCAGGGCAGTTCGCGGATGGTGATGTCTTTGTACCAGGCTTCGCTCGGCCCGCCGCCGTGAATTTGCAAGCCGATCAATCCTTTTTGCTCCAGCGATTCGTCGGCTTCGGTGTAATCCACAGTTTGCAGATCGTTGATCCAAAGTTGGATCCGGCGGCCCTGGCAAACGATGCGATAATCGTTCCAGGCGTCGCGCTTGAGCACTTTTTCGACGGCGTCCGCCTGCGGCGAAACCAGCGTCTTTTTGCGGCGCGATTCGTCGTACAGCGAGCCCCAGTATTTGTCGCCCAGATCGGCCTGGTAGCCGCTCATCTCGTGATTGTTAGGCACGCGTTGGCTGCGAATCTGCACGCCGCCGTTGACGCCTTTGCCCAGCAGTTTGAATTTCAGCCGCAGCTCAAAATCACCGAACGGTTTTTCGTAGGTCAAAAATTCGTTGCGCGCGACTTTGTCTTTGAGATTGCCGCCGACGATGGCGCCGTCTTCGATTCGAAAAACGTCCTTGTTGCCGTCCCAACCGGCCAGCGTTTTGCCATCGAACAGCGATTTGCCTTGCGCAGCAGTTTTGGCGAGAGTCGGCGGCGCGGGCTCGGCGGCGGGCAAACACGTTGCAAAACTGCAACCAATGGCCGCCACGATCAGCAGCCGAACACAGCGCGTTGTCATAAACGTCTCGTAGGTTTTCGACACCAGATTGATGCTGCAGTATAACGCCGGCCGTCTGCGGATTGAATGCCTGGGCTGGCATGCAACGTTGTCAAAAAACGGCTTGCGCAGCGAGTTCTTGCCGCGCCAAGCCGATTTACATTTCTAACTCGATATTCCAGTAAGCTTCACTGACAAACTTGGCCCAACTGGCGATGCGTACCGAGTGCCGCGCGTAACGCGGTTGCCACTTGGGCCGCACCGGCGGTTTGGCGAGTTTCAGACCGGACTGAACCAGCGTGCGGTCTGCCTTGCGTTTATTGCAATCGATGCAGGCCAGCACGCAATTCTCCCAGGTCGAAACGCCGCCGCGCGAACGCGGTACGACGTGATCGATGGTCAGTTCGCCGGCGCCCGGTTGGCGACCGCAATATTGGCAAGCGAAGTGATCTCGCTTGAAGATATTGCGGCGGCTGAAACTGACCGCACCGTTGGGCAACTGGTTGTAACTGGCCAGCACAATCACTTCCGGCACGCGCAACCGCTGCCGCACCGACTGAATGAACGGCTCGCCAACGGCCGGCGACATTCGCGACCAATCGGCCCAGTCGTACAATCGGTAATCGGCCGGATCCACCACCTGCGCAGACTCGTTCCACAACAGCACCATGGCGCGGCCAACCGTCGCCACATTCACGGGCTGCCAGTTGCGATTTAGCACCAGGGCAGGCCGCTGCAACAGTTGAGCAACCATGGGTGGATTCCTTTTTGAAAGAGGCGGGGGGTCAGAGGTCAGGGGTCAGGGGGCAGAGGGCAGAGGTCAGGGGGCAGTAAATGCAAAGGCAGGTTCATTGGATTTTTCAAGCCCTGCTCCCCGACCTCTGAACCCTGACCCCTTTTTTTTCCTTCTTCATCAACTGCGGCGGCAGGAATCGAACCTGCGTCAGGGCGGTTAACAGCCGCCTACTCGTACCAACACGAGTTCCACCGCAACAATCGTCGAATCGAGGGCCAGGCGGTGTGGACGGATTCAACCGCTGCTTCCGAAGCGCCCAGCGGGAGTCGAACCCGCACTTCCGCCATGGCAAGGCAGCAGGCTACCGCTACATCATGGGCGCAATCGATTTGTCGAATTCCCGAATCGCATGCGGCTCGAATCAGACTCGGATTCGAGGGACTTGAACCCTCACCGACCTGATTGAGCGCCAGGCATGTTGCCATAACACTTGAATCCCGCATCAAACGCCATGGGGCCGAAGGGAGTCGAACCCTTGCCTGGCCGTTTAAAAGACGGCTACGCTACCGTTACGCCACGGCCCCAAACATCAATTTGGGCCGCGCGTTTCAAACACAAAATGGTTACCATTGCCGATCTCCTGATATCGTTCCGAGTCAATTGTCGTCGCGCCACTCTCGCGATCCCTCGCTGCTCTCCAATTATTCCAAGGTGGAATAGAACCAACCTCCTGCGACTTATAAGATCGCCATGCTGCCGTTACAACACTGGACCTCGACACCGTAGATCGCTGCTCCTCGCACCCTTCATTCCGCCAGCGAACCGAGCGACCCGTGTGGGATTCGAACCCAACCTGCGCAGAGTGAAAGTCTGCAGGCCTCACCAGCAGCCGAACGGGCCGAGAGCGAAACAATCGTGCAAGGTGCTACGTGCAACATTAAAACTGAAAACTGAAAGGCCCGACGGGGCGGAACTCAATGTCGTCCAGCGGAAGCAGTGGGTCGGGAGGCGCTCGAATCCTCGTCTCCTGGTCTTCAGCCAAGCGCTAAACCGTCTCAGCTACCGACCCAGCGATGCAACGGTTCGCAAAAAAAATGCCCGGCGTGGCGGACACCGGGCATCGATCGCAATGGCTGTGCGTGCGATTCGGTGCCTCAGTTTTGCCGCGGATTGACGTTGGTATTTTTGCCGGCGAAATTGCCCGGAAAAAATTCCTCGCAGCCGCCGCGATTCAAATTGGGTTTGGTTTGAGATATCGACATCACTGGCCTGCTGGAAGAAGTTTTAGCCGTGCGAGGCATCCGCACAAGGTTGTTGCGACTGCTTCGTCTGAGTAGATAGACCTGGACGTTGTCGATTGGTTCGCTCCCGCACGCGAAAAACTTTTCCGCCGGCACCCACGTCTGGCACGGATATTTTTGCGCACGCCCCGCGCGCCTTCCGTCCCCTTTCGTCTCTTCCGCCCCTCACTCGCCCCGCGCCTCGCGCACAAACGGTTTGCTAGCAACTGCGCGATTCGTCTTGCCTTGCGGGGGCCAAGTTTGGTAACACAGCGGTTCGATTTGTCTGGCCGCTGGCCAGCGCGTGCCGCCGATTGGGGGAAGCCATGGGGTCTGTCGTTCGCAGTTGGTTGTCTTCGAATCGCTCGCTGGTGACGGATATTGCGCGGTTTGCCCGCGAGATTCCGCTGTTTCCGATCGAACGCAGCTTCGATTTGGCGGAGTTGAATCGGCTTCGCAAAAACTGCCCTGCGCGAATCTCCTGGCCGGTGCTGTTCATCAAGGCGTACGCGCTGGTGGCCGAGCGGATGCCTACGTTGCGGCAGGCGTACGTGGCTTGGCCCTGGGCGCACGTCGAAGTCTGTTCGCAAAGCACGGCCATGCTGGCCGTCAATCGGCATTATCAAGGTTCCGATCGCGTTTGCTTCGGTCGCTTCATGGAGCCGCACCAACAATCGCTATTGGAGTTGCAGCGGCAACTCGACGCTTATCAAACCGAACCGGTCGAAGAGATTTTTCGGCGTCAGGTGCGGCTATCGAAATTGCCCGCCTGGGCGCGAAGATTAGGCTTGTGGATCGCCATGAATTTATCGGGCGATCGTCGCACCAAACGGATTGGCACGTTCTCGCTGTCGACCGTCGCCAGCCAAGGCGCGTTGAATCGGTTTCATCCCACGATCACCACCACCAGCCTGACGTACGGCCCGCTCGATGCGGCTGGCAAATTGCTGGTCACCGTGATCAGCGACCATCGGCTGATCGATGGCATGCTGGCCGCGCAAGCGCTCAACGAACTCGAGCACGCGCTGGTCACGCAGTTGGCCGACGAACTTCGCACGCTGGGCGCGGTCGCCGCGCCCGCACGGTTGGCTGGCTAGCCGCCGCTCAGTGCGTGGCCAGAAAGTTTTCGAGCAGCGGCAGAATCTCTTGTGCCGCGTCTTCGACCACCCAGTGGCCGGCGTCGACAAAGCGATGCACGTTGGCGTACGGAAACACCTTGATGAATCTTTCGAGAAATTTCGGCGTGAAGCACCAGTCGCACATGCCCCACAGCAACATCACCGGCCGCGGCTTCAAACCGTGCAGGCCAAGTTGAATTTTGCTGAGCGTGCCGTAACTGGGATGACTGGGCCGCATCGGAATATCGAGCACAAACCGGTGCGTGGCCACGCGATTGCGCCAGTTGTCGTAAGGTGCCAGATAGCCAGCCCGCACGGCGTTGGTCATCCAGGCCGGGTTGGTGTAGGCCATGCGGAGCGCGGCCTCGACAAATCCGTTCGCGCCTTGCACGGCCAACTTGCCCAGCAGCGGAATGCGGCAAGCCCGAATGCGCCACGGCATTCGCTCGCCGTGAAACGCGCCGGTGTTGAACAGCACAAACTGTTTGAATCGCTGCGAATCGGCGACCGCCGCGCCCAGACCAATCGCCCCGCCCCAGTCTTGCGCCAGCAGCGTGATGTTCTGTAAATTGAGCGTGGCAATCAGCGTCCGCAGGTTGGCAATATGCTGCTCCAGCCGATAGCCGTAATCTTGCGGCTTATCGCTCAAGCCGCAGCCAATATGATCCGGCACAATCAACCGATAGCGATCGCGCAGCGCCAACACCACGTTCCGCCAGTGAAACGACCAGGTGGGATTTCCGTGCACCAGCAGCAGCGGCTCGCCTTGGCCCTCGTCCAGGTAATGATAGCGTAAGCCGTTGATCCGCAACTCGTGCGATGCAAACGGATACAGCGGGCGCCAGTCGTCAGCGTGGGGCATGAGAAAAAATGTTTTTTTGGAAGTCAGCGAATTCGCGAACGATTAGAATAAGCAGACGCATCGAATTGGGGAAGTGAACGCGAAAAGAACTTGCCCGCGTGCCCACTCGAGATTGCGAGCAGCCTGCGAGCCATTCACCCAGGCGCTGGTTGATTGCTCGCATCGCTGCGATCAAGCCGGTTCGCATCGCCCCGAAAAATTCCGCGTCCGTTGCGTCCTTGCCGGTACACACGTATTTCCTGATCGCCCAATGGTATCAATATGACATCACCGAAACCGAAACTGTCTCTGCTGGCGGTTGCTGTATCATCTCTGCTCGCGCTGCTAGGCAGCGTTCAACTTAGCGCGGCGGCCGACAAGCCCAACGTGCTGTTGATCTTTGCCGATCAGTGGCGTGCTCAGGCGTTTGGTTATGCCGGCGATCCCAACGTGCATACACCGGCCTTTGATCGGTTCGAAAAGCAGTGCGTCAACTTTACGCACGCGGTTTCCGGCACGCCGGTTTGCTCGCCCACCAGGGCAACCCTGCTGACCGGCCAGCGCCCGCTGACGCACGGCGTGTTCATCAACGACGTGCCGCTCGATCCGGCTGCCAACACCATGGCCAAGCTGTTCAAAACCGCCGGCTACGAAACCGGTTGCATCGGCAAGTGGCACATCGACGCCCACGGCCGTTCCGATTTCATTCCCCGCGAGCGCCGCCAGGGCTTCGACTATTGGAAAGTGCTGGAATGCACGCACAGTTACAATCGCTCGTTCTATTACGGCGACTCGCCAGAACGTCAGCAGTGGGAAGGCTACGATGCCCAGGCGCAAACGGCCGACGCCGCCAAGTACATTCGCGATCATGCCCAATCCGACAAGCCGTTTTTGCTGTATCTCTCGTGGGGACCGCCGCATAATCCCTACGAAACCGCGCCGGCTAAATACCGTGACATGTACAAACCGGCCGACATCAAGTTGCGTCCTAACGTGCCGGCCGACGCCCAGCAGCAAGCCCGCCGCGACCTGGCCGGTTACTACGCGCACTGCACGGCGCTGGACGATTGCCTGGCCCAACTGCAACAAGCCCTGCGGGACGCCAAGCTGGCCGATAACACCATCGTCGTCTTCACATCCGACCACGGCGACATGCTGGGCTCGCACGACCTTCAGCGTAAGCAGTGGCCCTACGACGAATCGGTGCGCGTGCCCATGCTGTGGCAGATTCCCGCGGCACTCGGCATCAAACCCGGCCCGTCAAAAGTGGGCATCAATACCGAAGACATTCTGCCTACGCTGTTGTCGCTGGCCAAATTGGACATTCCCAAGTCGGTCGAAGGGCACGACCTGGCCGGCGCGCTGCGCGGCGGCCCAGACCCTACGGCCGGCGCGGCTTTGATCCGCTGCGTTTCTCCGTTTTCCGAATTCGCTCGCTCCACGGGTGGTCGCGAATATCGCGGGCTGCGAACCGCGCAGTACACCTACGTGCGCAGTCTCGACGGGCCGTGGCTGGCCTTCGACAACGACGCCGATCCGCTGCAGCTCGACAACCTCGTCGGCAAACCGGCATTCGCCGAGCAGCAGGCTCGGCTCGAGGCGTTACTGAAAGCCCGGCTGGCCACGCAGCACGACGAATTCCTGCCCGCCAAGGCCTACCTCGACAAGTGGCATTACAAAGTCAATGTCAACGGTGCCGCACCGTATAAGTCGTAGTGGCGAATGGCAAAATCTGCAAGACGCGCGAAACGTCGGTCGCGATGGCTTTCGCAGGTTTACCTCAAACACAGTTGCTGCGTTTTACGCTACGCCTTTGCGAATACGAATCACTGCAACTTTTTCCAATCGGCTCCCAACAACCCAACGGAAATGCCATTCACGTGCAAGAAGTTCGTAGCCAGAACGCTCACATACAACAGCGACAATATTCCGAAGCAAGGAATGAGCGAAAGCACGACAGCAACGGTGCCGACGATCAGACCGCACGTCTTGGCAGTGATTTTTAGTGCAGCAAAGGCGCCGACGAGGATTGCTAGGTAAATCGACAGTACGGCCGCAATGTCGATCACGTCGTGAACTTCGGATTGATATTGGAACGGAAAGCTTCGAGCCGATTGAAGAACGCCTCGCAGCGGTGCTTCGCATTCCAGCCATAAAAGCCCGAAGAACTGCACGCACGCGGCCACAATCCACACGCGTTGCCAACGGGCAACCTGCCGCAAATCTGCGGGCGGTGCAACCAGGTTCGCGAACTTGGTGACGCGGCGATCATCCGCGACGGCAACCGGCGACTCGTACGGATTTTGCGGCAGTTCTGCGGACATTGACGGCGATTTCTTTTAATAGGACTTCCCGAGTAGATCGGCGTTGATGCCGAGCGTCTGGCGCTCGCGGCTCACTTGATGCTTTTGATATCGGCGCCAAAGAGTTCGACGGTAATACCGTGAGCGCGCAAAGAGTCGGTCGCCAGTTTGTACGCGTACGTTAACGAGACGAACCCAAGGCACGGCACAAGCGAAAGCATAGTCAGAATTGTGGCCACGATCCATGCAGATGTCTTCGGCAATTTGCGCCACGGCAATCGAGCCCATCACGGTTGCCGCCAGAACAGCCGTCACTGCCACGAATTCAATGATATCGCTTACCACGTGTTGGTTCGAGTAAGGTCGGGACGATTGGCCTGTACCTTGCAACAGCAATAGCGGCAACATCATCAAACACAGAACACCGAATAACTGAACGTAAGCACTCGCAATCAACATGCGCTGCCAACGGGCAACATGCCGCAAGTCGTTCCGCGATGGCACCAAGTACGGCCGCTCAATCGCGTCACAATCATTGTCGACGGCAACCGGCGACTCGTACGGATTTTGCAGCGGTTCATCGGGCAATTGCAATTTCCTTTAATCCGCCGGTGATTCCAGTTGGCCGGACTTGACGCCCAGCGGACCGACTCGCAAACCATTCTGCTTGAAAACCCGAATCGCCTGAACGTGTACGATCAACAGCGCCAGCAAGCCCGACGCGGGCGAAAAGCAAATACTTGGCCGGACCGAGCGGGCCGACGAAGTCGCGATAAACAAAACCGAACGTCGGCGTGAGCGACACGATGCCCAAGAAGATGCCGATCAACACCGGAAATACTTTTGTGCCGATGGCGAACACACAGATCGCGCTGATCAACGAGGCGATCACCGACACGAAAAACACGTATTGTTCGAACCGCTCGGGCGCCAGGCAAACCGCGGCGATGGCCGCAATTTGCAAAACCAGGCTCCCGACCGCGCCACGGTCGTAACCAGCCACGGCCGCCAGATCGTCCCACAAGCGGCTGTTGACGCCGACTGCCGATCTGGGCTCTGGTTTTTTTTCGACGAGTTCTTCCGGTAAAAGATAGGGCTGCCGCCCACGTCCGGTTGTCATTGCGATGCCCTCCGCATCATGAATTTAGCCGCAAATTGCCGATGGGCCAGACGATCCCCCCTGTTGCATTTCATGCTAAGCTGGCCAGCGGCGCTTGACAAGCGATTTCAGATGGGCCGAGACGGAGCGCTAGCCCGCATTTCTCACCAGGCTGAAGTTGGGTGGGGTTTGGCGCGGTCGAGTTGTCGCAGCTTCGGGGCGTGGTCCGCGGCGATGGGAGTTGCGTCGGCGAGTTTGCCTAAAGCCCCGTCAGATGGTGGTTTTTCGGTCGATGCGCGTACGGCCAGCGGCCGAGGTGCAAGTCGGGTTGGAAAAGATGACTTTGCAAAGCGGTGACGTCCGCTCAGATGAGTTGAGCCGGCGAGGTTTGCGGCGGCGGGCCGAGTTGGGCGCGCCAGCGACGCAAGTTGGCGAAGACTTGCGCAAAGATCTTTTGATACGGACAACTTTCGGCCAGCGCGAACTAAACACGCCGCACGGTCACGCGCACGACCGCGCCGATCTTCAGCAGCTTCAAACGGATGCTGTCGCAGCGCGCTTTGGCCAGTGGCGTTTCCTGCAAACCATGCTGACGCAGCGCGGCCAGCATCACGTAGGCTGCGCTCGACAGCCACAACCGCAGTTGATTCGCGCGCATCGACTGGCAACTCGTGCGATCGGCAAATAAATACAGTTGCTGTTCCTTGATGCGATTCTCCATTTCGCCGCGCGCACAATAACGTTGCTCGTACAACTCACGCGCCGGTTCGCGATCCGCGGGCAACGACGTGACGATGAATCGTGGGTTGGCGCCCTTCGAAAGATGTTCGGCCTTGCCGACCACGCGGCGCTCGCGACTCCAACTCTTCTGCGTGCGATAGGTGAAGTCTTTGAACACGCGTGCCGGTTGCTGCGTGGCTTCAAACGCCAACTGAGCAGCGTGTAACTCCGCGCCCAGAATCTTCGTCAAACGCTGGTTTTTCGCCAGTCCGAACACGTAATCCACCTGCTGGTCTTCGCACCACGCCATCAAGTTCTCGCGGCAGAAACCGCTGTCGGCGCGAAGAATGATTCGCACGTTGGGCCAGCGTGCGCGAATCGGCTCGACGATTCGTTTCACCTGTTTGACGCTGCCGGCCGCGGCGTCGATATCGGCTGGTCGCAACTTGGCGCAGAGCAGATGCTCGCCGCAGAAAATGTACAGCGGCAAGTAGCAATAGCCTTTGTAGTAACCGTGAAAGAAGCGGCCCGACTGGTGACCGTGCAGCGGATCGTCGGTAGCGTCGAGGTCCAACACAATCTCCTCCGGCGGTTCCGACGTGAGCGTCAGAAAGGCGTCGATGAACCAACTTTCGATGCGTTGATTCTGTGCAGCGATCTTCTTGTAGCGATGCGCGGCATTCGCGCGGACCGGCGTAAGTTCCTCTGAGTGAGACGCCCGCTGCTCGTGATTGCGCGCGTCGACCCGAACGAAAAACGGAAGTTATTTTTCGGTCGTTCCTAAGTTCCAGACGATTGAGCGTGCTCTTGCCGGCCAACGGCTTGCCGCAATCGCGCGGATCGATGCGGTCTTGGCCTGTGGGATCGGTCTTGCCGGCCAGCACCGCCAACAGCGGATCGGCGCGGAGTTGATCGTGATCGTTGAGATCT
>JBBRCE010000026.1:0-68613 GCA_038205115.1 Pirellulales bacterium
AACCCGCGCCGACGCTGTTGATCGACAATTCCGCGTAGCCCGTTGCCGCGTCTGCTGGTCAGCAACCCTCTCACACAATTCCCGCGCTACCGCTCCGCGCCCACAGCAAATAACCTACAATTCAGCCCGTGAACGGTTACATTCTTTCAACTCCCTTGAAATACTGTTGCTAATTAAGATGCGTTTGCCGTGGCTTATGGGGTCATTTCTCATGGCGCAAGACACCGAGTCTGCCGTCCCCTTGGCGGCACGGTTGCGCGGTGTAGGTCGCCGTTGGCAACAACTTCCCCGCGAGACGCCGCTGAGGACTGTGTTTTCTGCCTGCGTGCGCGGTCTGAACAATGCCTCGTGGCTCCAATTGCCGCAGTCAATTCACACGGAAAACCCGCCCGGGAGTTGCCGTTTGCCGCGCGGCCAATCAAGATAAGGGGAACTTCATTCTCGGAGATTCCACTTGATAATTCGATCTTGCACTTGGGTTGCCGTCGCAATCCTCTTGGCCGTGCCAACTCTATGCCGTGCTGACGCCAAATTATTAAGGCATCCCACCTATGCCGACGGTCGCGTGGCGTTCAGCTATCTGGGCGATATTTGGTTGGCCAAGGACGACGGCTCGGCGGTGGAACGTATCACCACGCATCGCGCACGGGACGTCTATCCGCGATTCTCGCCCGACGGCTCGCAGATTGCTTTTTCGTCGAATCGCGAGGGCAACTACGACGTCTATGTGGTTTCGGCCAAGGGCGGCAAGCCGCGGCAATTGACGTTTCATAGTGCCGACGATTTTGTCACGGGCTGGACGCCCGACGGCAAACGCATTCTATTCAGTTCTACACGCGGCAACGGCGCGTTCCCGAGTGTCGCCACGCTGTTCACCATCTCCGTGGACGGCGGCATGGAGCAGCCGGTGCCCACCGATTGGGGTTCGTGGGGCAGTTATTCGCCCGACGGCGCCAAATTGGCGTTTACGCGGCATCCCGGCGTGTGGTCGCGAAAACACTATCGCGGCAGCTATAGCGCCGACCTCTGGCTGATGGATGTGGGCGAAAAGACATTTACTCGGCTGGGCGGCGACGATTACGCCGGCAATTGCCTGTGGCCGATGTACGGTCACGATGGCGACATTTACTTTGTGGCCGATCGATTAGCCGACGAGAAGCACGTCAAGTTTGGCGGCGCCGAGGTGATGAAGAGCGCCAACAACATCTGGAAGATTCCGCAGGGCGGCGGCACGCCGGTGCAGGTTACGCATCACACCAGCGGCAACCTGTTTTTTCCCAGTATGTCCGCGGACGGCAAAACCATCGTTTATGAAGAGAGTTTCGGAATTCGAAAACTCGATCTGGCCAGCGGCAAGAGCACCGAGATCAAGCTTGAAATTTTGTCCGACTCCAAGGAGAACGATGTCCAACTGAAAAGTATCGAAAGTGAAACCGAGGATTTTAGTCTTTCGCCCTCCACGCGGCGCGCTGCGATTGGCGCGCATGGCGAAATCTTTACCATTGCCACCGATCGCGGCGACGTGCATCGCGTGACCGAAACACCGTGGCGCGAGCAACGCCCACGCTGGTCGCCCAATGGCAAGTGGATTGCCTTTGTTTCCGATCGCAGCGGACGCGAAGAAATCTGGTTGGCCGACGAGCTCGGAAACAATCTCAAACAGATTAGCGATGCGGATTGCGATAAACAGTCGATCCAGTGGTCGCCCAAGTCCGATCTGCTAGCCTGGTCCGGATCGGATCACAAACTCCGCACCGTCGATATCGAAAAAAACAAGACTGAGGTTGTCGTCAGCAGCGATGTGGGTCCGATTAGCTACGCGCAATTTTCGCCGGATCAGCAGTGGATTTCGTATTCTAAGCAAGACGCCCTGCTGCGCTCGCAGGTGTTTGTAAAGCCATTGGCTGGCGGCGAAGAACATGTGATTGCATCCAAGGAATTTCTGGTTGCCACCGGGGCGCGTTGGACGCCCGATGGCAAACGGCTTGTCTTGCTCGGCGGTGTCGGCACGCCTGCCATGTCGGCATTGAACCGGACCACGCTGCAACTCTACAGCATCCTGCTGACGCGCACTGAAAAGCGGCCGACCGATCGCGATGTTGATACCGAGGCGCAAGCCCAAGCAGCCGTCGAAGCCGCCCGTGGCCTGCTGGGCACGGGTATCAAAGTCCCTGTAAGAATCGACGTGAAGATCGACTGGGACGGAATCGACCGCCGCGTGAAACAGCTTTCGCACGTTTCCGGATCGGTGTCGTTGGTTGTCCCGTCGCCGGATGGCAAAACCTATGCGTTTGTGGCCAGCAGCGGCGGCGACGAATCGACCGGCGGTCCGGGGCTTTACACGGTCAATGAGGACGGATCGCGGCAAACCAGCGTCATTCAAGAAAGTCTTTCACGCACCACGGAAGCCACGGTAGCGCCGCGAACCAGCGGCGGCATCCACGATCCGCAATGGTCCAAGACGGGGCGCAGCATTTTCTTTTTGCAAAGCGGTAACATCTATTCCGTCAGCGTCGCTGGAACTGCGGCCGACGATGGCGACGCTGCTGCGCTGATTGCCAAATTGGCAACCGCTCGGTCGGGCGAACCATCCGTGGCGTCGGCGTCGGCCGGCGCAACGCCACGCAAAGTTGTCTTTACGGCCCGGCTGGAAATTGACCTGGCGGCCGAGCGTCGACAAATTTTCGACGAAGCCTGGCGTGTGATGCGCAATCGTTTTTACGATCCCAAGATGCACGGAGTCGATTGGGATGCCGCCAAAGCAACCTACGAGCCGCTGCTCGAACATGTGGCCGATGCGGAAGAACTGCATACGGTGCTCAGTCAAATGATTGGCGAGTTGAATGCCTCGCATACCGGCGTGTCCGGCAGCATTGCCTTTGAAGCTGGCCAGGAGCGGACGCATACGAACTATCCAGGGTTCGATTTGGAACCGGATGAATCCGGTTATTACAAAGTCGCGGCCATTTATAAGCAGGGGCCCGCCGATCACGACTACGTCAAACTGGCGGTCGGAAATTTCATTTTGGACGTCAACGGCAAGCCGCTCAAAACGAGTGATAACTACTGGAAGGCATTCAATTTGATTCCGGGTCGGAGGTTCGAGTTCAGCATCAATTCCAAACCGGCCACCGCCGGCGCGTGGAAGGTGCGGCTCGAGCCATTTTCGTCATTGTCGCAAAGCAATCTGCAATACGACCGCTGGGTGGAAAACTGTCAGACGCAAGTTGATACGCTTTCGAACCACGAAGTGGGTTATCTGCACATCAAGTCAATGAATGCGGCGGCGCTGCAAAAGTTTCAGCGCGATCTGCTCGACAATCTCGGCAAAAAGGCCCTGATTATCGACGAGCGTTTTAACGGCGGCGGCGGGATCGATCAAGAACTGCTCAGTATCTTGGTGCAACGCCGTTATTACCAGAGCTACCGCTACCGCGATTCGATCGAAATCAAACGGCCCGCGCAAGCGTTCATCGGACCGATGGCGGTGCTGCAAAACGAACGCTCGGCGAGCAACGCCGAAATGTTCCCAGATGGATTTCGCGAACTGGGACTGGGGCAAGTCGTCGGCGTCCCTACCATGGGCGCGGTGATTGGCACCAACTCCTACCGATTGATCGACGGCTCCACGATTCGTACGCCTGGCGTCGGCGTTTACACGGCCAAGGGCGAGAGCTTAGAAAACTACGGTGTTCCGCCAGATGTCAAAGTTGATAACCTGCCTGCGGACTTCCTGAGCGGCAAAGATCGGCAGATCGAAGCGGCACTCAAAGTTCTCGACGATCAGCGAAAAAAACCGTAGTCGGTTCGTTCGTCAATCCTTGCGACGGAACTCACGTACGTCGATAATGGTGGATTGGGGTCGATTCTCTGGCTCGATGCGATTTTCGCCATGCCTGAAGCAAAATTCAACGCCTACACTCAGTGGCTTGGTATTCCGCCGGAGGAATTACCGCCGACGCATTATCGCCTGCTCGGCGTGGCGGCATCAGAATCGAATCCACAAGCGATCGACGTCGCCGCGCGCAAGCTCGCCGCGCTGGTCAAGAGCAAAGCGGTTGAACCCTATGTCGGCGCTGCCAAGAAAATACTGATCGAGTTGGCTGCAGCGCGCACATGTTTGCTCGACCCAGACACCAGGGCCGAATACGACAAGTCATTGCCGGAAGTCTCCGCCAGCGCAAAGTCCAGGCCGTCGGGCGGTGCGCCGCCCAAGCGTGCAATTCCGACGCGACCCAACGCTCAGCCACCGCGGCGTACATCCGCAAACGCGCCGATACCGTCAGCAATTCCGTCAGCAATACCTGCGCCGATACCGGCAGAAATACCTGCGCCCATCCGCAGTGGCGCGCCACCCGTGCTGGAAGCGGGAAATTCGCTGCCCTTTGATGACGTTGACTTCATCGCCGCGGTGCCCAGTTCCGCAAGCAGCAAGATCGGAAGTTCGGGCCCGCGCAAGCCGATGGTCGCGGCGGCGGCGACTTCGCAGCGTAAACCGGCGGGCGGCGCGGCGGGCACGTCGGCCAATCACGCGTCCCAGCCGGTGCTTTCGCGAAAAGAAAAGGCCAAGCGGACCAATCGCATGGCACTCTTTGCCACCGGCGGGATGTGCCTGCTCGGGCTCATCATTGTGGCCGTAATGTTGCTGCGCGGCGGTAACTCCGCGCCCGTGGCGGCCGTGGAAAATAAGCTTAAATCCTCTTCGGCCGAAAAGCCGAAAGTTGCGGATTCGTCGTCGAAGCCGGCCACCGCAGGCGCGAAGCCGACGGCGGCCACGCAAAAAATCGCCCCGCTTCCGGCCGTAACCGAGGAAACACCGAGCACACTGTTCGAGGCAATCGATGCCAACGTCAGCGCTGCCGATATGACCAAGTTGTTGGATGGACCTGCGGCTCAGTTCATCGATGCGCAAGACCGCAACCGCAATAATCGCACGCCGCTGCGGATGGCGGTCAAGCGGGGACGCGTCGATCTGGTCAAGCTTCTGATCCAACATCGCGCGAACGTGAACCTCGGCGATGAGTGGGGCGAAACACCGTTGATGAGCGCGGCCCAGAGCGGCGATCTAACGATGGTTGCGGCGCTGCTTGAAGCCAAAGCTTCGATCAATGCGCAAACACGTATTTATATCGCCGGCGACGGGCCTGATTCTCAGCCGGAAGGTATCACCGCCTTGGCTTTGGCGGCTTCGCACGGAAAGACCGATGTCGTTAAACTGTTGATCGAAAAAGGCAGTCCAACTGTAGACTTGGGCAACGTCGAAGGCGTCACACCGTTGATGGTGGCTGCGTGGAAGGGCTATCCCGACGTGGTGAAAGAGTTGCTGGCCGCCGGTGCTAATTGCAACTATGCCGATCGCCGCGGCGAAACGGTGCTGATGTTTGCCGTCGACGGCCAAAATCTGCCCGTCGTCGATCTCTTGCTGCGGGCAGGCGCCAAGACCGATGTTTCCGCCCGTAGCGGCGTGAGTGTCAAATCAATGGCGGACGATATCGGCAACGCCGAAATCATCAAGCGATTATCCGAGGGCAACGGCCCCGCGTCGTAAATCCCCGCCGTTGCAACGTTATTCTCGCCGGATAAAATGCTGAATCGCGTCGTCAACCGCTCGGCCGTTCACTTCCGGCTGCAGGCTCGCCGCGCGACGCTATGGAGTCTGGTCAAGAGGGGTCGTCGCGGCGTCGAGCGTCGGCGATTGAAGGAGTTGCCCCTTTCGTCATTGAGCAATTTCCGCGACAATCGGCGGTTTGGACACGGCATGGCAGAAATGCTCCGGGATTTACGTGATTATGAAGACGCGTTCGACGACGATACTCAGTGTTCGCCACGGCGGAAAAGTGGCGATCGGCGGTGATGGCCAGGTGACCATGGGCAGCGCCGTGATGAAGGCCGACGCCATGAAGATCCGCCGACTGGCCGATGGCAAAGTGCTGACCGGATTTGCCGGCAGCGCGGCGGACGCATTCGCCTTACTGGAGCGATTCGAGGCCAAGCTGAAAGACTATCCGTCGAACGTTCCGCGTGCGGCCACCGAACTGGCTAAAGATTGGCGAACGGATCGCGCGCTGCGAAGGCTGGAAGCCTTGTTGGCGGTTGTCGACGCGCGATCGACGCTGCTCATTTCCGGAACTGGCGATGTGATCCAGCCCACGGATGGCGTTTTGGGCATTGGATCGGGCGGTAGTTTTGCGGTGGCCGCCGCCCGCGCGTTGATTGCGCACTCGTCGCTCTCGGCGGCTGAAATTGTTCGCAAGTCGCTGGAAATTGCGGCTGGCATTTGCATTTACACCAATACCAACATCGTTGTCGAGGAGTTATCGTGCCTGAGTTAACTCCGCGCGAAATCGTGGCCGAATTGGATCGTCATATCATCGGCCAGAAGGCGGCCAAGCGCGCGGTGGCCATTGCGGTCCGCAATCGCTGGCGTCGGCAAAATTTGCCCGAAGAAATGCGTCGCGATGTGGCGCCCAAAAATATTTTGATGATTGGTCCTACGGGCGTAGGCAAAACGGAAATCGCCCGGCGTCTGGCGCGACTGACCAACGCACCCTTCATCAAGGTCGAAGCCACCAAGTATACGGAAGTGGGCTACTACGGCCGTGACGTCGAAAGCATGGTTCGCGAACTGGTCGAAAATGCTATTACGCTAGTACAGGCCAACGAACGCAAAACGGTAGAGCCTGACGCACACCGCCGCGTGGAAGAGCGATTGCTCGACATGCTCGCGCCGCCGCCCGTGGCTTACGACGCCGCCATCGAAAGCGCAAACGCGCCCGATCGCCACGAGCGTACTCGCGAAAAAATGCGATCCATGCTGCACACCGGCGAATTGGATTCTCGCAAGGTCGAGATGAACATCGAGCAAAAATCCACGCCCATGATGTTTACGGGCATAGGCTTGGAGCAGATGGACGTCGATCTGCAAGGCATGTTCGAGAAGATTATGCCCAAGAACAGTGTGCGCCGGGAATTGACCGTGGCCGAAGCGCGTAAGCTGATGTTCGAACAAGAGTGCGAGGCGCTGATCAACCAGGAAAAAGTCCACGCCGCCGCCATCGATCTGGCCGAAAATCTCGGCATCATCTTTTTAGATGAGATCGATAAGATCGTCGCCAGCGACGGCAAAGGCGCCGATGTCTCGCGGCAGGGTGTACAGCGCGATCTACTGCCAATTGTCGAAGGCACAACCGTGCAAACCAAGTACGGTTACGTGAAGACCGACCACGTGTTGTTCGTGGCCGCCGGCGCGTTTCATCGCGCCAAGCCCAGCGAACTGATGCCGGAACTACAAGGGCGCTTTCCCATTCGTGTCGAACTGCAGGATCTGACGCAAGACGATTTTGTTCGCATCCTGACCGAGCCAAAAAGCGCGCTTACCAAGCAATACACCGCGCTGCTCGGCACCGAAGGCGTGCAGTTGGATTTCACCGAAGATGCGATTGCCTCGCTGGCGTCGTATGCGTTTCGGGTCAATCAGACCACTCAAAACATTGGCGCTCGGCGGTTGTATACCATTATGGAACGACTGGTCGAAGAAATCAGCTTCGAAGCGCCGGACATGAAAATGGGGCGGGTGGAAGTCAACGCGGCGTATGTAAATCAGCGGCTGGAAGAACTGAGCCAGGATGAAGACCTGAGCAAGTTCATCTTGTAAAGTTTGCGTGTTGCGATCTGCGGCGGGTTAGCGATAGGCGTCGATATATTGAAACCTGCCGCCGCGTTTGAGGATTTTTACGCCTTCAGCGTCAAATTCAATCACACAATCGCGCTCGTGGATATTCACGCTTACTCCCTTAGCGTGTAAAAGTTCCACCGCTTCCTTTTCCGTCTCCAGCGAAAGACCTTCCGGCCGGCTTCTCTGGCTGCGCACGATAAACGTAACCTTGTCGAACGTGGCAGCCGCGCCATCGATTTTCAAGCGAAAGATGCCGCGCGACGTCTCCAGCACAACCGTGCATTGCTTGCCATCGTCGGATACTTTCTGCGAAACGATCGTCACTGGCATCGCGTCGCCCGGATTTTTGCCAACGAGGTCGGCGGCAACCGCTCGGCCGCCAAGCAATAGCGTTAACAATGCGGCCACAATCAGCAACCGGGTTCGGTAGGCGATCGCACGGAGTTTAACAGTGTTCACATGCGTCTCGGCAGTTGTTGGGCGGAGTGAAAAGCGTATGCCTATCGTAGCAAATCCAACGTCTTCGAAGCGATCAGCCGCCTTAACCGCTTGCTTGCTAACCGCAAAGTGAAGGCGTAGCATGAGACACGACGCACGCTCAATTTTACACCTCCTGCCCTCCACCGCCGAGTCCATCCGATGAAAGTCTGCGTTTTCGCCGTTGCTGCCGCATTGTCGTTGGGGCCTGTTTTACACGCCGCCGATCTGCCAAAGGTTCCGGAGAAGTCGCTGGCCGTGAAAAAGGAACTGTTGTTTTCGGACGACTTCGAATCCGCGGAGCCCGCCAAGCCGTGGCATAAAGTCGTGCCGACTTTCACTTTTGAAAAAGGCCTGCTCAAGGGCACGCAGACGCGTGATAAAGAGGTGCCTGCAGCCGATGGCAAACCGGCCAGCACCGCACATGCAGCGGTTCAGGGCTTGGACGTTCCGACAAAGAATTGCGTAGTTGAGGTCAAGATTCGATTCGAAGGCGCTTCGATGATCGATGTCGAATTCGACGACCGCCAATATCAAGGCTCGCATTACGGCCATATCTGCCGAGCGCAGGCGAAACTGACCGGCGTGACGATGATTGACGAGCGCGACGGCTCGATGAAAAACGAAATCTACGCAATGAAAGACCCGGCGAAAAAAGCCGAACGCGCGAAACTGCTCGTTGGCAAAAGCGTCACTTACCCAGCAAAACTCGAAGCCGCAAAATGGTACACGATGGTGGTCGAGGTTGTTGGCGACGAGATGCGCGTGACCATTGACGGAAAGCCGGCCGGCTATTTGAAATCGTCGGGCATCAGTCACGAAACAAAAAGCAAGATCGAGTTGGGCGTGGCTGGCAAGGACGGACTGTTCGATGATATCAAAGTCTGGAATGCCGAACCGGCCAAAAACTGATCGGTGCCCGCAGTGCGTGAATGCTCAATTCGGCAGCTACCAGAACCGCGCCAACAATAAGATCAGCAGCAGCCAGATCATCGACCCGGCGCTCTCCAACGCTGTCCAGGTTTTGAGCGTCTGTGTGACGCTCATTCCGAGAACCTCCTTCACCAGCCAAAAACCGCCATCGTTGACGTGCGATAGAACCAGCGAGCCAGATCCCATCGCCAGCACAAACCATTCGGGGCGCACACCCGAGGTCGCCACCAGCGGCAGGACATTGATCGGGCAAGTCCAGCTTGCGGTTTGCCGTTCTGGTTGAAAAACAGAAGTCGGCAATTATTATGGAATCGGTGGGAGCAATTCCACTGAATGCCCTTCGCAGGTTTCTGCCCCACCTGCGGAGGGTTTTTTAATGGATGGCCACGCTCGGCGGCGGCGGCGCACGCCGTCAGGCGCAGCAGAAGTCGTTTGCGACAGACGGTGCTGCGCTTACGCAAACGATTGTCAACTCGCGCTTATGCGAATCAGGCGGACTAACGTTCTTCGAGTTTCCAGGCGTCGATGATGACTTCGCAGCCGGTCGTCATATTACGGAGTTTTTCCGCAATCATGGCTTTTTCAGATACGCTGGCCTTCTTAAGTTTTGCTTCAAAATGTGCCAGTTTTTTACGACGATGCCGACGACGCTTGATTTCCTTGTGCCGTTCGCTGATTCCACCCACGCCAATTCTCCTTGTGAACCGATAAGCTGCCGCGCAAAACTGACCGGCACGATGCCGCCCGAGGGGCTTGGCACACGGATCGCCTGCGCCGCCGGTGCGCGTTTCCTGCCACACTTTTAACCGCCGTCCGGCCAACCGTCAACCGCAAGCCTCGAAAAGTCGCCGTCGCGTGGCTCAGACGATCGCGGAGTCTTTGCGTAGTCAGCGCATTCGGCCCGTCCGCCGGCATCTGCTGCGACAACCATTACGATTACCGCAAACAACTTGTCGGTTTTCTTGCTTGGCTCGTTGTGTCGCACGTGAATCCAGGGCAAAATGCTAATCGCCCAGACTCGCTGCCGTGCGCGGTACGAGGCGAATTGTCCCGGAGAACTCGATGGCTATCACGCAAGAAAACCGCCCCATCGCAATCACAACGCCGCTGGGCGACGATCAACTGCTGCTGGAACGTTTTACGGGCCGCGAGGCGGTTTCACGCCCGTTCACGTACGAAGCCGTAGTGCTCGCGCAACCGGATTTCGTGGTGGCTTACGATCAGTTGCTCGGGCAAAAAGTGTCCATTCGCTTGAACAACAGCGACGGCGATCCCCGCTACTTCGCGGGAATCGTCAACCGGATCAGCCAGGGAATGCAAGTTCGATCGGCCGATACCGGCGACGTGTTTTTGCGGTATTATTTGCAGATCGTGCCCGAGTTTTTGCTGCTCAACAATATTGCCCAGAGTCGGATTTTTCAGAACAAAACCGTCAAAGAGATTTTGACGACGGTGCTGACCGGTATCGACAGCAATATGACGTTCGCCAAAGACTTCGACGCGCGCAACTATTGCGTGCAATATCGCGAGACGGATTACCAATTTGCCTGTCGACTCATGGAAGAAGAAGGCATCCGGTATTACTTCGAACATACTTCCAGCGGCCATAAGCTGCAGATCACCGACAAAACCACGACGTTCTCCGATCTGCCCGGCGGGGCCAGTATTTCGTTTAACGATTTTACCGGGCTGCGCGATCAGCGCACGCATGAAGACCGGATTTACGGTTGGCAAAAAACGCAGGAAATGCGTTCCGGAAAATTCACGCTCCGCGATCATTACTTTCAGGATCCCGATAAAACGCTGGAAGCTTCCGCCACCGTGCTCAGCAGCGTGGCGGTCGGCACCATCACGCACAAACTGGCGGCCGGCGGTAACGACAAGCACGAAATTTACGACTTTCCGGGCGGCTACGTGCGTCGCTACGACGGCATCGACCGTGGCGGGGCAACGCAAACTGCCGCCGTGGAAACCGATAGCGAACGAACGGTGAAAGTTCGCATGGAACAAGAGACGGCCTCGGCTCTGTCGATTTCGGCCGAGAGTAATGTGCGGCGGATGGCACCAGGATTTAAATTCAGCCTCATCAATCACTTCGACGCCAATGGTAGCTACCAAGTGACCGAAGTCGATTTTGGAGCCAGTATCGAAGGCAGTTACACCACCACGGAAACCGTGCCGCTGAAATACCAAAATCGCTTTGGTTGCGTGCCCGCGGCCTTACCGTATCGGCCTTCGCGCGTCACACGTCGGCCGACGGTCGCCGGCGCGCAGACCGCGGTTGTCGTGGGCGACACAAGTACGTCGGAAATTTTCAGCGACAAATTTGGCCGCGTCAAAGTGCAATTCTTCTGGGATCGAGACGGCAAAAAGGATCTCGATAGCTCTTGCTGGCTGCGCGTTGCCCAACCGTGGGCCGGCAAGGGCTGGGGAGCCATCTTTTTGCCGCGAGTGGGTCACGAAGTGCTGGTGGATTTCTTGGAAGGCGATCCCGACCAGCCAATCATCGTCGGCAGCGTTTATAACGCCGATCAGACCGTGCCCTACGAGCTGCCGGCGAATCAGACCCGCAGCACCATCAAAACCCGCAGTAGCGAAAAAGGCACGGCCGAGAACTTCAATGAAATTCGTTTCGAAGACCTCAAAGACAAAGAAGAAATCTACTTTCACGCCGAACGTGATTTTAACCGCGTCGTCGAAAACAATGACACCTTGAAAGTTGGTTTCGATAAGAAAGACAAGGGCGATCAGACGATCGAAATTTATAATGATCGCACCGAACGCGTCCAAGAAGGTAACGAAAAAGTCACCATCGAAAAAGGCAACCGCACCGTCACGGTCAGCAAAGGCAACGACCTGCACGAAGTCAGCACCGGCGATCGCACGGTCAAAGTCGTCAAAGGCAACGATCTGGTCGAGGTCAGCACGGGCAATCGTACGTTGACCGTGAGCACTGGCAACCGCACGGTCACCGTCAGCAAGGGCAACGACTCGCACGAAGTTTCGGCCGGTAGCTTGGCCGTCAAGGTGACGGCCGGCGATGCCAAGCACGACATCACCGCCGGCACGTTCAGTGTCGAGGCGGGCACAGCCATTGAACTCAAAGTTGGCGCTAACTCGATCAAGATCGAACAATCCGGCATCACCATCAATGCCACTCAAATTACGTTGCAGGGCAAGATCATCGGGGTGACGGCCGACGCCAAGCTCGACCTGGCCGGAAAAATGACCAGCGTTAACGGCGATGGCATGCTAATCCTCAAGGGCGGCCTGGTCAAAATCAATTAGCGCCGCCGCGCACAAGGTCGTTCGCTTCGTTCTCTCCCTACTCGTCAATAAACGCTGCAACACATGGCCGTCATTTTGCAAGTCACCGCGGGACCGCATGCGGGTCGTAAAACCTTTTTGCGGCCGGGACAGGTGATGAAAGTCGGTCGAACCGAGTGGTCGGATTTTAGCTTGCCACGTGATGCCAAGCTGGCCGAAGTTCATTTTGCACTGGATTGCGGCTACGGAATTTGTCGCATCCGCAACTTGGATAAAAAGCTAGAAACGCTGGTCAACGATAAGCCCATCAGCGAGGGCGACGTGCGACACGGCGATCGGATTGCCGCCGGTGATTCGGTTTTTTTGCTGAGTATCGAGGAAGCCGCTTCGATCATTGCGCCGCCATCCAGCGACGAGGCTAAGGCCACACCGAGCGGATTTTTGAGCATCGACGATCCAGTGCTGGCGAGTGATGTTTGCAAGATCGTGCAATTGGATCCGCCGGCTATCGCAATGCTGCAAACGAAAACCAATATCAAAAAGTTCTTCGACAATTTGGTCGTCGGCAATCTCACCGCCGATGCAATTCGATTTCTAGCCCACGCACTTTCCAGGCGGCAAGCGGTTTGGTGGTCGTGCCAGTGCGTGCGGTCGGCGATGGGCGAAAAAATCCTGCCCAAAGATCAAGCCGCGATTCTTGCGGCCGCAGCCTGGGTTGTTGACCCCAACGACGCCACGCGACGCGCAGCAATTGAACCAGCCGAGGCCACCAATTTCAGCACGCCAGCCGGCTGGTGCGCCGGCGCCGCGTTTTGGAGCGGTGGCAGCATCACGGCGCATGGCATGCCCGTTGTGCTGCCCAAACCGACGCTCTCCGCCGAAGCCGCGGTGTTGGCCATCGAATTGGCGGCCGTGGTCGATCCAAAGCAAGTTGCCGCGCGCACGCAGGCTTTTTTGAAAATTGGGAGCGACGTCGCCGACGGGCTCAACCGCTGGCCAGCGAAGCAGGAGTCGCCGGCATGAGTTGCGTATGCTTGATGAAGCTCAAATATCTGGCCAAGCGCTGCTGGCCTCGCTGATGCCCACGATGCCGCCACTTCCGAACCTGGCGGGGTTGGGATCCGTGGGCATAGCTGCCAGCGCATCGGCGTCTGCCTCGGCCAGTGCGCAACTCTCGGCGGCGCTGGCGCTGGGGTTGCCGCCATTGTCGGCGGGCTTGGCGGCCAACCTGGCAGCCGTGGCTTCCGCGCAAGCGGCCATCAAAGCCGCGCTGGGCATCAACATCATGGCTGATGCCAACGCGTCCGCCAAGTTGAGCGCATCGTTGGGTTCGCTGCAAGCCAACGCCGGAGCGCTGGGGCCGCTGGCCGCACTCGACATGTCCGGCTTAAATCAATTGGCGGCGCTGGCCGGAGCGGTGCAGTCGATTCAGGCAAATCTCGGCATGAATTTGCTCGCGCCGGGCGCGAGCGCCTCGATTGCCGCGGCACTCTCAGCGTCTGCCAGTGCTTCCGCATCGCTCAACATGGCGGCGGTCGCCAACCTCGGAAATTACGCCACGGCGCTCAATGCCGCGGCGGCGCTGGGGATTAATGTTTCGGCGGGTGCCAGCGCCGCAGCGCAGATTCGCGCGGCACTCAATCTGGCCGCCAGTTTGAAACTGCCTAGCATGAGCGTCCAGTTGATGGCACTGGCCAACGCGGGTGCGATGTTATCTTCGATTGCGGCCGTAAACTCAGCATTCGGAATCAATTTAATGGCGCCCAATGCGGCATCGCTGTTGGCCACGCTGACGGGGCAACTCGGGAGCTTGAATATTTCGGCCGCGGTTGCGGCGGCAGCTTCCGTGAATGCGTCCAGCGCCGCTTCGCTGAGCGCCGCAATGCCGGCGTTGAGCATGAATTTATCGGCCGCTGCGTCAATGAACCTGGCTGCCGCGCTGGCGGTCGACGTCTCAGCCGTGGCGCAGGCTTCGATGGCCGCGTCGCTGATGGCCCAAGCGAACTTGGCGCTCGGACTGGGGCTGGGATCATCAAGCGCCTGTTCGCCAAGCTGCCCAATGGCGTTTTAGCTGCAAACATCGAGTGCGAGCTTTGCGCTATTTCCCTTGCAGCACACGCTGATGCATTTCTTGCGTGAGCTGGGCAATTCGCTGGCTGAGTTCGCGAGTGAGTTCGGTCAATTCAGTATTCTGCTTCATGAGTTCAACCAACTGCGCGGTTTGAGTTGCCGCCACGGATTGACGTTCGGCAGCCGCTTGAGCGAGATCTTCGCGATGTTGCGCGTCGGCGTCGGCATGCGCTTTGTCGCGATCGGCCTGCCGCGTCTGAGCTAATAAGATCAGCGGCGCTGCATAAGCGGCCTGCAGGCTGAATGCCAGATTTAACAAGATGAATGGGTATTCGTCGAACTTAAACAGCCCGATCACGTTGAGCACGATCCAAAACGTCACGATCACGGTTTGGGCAATCAAGAAAACCGGCGTGCCGAAAAATCGTGCAAACGCTTCGGCCTTGAGTGCAAACCAATCGTTGCCGAAGGCGTTCGACAGATGAACGTGCGGAATGTGAAAGCGAAAGTGATGTTTGCGAGACTCGTCTGACATTGCGGCTGCGCTCCGAACTTGAGAACGTGATCGAACGTCAACGTTTGGCCGCATTCTAGGCGGCGCAACGCGGCAGCGTCAATGCAGAGCGGACTCTCGTGCGGTGCCGCGATATCATCAGGTCTGGCTTTGCGGCGCGTTGCTTAATCCGCCATAACGCGCTTTGTTCTCAGTCCACCACTGCTGCCAAGCCTGGCGCGCATGGGCCCGTTCGTCAGCAGTGCCATCACGCCATTGCGTGGGCGAACAATCAAAGGTGTTATCCGTGAGTCGCTGCAGCGCGCGAGCGACATGAAACCGCACCAGACCATCACCGTCGTCCAGCAGAGTGATTAAGTCGGAAATCGATTGCGTGGCTGCCAGATCGGCCAGAATCCGTGCCGCTTCGATCCGTTTGTTCCGCTGGGCGTCAGCAGGCGTGCGGCGCAGAAAAAAGATCATTGGCGGCACGCTGCCTTCGCCAAGTGAGCGGATTTCGTCTTCGTAGAGATTTGCCAATTTGGAACTGCCGATGCTGGCCAACAGTTGTTGGATGCGATCCTGCAACTCTGTGTCGTCCGGCGCTTTGAGTCTGAGCACATTGTTCATCCAACTCGTGGACAGCACCGAATCGTCCGTTGACTTTTCGCCGGTCAGCGTTCCGTTTTGCATCGTTATCTCGTGTCCGGCTTGCACCGTTTTTGGCCCAGCTTTGCCAGTCACGCGCGCCGTGCCCCGCAAGACGCGGAGTCGCGATTGTTGGCCGTTGCAGGAGAAATCGAGCACGGCCTC
The DNA here is from genome assembly GCA_038205115.1 of Pirellulales bacterium. Taxonomy (GTDB): domain Bacteria; phylum Planctomycetota; class Planctomycetia; order Pirellulales; family JBBRCE01; genus JBBRCE01. The sequence goes on from JBBRCE010000026.1 coordinate 15,729, forward strand.
CTCGGTTTGCACGATCGCGTCAACGGCCTCGATCGACATGGGCGAACTGGAGCGCGCGACGGATGACCAGAGTTGACCGCGCTGGATCGCAATAGCGCGAGGCTGATCGAATCGCAATGTCGTGTCCGAGTTCATGCGAATGGCGGAACCATCCGGCGTCGATAGTTCGCAACTGACTTGCTCGCCGGTGCAAACTTCCATGCCGCCGGCGATAGCGCCGCGCACGGGACAGTTAAATAATTGCAACTCACCGCGCGGGCGAATTTCCACCGGTCCGGTGGCGAGCGTCAGGCGGGCCATCGCGATTTCAACAATCGCCGGCTGCGGTATTGCGCGCGCGGCGCCTGTGGGTTCGACAGTTCCAACGGTTTGCGCCGTTCGCGAATCGTCCGTCGGGCGTTCAGCTTTTTGCCAGGGTCGAAACAGCATCGCAGCCAGCAAAAAGCCGGCGGCCAAGCCGAGCAACGCTGCGAGCCAAGGCCGCCGGAACATTGGCACGTCTGACTGTATGCGCGGCAAATTTTGCAGCGTTTGCTCAACGCGTAGAGCAATGTCCGCGGCCTTGATGCGGCGTGTTGCAAACGCACGTCGCAACTGCTCGTCTTGCCGGCGAAGCTGATCGGACAGCACTTGCGCCGAACTGTCGTTCGCCATGTGATGGGTCAGTACAGCTTGCGAGTTGGCGTCGGCTTCTCGATCAAGGACCGCGTTGATCAATTCTTCGCTGGAGCTAGGATCCATGATTCACCTCAAGTGCCGTCGACAACCGCTGACGTAGCAATGCCCTGGCCTTGGTCAGTCGGGCGTTGATTGTGGCAGCCGAAACATCCAACATCTTGGCCAGTTCTTGGTAGGTTACATCTTGATAGTAATAGAGCATTAAGACTTCACGATATTGTTCCGGCAGTCGTTCCACTTCTTGCATCAATCGATGAAGTTCTTCGGCGTGCTGTGCTGACTGGTCATCGGCAGCGGCGGACGTTAAGTAGTCCGCGGGATTGCAGCCTTCCCCGAAGTTGGTGAAGGGAACTTGCGCCGTCTGTTTGTTCTTGAGCCAATCGAAACAGACGCGCTGGGCGATACCGCACAACCACGGCCCGAACTTGTCGGGTTCTTTCAACGTGCCCAGCGCCCGATATCCGCGCAACAGGCCTTCCTGCGCGAGGTCTTCGGCGGCATGGCTAGAACCTGTCTTGGCATGGCACAGCGCAAGCACGCGCGCCGACCAACGGCGCGCCAATTCGCCGTAGCAATGCGGTTGGCCTGTCAGGGCTTGGCGAACCAGTTCGCCATCGGTCATGCGGACGCCTCCAAAACGTCAGGCGCGCAAAACGCAGCACCTGCTCATTTAAGTAGAACTTGGTCGCCAATGTAATACGACATTACTTAAAATATTCTTTTCTCGTCCGGCGACTATTGGATTTTTGGTTTAAGGGCTACATTGATGGTAGCTGGCCCGATCGAGGCCGCTGTTCGCACATAATCTTTCGGCGCGGAGGTGGACGATGCGTTCTGCATGGCGATGGACGGCTGGCGGCGCGGGCGCGGCATTAGGACTGATTACCATTCTGGTGTCGCTCGACAAACTGAGGAGCGGTGAACAAGCAGCAGTAACATCGTCATCGGCGCGCGGCACGCAGAGCGCTGCACAGGCGGCGCCTGCGGCCAATGCGTCGCTCGGTGCGCTCATTGTCCACGAGTGGGGCACGTTCACCAACTTTTCTGGCGCCGACGGCGTGCAACTGGAATTTCGACCGCACGTGGCCAACGAATTGCCGGAATTCGTATATGACCGTTATCGGCAGGCGCAATCACCTTTTACCAACAAAGGTTCCCGCCGCGCTCGCCTGAGAATGGAGACGCCCGTAACGTATTTTTACACGGACTTGCCGCGGGAGGTCAGTGTCAACGTGCGTTTTCCGCAAGGCTTGTTGACGGAGTTCTATCCTCCGGTCAGGGGATTTGGTCCCGGTTACCTATCCGGTCAGCCAGTCGAACTCAGAGATTCGTTTTTGGATTGGGGTAAATTGAAACTCATTCCGCAATCCGAATTTTCGCACCTGCGACTGCCAATCTACCAAGCAACCCGAGCGGCCAGTCTGCCGGAGGTCAGCGGCGACGACCATTACGGCTATGCGCGCGAAACGGACTCGGCAGTGATTGAAACCAGCGACCAATTCGGTGTTCGCCACTTTGAAAAGTTTCTGTTTTACCGCGGACTCGGCAAACTCAAACTGCCCGTGACGCTCAGCGCGCACGGCGACGACCGCTTCACCGTCAGTAATTCCGCCGCGGACGCCATGGGCGTTCTGCTTTTGATACAGATCAACGATGGCCTGATCCGATTCGCGCAAGTCGACACCCTCGCTGGCCACGCGCGGGTGGACATGAAATTGCCTACCGACGACATAACGATTGAGACGCTCAGCGAGGCCATGCGGCGGGCACTGGTTGCTACCGGGCTTTACGATCGCGAAGCCTTAGCGATGGTCAAAACATGGCGTTCGAGTTGGTTTGGCGAAGATGGCACGCGGTTGTTGTACTTGGTGCCACGCCGATTGACCGACGAGGTGCTGCCGCTCACGGTTTCACCGGCGCCCGACGAAACGGTTCGCGTGCTTGTCGGTCGAATCGAAATGATGACGCCGCAACGCGAGCAACATCTTCGTTCCACGATTACCGCGCTGGGCACATGCGTGTCATCGAGTGCCGAACCGCTTTGCGACGAACTACGCCAATTGGGTCGATTTGCCGAGCCTGCCTTGGAGCGCACCTTGCTGAACACGGACGATCCGTCCGTACGCTCCGCGGTCGCGCAAATCCTGGACGAACTGCGCGAACAGCATCCGTCTTTCAAGCCAAATTAGCTTACCGGGCAGTTCGTTTGCACCGTCACGATGGTCGCTTGCGCCACTCTGTGTTAGGGACGTCGTCGCCGAAAATGGTTTTGGAGAGCCGTCGATTGCCGGTTTTTTCGACCTTGGGATTCTCGGCCAATCGATCTGCAAGTTTCTGATGCAAGTTTTTGAACGGCGCGGGATCGTCGCCCATTTCCAGCAACGCTCGGATGTACTCGTGCTGATGGGATTTGGTCATTCGCTGGAAAATCCAGTGACTATCGAACAAAAAGCCCGGTTCGAGCGTGTCCAAAATCGCGTCAAAATGACTGACGAGTTCATCCAGTGGCGACGGTTGGTCCTTAGGCATGCGAGAATTCCGAAAGATATTGGCGATCGACGTCGTAAAGGCAATTTCGGCGGTCGGGAGTGGCGGTAGTTTCAGGCCAGCCGACAACGCCGTTTGCGACGCTGATTGGAGGAAAACAATCCGTTCTCCCCCGGCCAGTTCGCAACCACAGTGGCTGCGCTAAGTCCGTGTTGCCAGCAGCCCTCGACACGGTTGATCATGCGCTGCCGCGCTGCACACGATCGCTGACCGTTATAGCTTAACGAACGCATGACGACAAAATCGGATTTATCCGGTTCTCTGCTGCGGCCGTCGAAAACTCACTCCGCGAGAAGTCGTCTCAATTGCAATCGATTTGCCAAGTTGCGGAACGTGCGGCGGATTTTGATTTCCTCACTCGGCCTGCCCGCGAGCGACCGAAACAGCGACCACTCGCTATAATTGGCGAGCCAATTGTTGGTGGAGTTGCCCGTCATCCGTGCGGCCGAATTGCGGCATCGTTAAGTTGTCTCTTGCAAAGGATGTGAGCCTTGGCTGTTTTGTTTCAAGAATATCGCCTGAAGGATGTGACGTTGCGGAACCGCGTGGCGGTTTCGCCGATGTGTCAGTATTCGTCGATCGACGGATATCCCAACGAATGGCATTTGGTGCATTTGGGTTCTCGCGCGGCAGGCGGCGCCGGGCTGATTGTTGTCGAAGCCACGGCCGTTTCGCCCGAGGGACGTATTAGCCCAGCGGACAGCGGCATCTGGTCGGACGGCCACATTCCGGCATTTCGGCGAATCACTGAGTTCCTAACGCAGCATGGCGCCACGCCCGGAATTCAGTTGGCGCACGCCGGCCGTAAAGCCAGCGTCACTCGGCCTTGGGAAGGCGATCATCATATTACCGCTGACGCAGGCGGCTGGCCGATTATCGCACCCTCGCCTTTGGCTTTTGGCGAAAAGCTGAATATCGTGCCGCACGAAATGACGATGGACGATATCGCCAGAATTCAAGCTGCGTTTGTCTCCGCGGCGCAGCGCGCGCTGGCGGCCGGCTTTCAATGGTTGGAATTGCATTTTGCGCACGGATACTTGGCGCACGAGTTCTATTCACCGCTTTCCAACCAGCGAACCGACGACTACGGCGGCAACTTCGAAAATCGTATTCGCTTTTTGTTGGAAACATTTAGCGCGGTCCGCAAGGTTTGGCCGGAACGGCTGCCGCTGACCGTGCGACTTTCGGTTACCGATTGGGTGGATGGCGGCGTGACTGTCGAGGAATCGATCGAGCTGACTCGCCGGCTCAAAGGTTTAGGCCTGGATTTGCTGGACGTCAGCCAGGGATTTGTAATTCCAGACATTTCCAAAATTCCGTTTGGGCCAGCATTCATGGTGCCCATTGCCGGGCAAATACGTCGGGCCGCGCAAGTGCCGACAGCCGCCGGTTGGATGATCACGTTGCCCGAACAGGCCGAACAAGCAATCGCTGATGGCCATGCCGACTTGGTCATGCTGGCCACAGAGATGCTGCGTGACCCCTATTGGCCGTATCACGCGCGGCAAAAATTGGGCGTGCCGCAACCGCAAAGCGTGCTGCCCGTCCAGTACGCGACGCGCTTGAAAAAGTAATTGCGGTTGAAGACGGCAATTCGCCCAGAGACGCGACGACGCGGACGCTACGCAGAGTGCTGTGGCCAGGCTCGTTTAGGAATGCCAGGTCGCGACCAAACCGATGCTGGCCAGCAGCATGACGAGTGTTGCAAGCCAGCCCATGATGCGCAGTGGTTTGGAGACTCGCGTGAAGGGACCAACGACTTTTTCGTTGGTGACCATCCGCATCATCACAATCATGATTGGCACCGCAACCACGCCATTGACGACGGCCGCCCAAAACAGCGCTTTGATCGGATCGATATGCACAAAATTTAACGCCAGCCCCAGCAATGTGGAGATTGCCAGGATCGCGTAAAAACCGCGCGCGTCCAAAGGCTTTCGATCCAATCCGGTTGGCCACTTCAGCGCTTCGCCCACGGCATACGCGGCGGAACCGGCGAGCACTGGAAGCGCCAGCATGCCCGTGCCCACAATTCCCAAACTGAACAGTGCAAACGCGAATTTACCGGCAAACGGTTCAAGTGCTTTGGCGGCCTGCGTCGAGCTTTCGATATCCACTCCCTCGCCGGGCGAGTGGAAAAGTGTAACCGCAGCCATTAGCACAATGAAGAATGCAATCAAGTTCGACAGGGCCATGCCGACGTAGGTATCCCATCGAATGCGTGTGAACTGCACGCGCGCCTGCTGTGGCTTAAACTTGAGCGGCTCTTCGCCATCGGTGCAGCGTATTTCTTCGATCTCCATTGAGGCTTGCCAAAAGAACAGGTAAGGGCTGATCGTCGTTCCAAGCACGGCAATGAACGTTGCCAAAAATTCTGCATCCCAGCGAAGTTTGGGCGTGACCGTCGCGAGCAAAACCTCGGACCAGGGGATTTTTATGCAGCAGGCCGCCGCGAGATAACTGAACAGCACCAGCGTCAGCCACTTGAGATAGCTCGAATACTTTCGATACGAAACAAAGATCTGCAACAGTACGGAAATGAATGAAAGTGCAGCAGCATAGATGGCTGCCGGGCCACCACACACCATCGCCAGCGCTTCGCCCATCGCCCCGATATCTGCCGCCAAATTGATGACATTGGCACTCACCAGCAGCACGACAATCGGGTAAAGTAGCCAACGCGAATAATGCCGACGGATGTTGCCGGCAATTCCCCGGCCTGAAATTCGCCCGATCCGCGCGCTGATTTCTTGAATTGCGGCCATCAGCGGCAGCGTAAAAAAACAGGTCCAGAGCAGCGAATAACCGAAGCGAGCGCCCGTTTGCGAGTAGGTGGCGATGCCGCTGGGATCATCGTCCGACGCGCCGGTGATCAGCCCCGGACCGAGCCTCGCCAAAAAACTTTTCGGTTTTGGCGGATCGCAACGATCCCCGCAGTCAGTCACCATAAAAATTGAAACCAGCGGGAATCGATCAGTGCAATCGGGATTGAAGTTCCCGTGGAATGCAAATCAAATGCCGCTGCAGCGATTTCCGGTGCCAGCAAACGTGGCGATCATTTGCCCGGGCGCGAGTCGAAATCGAAGCCTTGATCGCGATCGATCGAAAAATAATCGTTAATCAAGATCCGCGATCCCTTGCGATGCTCTCCATCGGGAGCGGCGGATGGTTCCGGAGTTGCCCCTGGAGCTCCCGACGGCGCAGCTTGCGGCGTGGCCGCCGGTGCAGCGGCTGGCGTCTGATCAAAACCGGGAATAGGGCCCGTGGGACGCGGGTCCCCGTTGGCGACTGGCATCGCTGGTTGGGGCTTGGCCGCGTCGGGCTTGCCGTCGGCGTCCGCAACTTTGCCTTCCTTAGAATCGGGCTTTTTCGCGGCGCCTGGCTTGCCTTTGCCCAGCGATTTGGCCAGCTCGAACGAGACAACTTCTCCCAACGCGGCCGTTTTACCGCCGGCTTTATTCGCGGGAACATTAAAACCGGTCACGTGAACCACGTCGCCCTTTTTCACCAGCGACAAATCCACGACATGCGCTTTGATGATGGCTCCATCCGCCAATTTGGCGGAAATTGCCAACGGGCGACCTTGTTCGTTGACAGTCTTGATACTTAAGACACCGTTTCTGTGAGAGTTCACTTCGCCCACGACCAACGACGTGGCGCCGGCCGGAGTTACGCCTGGCTTGGAATTTTCCGAAGGCAGAATAATCGCCAGGCTTTGCAACTCGCCATGGATTGTATGGCGGGCGTCGAGTTCGGCCGAAAACGACACGAGTTGCCCACGCGCCAGATAGTCGGGCTCCGCCGTGGCTTCAATATCCAATTGGAATTTCAGTTCGCGATCCAGGCGGAATTGGCCGAAGACCTCATTGATTTTGGCCTGCGAAAGCGACACCAAAATCCGCTTATCGCCAACCAGCATATCCATATAACCACCGGCGATCTTATCCACGACGCCGTCCGCCTTGAAGGCATCGTAGACGTCGCCATTGGGCAACTTGTAGCCTTGGCCACGCGCTGTGGCCGCGCCCAACAGCACAAATAGCGCCAGCGAGATCGCCAATTTTCTGATTTGCGAATGCAACATAATTTTCGCCCAAGATGCAGAGTGAGTGTTTGGCGACAACGGACGGCGACGCAAATGGACCCGCTGGTGCTAGCAGTCGAAGCTTTATGTCTACGCCTGATTGTGGCGGCGACGACGGCCTTCGTCAAGTTTTTTCGGCCCCGCGCCGCTTGGCTACTCGGCAGAGGCCGGAGTTGTGATAAAATCGGCCACACCTGAAGAAGAATTTTTTTGTGCCGATCTTGATTTCTGGTCCACCTGCCGATAGTATACATATATCCACATTACTGTGGTAATGTTCACGTGTCGGCTCGGCTGAGGAAGTCGGGCGAATTTCGATTCTAACTCAGGGGCTTGTCGCATGGTCGCTACCGCAAAACCCAATTCGAATCACCGTATGGCAAAAAAAGACACGAAGGACGCCGCGTCCAAACCGATCAAAGACGCCAGCAAGCTCTCGAAGTCGATGTTAGATCAGAATTCGGCACTGAAAAACACGCTCGCTCAGATCGATAAGCAGTTTGGCGACGGCTCGATCATGCCACTGGGAGAAGGCCGCAATGTCCGCATTGAGGGCATTCTGACCGGCAGTTTGTCGCTGGATTTGGCGATGGGCGGTCAGGGATTCCCCAAGGGTCGAATCATCGAAGTGTACGGACCGGAATCCAGCGGTAAGACCACGCTGGCGCTGCATGTGGTAGCGCAAGCGCAGCGCGGAAATGGAATTGCTGCCTTTATTGATGCCGAACATGCGCTCGACCCGAGCTGGGCCAAAAAGCTGGGCGTCGAACTGGAAACCCTGCTGGTCAGTCAGCCCAGCAGCGGTGAAGAGGCCATGCAAATTACTGAAATGCTGATCAAATCCAACGCGGTTGATGTGATTGTGATCGACTCCGTGGCCGCGCTGGTGCCGCAAAAGGAATTGGACGGCGATATTGGCGATACGCACGTCGGTTTGCAAGCCCGGTTGATGAGCCAGGCGTTACGAAAATTGACAGGCGTGATTGCCAAGAGCAAAACCTGTGTGATCTTCATCAACCAAATTCGCGAGAAGATTGGCGTAATGTTTGGCAGTCCGGAGACAACGCCGGGCGGTCGGGCGCTCAAGTTTTATTCGTCTTGCCGGATTGATGTGCGACGGATTGGTCAATTGAAGGACGGTGAGGACGTGGTCGGCCAACGGGTCCGCGCAAAGGTGGTGAAAAACAAGGTTGCACCTCCCTTTCGGGTGGCTGAATTTGATATGATGCATACCAACGGCATTAGCTACGAGGGCGATGTGCTGGACTTGGCCATCGCCGCGAAGTTGGTTGTGCGTTCGGGCGCGTGGTTTCGTTATGGTGACATGCAGCTCGGACAAGGTCGCGAAAAGACGCGCGCCTTTCTGGTTGACAATCCCACGCTGGTTGCGGAGCTGCGTGAGAAAATTACGGCTGTGGGCGGCGCGGTGACTGCCATAGCCGCCGATGCCGAGAGCCCCAGTGCCGCCGAAGAATAACGGCTGTCCGGATTTACGTCGGCAGCCCCAATTGCATGAGGTTTTCGATGTATTCCGGAAACGGCCGTCGATTGCGATTCCGCCTGTTATGGCGGGGTAACCTGTTGTTTGGACTCGGCTGGGCGATGGCAATTTGGTCCGCACGGCCGGCTCCGGTTGCCGCCCAAGAGCCAACCGGCTTGCAGGCTGCCGTGGCGCTGGAAAAGGCGCTGATCGACACGATTGCAAAAAACAAAAAGTCGGTCGTCGCCATCGCCCGCGTTGCTAAAGCAGACAGCGCGGATCTCGGCACATCCGTTAATGAGCTTGGGCAGATCGTCTTACCGGAAAACAAACCGAAACCGGGCGATTCGGAATTTATTCCCAACGGCTACGGCAGTGGCGTGATCATTGGCAAGCAGGGTTTGATCCTGACGGCCTATCACGTGATTAGCGAAGGGGGCGATTTTTTTGTCACCACCGCCGATCGTCGCACATATCCCGCTAAGGTCAAAGCGGCCGACGCACGCAGTGATTTGGCCGTGTTGGAAATTGCCGCAAACGACCTGACTCCCGTCACCTTGGGCGAAGGCGATAAGCTGGTTGCCGGCCAAATTGTCATCTCGCTTGGCAACCCGTACGCCATTGCCCGCGACGGCCAACCAAGCGCGAGTTGGGGTATTGTCTCCAATCTTGAGCGGAAATCGGTCGTCAAATCATCTGACGGATCGCGTGCCGTGAAAGAAAAACTGTATAACTTCGGCACGCTGATTCAAACCGACGCCAAGCTCAACCTGGGTACGAGCGGCGGTGCGCTACTCAATCTGCATGGAGAAATGATCGGCCTGACGACGTCGTTGGCGGCCACTTCGGGTTACGAACAATCCGCTGGCTACGCCATTGCCGCGGACGACACATTTCGCCGGATTGTCGAAACCCTAAAACTTGGACGTGAAGTCGAATACGGCTTCTTGGGGATCTCGCCGGCAAACCTGAAAGATCACGAGCGCTTGGCCGGTTTGCGCGGAACGCGTGTCGAGGATGTTGTGCCTGGCACGCCCGCCAAGCGCTGCGGTTTAGAAGCCGGTGACATCATCACCCATGTGAACGGTCAGGCCGTCAATGACGCTGATGGACTGGTGCTACAAGTGGGCAAGTTGCCGATCGACTCTGCCGTGAAATTGAACGTGCTCCGCGGCGATACTCAGAAATTGCAGATCACGGCCGAACTCATCAAGCTGCCCGTACCAGGCAAGAAAATTGTCACCACTCCGGCAGCAGCCTGGCGAGGAATGCGCGTGGACTACTGGACGATGTCCGCCGAGTTTCAGCGGCAGCGGCTGTATTTTTCTGATATCGACCCGGACGGATGCGTGGTGATCACGGACGTTGAAAAAGGCAGCCCGGCCGACGCCGCCAAACTCAAGCCGGAAATGTTCATCACTCGCGTCGGGAACACGCCGGTTCGCAGCCCGCGAGAATTTCAAGCGGCCGTACACGGCAAAACCGACTCGATCGAGTTGCAAACTCGTTCGAACTCGGAATCGCAGCGAATCACCATCAAGGGCGGTTGATTGGCCGTTGTCCGCCGCTAACGGACTATTTGATCTCGACTTCGGCCGGAGCAATCACGCGCGCTGAATTGGCGTCGCCCGTCCAAACTGGCAATTCACAACGCGTGGCCTCCCAGCCCGGATGGCAGAGCAGACCGCGTAGCGGCGGCTGGCCGCTCAAATTTCCGGTCAGTCGATAACGGGCGGCGTCGAATCCCACCGGAACATCTATGGCCGCCCCTTCCTCGCCGTTGACTGCCGGCTTCAACGCGAAAACTCGATCCAGCAACTTGCGACAATCGCGATGAATGTCGCGCACCGCTGCGCCGATCTGTGTATCCGTGTAAGACTCGATCGGTTCTTGCAGGAAATCCACTAAACGGGCCTCGCGCTGCATTGCCGCCAAGAGTGCCAGCGCTTCGTGTCGATTGGGCTGCGGTTGGCGAGCGGCAACTGGCTTTTCTGCGGTTTTCTCCGCAGCCGGTTGTTCGAGCGGCGTTTTCGCACCGTCGGCTTTCATTGCCCGATCGACGACCAAAAACGTGTGCAAATTGAATAGCACGCCGAATAAGGCGCGGAAGGCCAGAATCAGTCGACTCATAAAACTCTCTCAAATACGCGGCAATTATCTGCTGCCCCACAATCGTCGCACGCCCTGTGAGTTAAGGATGCTCGCATACGCGGCCGGAATGTCAAGGGTCACGCCACGATCCCACGTTTGAAAGGGCGGCTTTCAGATTTTGCCTGGTTTGTTAAACTAGGGCAACATCAGGGCCGCAGCGCTGCGTGCGGCCGTTTCTATCACCTCATGCAAGGTACGACCGACGTGTACGATCGCTCGCTGCTCCACTCGCTGATTCGCGACAAAGCGTTAAAATTCGGCGACTTTACGCTCGCTTCCGGCAAGAAGGCCAAGTATTACCTGGATGGCAAGCAAGTCACACTCGACTCGTTGGGCGCGCGTTTAGTTGGCGAAGGCATTTTAGAATTGCTGAAGTCGGATCCCGTGTTGCCGCGCGCCGTGGGCGGAATGGCGATCGGCGCTGACCCGATTACCGCCGCCGTGATTACAATGGCAGGCGTGCAAGGCGTGCCCTTACAGGGATTCATGGTGCGCAAAGAGGCCAAGGGGCATGGCACGCAGCGATATATCGAAGGCCCCGTGGCGGCCGGCGATCATGTGGCAATTGTTGAAGACGTGGTCACGACCGGAGGTTCTTCATTGGACGCGATTCGCCGCTGCGAAGAATTCGGACTGAAAGTCACACGCGTGATAGCCATTATCGATCGCGTCGAAGGCGGACGCGAAGCTTTCACGGGTCGCGGATACCGCTTCGACAGTCTACTCACCATTCGTGATTTCGGCCTAGAACCGCCCGCATAATCTCTGCCAGCGTTCTGCGAGCATCCTTCACGTCGGCCGATTGACCGCGAGTCTCAGTTCAATCGTAACGATAAAAATCCTCCGGAATCGGATGGTCCATTACGCGGCCGAATTCGGTCGTGGTCCGCTGCTGACCCATGGAATGCCAAGGGCCAACGTCCTTCAATTCTGGCATGATCTCTAGCAACTGTTCCATCAATTGCATCACCATCCGACGCATGGAGGGCGTGTTGGCTTTTTCCAGCATGGCAGCGGCGGTCTTCATCAATTTGACCATCCGCGCCCGCGCCAGAACGGGCGGCGATAACGGCATGTCGTCATCGACGAGCAGTTCGTGGGCCGGAACCTCCAGCACTTTCTGCCATTGGTAAAGCGCACTCAATGGCAGATCGGCTGCCTCGTCTTCTTGTTTGCGTGCCGTTTCGACGTCAATTCTAAGACGGCGTGCGACGTTGCGGATCGATACACCCTGCTGCTTCCGCACAACGTGCAGGCGATGCAGGGCCCGCTGACCATCTTTCAGCTTTGGCTTGGGAGTCTCATCATGAAGACCTCCCCCTTGGCAATCCACTTCCGCGATACTCATGGGACTCTCCGTTCCAATGTGACAGAATCCGCTGGAAAAACCGCACCAAACGCCATTGCAACACACAACACATTCTCTACGCGCATGCACCGTCGTGAACCAACTTCGAATTCTACGAATTCAAAGCCAGTCGATGCTCGGATTGCTCCAACGACTAACGCCGCTCGAGCTGTTGTGCAGACCTGCCTGAGATGTGAGATGCCCCTTGCCCGTGATTCATAGTAGGCCGCTTGCAGCCGGCAGGCAAGCCGACGATGTTGCAGTCGTAGCATGCGGTTTTCCGCATATTTAATTCTTGCGTTTCGCCAAACCATTCTGTGTGGGGGCGTAGAAAAAACGGTCCCACCGCGCTAAACTCTGTCAGTTGTCATCGCGACTGCAATAGTCGACCGTTCTTACACACGCCGGGGCATGCATGTCGCAAAATTCTTGGTCGCTGATCGATGCTCAAAGTGGCCAAAGCGTCGATCAACTTATCTTGAGTTCCAGCCAGTTAGGCTTAAATAACTGTCGTGTCGAGCGTCGGACACTTCGCGGCGGACTGCGCGAAGGCGTTGAACTGTTGGAAATCGATAATGGTCGGTTGCGTTTTGCGTTGTTGCCGCAGCGCGGAATGGGCGTCTGGAAAGCCTGGCACGGCGCCACGGAAATCGGCTGGCAGTCGCCGGTCGCCGGCCCCGTGCATCCCCGCTTTGTTCCGCTGACAGAACCGAGCGGGCTTGGATGGCTGGACGGTTTTGACGAACTGCTCGTGCGCTGCGGTCTATACAGTAACGGAGCGCCGGAGTTCGACGACCGCGGGCAACTGAAATTTCCGCTGCATGGGCTGATTGCCAATCGTCCGGCCCATCAGCTCGAAGTTTCAGTCGACCCCGAAAACGGTGAAATCTCGGTCGTGGGCTCGGTCGACGAAACTCGGTTTCACTTCCAGAAATTACGGTTGAAAAGCACCATTACCACGCGAATCGGCGAGCCCGGATTTCGAATTGTCGACCAAGTCACGAACCTATCCGGGAACCCTGGCGAAATGGAATTGCTATACCACATCAATTTTGGTCCGCCGCTGCTGTCGGCTGGCGGGCGATTGGTCGCGCCGGCAAAAAACGTCACGCCACGGACGCCTCACGCCGCGCGTGACGCACAGACCTGGGATCTCTATGCGGAACCTCAAGTGGCTGCGGAAGAACAAGTCTACTTTCTGGAACTGCTCGGCGATTCGCAGTCTCAAACCCGCGTGCTTTTAAAGAACTTTGATAGTTCGCTCGGCGTGAGTCTGGCATTTGATCTACGGCAACTGCCAGCCTTCACGCTTTGGAAAAATGCTGCGACACTGCAAGATGGCTATGTGACCGGTCTGGAACCGGGCGTGAATTTCCCAAACCCACGCAGCATTGAAAAAGCGGCTGGCCGCGTGATTGCCTTAGCGGCTGGCGAAACCCGCCGTTTCGAACTCGCGTTGGAATTCCATGCCGATCGCGCCGCCGTCGCGCGGTCGGAACAACAAATCGCTTCGATTCTCGGTTCGCAGCAAACGGTCATCCACTCTGCACCGGGCGGGTAATTGTGGCGGCCGAAACGCTTGACTAAACAACTCCCCGCGCCGTCGCACATCCGCAAAACAAATTCGTATGATTAACGTCGATGTCACGCAGTTGAACCGGGCGCTTGAGTTTGCTGAGCGGCAAGTCGACGCCCTGGTGCGGCACAGCCCTGATTATTTTCCAATCTACACGGTCAAAGGCCGTTGGCGGCACGCGGGCGAGTTGTGGACCAATTGGACCGGCGGCTTTCTGGCCGGCATGATGTGGCAATTTCATCTCCGCACGGGCAATGCCTTGTGGCGCGAGCGAGCCGAGCATTATTCGCGATTGCTCGAACATCGGCAGCACGATCGCGATGTGCATGACCTGGGCTTTATTTTTCTCAGCACCTACTTGCCTTGGTATCAACTCGATTCAGCCGCTGCGCTGCACGAGGTGTTGATTCAGGCCGGCCGCACGCTCGCCTTGCGTTTTATGGAAAAAGGGCAATATTTGCGGTCGTTCGTTGCGCCCGAATCGTTGTTCATCGACATCATGATGAACGTGCCAATTATTTATTACGCAGCCCGTGAAACCGGTGACCAACAATTGCAACGGATCGCCGACGCCCATTGCCGCACCACGCGCGACACAATCGTGCGGCCGGATGGTTCCACGGCGCACGAAGGTATTTTTGATTTGCAGACCGGCCAGTTCTTGCGTGAAACCACTCATCAAGGTTGGCGGTCGGATAGCGCTTGGGCGCGCGGACTGGCATGGTCGCTGTACGGCTATAGCAAAGTTTACGCCTTGACCGGCAACCCAGAGTATCTGGCCGTTGCCGAGCGGAACGCGGACTTCTGGCTGACGCATCTTCCTGCGGATCACGTGCCCTACTGGGATTTTCGCGCGGACCTATCGCAACCTTTGCCGTGGGGGGCACAAAAAGACAGTTCGGCCGCGGCGATTGCCGCCAGCGGACTGCTCGATCTCGAAGCGCAAACCAAAAACGTCGATCGCGCGCTGATCTACCGGCAAACCGCGCTGGCCATGCTCGAAGCACTCGTTCAGCCTCAATATCTGGCCGACCAAACGCCGGGTTGGGAAGGAATTCTCAAGCATGGCGTTTACCACACGGCAAAGAACTTGGGAGTCGATGAATCCGTCATGTGGGGAGAATACTTTTTTGTCGAAGCATTGACCAAAGCGGTAACGACACCCAGCAGATAGGCACGCCGCCACATGGGTAACGCCGGCGCTGTTCGCACGTGCCGCGTTGCGTGTACCGCACTGGCGCCGTGTCGCCGCACCAATGCTGACCGCGTCACTTGCTGCAACTGTTTAACGCTTGCCGTGTCGCACGTTGACTCGTAAAATCGCCTGTTCTGCAATTGGCAGGCAACCGACCGATACTTCATGCGTCGGCAACGCGATTTGGCAAGACAAGGGACCGCGCATGTTAGCCCGTAAACCAATTTTCCCGCATGTGATCGAGATTAACCATCAGGCGGGCCAGCGTTTGGGCTGCAATGTCTATTTGGTCTACGACGGCGCCGAGTGGCTGATGATCGATATCGGCTTCGACGACACGGTCGAAGAAATCATCGACATGATCCGGCAGTTGGACTTTCCGCTTTCGGCTTGTAAGACGATCATTGCGACGCATGCGGACGTTGATCATATTCAAGGACTCGCCAAAGCCAAGCAGTTGCTCAAGACCAACGTCACCGGACATCCACTGGCCGTTGAACCGCTCGCCACGGGCGACAAGATCAAAACCTTTGCCGAGATTCACGCGCAAAACATCCACATGGAAATGCCGCCGGTAAAGATCGATCATTTGATCGATAACGGCGATAAAATCCGCATCGGCGGAATCGATCTCGAAGTCTGGCACACGCCGGGCCATACCGACAGCCAACTCTCGTTCCGGCTAGGCAATCTGCTCTTCAGTGGAGACAACATCTACCGCGATGGTTGCGTCGGAGCCATCGACGCCCACCACGGCAGCGATATTCCTGCATTCATCAAATCTCTCCAGCGGATTCGCGGCAGCGATGTGGAGTGGCTGTTGCCCAGCCACGGACCGATCTTCCGCAAAGATAATGCGCTGCTGGACGCCGCCATCAAGCGGTTAGACGGCTATCTGCACATGGCCGACTGGGGCACCTGCGCCATTGATTGGCCGTTGATGGATCAGTGGGATCGTGAATTGGCGGAAGGCAAACCGTTGGCGTGAGCCGCACGCGCTGAAGTATTCGACCGACGTGATTGCGGCGTGAGAATTTTGTGCGTATCACTGCGCGGGCTGTAACGGACCGGCCTGAATGTTAAGCTAAGCGAATCCTGCCGTCGCTGGTATCAATATATTTGCGAAAGGGAGAGATCCAATGCCGTTGCGCCCTATCGTTTGCAACTTCTTGTTCAACGCCGCTTTGCTTTCGACCGCAATCGTGCTGATTGCCTGGCCGCGCTGTGTGATTGCGGCGGACAGCCCGTTCGACAAAATCGAGCACGTGGTGGTGATCTACCAGGAGAATTGGAGCTTCGATGGCCTGTACGGCAAGTTCCCAGGCGCCGACGGAATCAGCGGTGCCAGCGACGTTTCGATCCGTCAACTGGATCAGCACAATCAGCCGTACGTGACGCTGCCGCAGCCATTGACTTACGACAAGGCGCTGAAAAAAGTCGTAAACGACAAACGCTTTCCAAGCGACTTGCCGGTCAAACCGTTCGATTGCGCGCGCTTCGTCAAGCCCGACGACACCACCGGCGACATAATTCACAAGTTCTTTCACGAACAATATCAGATCAATGGCGGCAAGATGAATCAGTTTGTTGCGTGGAGCGACGCGGGCGGGCTGACGATGAGCTACTACGACGCCACCAACATGGCGGAGGGCAAGCTGGGCCAGGAGTTTGTCATGTGCGATCGTTTCTTTCACGCGGCCTACGGCGGTTCGTTTTTAAACCACTTTTGGTTTGTCGCAGCCTCGACGCCCATTTGGAAAAATCCGCCGGAAGAAGTCATTTGCGTCGAGAAGCCGGGCGAAAAAATCACCGACGATAAGGCCGTCTGGCGCGACACTTCATCCTCTGAAAAAACCTGTTACGCCCTCAACACATTGCGTTCGATCGATCCGCCCTACAAGCAAGGCAAGTTGCCGTCCGAAAAAGATCGCCAGACGTTGTTGCCGCTGTTGACCACGCCAACCATCGGTGATCGACTGAACGACGCAGGTATCACCTGGGCATGGTATGCCGGCGGATGGGACGACGCGTTGGCCGGCAAACCGCACGAGACGTATCAGTTTCACCACAATCCGCTGGTCTATTTCGAAAACTTCAAAGCCGGATCTGCCGGCCGCAAAGAGCATATTCGCGACGAAACCGAATTCGCCGCCAACATCCGCGACGGCAAGCTGCCGGCCGTTACGTTCATAAAGCCTTTGGGCGTGAATAACGAACATCCCGGCTACGCGACGCTTGCGATCGGTCAAAAGCATGTGGCCGATTTGGTCCAATTAATTCGCGATAGCGACTACTGGAAGACCTGTCTGATCGTCGTCACCTATGACGAAAATGGCGGTCGCTGGGATCACGTGGCACCACCGAAGGTCGATCGCTGGGGCTGTGGCACGCGTGTGCCGACGATTGTAGTCTCGCCGCTGGCCAAAAAGGCGTTTGTTGACCATACGGTTTACGATACCACCTCGGTGCTCAAAACCATCGAAGTTCGCTGGAACCTCAAGCCGCTTTCCGACCGCGATGCCAACGCGTCGGATCTCCGCAACGCGCTGCAGTAATTTTGGTGGCTGACACACGCAGGTGCAGCCCGCGCCGCGCGGTGGCTGATCGTCCGGACTGGTTTTTAGCGAATCACCACCGTCCACCGTGCTTGGGCTTGCTCACTGCGGCAAGTCGCAGAAAGTCATCGGCAGTTGCAATTTTTCTTGCAGAAGCCTGCGCGCACTGCGATTGGCATGCGGCTTGCCAGCGTCTTCCGGCCGGTACTTTTTTTGTTTTCAACCAATGCAGGGGATCTCAGCCATGGCCACAATCAAGACGTTCGATGACCTATTTTTAAACGAGTTGCGCGACATCTACAGCGCCGAGAAGCAGTTGATTAAAGCGTTACCCAAGATGGCCAAAGCCGCAAACTCTGACAAACTCCGTGCGGGCTTCGAAGAGCACTTGGCACAAACGCAGATCCATGCCGAGCGGCTGGAGAGCATCCTGAATGAACTTGGCAAGACCACTCGCGGCGAAAAATGCGCCGCCATGGAAGGCTTGATTGAAGAGGGCAAAAAAGCCATCGAAGAAATCGAAGATCCCATGGTCTTGGATGCCGCATTGATCGGCGCGGCTCAGCGCGTAGAGCATTACGAAATGGCCGCGTATGGAACTGCCGCGACATTTGCCAAATTGCTCGGAAACAAGTCCGCCGAGAAACTTCTGCGTCAAACACTTTCGGAGGAAAAGGCGACCGACGAAAAACTGACCAAACTCGCGGAGAGTGAGATCAATCCGGCCGCTCAAATGACGAACGCATCGTAACCAACGTGCGTGATCTCGGCCCGGCGTCGTTCCAACGCCTTGCTGAAAAAATGTTTAGGGTACTCATGCTTGAGCCCGGCACTTACATCCTAAGTGCCGGGCTCATTGTTTTGCTGCCCCGTGATGCGTCGGGCGCGACGCTTTTTTCGCCCCGCCCCTTGATAACTATACTCAAACGGCTAAATTATTGCTTCTGTCTGCTGGCGGTCGCCAGCCGGCCCTCTTAGCTCAATTGGCAGAGCAGCTGACTCTTAATCAGCGGGTTGTAGGTTCGAGTCCTACAGGGGGCATTCGGAGCAAATTGTTGATGTCTGACCGCATGGGCGTGCGGTTTCTTGCAGAATATGCTTGCAAAAACGCTGTGCCATGTGGGCGTCGCGGCCGAAACTTAAGCTGCAACGTTTTTGCGCGCTGGTGACATCGCGAGCAACAGATTGCAATTCATAAGGCTCGGCAGCCTGGAGAAGGGTCGAATTTTTAGGATTCGACGTTGGCCGTTTAGCAAATGAGCTTTCGTTTTGCACGGTGGGCTTCAATCGCAAAACTGAGGCGCAAAAATGCCCATCGGACGTGAGTTCCGGATAAGTTGCGATCGAGATTCGATCAAGATTGGATCGTCGCGGTGTTACGGAAATGGGCGGAGCCCCGCAGCGGAACTCGTCGTTTCCGGTGATGCCTCACGTAGCCGAGAACTTGTTGGTCGGAGTATTCTGCGCCGCGATTGCGGCGAGAGCGAACATGGTGGTTGCGGTGCGTCTGCAACTTGCATCGTTTCAATAACAGCGATGCGGCATGCTACGCGGCGCGGTGCCATTCAATGAGTGGCCTCCAACCTCGGATGGCCATCTGATCGCCTTGTGCCCGGTGCAGGGTGGTTTCGATTTGGAGGGCTGCGCGGAGTTGCCGGGGCCAATCGATTGCAATCAACGCGGCATTGATTAAGCTATTGAGCAGGTCGCCGAGGGCTCAGAGATCGGCGGCTGCCGTTTTGCCCTCGATCGCCGGGACAGCAGTGTGATGGGTTTCACACTGCATGTTGCCGTGTGTCATGAATGGACATGGATTGCCCGCGATCGCTCACGCCCGAAATATCGCGAGTCATCGTCATGAGCTTCCTGCCGGCGCCTGGTCGTCGCCGCAACTCGATCACTAAGTACAAACAGCATCGAGCGACCCGTTCGAGACACGTGCAAAAGAGTTTGCTCGGGCGGTATTTCGAGCAATTGGAAGATCGGCGATTGTTGGTTGCGGCTTCGTTCATTGTCGCCGATCCCAGTTACACCGCGCTTGGCGGCCGTGGCGTTTCGGCCAATCCATCCATGAGCGCGGACGGCCAGTTGGTTGCATTTCTCAGCAACGCCAACGACCTGGTGGTCACTGATACGAATTCCTACGGCCCGAGCTTTTTTTATGGCGCGGACGTTTTCGTTTACAATCGCGGCACCAATTCCGTCAACCTGGTGAGCGTTGGATTCGACGGCACTGCCGCCAGCGTCGATGGTCTAACCGCACCGGTGATTAGTCCGGACGGCCGGTACGTCGTCTTTGGCAACAACAACGGCAGGGTGCTCTCCGGTATCAGCGGCTTCGAACTCTATGTGCGTGACCTGCAATCTGGCACGACATCGCTGCTAACGCCCAGCGCGCACTCGACGGGTGGCGCCAACTCCGCGAATAGCGGCCAGGTCATGTTTACCGCTGACAGCCGGCACGTGCTGTTCTTGAGCGGTTCCAGCGACGTGACCACCGATCCGATCAAAACGGGTGGCCAAAACATTTTCGAACGAAACCTCGTCACCGGCGAAACAAAACTGGTCACCGCTGGCCTTGATGGCCAAGGCGAGGGCATTTTCGCCGGACCGAACGCCGGCTTTCTGACCACAAATCCCAGCTGGTTTTCCGCCAGCGCCGATGGTCGCTATGTCACATTTACCAGTTCGTCGCAAAACATAACTAGCAATAGCTTTGGCACGCTGGGAATTTACAATGTTTTTGTCCGCGATACGCTGACGAATATCACGACGCTGGTGAGCGTCGACGATTCGGGAATTGGCGGCGGCAATGCTTCTTCCGGCTGGAATGCGGTGGCGCCCGATGCCATTCCACAAATTAGCGCCGATGGCCGCTTTGTCACGTTCAGCAGCGCGGCATCGAATCTGACGCCCGTTCTGAACAACGGCGGATTTTTGCAGTACGTTCGCGATCTCCGCGCCGGAGTGACGACGGCCGTCAGCTATTTGCCGGGCAGTGCGCTCGCGTTCGGAGCGATTGCTTCCAACGCACTCATCAGCGCCGACGGAAGCACCATTGCTTTTGCCTTTACCGCGGACCTATTGCCGCAAGATACCAACGGCCATGCCGACGTTTACACTTACAACGTTCCGACGCACACGCTGACGTTGGCCAGCGTCGCGGTGGGCGGCACCAACGGCGGCACCGACGATTCC
Source organism: Pirellulales bacterium (assembly GCA_038205115.1). Lineage (GTDB taxonomy): Bacteria > Planctomycetota > Planctomycetia > Pirellulales > JBBRCE01 > JBBRCE01. The sequence goes on from JBBRCE010000026.1 coordinate 36,541, forward strand.
GGCCAAGGCAACCTCAGCCAGCGAAGCCCGCAACTGGGTCGAATGGCATTGTCGCCGGATGGCCGTTTTTTAGTGTTCGGCAGCCTGGCTACGGATCTCGTGAATGGGACGGCCAGCGTCGCTGAAAACCTGTTCGAGCGTGACCTGGCAACCGGTACGACGATCCTAATCAGCACGCGCGGCAGCCAGGTTGAAGGCAATGATTTCTCGAGCGATCCGGTTGTCAGTTACGACGGTCGTTACGTCGCATTTTCCAGCTTGGCCGATAACCTGGTCATCGGCGACGGCAATCGGCAGAAGGATGTCTTTTTGCGGGACGTGACCGGCAACGTCACGCATCTGGTGTCGCTACGAACTTTGCAAATGCCGCCGGTAACTTTTGCTGACGCGGGCGCCACGCTGACCAGTACTTCGGCCGACGGCAGCATGGTCCTATTTGGCAGCTCCGACAACTCAGTGACTCAAACCGCTTCGCAATATCAACCGGGCATCATCGCCAACAACAGCCTGCATACGTTTGTTCGAAACACCGTAACTGGCGTGACGACTTACGTTGATCTGACGCCCGATGGCACGCACGCGACGGGATCGTCGCCTAGCACGGCGGCAATTAGCGCCGATGGTCGGTACGTGGTTTTTCAGTCGTCCGGCGATCTCGACGCGGCGCATCCCAATCCGAACGGCTTTCGACAAGTCTTTTTGCGCGATCTGCAAAACAGCACGACACAGTTGCTCAGCCTGAAGCCCAACGGCAGCCCGTCAAGCAATTTTGCTGACTCCAGCAGCATGGCTGTTAGCGCGGATGGCCGCTTCGTGGCTTGGGTCGGCACGGCAAGCGATTTGATCACGGGCTACGTCGACAATTCCGCTGGTCAAAATAACGTGTTCATTTGGGATCGCGCGTCGAACCAAGTCAGCTTGGTCAGTCATCAAACCGGAAGTGCATTACAGACGGGCAATGGCGCTTCGTTTGGACCACTCGTCTTCAGCACCGACGGCGCTCAGTTGGCGTTTGTCAGCGGTGCAACAAACCTCGATAGCGCCGGTCTGGGCGACACGAACAACATCAGCGATTTGTTCGTTTATTCGACGTCAACCGGACTGGTCAGCCTGGCGAGCGTTAATTCCGCCGGCAATGCGTCCGGAAACGATGTCTCCGGCGATGTGCGCTACTTCAACCTCGACGCCAGTGGTCACCCCTACGCATTTTCGTCCGATGGACGTTATCTTTACTTCGGCAGCTACGCGACGAATTTGGTCGCGAATACACTAACCGGCAATTTTGGAATTTTCCGTCGCGATCTGCTCAATGGGGTGAACGAGTTGGTGAGCGTCAACAGTGACGGCAATCAACACATTGCGAACCACGGTTTTTCGTATGACATGACGGTGAGCGCCGATGGAACTCGAGTCGCCTTCACAAGCAACGAACCGAATCTCATTGCAAACGAAACTCACTCGGGCACCAACGTCTATGTGCGCGATCTATCGACCGGCACAACCACGCTGGTCAGCGCGATTTCGAAAACGAGTACCCAGGGCGACAGTTTTTCGACCGATGCCGTGATCAGCCCCGACGGTCGATACATTTCGTTCGTCAGCAATTCGTCGAACCTCGTGCCCGGTTTTGCCACGTCAACGCAAAATCTTTTTGTGCGCGATCTTTCGACGGGCACAACGGTGTTGGTTTCTTACAACCAATCCGGCACGGTGAGCTTGCGCAATTTCAATCCGGCCGTTTTCGATGCCCGAGTCTTTGCGACGAACGACACATTGTATTTCAATAGCAATGACGACTCGCTCTCGCCCGGCGATCGCAATCAATCCAACGACGTGTTTTCCTTTGCGCCTGCAGGCAGTAGCCAGATCACCGGGCAGGTTTATAACGATAAAAACGGGAATGGCCTGCCCGACAACTTTGAGCTGGGTTTGGCAAATTGGACCGTGTACATCGACTCCAACAACAATGGCCTGCGCGATCTTGGCGAACAGTCCGTGGTCGTTAACGGACTGGGAAATTACGGACTGGTCAATCTTGCTCCGGGCACTTATCAGATCCGCGCGTTGGGGCAGCCCGGCTACTTGCAAACCGGGCCGTCATTTCCGAATTCAATAACGGTCACGATCACTGCCGATGGTCAGTTTGTCTCCGCGCAGAATTTTGGCGAGCAACTTCAATTTCCGGACTTGGCCGTCAGCAACGTCAGCGTGACGGGCAGCGGAACACCGGGCCAACCGCTTGTGGCAAGCTGGCACGTGACCAATAACGGACCGGGCGCGACAACCGGCGACTGGGCCGACGCGTTATTTCTTTCGCCGACGCCAACCTTGGGCGCCAACTCTCAATTACTTTCGGTGATCTCGCAGAGTCAAATACTTTTCTCGGGCCAGGGGTACGACGGCCACGTGACGGTTGCCGCGCCAGCCTTGGCGCCCGGCAACTACTATTTAATCGTGCAATCGGATTTCCGCAGTCAACTCAAGGACGCCGACCGCGACAACAATGTCGCCACTGCGGCAATGGCAATTTCGCTGACAGTTCCGGCACTGACGCTCGGTATGCCAGTCAACGATCAGTTTTCGCAGTCGGGGCAAGATCGCTATTACCGCGTTACCGTGCCGGCTGGCGAGACGCTGATCGTTTCGCAAAGCGGCGTCGCCACCGGAACTGCCGATAACGAGATTTACGCTCGCTTCGGCGCGCTGCCAACCGCCACGGAATTTGACCAGGGCGTCTATAACGGTCTGCAGAGCAATCGGACGCTTTTGCTGCCGAACACTCAGGCCGGAACGTATTACATTGACGTTCACAATCGATTTTCTACGAACCTGCCGGTTTCGTTTTCGTTGATCGCCAGCGTCAGCGATTTTGCCATTCTCGGCATTAGCCAAACGAGCGGCGGTAACACCGGATCGTTGACGATTGGCATCAGCGGCGCGGGCCTGAACCCTATGACAACGGCCAACTTGTCCGCGACGGGCCTGCCAACGATCGCCGCCAGCGCGACGTATTTGAGTCGCGACGGTTCAACGCTTTATGCCACGTTCAATCTGAACGCCCGCGCGCTCGGCTCTTACGACGTGGTTGTGTCGAAAAGCGGCCAGGTCGCCGCTCTGCCTGGTGCCTTCCAAATTGTGGCGGGCGCCATTGGTGATCCGCTAAGAATTCTGCTCTCCGTTCCGTCCGTCGTCCGATATGCAGTCCAGTCGACCGCGTGGGTCAGCGTGACGAACACCAGTAACGTCGATGCACTGGCGCCGCTATTGTCGGTGCGAACCGATCCTGCCACAGCCAAACTTAAATTGGCGGACCAGGACTCTTTTCAAGGTGGCTTGGTCAACTTCATGGCGATCAGTCCGAGCGGTCCGGCCGGTATTATTGCTCCGGGCCAAACCGTGACGATTCCGATTTCGATTCAAACCTACAATTATTTTGGCGCTGGCGCATTCTCGCTCTATCTGTCGCAGGCGGATTACGGCGCCACGATCGATTGGGCCAGCCAGGCCAGCACGTTGAAGCCGCCGGGTATTTCTGACGCAGCCTGGGCAGCCACGCTCGGTAATCTGATCGCCAATGTCGGCAGTACGGGCGGAAGCCTTCGAGCCGCGCTGGCCGCCGACGAAAACTATCTCAGCCAAATCGGCGAGTCGACGCCCGACGTCAATACGTTGTTGGGCTTCGAAGTTGCCAAAGCCGATGCCGATTTCCTCGGTTCGCGCTTGAACGGCACCGTCGATGATTCCATCGCCGCACCGGGCCTCTCGCTGAACTTCTCGCGGCAATTCAATAACACAATTTCCGGGCGGTACACCAGCGGTCTGCTCGGCGAAGGATGGGCGACCAACTGGGACGATTCCGCGCAGAGCGGACCCAACGGCACCGTTCTGATCACGATGGGCGCGACGCGCCGATTGTTCTCGCTGTTGCCAACGGGCATCTATCGCGGAAACGCAGGAGATTTTTCATCTCTGACCTACGATGGCAAGGCCTATCGACTGATCGATACCGAGGGAACCGTTTATCAGTTTCTCGCCCACGGCAAGCTCGACTATCTGGCCGACACTCACGGGAATCGCGTCACGGCCGGATACAACGCCCAGAATCAATTGACGTCGTTAACGCACACGTCAGGAGCATCCTTTGCACTGGCTTACAACGCGGACGGCACGCTGGCCACATTGACCGATTCAACCGGCCTGCAAATTTCTTACGATTACGACTCTGTCACCAAAATGTTGGCTGCCGTTAATCGGATCAACGCAGGCACAACCACCAGCACCGCTTACACCTATGTGACCGGCCAGACCGCCGCGCAGAACGGAGCTTTGGCGTCGGTGGCATATGCGGATAATACCCATTTATTCTACCAGTATGATTCGCAAGGGCGGCTAATCGACACGCACCTCGATGGCAATGCCGAGGATGTGACAATCCACTATTTCAGTCCCGGCGGTTATACGATCACCGATGCCAATCAGGCGACCAGCACGGTGTTTTTCAACGTCGCGGGGCTGACGTCGGAAGTGGTCGATCCGCTCGGCCGAATCAATCGTCTGGTCTACGACAAAAACCTGAACGTCAAAGAGGCCGACAACGCGCTCGGAGCGAAAGTCAGCTTCGTTTACGATACCGCCGGCAATTTGTCGTCGTTGGTCGATGCTTTGGGCAATACCACTTCGTTTGCCTTCGACAACACGCACAACTTGCTCGGTTATACGGACGCCCGCGGCAACACCACTCAATACAGCTACAACAGTAGTCGCGATGTAACTTCGATCACGTATGCCAGCGGCGATCGGAAAGTCGTGAACTACGATCCGCTCGGCAACGCCACGCAGCTAATCTACGCGCGCGGCAACACCATCCGCGCGACATATAACTCGGCCGGACGGCTGGCCACCGCGATATTTTCGGACGGCTCGAGCTACGCATTTACCTATGACGCGCGCGGCAACCTGCTGACCGCGACCGATGCCAACGGCGAAATCGATTTCGAATATCACAATTCGCGCGATCCGGATCTGCTTACCAAAGTCAGTTATCCCGACAGCACGTTCTTGCAGTTCACTTACAACGAGGTTGGCCAGCGGACGCAAAGTGTCGATCAATTGGGCTTTACCGTCAACTACGGGTACGATGCCGCGGGCCGACTGCAAACGCTGCGCGACGGCACAAGCAACTTGATCGTGCTGTACAAATACGACTCAGCCGGGCAAATCACCGAAAAGGATCTTGGCAATGGCACCTTTTCAATTTACGCGTTCGACGCCAACCGCAATCTGATACGTAACACCAATTATGCGCCGTCGACCGGCACGCCCTACGCCCCAAATAGCAGCGCGGTCAACTCGTTTGACGTGAATACCTATGATGCGGTGAACCGACTGCTGACCGACACTTCCGCGGAGGGCGTCTGGACTTACAGCTACGACGCCAATGGCCAGTTGACGCACGCCGTCTTTGCTTCGAATAACACCGCCCTACTCGTCAACCAAGATTTGCAGTATTTCTACGATGCCACGGGCAATCGCACCAGGCGAATTGCCAATGGCTTGGAAACCGTTTACACCACCAACAATGTCAATGAAATTACGTCGAGCACAACGACCGGCCTTGGCACAACCGTGTATCAATACGATGCCGACGGAAATCGGTCCAGCGTCACCGATCCCGCGAACAGCACGACCAACTACGTTTACAACGATCGCAATCAACTCGTTGGCGTCAGCGGCGCGGATGGCAGCTCCACCTACGGTTACAACCCGCTCGGTCAATTGAATTCGTCGATCGTCGGCGGTACGCAAACGAATTATCTGGTCGATCCCACGGCGTCGGGCGAAATCGTCCGCGCGTTCAATGTTACGGCAGGCTCGCTGGTGGCCAACTATGTCTATGGTTTGGGGCTGGTCAGCCAGGTTGGCGCAACGGGCGTTGGCTACTACGACTTCAGTGGCAGCGGCAACACGATTGGCATCACTGGCAATTCCGGCGATTACGTAAACCGTTACAACTATCTGCCGTTTGGCGAAATCACCGCCGCCACAACCGCAATCGCAAATCCGTTCACGTTTGAGGGCGCGGGCGGTGTTGTGCAGTTGGCGTCAGACCTGTACAACCTCCGCGCACGCGACTACTCGCCCGGCGTGGGACAATTTCTCAGCAACGATCCCATCGATCTGCATGGCGGTTCGACCAATATCCGCCAGTTCGTGGGCAACGATCCCGTGAATTTTGCGGATCCCAGCGGACTTGCGCCCATGGAGCAGTCTCCTTTCGAGGGCCGAGATCGCATGAATGGCGGTTCTGGCACACCGACGGGCAACGCCAATACATCCAACAGCAATCAAGTTGGCAGCAAAATCGATGGACTGCGTCCCAAGCCTGCCGATTCGGCAAACGAAATCCTCGACGGGTTCCAACTTGATGACGATGGCGCCAAAGGCGGAGACAAAAGTGGAGACAAGGGAGGCGAGAAAGACGGCGACAAAGGTGGTGATAAAGGTGGCGAAAAAGGAGGAGATAGCGGTGCCAACACCGGGGGAACGACCGGCGCTGCCGCGGGCGGTACGACCAGCAGCAAGAGCGTTGGCATCTCCTGCTTCACGCCAAATACACTCGTGGCGACGGAAAACGGTTTGCGGAAAATTTCAGAAATCTCGCCCGGCGACCGCGTATGGTCATTTGACTTTGCCACCGGAAAATGGCAACTGAGTTCGGTCACGGCGCGCCACGACTCAGACTACAACCGCGAGTTGGTGACACTCGATATCGGCGACACAAATTTCACCGCGACGGCCGACCATCCGTTTTGGGTCATCGAAGGGCAAGACTTAAACGCGCGCCCGCGATTGCGAGATTTTGATGTCAATGAAGATTGCGGTCAATCAATCTCCGGCCGTTGGGTCAATTCGCAAGATTTGCAAGTGGGCGACGTGCTGCTGCTGCGCGAGGTCGGCCCGGCGCCGGTGAAACGCATCAGCAAATGCGTCAAGCAGACAAAGGTCTGCAATCTGACGGTTCCAGAATTGCGCACCTTTGCCGTCGGCGAAGCTCAGGCACTGGTGCACAATATATCGGCGTCGATTGGCGGCCAAATCGACAACACCGTCAATCAGATCGCCGGGTTCGTCGTGGGCATCGTTAAACCCAAAGATCCTAACTTGCTTAGCGGCACCGCCGGCACGGGGCCGCTGAACGCCGTAGTCGAATTGCAAACGCTCGCTTACAACGTCGAGTTCGAAAATGATCCACCCGACGCGACCGCGCCGGTCCAGGATGCCAGTGTGACTGTGCAGTTGGACGCAAATCTCGACTGGAGCACGTTTGAACTAGGCGGCATCGGTTTTGGCTCGATCAACATTGACGTGCCCGGCGGGCGACAAGCGTTCTCGACCACCGTCAGCACCACCAATCTCGACGGTACGCCGCTCGATGTGCGAGTGACGGCGTCGCTCGATCTGGCAACGGGCTTGGTGACGTGGACTTTTGCCTCGATTGATCCAACAACCGGTCTGACTCCGACGGGCGCGTTTGCAGGGTTTTTGCCAGTCAATTCGGCCGATCCCGCAAGTAGCAGCACGCCTGGCGCGGCATACGTCGATTTTAATGTACGTCCCAAAAGCGGACTGGCCACCGGCGCGACGATCAGCGAACAAGCCTCGATTATCTTCGACACGAATCCAGCAATGTCGACCAACACGTTTAGCAACGCAATCGACGCTGGTAATCCAAGCAGTTCCATTCAATCGCTGCCGACGTTTATCAACGCAACGTCGTTCAATGTGAACTGGTCGGGAACGGATTCCTCGGCGCAAGCGGGCATCGCAAGTTACGACATCTACGTTTCCGATAACAACAGCGCCTACGCGATTCTGCTGTTGGGCACGACCCAAACGTCGACCGTGTTCAACGGCGTCAATGGTCACGCGTACCGGTTTTACAGTGTAGCGACTGACAACTTGGGCCTCCGGCAGCCAACGCCCGCAACGGCGCAAGCCAGTACGACGGTCGACACGACACTACCAAGTGTTTCCATCTCTCAAAAGCCAGCTTCACAAAGCAACAGTAGTTCCGCGACCTTCCAATTCAGCGGCAATGACAATTTCACGGCGGCGGCAAACCTGAAATTTTTCGTCAGCTTGGATAGTTCGACCTTCACGCAGACGACCAACCCGGTGACCTTCGCCGGCTTAACTGCAACGAGTCACACGCTGCAAGTCGAGTCGCAAGACCAGGCGGGAAATCTGAGTTTGCCCGTCGCCTATAGCTGGACGATCAGTCTGGCTTCCGCACCGAGCGTCGCCGTCGGCACGGCCATCGACGTAACAATCAACTCCGCCACGCTCGGCGGTAATGTAACATCCGACAACGGCGCGGCCATTATGAGTCGCGGCATTGTCTTGGCAAAGACGTCGGTCAATGCCAACCCACGACTCGGCGTCTCCGGCGTTGTCGATTTGCCTGTTACCGGCACAACGGGCTCATTGACCGCAAACGCGCTCAATTTGGCAACGGGCGTTTCGTATTCTTTTGTGGCTTACGCAGTCAATAGTAGCGGCACCACGTACTCGACCGTCGGGACGTTCGTCACGTTACCGGCGGTTGGTCAGTATGCGGGTGTGACGGTGCAAGTCATCGGCCATCAACTCGTGATTACCGGCGACAATCGGGCCGATCAATTGCAGGTCCGTGGCGATTCGACTGCCCGCGAGTTCATTGTTACAGGTCTCAACGGCACGATCGTTAACGGCATTTCGAATGGCGTAATCACTGTCGGCTTTGTCGATAGTTTTGCGGCCAACTTGACGGCCGGAGCGGATGTTTACACGCTCGATGGCGCTAATTTCGCGGGCGATGTGGCGTTCGCTGGCGGCAGCGGCAACAAAACCATCAGCATTGGCAAGATTGCGGCCGTTTCAGCCAACAACCTTTCGGTCAACGGTGGATCGAGTAACGGCGCCATCTTTATCACGCACGTCACCACCCGCGGAGCGATGACCATTGTCGGCGGCGCTGGCGCCAACAACAATCAAATCAATACCGAATACTCGACAATTGGAACGAATCTGTTCATCGTCGGAGGCGCTGGATACGATCTGGTTCAGCAGACGCAACTCCACATTGGTGGAACCTGGACCATCGACGTCGGCACAGGCAATGACTTGATCAGTGCGGCTGGCATCTCTGTCGCTGGCGCTTCGAATCTTCGCAGCGGCGTCGGCATCGACACCATAGCCGTGGCTGGCGTCATCCTCGACGGCACGATCACGCTCGACGGCAGTGCCGGTGGCGGACCAAAAACATTAACGCTCTACACGTCCATTTTGCACGCCGCGGCCACGCTCACCGGCGGCGATGCCAACGATCGCCTGACTTTTGATAACAACGTCGCCCCCAGCGCCACACTCAATGCCGGCAAGGGCGTCGATTTCGTACTGGTCAAAACGTCGATCCTCGACGCGCTGTTTGCCAATCTCGGTGATGGAGACGATAACGACTACACGATCAACAATACGAAAATCGTTGCCGGGTTGGAAATTCTTTGTACGCACGTTCGCCAGACTACGCTGATCGACGGCGGCCTCGGCACCGATATCTTCCACAACATCGGCAACCTCTTCGACCAGCCCTCACAAACTCGCAACTTCGAAAAAATCGCCTTCTCGTAGCGCACGTGAACGCAGCGGCTTTGATCGCGTGATGGGTGCCACAAGTGAAGCGAGCTTTGCACGCAGACCGTGGCACGCAGTCGGCGATCGGTCTTGCGTTCTATTGATTTAGAGCCGGCAGTTGGTGATCCGCATTTCCATAATGGCCGAAGCGCCGAGCGATTCGAGACGCTCCATAATGGCAATCACCTCACTGCGTTTGACCATCGCGCGGATTGCGCACCAATCGGCGTCTTCGAGCGCGCTGACGGTGGGCGAGTTGAAACCGGGCGTGATGGTTTGCGCTTCGGTCAATTTTGCCCGCGGAATATTATATTCCAGCAGCGAATAGCCACGGGCGATCACCACGCCTTCGATGCGGCGGATGATGCGGTCGGCAAACTCCGAATGCCGCGTGGCCGGGCTTTGGATCAGTAGCGTTGGATAGTTGCCGATCTCGTCCAGCACCTGCAAGCGATTGGCGGCCAGCGTGCCGCCGGTATCGATCAAATCCACAATCGCGTCGGCCACGCCCAGCGAAATCATGATTTCGACCGAGCCGGATAACGTAACCAGGTGCGCGGCGATGCCCTGGCCTTGCAGGTACTGCGCGGTGATCCGCGGAAAGCGTGTGGCAATCCGTCGCCCAGCCAGGCTGGCAGGCGTGGCGATTCCGCTATATTCCGGCACGCATACCGCCAGCCGCCGGCCACCCACGCCTAATTCCAAACGGCTGATCGCTTGTACGCCGCGTTCGGCCAGCATCTCGGCACCGGTAATGCCCAGGTCAATGGCGCCTTCGGCACAGAGCACGCTGATATCGGCCGAGCGCAAATACGTCACATCCACCGGCGGCTCGTGGCAACGCGCGAATAAGCTGCCGTCCTGACGACGAAAGTGCAGCCCAGCTTCGCGGAGCAATTGTTCAGCCGGTTCGGCCAAGCGACCTTGGCTGGGAATACCGATTCGCAGTGATGACATAACGACTTTTAAACGCAGAGTTGGACGTAAAACGGCAGCGCGATGAATTTCGAGAGGATGAATTTGCACGCGGTGACTGCATTATAGTCAGGCGCAACGCCACTCGCGCGATTGCCATCTGTCGAGGCGGAAAATCCCACTCGGGCTGAGAATTTCAAACCCATATCGGGTCGATATCTCCGCAAATTGTGGGCAAAAACCAAATTGCCACGATCGTGCTTAGACTGACAGCATGGATATGACTGAGTGTGCTAGCGGCGATAAATTTCCGCACAATCGCTGCCAGCGGCGCAATTTGCCAACGCTGGCGGTTGCCGCAAGTCGAAAATCTTTGTTGTAGCTGGCCACGCAGTCGGACTGCCGCCAGTTATGCAAAGCACATTTGTCCGATGGCGGCATGATCGAGATAAGGCGGAAGGCATGGAGCGACAATTAAACCAAGCTCGGCGAGCGCTGCAGGCCAACGACTATGCCGGTTGCGAAACGGCCTGCCGCAGCGTACTCGCCAAAGACCCCAATCAGCTCGACGCACTGCGCTTACTGGGCGTTACGGCGCGCCACACGACTCGACTGCCGCTTTCGCTAGAGTTACTTTCGCAGGCAACACCGCTCGCCGAACAGCGTGCCGCCAAGGATGCTCGCTTCACCGAAGTGGCCGCCGTTTTAAACTTCGAGTGGGCGACCACGCTGGATGCCACCGGCAACCCGGACGCGGCGCTTGCGCACTATCAACGTGCCATCAGTTATGATCCAAGGTTTTTCGAAGCCCACATCAACGCCGCCGCGCTGTTGGAAAAAGCATTTCGCTTTCAACAGGCGCTACCGCTGATTTTCAAAGCCGCTGAACTCAATCCGCAGTCGGCCACGGCGCTGTACAACCTGGGCAACGTACTACGCGAACTGGGGCACATCGAGCATGCCGCTCGCAGCTATCGGCAATCGCTGGCCATTCGGTCCGAAGCCTCGAATGTACACATGAATTTATCGACGTGTCTGCTGCTGTTGCGGCAATTCGAAGTCGGCTGGCAAGAATATGAATATCGCGGTCCGTCCGGCGAAGTCACCATCGACCAATATCCGCAGCCGCGCTGGCAAGGCGAATCGTTGGTGGGCAAGACGCTGCTGATTCATGCCGAACAAGGCATCGGCGACGAAATCATGTTTTCGTCGTGCTTCGCCGAAGTGATTCGCCTTGCGACGCGAGTGATTTTGATTTGTGAACCGCGATTGGTCACACTGTTTGCACGCTCGTTTCCCACGGCGCGGGTGATCGGCTGGTCGCGCAGTGGCGATGGTCGGCCGGCACCTGTCGACGAGCGGTACGATTTGCAAATTCCGGCCGGCAGCTTGCCGCTGTATTTGCGACCGTCGCTCGCACATTTTCCCCAGCGCGCAAATTTCTTACAAGCCGACGCAGCGCAAGTTGACGCCTGGCGTCAGCGCTTGTGCCGCTACGGCGACGGCCCAAAAATTGGCATCTCTTGGCGAGCCGGTGGTAAGCCCGGCGAGCGTCGCCGGCGGACGACCGAACTGGCTCAGTGGCAAGAGTTATTGACGCTGCCCGGTGTGCAATGGGTCAATTTGCAATACGGCGAGTGTGGCAACGATCTGGCCGAAGCACAGAATCGCTGGGGCGTAAATATCATCGATCCGCCCGAAGGCGATCCGCTGACCGACATCGACGGTTTTGCGGCCAAGCTCACCGCACTGGACGCGGTAATTTCCGTGGGCAACGCCACCGCGCATCTGGCCGGAGCGTTGGGCGTAAAGACCTGGGTCATGCTGCCGCGTGTGCCGGCCTGGCGTTGGCAAATCAGCGGCGACAGCAGCTCGTGGTACTCGAGCGTGCAATTGCTGCGACAAACCAGCGAGGGCTGGGACGACGTCATCGCTCAAGCGGCCGCCGGTCTGAAGGCGCACTGCAACCTGCTGGCGACGGAGTCAACCATTGGGTCGCCAATCGCGCAAACCGTAGTCCCGCTCGCCAGCGCGCCAACCGACTTCGGTTTGAATGTCAATTTCGCCGCCGGGCCGCTGGCGATTGACGTCTTGCCGGCCGCTTTGCAGGCCGCCATCGAGCACTTCGAGCGCCAGCAGCACGCACCCGCCGAGGCCATTTGCCGCAACATTCTGCTGCACGCGCCCCGTTACTTCGATGCACAGCACCTGTTGGGCGTGATTGCCTACCGCAGCGGACGGTTGGAGATGGCCGAGCGCTGTCTTCGCAGGGCGATTGCCGTTTGCGATGGCACTTCACTGGCGCACCTGAACCTGGGGCATGTGCTACGCGATCGCGGAACGATTGACGCAGCCGCCGACTGCTACGCGCACGCGGTGCGGCGCGACGGCAAGAATTCGAACGCGCTCCTGGCACTGGGCAATCTCCAATTCGGCCGCGGCCACCACGCGGCGGCCGCCGATTGCTTTTCGCGCGTGCTGGCGTTGAATGTTGAATCGGCCGAAATCTGGTTCAATCTGGCAACCAGCCGCCGGTCCTGTTACCAAACGGATGCCGCCATCGACGCTTACCGGCACGCGCTGCGGCTCCAGCCAACGGCCAAAGCGCACGCGGCTTTAGGCAGCTTGCTGGCGGAAGACGGGCTACTGGAAGATTCGCTGCCCCATCTCCGCGCGGCGGCCCATCTGGAACCGCGCAGCGCCGATCACCAATGCCAATTGGGCAAAGTCTTGCGCGAGACGGGTCAATCCATCGAAGCGCAGGACTGCATTCGCCGCGCGGCAAAAATCGATCCCGCTTCGTACGACGCCTGGTATTTTCTGGCCGATGCGTTGCGCGCCGAAGGCCGATCGATTGAAGCGATTGACGGATTTCGCCGCGCCGCCGCAATCCGCAACGACGATCCACAACCGCACCATCAACTGGGCCGGTTGCTGCACGATTTAGGCCGGCTGGACGAGGCGCTCGCCTGTTACGATCGGGCCATCGAGCGCAATCCCCAATTGGCGCCGGCGCGATTCCATCGCGGTCTGCTCCGCTTGCAGTTGGGCGACCTAGCCGCCGGCTGGCGCGATTACGAGTGGCGTTGGCACAGCGGCGAAGGCGCGCGGCCACGCGATTATTTTTCGCAGCCGCTCTGGGATGGTTCGTCGTTGGCGGGAAAAACCATTTTGATCCACGGCGAGCAAGGCGTTGGCGACGAAGTCATGTTCGCTTCGTGTTTGCCGGAAATGATCGCTCAAGCGGGGCGTGTGATCGTGCTCTGCCAACCGCGCTTGCTGCGACTTTTTGCCCGTTCGTTTCCGCAAGCGCGGGTCGAATCGCAACCGCGGGGCTTCGAACATCTGTGGCGAGCGCCGCGCGATCTGCGGTTCGACCTGCAAATTCCGGCCGGCAGCTTGCCCCGCTATTTGCGCACGCACGAAAAGGATTTTGCCCGCAGTCAACATTTCTTGCATGCCGACTCCCCGCAACAGGCCGCCTGGCAGGCGCGGCTGGCCGAACTGGGCCCAGGTTTGAAAGTAGGCATCTCCTGGCGGGCGGGAGTGGGGCCTGATGAACAGCACGCTCGAAGCACGCCAATCGAATCCTGGCTGCCGGTTTTGCAAACGGCCGGCGCGCATTTCATCGACCTCCAACACGGAGAACATACGGCCGATCTGCTCGCGGCCAGGCAGTTCGAAAATGTGAAGATTCACCGCTGGTCCGACGCCGACCCGCTGGGCGATTTGGACCGCTTTGCCGCGCAGATTTCTGCGCTCGATCTGGTGATCTCGGTCGGAAACGCCACGGTGCACTTGGCCGGGGCGCTGGGCGTGCCCACCTGGAATTTGCTGCCGACTTTCGGCGGTTGGCGGTGGCCACGCCAAGGCGAAGAAGCGCGCTGGTATCGGTCGGTACGCGTGCTGCGTCAACCGCAACCGTGCGCTTGGGAGCCGCTCATGGCCGAAGTGGCTCAGCGGCTCGGTCGACGGATCGCCGAGCAAACCAATCGCGTCAGCGCGTAATCATCGGCTCCGCCACGCGGCAAAACCGGCCGGCTCAATTGGCGGCCGGAAACGCGGCCAATTCTTTTTCAGCCCGGGACACGCCAGCGCCGTCCAGCCGGCGCAACCGCGACAGCGCGTCCGCCGCCTGCGGATTGGGGCAAGCGCTCAAGTACCCAACCACCGCGCGATTGATCGCCGCATCGCGCGTGGGCGAAGAATCGTAGAGCTTGACGACCGCGTCCAGCGAAGCCCAATCTTGCCAGCGCGCCAGATCGACAATGGCAGCCGCCGCAAATTCGCGCCTAGACAGCAGCTTCCGCATCAATTCGGCAAACCGCGCGGCTTGCACATTACGGGCGTAGTCGTGGCAAAATCGCGCGGCATTGATGGCATGCCGCACATCGCCATCGGCCGCCTTGGGGTTGGCAAAATATCGCTCGTCCAACAGGGTGACGGCGCGGTCGCCTTCCAGCATGACATATCCGGCCAGCAGGCCATCAAATCCGGCACGGAAGTCGTCGGCTTTTTCAACAATTTGCGAATACAACAGCGAGGCATTCTTCCGCCGATCGTCACGATCGGTGGCCAGGCCGAGCGCCAGTGCGTAAAACCCTTGCCGAGCGCCGGAAATTTTGCGATCGACCACCCAACCACGAATTTTTCCTTGCGGCAAGTCCGCCGCCACCTGCAGCACATCGTCGAGCGGTGCATGCCCGAATTCCAGAAAAGCGTCTTCGGAAATCAGTGCGTCGGAATGCTCGAGGTACTTGATGAAATACGCCAGCCGCTGCTTGGCAGGTTGACGCATGTCCGGAGCATGAAAAAAATAGGACAACCCGAGTTCGCTTGCCGCCACGACCGTGCCCTGGGGTTGGCCGTGATCGTCGGCTTCAACAAATACAATCACCAACGTTCCGGGCTTGAACTTGCCGGTGGCCGCGATGGACAGGGCTTCCGCCTTTTCGCTGGGCAGCTTGCCCCGCAATGTTTTCACCACGCGAACGTTTTGTTTACCTTCGGCTGAGTCAACAATCTCTCCAACGGCCGTGAGCCGGGCCGATTCGCGGCGTTGGGCCAGCGTGGGCTCGACTGCCGAACAAAAAGGACACGCACCGGCGGACGTTTCGGTGAGCAAGATGGCGACTGACGTCACGAGCGTCAGGCCTGCCGCAGCAATCCAATTTGAGGCCCAGCGGTGCGGTCTGAATTGAGTCATGCAGGCGTGATGCGCAATCGTTATTGCGCGGCAAAGTTACTTGACGCTGCGGCCGTCCAAATGATAGACCGCCATGGTTTCGCCTTCGACACCGCGCCATTCTTTGATTTTGAACGTACCTTCGACCGTAACCGCGCGGATAGAATATTCGGCCGACGTGCCTTTTTCCATTTGCACGATGATGCAATCGAACAGCGCCGCGCCTTTGCCAAAGCAGCACTGCTGGTTGTCGCGCACCAACACAAATTCCGTCAGTCCCGACTGCTTGAAGCTGGGCAGAATGAAACCGCGAATTCGAATTGGCTTACCGTCCAGTTGCTCAACTTTCGACGTCAACAGCGATCGATTGAAGGGCGCGCCTTTTTCATGATCGAACTTGAGCACGTCGAAGTTGATTTCGCGCGCAGTGGCCACGTCCGCGACATCGGGTTGTTTAGCGGCATCATCCGGGACCGGCGCGATGGACGTTGCCATGGTGGAAGTCGGCATGGTGGAAGTCGGTTCAGCGGGCGATCGAGCGGTGTCTGCCGCGGTCATGTCGCTGGAGGGAACTCTGACTGATCGCGTCGCTGTCGTCGCCTGTTCCGTGCCGTATGAACTTTGATGCTGGCAACCACCCAGCGTTAACAGCGCTGCCAGCGCGGCGCTGCCGAAACAGTAACCGGTGATCGATAACCGCGGTTTGGCACTGTTCATCGTACTTCGGCCTCAGAGAGTTCATAGTACACGCCGCCCGTGACGTCTTGCTCCGTCGGTTGCGCTTTGAGACGGAACGTGCCGGCAATTTTATATTCGTTGGTCGTGTAATCCACGCCTTGCGGATTTTTGAGTTTGACGCGAATCCGGTCCGTCAGCTTCGGATTCCCGCCGAAGCAACAACTCCCACGGTCGCGCACCAACAAGAAGTCGTTAAGGCCCGTGGTTTTACGTCCGGGAAACATGAACCCCTTGATGAAGATCGGCTTGCCTTCAAGATCGCCGATATTGGACGGAACCAGTTGACCTTGAACGCGATCGTCGGGCTGCAGCGCTTCGTAGGAGATCCGCGAGTAACCCTCTGGCACCTCTGTCAGATAGGTGTACGTCAGCAGCGAGAGACCGCCGACTAAGCAGCCCAGCGACAGGGCAGTTCCAGCCCAGGCCAGCGGCGCGCCCGCCAGCTCAGCAGGGCGAGCGCGAATGCGAACCAGCGCCGAGGCGCCGACCAACATCCCGACCACGGGTACAACAGCCATCGTCCAGTCGAGAAACGCCAGGCCAGACAGCAGGCCCATGACGACACTGCAAACCGCGCCCGTGCTTAACGCCCGGTACGAGGCGAAGTCTTCTCCGCCACGGATGTCGGTCGCTGACTCGGGATCGGCTAACGTGGCGATCAAAAGACTGTTCATGGAAGTTCGAGCAACAGATTGAGGGTTACGACAACGATCTTCAGGTTCGCGCGGAGGTTGGATTTCGCAACAACAGAAAGAACACGGCCAAAAGTACGAGCAGCGCGACGATGGCTACGCCGACAATTCGGCCCTTAGAAAAATCCGCTCGATCGGCCCATGTTGGCCGACGATCAGCGAGCGCTTTGCCGGTCGAAGCATCGGCATTATCGTTCGCGGAAGCATCGCTGGCGGGCGCGCCGAGGGCGCTGGTTTTCTGATTGGCATCACCAGATTTACCGGCCGCGGCAGGGCTGGGCTTATCGCCCGGGCCTGCATCGACGGAAGCTTTAGCATCGCTCGTTTTGTCGCCGCTCGCTTTTGCTTCGTTCGCCTTATTGCCTTCGCCCGCGGCTTCGTTCTGCAACGCCGAAATTGCTGAAGTCGTTGCCGGAAAGAAATTATCGGCTTGCTTAAACGCTTTCGGGTCGATGGCTTTTAGTTCGACCAAATAGGTTTTGGCCTTTTCGTCAGGACAAGCGCGGAGATATTGAATGACCGGCACACGCACCCAAGCCGATTTTTCGTCCGCCTTTTTGAACAGGTCCGCCACGCGATCGATGGCCGACCAATCTTCCCACCGCGCCAAGTCCGGAATGACCAGGTCGGCCAGAGTCGGGCGATCCAGCACCAAACGCAACGCCGCGCTGAGCCGATCGAGGGGCAATAGCTTTTCTTGTCCTGTGATTCGCAACGCCATAATTGCGTTATTCGTGTCAACGTAGCTGTCGCTATCGTCACTACCGTTGTTTTTCAAAAAGCGATCTTCAATCAGCGGCAGGCCGTCGACGCCTTTGAGCGTCAGGTAACAGCCGATGGTGGCATCAAGGTTTGTACGCTCTTTGAAGTCACCGCTTTTGACCATCGCCTCCAGCATGGGAATGTCGTTTTCCGAACCGCAGACGCTGAGCATCGTCAGATACAAACGCTTATTGCTTGGGCTGGTTTTTGAATCCTTGATCCAGCTCACCAACTTGTCGTGCGGCAGGGAGGCTTTGATCTTTTTGATGTCGGTGTAGGGCGCTTTGCCAAACTCGTCGTACGAATCGCGGGCCAACATCGGGTCTTGGTTGTCGAGGTATTGTAAGAAGAACTTCAGCCGCTCCGTCCCGTCCTTTGGCAGATTCATTGCCTCGTGTAGATACTTCGCACCGTCAGCCGGAATTGCAATCGGCGTGCCCCAGGCAATGGCGGGCGGGTCGATGCCGTTGATGACAAACTGCGTGCCGATCGGCTTTTCGCCGAAGTAAATCACTTCGATCGTGTCGCCAACTTTCAAGGTCTTGATCTTTTCGCCCTTGATAATTTCCAAGATCTCGAACTTGGCTTTGCTGGGCGCAACGTTGAGCAAGCCGGGAGTGGCGTCCGTCGCATCGGGCGCTGGAGAGGTGACCATCTTGACGATCACCGACGCGGCCGATTGATCGATCTCTTCGCACAGTGTGGTCTGCAGGCCACCGCAGTAAGGACAGGCCAATCCGCCACGAGTGACCGCGAGCAACATGCCGAGCAGCGCGGGCAGCAACATTCGTTTGATCATCGTCATCGGACCTTTATGCAAGTGTGCGGCCGCGTGCAGTCGGCCAGCGCTGCCAGACGGAGCGTTCCGCGAATCGACCTTACATTATCCGCCAATCGCTGCGTGGGGACAATGCCACGAGCGCTGCCGAACGCGCGATTTTATGGGTTTACGCTCATGGGCTGGCAGACAGCGCCCGGGCGACGTCGGTTCGGTAAGCCGTAAACGCCGGTAGCAGGCCCACCAGCGACGCCAGCGCCACAATCCCCACAATCAAATAAACTTCGACCGGAACATGATAGTACGAGAGGCCGATGTTGCCGAAAAAACCAACGGAAACGCCGGTCGAATTCAGTATCCAGGGCGAAAGCACGGCGATTAACGCTTGCCCCAGCAGCCAGCCCAATAGCACACCGCCCAGCGACAGCAAAATCGACTCGAGCAGAATGATCCACATCACCGTACCGCGGCTGGCGCCGAGCGCGCGCATCACGGCAATTTCGTGCCGGCGATCGCTCATCGAATTGTAAATGCTGACCATGATGCCAATGCCGGAGACGACAATGATCAGCACGCTCAAGCCCAGCAACAAATATTGAAAGGGCCGAACGAAGGTTTCGAAAAACGTGCCAATTTCGCCAATCGGATAGGCCATTTGGGCGATGCTGTCTTTGTTGATGAATTTTTGCATACCCATCGCACCACCAAAGCCGCGGGTGCGAATCAAAATGGCGGTGACTTCGCGCTGCTCTTCCGTCAGTGGGGCGTGATGGTGATGCCCAGCGTGCTCGTCATGGTCGTGATCGACAGCATCGTGGTCGTGATCGGCAGCCGTGTGGGCGGGCAGCTTAGCGGAATCTGTTTTCGAAGATTCCGCCTTGGCCGGTTCCGTATGCGCCGGAAGGTTGTGTGCTGGCGTTTGATCCGGCGCGGACGCATCACCAGCGGCGGCCGGTGAATCGTCATCCGTGGCGTGCTTGCGATCCGACGCATGCTGCTGTTCCGCAGCGGCGGCAGGTTTGTCAGCAGGCGCTGGCGTGGCGTCGGGCTTGGCATCGCTCGGTTTGGTTGCGGCTGGCGTGGCGCCGTGATCGTGGTCGTGATCCGTGGCGGGCGCTTTATCGTGATCGGCGTGATCGTGATCGGCGCCGGGGGCCAGCAGTTGGCCAATGTTCTTGCGTTGGAGATATTCCGGCAAGGCATGATCGCCAATCATGTAAAAGCCTTCCATGTTGGCAAACACGGCCCGGTCGGCGGGCGTGCCCATGCGCTTCAAGACGCCGACGATCGTAAAGGGATCGTGAACGTGGCCGCCACTTGCCACGCCGTGCGACGGCGCGAATTTGCCCCCGACTTTCAAACCCGTCCTGCGCGCCACTTCGGCGCCGATGACGCCGGTGAACGGCTGATCGCTCTTGAAGACAGCGCCCTCGGCAAACTCGTACTTCGGTCCTTCGTCGAAGGCCGTAAAATAGTCAGGCGTGGTGGCAACCACCCGAAACTCGTGGAAATAATCGCCCATGCAGATTGGCACGGCGCGTTCCACATAATCGCTGAAGCGTCCTGCCTGGCCGTCGCTGCGCTGCGACTTCGGCAGAAATTCTTTGTAGTACCAGTAGGGAATATTCTCGACCGGCTGGCTCAAATGAAAGACCGTGTTGAGCACTAACTGCAGTTGGCCGCCTTTGGCGCCGACGATCACATCGTAGCCCAGCGTCTGATTGTTGAACGAGCGATCCACACGCGACTCGATCACCAGCACGGCAATCACCAGTGTGATGCCAAGCGCCATGGAGATGGCCGTCAACGTGGACGCCAGCCCGCGCTGCAAGATACTCCGCCAGGCAATGGTCCAAATGCTCATGTCGCCACCTTTGCTGCGGGAGCCTGCACGGCACTGGCCGCGTTGAGTTTGCTGGCCGTGTTGAAATGCTCCAAATTCTCGACGCGCTGAAATTGCTGGGCAACTTCCGGGGTGTGCGTGACCAGCACCAGCGCCACGTTTTCTTCGCGACAGGTTTGACGAATGAGATCGACAATTTGCTGTTGATGACCAGCATCGACATTGGCCGTCGGTTCGTCGGCCAACACCAATTTAGGGCGATTCGCTAGCGCACGAGCCACGGCCACACGCTGCTGCTCGCCGACGGAAAGCATCGTCGGCCGATGATGCAGGCGATGCGCGAGTCCCACACGCTGTAGCAGTTCCTCGGCGCGCCGGCGGTCGGGATGTTTGCCGCCGAAGGTCATGCCCAGCAAGACGTTTTCCAACGCGGAAAAGCCAGGCAGCAAGTTGAAAGTTTGAAACACGTAGCCTAGCTTCGCGGCGCGGAATCGATCTCGATTGGCCTCCGGCAGCGCGACAATATCCGTGCCGTCAATTTGCACCACGCCCGAGTCGGGCCGGCTGATGCCGGCAATCACGTGCAACAGCGTGGTCTTGCCCGAGCCAGAGCGACCGATCAGCACCATCTGCTCGCCTGCGGCGACATCGAAGCTGGCGATATTCAGGATCGGCAACCGATTGCCGCCTGGCTCGACGAACGATTTGCGTACGTCGCGTAACGAAAGGATGTTCGCCAACGGAATTCTCCCCAAGTGTAGCTACCGAATTGACAATCGCGCGGCGCGTCAAAGTCCAGAATCTGTGTCGCGGTTCAAATTGCTACTACGCACGCCGCGCTATGCTGGTTCGCGCAGGTCCACCGCGATTCGCCACAAGCTACCGCGACTGGCATGCGCGTCCCGACATCGCAGGCAGCTTCACACTGCGAATGCGCGCTTTAAGTGCGCACTGCGAGCACACGACGTAACCACAATTAATGCGTCAGTTTTTTATATCGCAAACGATGCGGTTGGTCGGCGTCGGTGCCGAGGCGTTCGTGGCGTTGGGTTTCGTAGGTGTGAAAGTTACCTTCGCAAGTATGCACGTAACTGTTGCCTTCGAAGGCGATGATGTGCGTGGCGATGCGATCCAAAAACCAGCGATCGTGCGAAATCACCACCACGCAACCGGCGAAGTTGAGAATCGCTTCTTCCAACGCCCGCAGCGTATCGACGTCCAAATCGTTTGTCGGTTCGTCCAGTAGTAGCAGGTTGCAACCGCGGCGCAGGAGCTTGGCCAAGTGGACGCGATTTCGTTCACCGCCGGACAGCACGCCGACTTTCTTCTGCTGGTCGGGCCCTTGGAAGTTAAAACGAGCGACGTACGAGCGGCTGTTGATTTTGCGGCCGCCCATATCCAGCGTGTCGTGCCCGCCGGAAATTTCTTCGTAAATTGTCTTTTCCGGATCGAGTGCATCGCGACTCTGGTCCACGTATCCCATCTCCACTGTGGCACCGACCTTCATCGTGCCTTCATCGGGTTTTTCTAGGCCGGTAATCATGCGGAACAAAGTCGTCTTGCCGGCTCCGTTGGGGCCAATCACGCCCACGATGCCACCGGGCGGCAGGCGGAAACTGAAGTTCTCGAACAGCAAGGTTTCGCCATAGGCCTTGGTCAGATTGCTGGCCTCGACCACCAAATCGCCCAAATGTTTGCCGGGCGGAATTTGAATTTCGAATTCCTCGAGCTTGTCTTGAAAGGCCTCGGCCGACATCTTCTCGTAGGCGGCGATTCTTGCTTTATTTTTGGCCTGCCGCGCCTTGGGCGCGAGCCGGACCCATTCCAATTCTTTGTCCAGCGTTTTCTGCCGCGCGGACGCCTGTTTTTCTTCCAACTTCAAACGGTCGCGCTTCTGTTGCAGCCACGACGTGTAATTGCCTTCCCAGGGAATGCCGCGGCCGCGATCGAGTTCCAAAATCCACTGCGCCACATTGTCCAAGAAGTAGCGATCGTGGGTCACTGCGACCACGGTGCCGGTGTATTCGGCCAGATGACGTTCCAGCCAGGCAATGCTTTCCGCATCTAAGTGGTTGGTGGGCTCGTCGAGCAGCAGCAAGTCGGGACGCTCAAGCAGAATCTTGCACATGGCGATGCGCCGACGTTCGCCACCCGAGAGATTGGTAACCTCGGCGTCTGCTGGCGGCAGGTTCATGGCGTCCATGGCAATTTCGACTTGCCGATCGAGTTCCCAGGCGTTGAGCGTCTCGATCTGGTCTTGCACCTTGGCTTGCTCGTCGAGCAGCTTGGTCATTTCGCCATCGGTCATGGGCTCGCAAAGTTTGGCGTTGATCTGCTCGTAACGCTGCAGCACGGAGCGCGTTTTCGAGACCGCGTCCATCACGTTTTCGAACACGTTTTTGGCCGGATCCAGTTGCGGCTCTTGCGAGAGATAAGCGGCGGTAAAGCCGTCCGTCAGTTTGGCGGCACCTTCGAACTCTTTGTCCTGGCCGGCCATGATTCGCAGCAGCGTGCTTTTGCCGGAGCCGTTGCGGCCAAGAACGCCAATCTTCGCGCCGGGATAAAACGAAAGCCAGATGTTCTTGAGCACTTCCTTTTGGCCGTGCTTCTTGACCAGGTCTTCGATTTGGAAAATGTAGTTCTTGCCCATGTGCTCTGTCGCGGGATGACCGGTGGAAAACCCAGAATGAATCGGTAGTCTCGAATTCTAGCAAACACGATCGCAAACTGGCAGGGGATGCACCTCGGCAACCGTCGAGCGGTGGCTTCGGCTTGTCTGCTGGCCGCGGGATCACTAAAATGATCTTGGACTTGCCGCTTTCGAGCGGCAATTTCACGGCAATATCCTCTGCCATGTTCGTGCTGCAAATGCAATGATGTGGTGAGCCCTTAAATCGGCCCGTTGGGGGCTTTTTTTGGTTTGGCCGCGTGTATAGCCGACGCCCCGACATCGGAAACCGCCAACTCGTTGGCCGAAACCGTGTCGGGACCAAGCGGACGGATCACACAACCCAAGCCTGCGAGCACCCCTTTTTAGCTAAACGGGCTCTCCAACACGCGCTTTGCCACGGCATTGCGGTGGAGGATATTGCCATTTTTATTGGCGGGATTGAGCTTCGGCAAAAAGATGCATACCAAGGCTTTGTTCTGCCGGGCGAAGGGCAATTGCGAATTACTAATTCGCAATTCAAACTCCCTGCACACGCATGGCCATCTTCACTCACCTCGCATTCAATTCGCAGCGTCATGCCGAATCTCGCTTCCAAACGCGAAAAACTGCTGCAATTGCTGGGCGAATTGCCCAGTTGTGCCGTGGCGTTTTCGGCTGGCGTGGACAGCAGCGTGGTGGCCAAGGCCGCGCAACTGGCGCTCGGTCATCGCGCCGTAGCCGTGACGGGTGTGAGCAACAGTTTGCCTGCCGGCGAGTTGGATGAAGCGCGGCAGTTGGCCGCGCTGATTGGCATTCGCCACGAGGTACTCTCGACCGACGAATTCGCCAACGCCAATTATGTGCGCAACGCGCCGGATCGCTGCTTTCACTGCAAGACCGAACTGTACACGCAAATCGAAGGCCTGGCCGAGCGATTGGGCGTGGCGGCAATTGTCAACGGTGCCAATACTGACGATCTGGGCGATTACCGCCCCGGTATGCAAGCCGCTAGCCAGCATTCCGTCCGCAGCCCACTGGCCGAATGCAAAATGAACAAAGCCGACGTCCGCCAGTTGGCCGCATTTTGGGGTTTGCCGAATGCGGACAAGCCTGCCACGCCCTGCCTCAGCAGTCGCGTGGCATATGGCGAACCTGTCACGCCCGAGCGGCTGGCGATGATTGATGCTGGCGAGCAGTATTTGCGTCAACTTGGCCTGCGAACATTGCGAGTTCGTTATCACACTGGCGACTTGGCGCGGATCGAAGTGCCGGCCGACGCCATCGCGGCCATCTGCGATCCGGGCACACGCAAAAATTTGCTGGACAAATTCAAGGCAATTGGGTTCAAATACATTACGTTGGATTTGGTGGGCTTTCGATCTGGTAGTCAGAACGAAGTCTTGCCGCTGTATCAGTTGGGCACGGCCAGCGGAAAATAACCAGGGTGATTCGGATGTCGCTAACCGCTCGCGGAGTTTTATCAATGACAATCGTAGTGGCTTCACCGCTGGCGGCGCTGGCCCAAGCAGTGCAGTTGCCCACGTTCAATTCTTTCAGCGCTAGCACCACGGTTCTTGTGCCGGACCGCGGCAGTGTTTCGCTCGGTGGCGTCAGCAGCGCCAGTTCCGGGCGCACGCAGCGTGGCGTTCCGGGCTTGGCCGGACTCGGCCGACCATTTAATAACGTGGGCATCGGCAATTCGACCACCGCCGCCAACGCGCGGATCAGCGCTCACATTCACGATTTCGAGGCGTTGGATCAAGCGACACTCGCCGCCGGCGCCGCCCAGGTGGCCGCCGATGGTAAGCCGGGTTCAAAGCCGTTGGCCAGCAGCGTCGCCGCAGACCATCCGCCGAGCCTCGACGAGATCCATGCACGCCAACAGCGATTGGCAACCGCCCGTCAGGCAGAAGCGGCCGAGTCTTATCAGCAAGGCCTCGATGCGCTGGCGGCAGGCAAGACGACCTTTGCAAAAATTCATTTCACGGCTGCTGCCCGTGATGCTTCCGGCGAACTTCGCCAACAAGCGCAGTCTCAACTTCGCGACATCAGCGCAGCGCGTACGCGGCTGGCAACCAGCGCGCCGAACACGGCGCGTTAACGGTTCGCAATCGTTGCCGGACAATCGCTTCATGAGCCGGCGCGGGCGCGAACAATCTGTCACTCAATTCCCCTGAGGCGTGCAATGCAACGTGTGCTTTCGATCTGTGTCGCGCTGGTGTCAATCGTTGGCGTGGCCAACGCCGACGAACACGCTGACGCCTTGAAGATTGTCGACCAGGCCATCAAGGTCCACGGCGGCGAAGCGGCGCTCAGCAAGATTGTCAGTATGAAATTTAAGCTTAAGAGCACTTCTTTTGTCGGCGACGACAAAGTGGGCGCTCTCTCGGAAACGGCAATTTCCGGCAACGACAAAATGCGCGTGGCCACTTTCGACGAAAACGGCAAAACCGAGAGCGTGGAAGTCATCAACGGCCAGCGCGGCTGGGCGAAAGCCGGTCAGACGGAAGACCTCACCGAAAAGCAAATCGAATACTGGCGCGAAAGCATCGTGCTCAACTGGACCACGCTGCTGGTACCGCTGAAGTCCAAGGAGTATCGGCTGAAGCTGGCCGACGAAATCACGCTCAACGACCGGAAATTGGTGGGCGTGACGATCGATCGTGAGAACAAGCCGGCTATCAAGGTGTATTTTGATAAAGAGACGCACCTGTTTGTAAAAACGCAGCGGAAATACAAAAACGAAGAGGACAAAGAAATCGACGAGGAATCCTTTTATTCGGAGTACAAAGATTTGCCGCAAATCATGCAGCCCATGAAGTGCGTCACCATGGAAAACGGCGTGAAGGTCAGCGAGGCGACCGTTACCGAAGTTACGTTTTTCGAAAAGCCGCTGGATGACAAACTGTTCGAAAAGCCGTAACCAACTGGCGAATTCGGCCATTTGCTTGATCGCCTGCGACATTCCAAGCCGCAGCAAATCCGCAATTTTCGATTCTCGACTGGAGCATGCCCGGGCGTTACAAACCGTTTACACGCCGGTCGGAGGTTGGTGTTAAAATGGATCGTGGCCGCTCGCTGTCGTGCTGCCGATACGATCCTGCTTAACGCGGACTGCCATGACGCAATCGCTACAAATTCTCACGGTGGAAGACGATTCCGCCATTCGGCGCGGGATTGTCGATGCTTTGCGTTTTGCGGGATACACGCCGTTCGAGGCAGCCCGTGGCGACGTTGGCCTGACCATGGCGCTGGGGCGTTCGTACGATCTGCTGCTGCTGGATCTGGTTTTGCCGGGCTGCGACGGCTTGGACATTCTGCGCGAAGTACGGCAGGTTCGGGCCACGCAGCCGGTGATTATTTTGACGGCGCGCGGCGAAGAGCAAGACCGCGTGACCGGTTTGCAATTGGGCGCCGACGATTATGTCGTCAAGCCATTTAGCGTCCGCGAATTGTTGGCGCGGGTCGAAGCCGTATTGCGTCGCTCGCCCGAGCGGCCGGCCGAAATTGCCACGGTGCGATTACCGCGCGGCAAAGCGGATTTGTCGCGCTGGGAAGTGCGCTTTGACGATGGCCAACGCAGCGATCTTTCCGAGCGTGAAGTGGAACTGCTGCGTTACCTGGCCGCCCACGCTGGAAGAGCCATCTCGCGCGACGAATTGTTAACCCGCGTTTGGCAAATCAGTCCACGCGGGCTAACCACGCGAACCATCGATATGCATGTGATGCGGCTGCGCGAAAAACTCCGCGACGATCCCAACGAGCCGCAGGTGATTCTCACCGTTCGCGGAAAAGGCTAAATGCTCAACGCGCCGCGGGCTGCAACGGCCGGACAGCGATAATTCAATGAAACGTCCCTGGCAAATCTGGTTGGCGTACGCCCTCTGTGCGGCAGGCGTATTTGCGGCGCTCTGTGTGCTGACGGTGCGGGCGCTGGATTTAGATCGCGCCGAAGTTAGTAGTCGGCACCAGGCGGTCCTTGAAGAAAACGCGCGGCTCGGTTTGTGGCGATTGGATTCGGCGCTCGCACCGCTGGTGGCCCAGGAAAACGCCCGTCCGTATTTCCTGTATTCAGCCTTTTATCCGATGGGCGGTGACGCCGCTGCCGCCAGCGGCAAATCATCCGGTGGCAAAACCAGCACTAGCAAGCTAACGGCGGATGCGTCCGCCGATGCGTCGCTGAAACCCTCGCCGCTGCTGCTGCAGACGCCTGCTTTGGTGAAATTGCATTTTCAGATCGACGCCGCGGGCGATTGGAGTTCACCGCAGATTCCCGCGGCCGCGCAGCGCGAACGGGCATGGTTAGCGAACGCCAATCCTGAGGCGGTGGCCGCGGCCGAGGCCAGTTTGCGCACCGTTCGGCAGCAAATCCAACCACGAGAAGTGTTTGGGCTATTGCCAGCCGAACCACCTCAATTGGCCAACGATCCGCAGAATTCACTAGCCATGAATAGCAGCGGCGCCATTTTTGGCGAACAGCAGCCCAGCATCGTGAACTCGATTGGCAACAACTCGTACAGCGGTAATTCCACCCTGGGAAATAAGAACGTCGACAATCAATTTCCTGCGATCAATCCCGCGAATCCGCAGATCGATAACTCGCAGGGCGGCGCGCCAAACGTCAGCGATTCCGCCAATCAAGCAGCCAATCTGACACCGCAACAGGGCTCGCAAATCGAGCAGCAGCAGGCCCGAAACGTCAACGAATTCAATCGTCGCAACGCCTACACCGTCGGGCAAAGTTTATCGCAACAATTTGCCAATGGCACCCTAAACGTGCAGACGCCCGCCGGCGTGCGTACGGCGACCATGCAGGCGAGATGGATTGGCGACCAACTCTATTTGCTCCGCCGCGTGACAATCGGCGGGCGTGAACTACTGCAAGGCTGCTTGATCGATTGGCCGGCGCTTCGCCAGCAAGGCCGCGATGTGATTGCCGATCTGCTGCCCACGGCCGATCTGGCACCGCTGCAACCGCAAGCTCAGTTGGGGAACTCGCGACTGTTAGCCTCACTTCCGGTGATTTTGCTACCCGGTGAATTACCGTTCGACGATGCCAACACCTGGTCGCCGATGCGAATTTCGCTGCTGGCGGCGTGGGTTTGCGTATCGCTGGCGGCGCTGGCATTCGCCGGTTTGCTGCAAGGCGTGATGACGTTGAGCGGACGGCGGGCGACATTTGTCTCGGCCGTGACCCACGAACTTCGCACGCCGCTCACCACCTTTCGGATGTATGCCGAAATGCTGGCCGATGATATGTTGCCGAGCGAGGCAGCGCGCAAAAGCTATTTGGAAACGCTGCGAACCGAGGCCGACCGTTTAACGCATCTGGTGGAAAACGTGCTGGCCTACGCCCGACTCGAACGCGGTCGGCCCAGCGGCAGGGTGCACGAGATGCCCGTCGAGCAAATTGTGCAGCGAATGGAAAGTCGCTTGACCGACCGCGCAAGGCAGGCCGCGTTTGAACTGACCGTCGAAGTGGCCGCAGCAGCCAGCGACGCCGCGGCTCTGGCCGATGTGACGGCCGTTGATCAAATTTTGTTTAACCTGGTCGATAATGCGTGTAAGTATGCTGCCACCGCCACCGACCGACGCATTCACCTGGCCATCGACTGCCAACCGCGTAGGGTGACCTTCTCCGTGCGAGACCATGGGCCGGGTATCGCGCCACGTGAGCGCCGCCGATTGTTTCAGGCATTTCGAAAATCCGCGACTGAGGCAGCACAGTCGGCGCCGGGCATCGGCCTAGGCTTATCGCTCAGTCGGCGATTGGCCAAGGACATGAACGGTTCGCTGCAATACCGCAATGCCAATGGGGGCGGGGCGGAATTTGTGCTTTCGCTGCCAATCGTTAAACGCGCGGACGTAACGATCTCTGCCATTTGAGCTCTGCAACAGCAGCCTCGAAAATCCGGATGTGCGGGGCGAGATCGTTTCGATTTTGTCTGCCCACGGAGTTCGGCTTGCGAATTCGCGCCTGCTTGGGTAGGTTTCGCAAAGCGGATTTCACCGGCGCGATTTGTCGGCGATGCTTGCCCTGCTGCCGAAAAAAATCTGTACACGGTTGATGTCCATGTCCCGCCGTTTTCGTCCCGCCTCGTCAATTGGTCTGTATTGCGTGGAACTGCGCACTCCGCAATGGGAAGCCGCGCTGCGCTGGTACCGCGAAATTCTCGGTTTGCGCGTGCTGGTGCGGGTATCTGAAGATGGTTACGCGCTGCTGGAGGCCGGCGAAACACGCTTGGCGCTGTTGGCCCGTGAAGAAGCGGCCGAGCCCAGCCCACGCTGGAGTTTGGGGTTTGAAGTGGACAGCTTAGAAGCCATCATCGGCCGCTTACAGGCCGAAGGCTGCAAAATCCTCTATCCCCACGGCCAGACCGAAAAGTTTCACGAGGTGACGACCGAAGACCTGGATGGCAATCACATTCGTCTGTTCGCCTGGCCGCAGCAAGCCTAGCCAGTTGCACCGAGCCGTTACTGCCGGGCAATGCGACTGAGTTGAAATTGCGGAGCAAAGCCGCGGGAGGGAGCCGTTTGTGCCACGCCGCCTTGCACGGTGACAAAGTCGCCGGCCTGATAGTTGGCCAAAACCGGCGAATCCGACAAAATCACACTTCCGCCAAAATCGTCGGTTTGGCCATCGGCCGGAATGTATCGCAATTTCCACTTGTTCTGGCTTTGCAGGAATTCCAATTTGCCTTGCAGCAAGCGGTAGCTCGCATCGTAGCTGTACGTTGCTCCGGCGCGCGACGCCTCAGCCACGATCGCTCCGGCGGGCGGTTCCGCCAAACGATTTGCAGACGAATTCTCGCTGCCCGTGCCAACGATCCGCAGTGATGAAGTACTGATGGGCTTATTGACTGTTGACGGCGAGGCCGTTGGCGCAACCGCATTGTAAGATGCCGGCATTACGGCCGGATCGAACATCGAGCGGCCGTTAGCTGGCGAACTGCGGCCCGCGCCGGCAAATGCGTTGGGGGCCTCCAGCCGTGGCGGTTCGGCCGTGGGCGGAATGGTAACCAGCGGACTGGCCGCCGCAGTGCTGAAGTGTGGATCGGGCGTCAATGCCGGAACATTCTGCGCTCCGTAGCCTGGCGGAGGCGTTACCGGCATGGCGGTTGGTGGCGCGGTCTGGAAGGTTGCCGGCGGCGCTTGATATCCGCCCGGAGGTGGCGCCGGATATCCCCCTGGCGGCGCGAATTGTCCCGGGGCACCGTTGGGCGACAGTGATTGAGCCGCAGCCGGATTATACAACGGCGCCGCTCCGCCGACGGCCGCAGGCCCTGCGGCCGCGCCGTAGTACGGCGCGCCGGACGTGACCGTGCCAGTCTGCGGTGGCGGAACGGTTGAGCGGCCCAAAAAGGGGTCGTAGGTCGTCGATGGCGAATGGCATCCGCCAACAACCAACGCGATGGGAATCAGCAGCACCCATAGGTTTTTCATCGCTCAACTCCTTAGTTCGTCCCAACCCAATGCGCACCTCAGACGTGCCAGACGACCGAGCCGTCAGCAGTCTGAAATGTTGGGCAGTTCCTTCGACGACGATGCGTCCCGCGACATGGCAGTCTGCGCGTAGTGACCGCGCAGTTTTTTTGCGGGGCCAAACCATAGCAATTTCGCCAGACCAGTCCAGAGCAGTTTTTCGATTTCCAAAAACGTCAAGCCGCTGGCATCGAGCACTGCAATCGTTGGCGACGATTCCGGCGGCAGCCGAGCAGACAGATTGCTACTCCGAACGATGAGACAGGTACGGCATCGTCAACCCGACTGGCGAAATCAGCGATGGCGTTGCCCGCGCGATCAGCTACAGCGTGCTGGACAATCTCGGTCAAACCACCACCTCGCTGGTCTTCGCCGGCAACGGCATTGACATGAACACGCTCTCCTCGGCGGGCACATTTACCCAACCATCCTCCAGCCTGCTGCGCGCCGAGTCGACCACCAGCTATGACGATCAAGGCCGCACGTATTCGCAGTCGCAATATCGGGTCGATCAATCCACCGGCACCGTGGGCGCGGCGATCATATCGAGCATGCTTTACGATGCCCGCTCGCAAACCGTCAGCCAGACCGATCCGCTGAGCCGCACGATCAGCTATGCGTTCGACGGGGCAGGACGTCAGACCGAAATGATACAAATCGATCCTGTCACCGATGGCAGTGACGGCAACACGAACACGGCCGATTACTCGAAGTTGGTCACGTACACGACCTACGACGGCAACGGCAACGAATTGACAATGACCGACGCACTCGGCAACGTGACCACGTTCACGTACGACGCGATCAACCGCCAAGCCGCCGTCACCGGCGCCGCGCCCGATTCATCCGCGCCAACCGTGCGTCCGCTCACCAGCTACGCCTACAACGCCACCGGCTGGCTCGATAGCGTCACCGATCCGCTCAATCGCACCACCAGTTACGCTTACGACAACCTGGGCCGCAAAATCTCCACCACGTTGCCCGACCCCGACGGCACGGGCGTTGGCCATCCGCTGACTTCGCCGGTTTATCTCACGAGCTTCGACGGCAACGGCAACGTCCTGACCACAACGGACGCGTTGCTCAACGTGACCACGAGCGTTTACGACATCTTCGATCACCTGATTACGGTCGCCGAGGGTTTTGGCGATGTTGCCGCGATTGATTTCGTCAATAATCAGGACGTGATTCGGAGGGGCGTCCTCCGTTCTTGTGACTAAGGAACAGCCGAAAAATAACTTCCGCTTTTGACTCATATCAGTCGAACCGGGGAGCGGTGTAATTGAGTTGTGGTAGGAAGGTATTGTAGCGGATTGGGCTGTTGTCCAGAAACTCCGCGGTTGCTTTGCGGCCTGT
>JBBRCE010000027.1:0-66132 GCA_038205115.1 Pirellulales bacterium
CGCCACACCTCACACAGAAAGGAATCTCACCGTATGCCCAACACACAACTCGCACCCTCCTCACCGCCGGATCGCGCGGTCCGTTCGCCATGCGCCGCGCGCGTCGCGTCGCAAAAGCAAGCGGGGTACGCTTATTTAAGGCCTAATGGAGGCCCGAAAGAGAACGACGCTGTAATCTCAGGCTCGGGGTTGCCACAGTTGCGACCTGAGCATTCTTTGCCTTGACAGCCCGTTAAAGTATTTGAGACAAAAAACTTTTGGCTAGAATATCATCGGGAAATTGCATGCCGGCATTGAATTGTATCAATACTTCGACGGGCAGATAATAAAAGCCTCTCATGTTTATGTTCCACAAGGCAAACAGACAATGTTGTTCGCGTTAGTGACAATGACCTCCGCCTTTTGCGCTTTCCTGCTCCTAATACGTAGGGTTCTTCATTTCTCCAGGCAAAGAGCTACGAAGTGGTTGTTAATGGGATTTGGAATGCTCTACGCCGGCATAATCTGTGCTATGGCATGGTGGGCGTACTGCTTCAACTTTGTGCCAATGAAAGCAATCTGTGAAACAGTTGTTGTATTTGAAGGGCCGACGTCACAAACATTTCGTAGCGTAACAATCAAATCAAAGTTAGACTCGGCGGTCATCATGGGGCGAGAAGTTCAAATGAGATCCAAACCCGTTCAATATGGTCAAGAAGCTATTTTCCTGTCAAATAATGGCCGAACGCAGTCGTACACATTTCACGATGTGGAGACCAAAGGTAATTCTGACCTCTCTCCAGGCAAACCAAATGATTTATGGTTCATCCGACTAAGGAACGACCGAAAAATAACTTCCTCTGAGTGAGACGCCCGCTGCTCGTGATAGCGCGCGTCGACCCGAACGAAAAACGGAAGTTATTTTTCGGTCGTTCCTAAAGCGTACTTGGATTCGTGGATGGCGTGGATTTTGAGTTTGAGGAATTCTTGATCGCGGTAGCCATAGGCTTGGCGTTTCATGGTTTTGATTTTGTTGTTGGTACCTTCCAGCGGACCGGTGGAAATGGGGTAGTCGTAGTAGGCCAAGATGCCTTGGGCGTGCAGGCGGATGGTCTTGGCGAATCGTTTCAGCATGCCGATGCCACTTGACTCGGCCTGCTGAACCCAATCCAGCAAGTACTGTTGGGCCGTTTCGCGGTCGTCTTGTTCCCAAACTTCGCCCAACTGTTCTTTGAGATAATAGGCGGTGGCCAAGGGTTGATTGAGCCGCAAAGCTTCTGCCAGTCGTTGCGGTTCGTTGCGTTGGGGATCGAGATGTTCGGGCCGCATCAGCAGCAGCCAGCGCGTACCCTTAAGGACGTCCTTGTGCAGTTGGTCGGTGGCCTCGCGGTAGAGTTCACGGCGCAAGTCGGCCAGTTTGTCGTTGAACAGTTTGACGACGTGAAAATGATCGAAGACCAGCGTCACGCCGGGTAAGGAACGACCGAAAAATAACTTCCTCTGAGTGAGACGCC
This sequence comes from Pirellulales bacterium, assembly GCA_038205115.1. Classification (GTDB taxonomy): domain Bacteria; phylum Planctomycetota; class Planctomycetia; order Pirellulales; family JBBRCE01; genus JBBRCE01. The sequence goes on from JBBRCE010000027.1 coordinate 1,494, forward strand.
CGCTGCTCGTGATAGCGCGCGTCGACCCGAACGAAAAACGGAAGTTATTTTTCGGTCGTTCCTAAGTGCGTGGTCACGGCATCGATGTAGGCCGGCGACATGTCGGTGGCCACGGCCTGAATCTTGGCGTGCGAGGCCCGCAACCGCTTCCAAAACGGCAGCAAGGCGTCGGATCCTTTACCTTCACCCACGAAGACCACGGCGCCACTCTCCAGATCCAGCACCAAGGTGATGTACTGATGCCCTTTGCCCACGGAGATTTCGTCGATGGCGATCTGCCGTAAATGCTTCAGCTTGGGCTTGGAAAAACGTCGTTGTAAATCCTGTTTTTGAATCTGCTTGACCGTGTCCCAGCTCACGCCTAAATGCTGCGCGGCGTCTTTGATGGTCATCAACCGCGAGAGTTCCAGCACATACCGGGCAAACGCCTTGATGGAGTGGCAGCGCGGTTCGGCGAAGTCCACCTTCACCTGGCGCACCAGATTGCACTTCCGGCAACTCACTCGTGGAACAGACAGTACGATGGTCACCGGCTTGCCACCGATCGGCAGGCCGTGAAATCTGCGCTCGGTCTGCCCGCGCAGAATGACGTCGCCCGAGCCGCAGGACGAACAGCGGCATTTCTCTTTAGCTTGTTGCATCCAAAACACCACCCGACTGTCGAGGTATTCGGTTTTCTGATATTGGTAGCCGCGGATACCAAAGCCGTGGTACAACAGACTCGTGGACATGCTGTTCGCTCCTGGAAAGTCGTGTTAGCAACTTCCTACAGGACCAGCATGTCCGCACTTTTTCAACCCCCAAGTACGCTTGAGCCGGATGAACCTGATTTATTGACTCATTTGAGTGATTTAACGCACAGCGAGCGAGCTCCAATAGATAGCGACGTGCACAAAGAACTTGAAAAAGAAGCTGAGTTTGTCCTGAAGCTTCTTGATCCAAAGGCTGGTTTGCCAGATTTGCAGTTCGAGCTTAGCGACTGGCACCGTCACTTTAATCGGCGCAGTGCCAGTACTATTTGGGTCGATGTCTATCAAGATTCGGCGAATTCGTTTGTTGCCCGTTATGTGGCGATGCTGACGTGGCTGACAATTTCAGGACTGGTGGGTGTGCTGTGTTTTTACCGTGTTTAGGAGTTCGCGTGGACGATTGTGTTGGAAGTCGTGTTTGTTACTGGCTTGATCTGCACATGGCTGAGCAACACGCGCTCCGATTCGGAGGTGACGGTCATCGTGCCGAAGCCCGCCTGGGGCACGGCAATCGCATATTATTTCCCGGCGAAGCCGAGCAAAATGCTTTGCAGCGCGCTGGTGGAGAGACACGCCTGGTAGCGCTTGCCACGGATAGTATCGTCGAGGGTCGTGTCCTGCGACAAGATGGACACTGCCAATCTTCGTAACCAGGCTGCTGTTTGCGGACCATGCTGGCGTCGGACGCGACTGGCGTCTTCTGTAAAAATTACATACAAAAAGCCAGTGCATGCTCTCGATCCGCCAATGCCTGCGGACTGCCCGCACAAACGCCTTGACCGTGGCTGGCAGGCTGATCAGAAAGTGATTCTCTTCGCTGGTTGTAACGCCATCTACGCTGACGATTCGCAGCACCGTGCCGATCGACTACAAGCCCTTCCACTGCCGCCTGCCTGGCAACCGTCGCGGCGCCGGCATGATCATGTACTGCCGACGTTCGGTCCGCCCGCGGTTGGTTTCTTCCGTGGTGTGACAACGCAAACCGGCGACCTTGAGATCGCAACGTGCGGCCTGTTCGAAGGCTGTCGCCACAGCGGCGTGCAGCTTGGAATGGTTGGCCTTGAGCGCCAGAATGTATTGCCCACCGCGGGCGATGATCTTGGCCGCGATCTGTTTTTGACAGCCCATCGCGTCGATGGTGACCGTGGCGCCACGCAAATCGAGCAGTTTCAACAGCAGCGGAATGGCCGTGATTTCGTTGGATTTGCAATCTACGGCGACCTGCCCCAGCGTCAGCCGGGCGTCGCTGGACCAGGCCGAAACCAGATGCAGCGGATTCTGACCGGCCGCTTACTCGTGCGAGCCGCGCAGCGTTTTGCCGTCGCCGGGGTTTGGTGCTTGCCGCTTGGCGTTGCCGAGCCTGATGCTACTTGGTGACCATTCGCTGCCGGAACGGATCGTCGCCGGAATGGAGTCGATGGCCTCCTGCGGTCCTTCAACGTCGAAGATGTTAACGCAGCATCCGCAGCCGAGGCTACCAGAGACGAAATCCATGCGGCTGCCCCAAGCCTCGAACCAAAGCGCAAACGACTCGCACTCTTCTGGCATGTCCAAGCAAATGAGGATTTACGCGCGAGGCATCGGGTTGGTTCGCTAACCTCCGGCGGCGAAAATGCAGCTCAGCACTTATTTTTATGATGGAGCAGGAGATTGTCAAATCGGAGTCAACTTGCCAGCGAAGAACTCGCGAGAAATCAGCAGTTAAGCGGCCCGTTACACCACATCTGCTTCCACGCGATACCGCAACTACCGTGACGGCCGGAGCGTTTTGCCGCAGCGCCAAGTCAGGAGTCTCGGGGTTGCTTTCGAGAGCGTGACCGATGTGCTAAGACGAGTGGAACGATGGATGGAAGCAGGACAAATAAAAGGAAGTTCATCGGGTAGGCAACGATGACGGTGGGGCCGACAAAATCTCTCCACGGCGATGAGGGCGTGTCTCTCTGGAAAACAACGGTTGGAATGGGCCAGCCGTGAAATCGGGTGTTCGCGTTTGCATAATAGACGTAGTGAAATGTCGTGAAGTATGCGGCTACGCCGGCGGCGACGAAACAGCAGCAGTATAAAACCCGCACCCATCGGGCAGTTCGCCCAGAAAACGCATCGATAACAGCCCTAACAACCAGCGCGGCCGCCAAGAGAAATCCGACGATGATCGTAGCTGCCACTCGAGCTCTTTCGATGCGATGAAGATCACTGATGGTGTCTAAAGGAACAACCGAGGGTCAACTTCTTTATTTCATCCAGGGCGACGCGTGCGATCGGTGATAAGCGGGCGTCTCAGTCAGGGGGGGTTTTTTGGTCGTTCCTAACGACACCGTGACCACAGCAGCTGGTTAGACGTCGGCCTGCTGGCACCAGCTCTCGATCGCTTGGAACTGGCAATTGTCGCGAGCCAGGCATTACAAGGAAAGAGCGCGTTCTCGGTAGCAATTCCGGAGCACGGCCTGTAGATCGGCAGGCAGTGCCGAGAGCAGGGCACGAGCGTCCTGACCGGCGAGTTGATCGGCCACATCGCGCCAAAGAACGGCAGGGCAGTAAATGCCGCGGTGGTAATTCGTCGCGCTGCGTGCCAGCGCGGCGAGGAGATCGGTGGTTGGCATTGGATTGGCTGCCTCCTGACGGACTGATCTAACTCATGCTCGTAATGTCCGCGCATCTGCTCCAACGTGAGCGAGCGGCCGGGGTATGCCCATCTCCTGACTGACATCTTCTCTATGACCGCAAACAATGCCGGAATTGCCCTCTCAGGACGTGGCTGCGCCATCAACTCGTCTGTCAGCTCCCGCAGCACCTCTGCCATCCTCACGCCGTTCAGCACGCAAGTCCAAGAGTGCCCGACTCCGGCAATTGACGGCAGATAGCCGGAGGAAACTGCACTGGCGAATGCTTGTGGGGCAACAAAGGATTAAACCTCGACCGTCTTTTCGTGTGGTGCGTCGCAGCCATCGCCCACACAAACCGAGTCACGGGTGAGTACAACCGGAATCTTCGGTGTGGCTTTCAAGATTTGGAACCCGACCTTCATGCGCGAATGAGCCTAACAAATACTATACCATGAAAATACAACTCAGCGTGCATGCATTCGTGTGGTCGAGCGTGAGCTTGTCAAATTGGTGTCAACGTGCCGGCACAGAATTCACGACAAATCGTCGGTCACTTGGCTACGCTGCGCCGCAAATTAACTCCGCAGCTCGGTCAGTGGCCCGGTGCTGTCCGCGAATTTTTTGGCGGGCACATCCACCGCTTGCAGCATCGTCAGCAGCAGGTTTGCCATCGGAACTTTCTTGTTGCCTTCGAAGGCGTGCAGCTTGCCGTGCTGAAAGCCTAGCGCGTTGCCGCCCGCCAGATGAATGGGGTAGTTGGCCGTGCTGTGCGAAGCGTGCGGATGCGCCGATCCCCAGAGCACAACGGTTTGATCGAGCATGTTGCCGCCGGCTTCCGGCGTGTCGCGCAGACGTTTGAGGAAATAGGCGTGCTGCTCGGCACGCCAGTGGTCCCATTGTCCGGCGAAGTCCGCGGGCCGCTTATGGGCAATATCATGCGTCGCGCCTTTATAGCCCAGCGCGTAGTTGGCATAGTTCCACATTTCGCTGTCCTGCGAGTACTCGCTCTCGAGCATGAGCGTGGCGAATCGCGTGGAGTCGGTCTGAAAAGCCAGATAGACCAGGTCGTACATGCAGCGGATGTATTCCTGCGGCTCTTTGTGCGAGACCTCGATGTTGAGTCCCTTGGTATCAACTTTCGGCAGCGGCAGGTGGGTCCACTTGCTGGTGCGTTCGACGCGCTGTTCCAGAGCGCGGACCGAATCGAGATACTCGTCCAGCTTGTTTTGGTCTTCGTGCCCCAGTTGATTTTTTAAGCTGTGGCTGTGCTCCAGCATGACGTCCAGAATGCTGGCTTCGCGTTTGAGTCGCGCGCGGACTTCCTCGACGCCATCACCGGCGTAAGGATTGAACAGCAGATTGAAAATCTCTTGCGGCCGATGGAGCGAAGGAATCGCGCTGCCGGGCCCGCGGTGCGAAAGCGTTTTGCTCTGGCCGTAACTACCGGTGCCGCCCTCGGTGCCCAGCACCAGCGATGCAAACCGCGTCTGCTGGCCAAGCTGGTTGGCGGCCACCTGGTCGACCGAGATGTTGTTGGTCTTCTGCGCGCCGATCATGTCGGCGCCGGTGGCAAACACATCGCCGGAACTGTGACCGCCCAGCTTGTATCCGCCTGCGTGATCCAAACCGCGCAGATAGCTGATGTCGTTCTTGAACGGTTCGAACGGCGCGGACGACTTGTTAAAGCTCAGCGGTCCCGGCTCTTTGCACGGCCACCAACTCCACTCGTTGTGCGGAGTGTTGCCTTTGACCGGAATGCCGCTTTCCATGCCGGGCATGTAGGCGCCGTAGGCGAAGTAGCTGACCAGCATTCGCTTAGGCAGCGGCTTGGCGGGCGACTGCGCCCAACTCATGGCATTGAGCAGTGGCATGGCCAGCGCGACGCCGCCACCTTTGAGGAGTTCGCGACGACTCAAGTGCCAGGATTTTCGTTTCATGGAATCACGGTTTCAAAAAGGCGGGACTTTGGCAGACCAACACAATCAGATCACGCAGGCGGTAGCCGTCGGCGCTGGATTTTGCGACAAGTGCTTCCAGCAACGGTTGATCTCGCCAACTCAAATCACGGCCGACGCCATACGACAGAAATCGGCGTGCAACGTTTTTGGCGATGTCCGTTTTGCGATGTTCGAGCAAGTAGGCTTTGAGATCGTCCAGGCCGCGGACATTCGGCCCTCGGGGCAGACGCGAATCGGCGCTCACCGGAACCGTGTTGATCGTCGTCAAGTAGTGCTGATAACCGGCAAAGTCCGTGTGGACTTTAGCGGACATGGGCGCCACGTGCGCGCCGTCTTTGGGAACCAGCGGTTGGAACTTGCCAATGGCATTGTACTGTTCGAAGGGAATACCCCAGGGATCGAGTCGCGAGTGGCAGTCGTTGCAGCTTTCTTTTTGACGATGCTTGATCAACAGGTCTTTGATGGTCAGCGCTTTCTCGGCGGCGGCGCCTGCGGAATCGCTGAGCGCGGGCACATCGGCGGGCGGCGCCGGTACATCTTCGCCCAAGATGGCTTCGCGGAGCCAGACCGCGCGATAGATGGGATGCGGCGCGGTGCCGGTGCCATTGCCAATCAGTACCGAGCCCTGCGTCAGCAAGCCGCCGAGATGATATTCCGGCTTGAGCGGCACCACGCGGATCTCATCGCCCTGCACATCGGGCACGCCATAATGCGCGGCCAGCGGCTGATTGAGGCAAGCAAAGTCCGAGTCAACCAGGCTAGTCACGCTGGCGTTGGTTTTGATCAATTCGGCAACGAACGCCGTGGTTTCGTCGAGCATGTAATCGCGGATCGTCGGACGGTACGGTACTTCCGTGCCTGCCCGTTCTCCGACGGGCACGTAGTAGAGAAAGCGCGGGAACAAATCGTGATTGATCGGTACGGTGCGCATTTTCGCCAGGCTCAGCCACTGCATGCTGAAATTGCGAATGAAATCCTGGCAGCGCTGGTCGGCCAGCAATCGCTCGACCTGCTGACGGAGCACCTGCGGAGCGTCTAACTTGCCTTGTGCGGCGACGGCCAGCAGCGTTTCGTCCGGCATACTTTCCCACAAGAAATACGACAGCCGCGAAGCCAGTTCGTACTGCCGAAATTCCGCTTTGGGGCCGCGATCGATGGTGTGGTAGAGAAACTGCGGAGAGATCAGCACCAGCGACAGCGTCTCGCGCATCGTCGCTTCGACGGTCTGCAGTTCTGGCAGCAGCGACGCGTAGATTTTGGCGAAGCGATCGACTTCGGCAGCGGTTGCCGGTCGGCGATAAGCGCGCGACATGAACCGCTGCAGGACGACCCGGACGTACGCCACGGGGTCGCTGGTTTTCAGCGGTGAATCGAACAAGATCTGCGTGTGATGTTCGGGCGGCCAGACGTCGGTGAGCGGCGCTTCGAATTCCATCCAGTCCAGTGCCACGCGCGGCATGCTGGTGAGCCGCGATTGCTGGGAGCCATAATTGTCATTCAGTGTGCCATCGTCGTAGAGATTTTGCGGCGTGATGGTCAGAAAATCTTCGCCGCCGGTCGATTCCTTGCCCTTGCCCTTGCCGGGCTTCTTGTGGAGGGGACAGTTTTCGATTCGACCGCGGAACTCGTAGATCTGTGGCGCATCGGGACTGTTGTGCAGACGCACGGTTCCCAGCGGTTCGACCAGCAGCGTGGAACTGTTGGTGGAGTTGATCGGCTGCCCCATCAGCAGACGCAAGGGAACTTCCTGCACGTCGTCGGTGAGAATGGCTGACGCGGCGAATCGCACGCGGAATTCGCCCGTCTTGGGAAAATCTTTGATAGTCATCCCCATTGCGGCGCTACCCCGACCACTCGACCAGATCGAGATTTCGCGCGTGGGCAATCGATCTGGCTGCGCGGAATCGGCTTTCCAATCGCTGCGCGTTTTTTTTGTTATGGGTTTGTCGGGCGAGACAATGGCGCTGGCCATTACCTGGCGTGCGCAGGCCAAATAGCTTTCCAGCAATTCCGGACTCATCTGCAACATGGCTGCGGTGTTATTGAACCGGTAAGGTTTGGTCGGATCTTTGGGCAACCTGTCCGCAAGTTTCAATTCGAAACCCAGCAAGTCGCGCATCGTGTTTTGATATTCGACGTTGGTCAGGCGGCGCGTGGCCGGAGCGGCGTTTGGATCGTCCTTTGTTTGAGCGAGACGATTTTGCGCACGCAAATCGAGGTCGCGCAGGGCCGCGCGAATAAAGCGAGCCACAGCCTGCTTTTCGGCCGGCTTCGGCTGCGGTTCGTCCTCCGGCGGCATTTCGCCGCGTTCCAGCACACTTAACATGCGCGTCAGAAGTTGCGCATCGGCATCCGCGAGATCGCCGACTTTCAGGGCCTGAAAAGAAATATCACGCTTATTCTTGGTCGCGCCATGGCAACGAACGCAATTGTCTTTCAAAAACAAAGTCACGGATTCCGGCTCAAGAAGATCGCCGGTTCGATCGTCGGCCAACGCGCACGTCGCCCCGCAAAGGGTGGTCAGCAGAATTGCCAGGCGGAAGATCGTATTCATCGTGTGGCGCATCATATTATCGCGTTGGGCCAGTTGCAAAAAAGACCTCGTGACACGATATCGAAAGCGAAGGCGGGCGACGGCTCACTACTTGCGTTTACGCGCTTGGGTGCGAATCTCTTCTTTGGCTTTGAGTAGCCGCGTTGGCCATTCGAACTTGGGCGCTTTGGTGGGATCGTAACCAGCGAGATGATCGGTCAGGCGCGTGGGCGGCTTGGTGTATTTAATGATCGTTTCGCCGAAGACCTCACGGCACATCGCCGCCAGACCGGGATCGTACTCAATCAACAACGCGCGGGTGTTGACGTGATTGTGGTCGTGGTCGTTGACGCGGTTATTATCGAACCACGACTGCACGCCTTCGGCGAAGTATTCGTAACGGTTCACGCTCGCATACTTGGTTTTCCATAAACCGGCGATCATCGCCGCTTCGTAGGTTTTCTTCAATCGCGAATCAAAAGTCGGATCGACGTTGGTCATGCCGCGCAAATGAATGCAGTGCGCGAATTCGTGAATCAATATGCACTCGGCCGCATATGGATCGTTGGGATAGGCGAGCAAATTCTCTTCCGCGCTGGAGCAAAACGGGTCGGTTTCGCTGCCGCCAGTGCCACGCGCCCGCGCGTCCCAAAAATCTTTGCCTGGCAGGTCCGGAAAATCCGCATTCTTTTCGTCCGCCAGTTTGGCGAATTCCGGCAGATCGGTGGTGAACTCGTTGTGGGCCAAAATACACATCCGCGCGCCGCTTTTAATCAGCGCCGCGCGCACATCGGGGCGATTGGCGAGCATCAAGTTGATCAAGTACGCGGCCTCTTTCAGCGCGTACGGACTGACTTTGTCCGAGCCCACAATCGGAAAGCCCTCGGCGCTGACGCGCTGCGTGTAGAACGCCGGCACGCCGTCAGGACTTTTGGGATCGAATCGATATCCCTGCACGGGCACTTCGCTGACCACGATTTTTTCGACTTTGTCGTCTTTTCCGACAACCGCGAAACGATGACCGATCGTGGTGGTCAGTACCTTATCGTCAGCCGGTTTCAGCTTGCCTTGAGAAACGCGCTCCGTATCGGACTTTAGCCAGAACAGCTCAACGGCTTGCTCGCTGCCGTTGATGATTTGCAATTTGGCGGGCCGATCGGCGCGCGCTTCGCCGGCCGCGGTCTCCGCCAGCGCCGCTTTCGGGACCATCGTCGGCACGATCAATACCACCGTCGGCACGATCAACACCATCGCCAGCGCAACGCTGGAAACGATCGCTGAAACAAATCGGGACGTGGCGTTTTTCATACGGAGTTTCCCGTGAGCATTGCGAAATTTCAGGTTCTGCGAGATCGATTGCGCGGGTGTGATTCGCATTCGAAGCAGCGGCCGATGAAGGCTGCGAAAGCGTTAGTGAGATTTCGAGTTCTTCATCATCGTCAGTGAAGCTTCCGCAAACGCCTGACCAATTTGTGCAAGGGTTTTCGCGCAGCCGAGGTAGTGGTAGCCGGCATTCGAAGCGCCGCGTTCCCACAGTGTTTTTTCGGCCGGCGAAATCAACTCGGCTTCGATTTTCTTTGCTTCGGCCGCGGCTTCGGCCTTGGTCATTTTGCCGTCCTTGACCTTTTTCTCCAGCGATTGCCGCTTACCACCAACCTGCGCACGTTTGGCGTCGATGGCTGCCAACTCTTCCGACCAGAAGGGCGCGGTTTCAACCGCGGCGACATTGCCCTTGAACTCCGGCAGCGCGGCGGGCGCCGCCATGGCTTTACGAAATGCTTGGGTATTTTCGCCCGCTTTGAGTCCGTCGACTCCGAGCACGCCAATCACAAACGGCATCTTCGGCGCTTTCAAATCTTTGCGGACATCGCGGATGAAATCGGCGAGCCACGTGCTGTAGGCGGTGTAGTCGTGGACTTTTTCGCCGGGCTTGTTTGGGTAAGCGTCGCCCGAGACGAGGTCGTTAAAACCTTGAAACCAAACGAACCCGGCGATTTCGAAACCTTGTTTTTCGTCGTAGGCGGGGCAAACGCGTTTGATGTCTTTGGTTACATCGTTTACGTGCTCGATCATCTTGCGATAATAAACGCCGGTGGCTTTGATTGTGTCTTTTTCTCGCGCGGGATCCTTTTCCCACCTTTTTTTGTCGGCTTCGGTGGGCACATACGGTCCGGCGCTGGGCGGGCGAAAATCCGTGTGCAAACTCTTGCCGCCCCAGGCCGTCTTGATGATCAGCACCGGCTCCTGCATGGCATGGTCCATGGTGATGCCAAACGTGAATTCCGGACCGATATTGCCGTTGTCGACTTTGGCATTTCTACGCGAACCGAAACCCGCGGTCAGCTTACCCAAGCCTTCGCCGTTGTCATCGCCGATGCCGGTGAGATACGAAATCCAGACGTGATCGCACACGGTAGGCTTGCCATCGGCGCCGCGCATCTGTTTGAGCAACGGCGCGGTGGCCGGGTCATCACCGATGTAATCGAACGTCTCGATCTTGGCGTGGCCTTCCATGTTGGACTGGCCGGCGAGAATGAAGATCTTGAGCGGCTTTGGCTCAGCCGAGGCTTGGCTTGCCGACAGCGCGACGGCCAACAGAGCAGACGTAAGCAGTAATTTCATGGGGAGTGACTTGGCGGGTTGTAGGGAGGGACAAGGCATTGCGGAGACTCGTATTGTAGCTGCGTTTCGATTGGCAAACCACCGTGGCGGGCATTTTGTGATGCGATTGCCGCTCAGCAAATTTGGCGAGCAGCGAGAATGGCTGTTGGGCCAAACTCTGCTTGACCCCAGCGAGGGCCATCAGCGGCCTAAAAGACCGGCTGAATTTGTTTGAGCCGCGCTTCGGTGGCGGCCATCAGTGCGTCTTCTTCGGCTTCGGTCGGCGCTTCATACGTCACAGAAAATCGTAAGAATGCGCCGGCGTCGTCCCACGGCACGGTGCAGATCGAATGTTCGGTAATTAAAAACTGACTGGCTGCTTCGGCGGTTTCGAATTTCAAACCGCTGGCCAGGCCCTTGGGCGACGGCGTGTATAGGAAGTACGTTCCGCCTGGCACTTGGCATTGAAAGCCGCAGCGGGTGAGGGTGTTGACGAGTTTTTTAATACGGCGATGGTATTTGTCGCGGACTTGGCCGGGGATGTTGATATCGTCCAGCGCGGCGGCGCCCGCCTTTTGAATAGCCATGAACTGCCCGGAATCGCTGTTGTCTTTCACATCGGAAAGCGCGCGGACGATTCGTTCGTGTCCACAAACCCAACCGAGTCGCCAGCCAATCATGTGGAAGCCCTTGGACATGGAATGCACTTCCACGCCCACCTCCTTGGCACCTGGCACTTGCAAGAAGCTGAGCGGCTTGCCTTCGAAGCTGAGCATGATGTGTGCGGCGTCTTGCACCACCACGACGTGATTCTTTTGCGCGAATTCAACCACCCGTTTGTAGAAATCGACCGTTGCCACGCGCCCCGTGGGGCTGTTGGGATAATTGATCACCAGCAGCTTGGCCCGCCGGGCCACCTCAGCCGGAATGCCGGCCAGGTCCGGAAAGAAATCGTTCTGCGCTAGCAATGGCAAGCGATGCACGTCGCCACCGTAATATTTGGTGTGCGTGCCGGCCACCGGATATCCTGGCACAGTCATCAATGTGACATCGCCCGGATTGATGAACGCGGCCGGCAGCATGGCCAGCGCGGTCTTGGAGCCGATGCAGTGATTCACCTCGCTGACCGGATCGAGCGTCACGTTGAAGTTGCGTTGCATGAACCGGGTGACCGCTTCTTTATAGGCGGCGATGCCGTTGTCCGCGTAGCCGCGGTTCTCCAGTTTGTTGACTTCGCGATTCATCACCGCCCGCACCGACTCCGGTGCCATTTCGTCGTTTTCGCCAATGCCAAAGTCAATCAACTGCCGCTCGGGGTGTTCGGCCAGGGCCTTACGCTTGGCGCGTTTGATCTTTTCGAATTTGTAGATCTCGTTGCCCTTGCCGTAATTCAGGCCGCCAATTCGCTCGGCGAACAATTGTTGAAAGTAGGGGTCGCTCATATGCAAACGGTGTCTCTCGGAATGATGCAAAACGGGGATCGACGGCTGCAGCCGGCGGCAGGACTTTTGGCAGCGCAAACCGGTTGGCCGCCGAGCCGAAATTTTAACATATTGCGGCCGGCGATTCAGCCCCCGGCGCGTTGGCCACGAATCGATTTGCGCACGTTGCGGAATGCCGATCGCATTGAGTGCGAGGGATCCTCGGATCGATGCCGCTCGCGCGATCAAGAGTAAGGAATTACGGCAAATTTATCGCCACATCCCACAGTGAGCCGCAGCGGATCAACTGGCGAGCGATCCTGACTGAATTCTGGCCTCTGCCGAATTCGACTCATCGGAGAAGTTCATTTTGCTGAGCTCATCGATCGTCATAACAGGCACGAGCAGCGGCGGTAATCCCATTTTCCCAGCAGTCGACTGCACGTATTCACGCCAGTACGGCCAAATTTGAATGACGCCGAACATCTGCCCAAAGTCATGCGAGGCTACGCTAAGCTCCTCACTGATTTTCGACTCGCACTCGTACAAAAGCTCAAATGTACATTCGATCAGAAGCTCCGGATCGACATCGCTTCCAGCCACTACGCCGACCGTGATGTTGTACACAATCATCTTGGCCTTCGCATCAATTCGCGACTTGACGTTGATGTGCTGCTGCACCGCAGCAGGCGCGACGGCTCGATTACTTACAAATGCTCGACAGGCAACCATCAGCAGACTCGCCAGCCGAGCGTTAAACGTGACGGAGCTCGATGAGCGCGGTTTTTTGGTGGGTTTTTTTGCCATGTGATCGATTAGCTCGCGGACCGTTGCATATCGATTGGCACAAATCGTTTGCCACCTGCCGTTTTAGAATAGCGGTATTCCATTGCTTTCGGCTGACGTGAGAATTGAAGTGTTGAAATCGATTCCGAGCTGTGCCGAGAACTCTGGTTGCCGATCGGCATCAGCGAAACCTGCAATTCGCATCCCAGAACCGCGGCAACATCCGCAACCGTCCTGATCGTCTTGTTCTGTTCACCATCAAGCAATTGAGTAACCCAACTCTTGGTTCTTCCGAGACGCTGTGCCAGTTCGGTACGAGAGACCTGCTGCGTATCGAGGACTTCTTCGAGCGCTTCCGTGATCCGATAAATGGCTTTTTCTTGGTGAAAAAGGCGGAAACTGTCACTGTTTTTCAAGAACTCATCGAACAGAGACTCGCTTTCGGCCATGCTACTCTCCAAGTAAAAAGTACGTGTTCATGATGAATTCCGCTCGCTCGATCTCACTCTTGGGCCACTTGCCAAGGCCGGATTGAGCGCCCTGCTTCTTGAATCCATGGGTCAAAATCCACTTGTTTCCATCTTGAAAACAGGCAACGCGAATCTGGATGTTCCGAACCTCGCATTTGAACGCGTAAATTTTTCCGACTTCGCGGCTAAATCGCTTGTAGCTGACTTTTCCATGCATTGCCATTTGATCGAACAAAACCATCAATTTGGCTTGCGCGGTGGCGTCTGGACGGTCCTTGCCTTTCTCGCGAACGTCCGCAGACTCTTGTAGAAAATCCCGAGCCGGAGAGCTCCCGTCAGGCATGACGGCACACTCGATCGACCCGTTCGACCCGCGTCGCACCAAGATCGTTCGTGGGTGATTCCTGGCCAAGTGAAGTTTAGCTATATCTTAACGAAAGTCAATGAATTGCCGAAACTGCCACCAGATTTTCCACCGGCTAATGCAGGATTACAAGGCCTACTTATGCATTTAGCACCGTAAGGCGTCGCCTTCAGTTGTGGATCGGCGAGCCGCTTTTGTAAAGTTCAAATGCCATTCGCAACGCCGGTCAAGAACTAGCCATTCAGCATCCGCGCCACCGGTCGGCCACGCCGCTTGACGCTCCTGCGCAGGGCAATTCTACTGCTGGCTGGCCTAAATCTCGCAGTAACCTCGTTCGGAATCGGCTGCATCATGTCGCGCTTTTGCGTCCTACTCACGGATTACGCCTGGTCGAATCTCGACATCGAAACCGCCATTCTCAACCGCATCGATTGCGAAATCCGCCTGCCTGCAGCCACCGATCCGGCTACGCTGGCGGCCGCCGCCGTTGGTTGCGACGCCATCATGACCAACTGGGCCAAAGTGCCGGCCGCCGTGATCCAAGCCGCCACCGGTTGCAAGATCGTCGCCCGCCTGGGCATCGGGCTGGATAACATCGACGTGGCCGCGGCCACCGCCCGCGGCGTGATGGTGACCAACGTTCCTGATTACTGCTTGATCGAAGTGGCCGAGCATGCCTTGGCGCAAATCCTTGCGCTGGGTCGCAAAATCGGTTGGTATCATGCGGCCACCAAGGCAGGCAAGTACGAACTGCAAGCCGGACCCACATTGCGACGAATCGAAGGGCAAACCCTGGGCATTGTCGGCCTAGGCAATATCGGCCGGCGCCTGGCCGAAAAAGCCGTCGCGCTGCGGATGAACGTGCTGGCCACCAGCCGCGGCCGATCGCAAACGGTGCCGGGCGTACAATTCGTCGATCTGCCTGAACTGCTGGCCGCCAGCGATTACATCTCGCTGCACGTGCCGCTGACACCGCAGACCAAACATCTGATCGGCGCGGCGGAGTTTCGGCAGATGAAACCGTCGGCCTATCTGATCAATACCGCACGGGGCGGCTTGATCGATGCCGCGGCGCTGAGCGTCGCGCTTAAGCGAGGTCAACTGGCCGGCGCCGCACTCGACGTGCAAGACCCAGAACCACCGGACCTCAGCCAACCGCCCTACACCGACCCGCGAGTGATCGTCACACCGCACGCGGCGTTTGTGTCCGTCGAGTCGCTGGTCAACCTCCGCAGTCGCACCGCACAGCAAGTGGCGGACGCATTGACCGGCAACCTGCCTGAGAACATCGTGAACCCCAGCGTGCTGCAATGAATGAATCCAGCGGACAAAACGTGTTTGCCCGCTGCTGCTGACCACGGAGCTTGCCGGGCGACGCGGACCCCACGCGCTCTGCCCATGCTTTCCGACCATCAGCAACGCGCTGGCGGTGGCCAGCATTTGGCGACGAAGAAAAACGAGTGCGCCGGCGCGCTTTTCACAGCGAAATCACCCGCGCGACTTGCGACGATGACTCGCGTTGCGCTGGGCGGCACGTGGAAAAACGCGGTGCACAGTGAGGACACGGCGCTGACGGGAGCCGTTATCTCAGCCAACAATCAGATGGGCTCGCTCGCCGCATGAAGACTTTGGACTTCGAATGCCTGCGGAAGCATACGCCTGCCGCCGGAAGTGTCCGAAGACGTGTTTCGGTTCGTGCTGCAAATCGCCGACCGCTCATGGCGCACTTGGCTGGGAAGCTTGGAGAATTTCAAAAGGCGATACCGGATTGCGGCCGCCGCGCACAATCTTATCCGCATCCTGCTGAACCTGCTGGGCGTTGGCAAACCGCGCGCGCTGCAAAGCGGTCTGTTCGCCGCAGCCATCTCGCCTCCTTCGCCCACATGCACGCTCACCGCCTATTCCATCGCCGCCTAGGAGATGCGCTTACTTCGACGGGCTGCGAACCCAATTGCTTGACCGCAGGTCGCCGGCGCGACAAACTGATTGCTCGTGCTCGCCTACCTGCCAAGCTCGCCTGTCCCTTGAGATTTCCATGCGCCGTTTGCTGCAATTGTTTGCCATGGTTTGTTTACCGATTGCGCTGGCGCCGGCTTTGCACGCCGAGAATTGGCCGCAGTGGCGGGGCGCCAAAAACGATGGCATTTGCAACGAGAAAAATCTACCTACCACCTGGAGCAAAACCGAAAACGTGGCTTGGCGACTGCCACTGCCGGGTTACGCTGGTTCGACGCCCGTGGTTTGGGGAGATCACATTTTTTTGACCTCGGCCGCGGGCAGCGATCTGGTGCTTATTGCCGCCGACACCGCCGGCAAACAACTCTGGCAAAAGACGCTCGGTAGCGGCAATCGCGAAGTCCGCGGCGACGAAGGCAACTCGGCGTCCAATTCGCCGTCGACCGACGGCAAGCACGTTTGGGCCATGATGGCCACAGGCGATCTGGCCTGTTACGATTTCGACGGCGCGGAGGTTTGGAAGTTCAACCTGCAAGATCGTTACGGCAAGTTCAATATTCAATTTGGCATGACCAGCACGCCGGTGCTCGATGGCGACCGGTTGTATTTGCAACTGCTGCACTCCGGCGGCGCGCATGTGATTGCCCTGGATAAAGCCACAGGCAAAGAAGTCTGGCATACCGGTCGTCCGAGCGACGCCAAGGACGAATGCGAGCAATCGTACGCCTCGCCGGTGATCTACCGTGACGATCAGCGCGAGTTCTTGCTCACGCATGGCGGCGATTACATTGTCGCGCACTCGCTTAAAGACGGTTCGGAAATTTGGCGCTGCGGCGATCTGAATCCTAAAACCACCTACAACCGCACGCTGCGTTTTGTCGCCTCGCCGCTGGCCGTGCCAGGCTTGATTGTCGTTCCGTCCGCTAAGAACGGACCCGTGCTAGGCCTCAAGCCAGACGGCAAAGGCGATATTAGCGGCGATAGTAATTTCCGGCTTTGGAAGCGCGCCAGCAACACGCCGGACGTGCCTTCGCCGCTGGTTTATGACGGCCTTTGCTATCTATATCGCGAGACCGGGAATTTGATTTGCATGGATGCCAAGACGGGTGAAGAAATTTACGAAAAGCGCACGCAGGGCGGCCGGCACCGAGCATCGCCCGTTTATGCCGATGGCAAAGTTTTTCTCACCGCGCGCGACGGAAAAATCAGCGTGGTCAAAGCCGGTCGCGAATTCCAACTGCTGGCCACCAACACAATGGAAGAACCGGTTTCGGCTTCGCTGGCCATTGCCAACGGCACGATTTACGTCCGCACCGCGTCCGCGCTGTATGCCGTGCGCAACCCTGCCGCCAAGTAGCCGCAGCTTCATTCCGACGAAAGTTTTTTACGCAGCGTGGCGCGGTGAATGCCAAGCAAGTCGGCGGCCGCGGCGCGATTGTCGCGCGTGTGTTGCAGCACCATCTCGAACAACGCCGGTTCGCTGGCGTTGAGAAACTGCTGGTAGATTTCCGCCGTGGCGTCGGGCGACAGCAGTTGTTGCCTGGCCCAATTGCGAACCGCGGCAGCCAGACTTTCGGCAGCGCCGGGCTCGGCGGCGGCCAGCATTGTCACCACGGGCGGCAAATGTTCGGGCTGAATCGGTCCGCCGCGGGCCAATAGCGCGCCGTGTTCCACCGCGTTGCGAAGTTCACGCACGTTGCCCGGCCAAGGGCGCGAGCGCAATTCGCGCAGTGTGGCGGGAGCGAATTGCGTGGCCACGCCGGGCGAGCGAATGTTTTTCAAAAAGCGGGCCGCGAGCTGCGCAATATCGTCGGGACGCTCGCGCAGCGCAGGCAGGCGGATATCGAACACCGCCAAGCGAAAATACAGATCCTGGCGGAAGCGGCCCGCGGCGCTCTCCTGCTGCAAGTTGCGATTGGTGGCGGCAATCACGCGGAACGAGGTGGGCCGCGCCCGCACGTCGCCCACCGGCGTAACTTCGTGCTGCTCCAGCACGCGCAGAAGTTTGGCTTGCGTGGGCAGCGGGATATCGCCCGCTTCGTCGAACATCAGCGTGCCGCCGTTGGCCAGTTCCAGCAAGCCTTGCCGCGAAGCCGAAGCATCGGTGAACGCGCCGCGAACATGGCCAAACAGTTCGCTCTCGACCAGCGTGGAACTGAGCGCGGCCAAATGCACCGGCACCAGCGGACCAGCGGCGCGTGGCGAATGGGCATGAATGGCGCGGGCCACCAACTCCTTGCCGGTGCCGCTCTCGCCAAGAATCAATACCGGCGCTTCGGTCGCGGCCACCAGCGCAATGCGCTTAAAAACTTCCTGCATTGCCGGGCTGGTGCCCAGCAGCGTATCGTTGCGCGCATAGGGCGGCAATTCTTTTTCGACCGATTTCTGCGTGTTGCCGGCCGTTGCCGCGGAGTCGCCGCCGGCGCTGTTGGCTGCCGCGCGTTGGGCCAGCGCGCGGCGGAACACGGTTCGCGCTTGTTCCAAATCGAACGGCTTGGCGAGGTAATCGAATGCGCCGTTGCGCAGCGCGGCCACCGCGTTGTTCAAACTGCCAAAGGCGGTGATCACCACCACCGCGGCGGCCGGCGCCATTTGCTGGATGCGACCCATGGCCGCCAATCCGTCCATGCCAGGCAGGCGGATATCGAGAATCACCAAATCCGGCGCGCGTTTTTTTAGCGAGGCAAACGCATCTTCGGCCGACGAGACCGTCATCACCTGGTGACCTTCTTCGGTCAGCAAGCGACTCAGTCCCCAGCAGATGCTCTCTTCGTCGTCGACGACTAAAACCTGGCCCATGATGTTGCCGTATCGAAAGTGGTGGGAATTTTAAGAGTCGAACGCGGGCGCGTCTGGCGAGGACGCCGCGATTGCCATGGGCAATTTCAATTCGAAGCAGGTGGCGCCGTCCACGCGCGTGTAGTTGAGCGAGCCGCCGTGCGCTTCGGCAATTTGCCGTGCGACGGACAAGCCCAACCCAACGCCTTCGGCCTTATCGGTGGCGAACGGTTCGAACAGTCGATCGACAATGCCATCGACCGGTCCACTGCCGCTGTCTCGCACGCGGAGGAAGTTCCACTGCGGCAGATCCGCGCCAACATCGATTGCCACCCAGCCGCCGGGCTGCGCCGCTTCGGCCGCGTTGAGCACCAGGTTCATCAGCAGGTGCCGGAGTTGTTCGGCATCGCCCACAATGGCTGGCGCCGGCTGCACGTTCGCCTGCAACTGGATTTTGCGATGGTCGAGCGATGGCTTGACCAGCGCCACGGTTTGGCTCACTAGGTCTGCCATTTGGCAGGGCGCGGCGTCGATGGCTTGCGGTTTGCCAGCAGCCAGAAAACGTTTCAGGTGGTCTTCCGTTAACGCAAGTTGCCGCAGCGCCACGTTCAGACTTTCGCGATCGCCACTGGAGCAACCACGCTGATGCAGTTGCACGGCCATCTTGGCACCGGTCACATCGTTGCGCAGGTGGTGGGCCAGACCGCCGCTCAACTGGCCGAGCAGCGCCAATCGCTCGCCGCGAGCAATCGCTTGTCGCATTTCGTCGAGTTGCTGCGCCAATCGATTGACGGAAACCACCAGGTCGCGCAGTTCGTCATTTCGCAGCGGCAGCGGAATCTCCTGAAAGTCGGCCTCGGTCAAGCGACTGACTTGCTGCTGCACGTCGCGAATTGGCCGACTGATCCGCTGCGCGATGATGGCTGCCAACAGCGCCACGGCGATCACTGCAATGCCGCCCACCGCCAGCGCCGGCAGCGCGGCGGCCCATTGCGCCTCGCGCCAACTCTGTTCGGGATACAAAATGTGTAAGACGGCCGTGCTCTCGTCGAGCCCAGGACGATTCAAGCTGACAGCGGTTTGAAAATAGCGTTTGCCGTCCAAGAGCATGCCGTGATCGAAGTGCAACTTTTGCGGATTGTCCGTCGCGGGCAGTGCCGCGGAAAGATCATTGGCAAAGTTGTGGCTAGCGGCCAGGGTTTTGCCGTGCGGATCCATGAGCACGAATTCCGCGCCGGACAGTGCCTGCATTTGCCCGAGCACGGCGTCCGTCAGTGGGAAACGCGTCTTGGTGAGCGTTTGCGCCAAGCCAGAAAGCTGCTGCTCAATCTGCTGCGCCGAGCGTCTGGCGGCGAGCCAGGCGTTGAGCGCTGTCACACCCACCAGCACCAGCAGCATGGCCAGGCTGAACGGCACCAAGATTTGATTGCGAATTGGCCAGCGCATAGGCGTATCGAAATAGATGGAGGGAAAGTTCGCTTCGGCATTTTTTTGGCCCGCGGCGATGAAAGTTTCGCCGATGGGTTTTCGTGGTGAGTGCCACTGTCATTCGCAACGACATGCTAGAAAACGACTTGCGTCCGACCACCGTCGAGTGGCACGCCGAATGCACAACGCGTTTCTGACACTTTCATAGTACCTGCCAGCCGCGTGCCAAGCCAACAAATTGCGTGGCACAATCTCTTTGTAAAGGTTCGAATACGATGACGAGCGCGAATCGAAATTTTCAGAACGGTCGGCGATCGAGCCACCAGCGGAGTGCGTTTACGCTGATTGAAATGCTGGTGGTCATCGGCCTGATTGTGACTTTGATGGCGCTGTTGCTGCCGGCGATCATCAAGGCGCGCGAGGCGGGACGGTCGACGCAGTGTCAGTCGAATTTGCATCAAATGATGATTGGCCTGACGCAATATTCGGACTTGAACAAGCACTATTTGCCGTATCGCATTGAAGATCCGGCAGTGTTCAATCGCTGGGGCGTGCAACGTCCGCGCTGGCAATGGATCATTGCCGAATTTCTTGGTCGGCCGGTGCAAAATCCGGACGCCGTTTCGGCGGCGGTGCTCACCGACCCAACATGTACGGACGTGCTGCTCGATAACGAAATCTTCATCGACCCCGCGCTGCCGGACGGCAAGTCCATTCGCAACGGCGCTTACGGCTATAACTTTCAGTACCTAGGTAACAGCCGGAATTTGGTCGATGGCGACATCACCACGCCGCAATTGAATTATCCGGTTCGCAATGTTTACGACGCCGCGCGGACCATTGCCATTGGCGACAGTCGTGGCGGCGACGTGCCGCACGGCGGCCATTCGATGACGCTCGATCCGCCGCACATGCGCAAACGTCCCGACGGCAAAACCGTGGATTCGCCATCGCCTTCGAAATTGCCGGGCTTCGATCCCTATGGACCGGACGAAACCGGCACGGATATCAAGGTGTATTTCTCGCCCGCCGAAGCCCGACACAACGGTCGAGCGAACGTGGTGTTTTTGGATGGACACATCGAAAGCTTGACGCTGGAGGATCTGGGCTACGTGGTGGTGGATAACGTGGCTCAACCGCAAACGCGGGCGCTGCCTTGGGGCGATAACCGACTGTGGACCGGCTGGGGATTGGATGAAACGTCGCCCAGCTTCGGCCGGCAATAGCCGACCCATGACGACGACGCGAGTCAGCTTCTCCTTCAGCAGCGCGCAGGCAACAGGTCGCCATGACCCCAGATTCGGAATCCACCGACCGACAAGTGAACGTCGTTTGCCCTCGCTGTCAGGCCAAGGGCAAGGTCAATTGGGATCGGCTCGATCGCCTGTTGTGTTGCAGTGTCTGCGAGAGTTGGTACAAGCTGAGCGCCAGCGCGTCGCTGGTGGAAGTTCGCCCGCCGGCGCAGCGTCTGGAGGTAGCGGTGCGGACGTCATTTTCGGAATGGCGCGGTCATCAGATCCTATTGCCGCAGCCCATGCTGAAGTTCAAAACCAGACTGCGAAACGTGCGACCGCGTGAGTGGCTGGCACGCTTAACCGGCTGGCAAAGTTCTGCGATGCTGCTGAGCAGTTTGGCCGTCGCGTTGCTGGTAGGTTACGCAATGACGCAGTGGATTTCCAGCGTGGATGCGTCGCCGCTGGAGCCGTTGCCGGCGGAACTGAACGATCGCGCGCCGCTGCTGGCTCACGCCTGGCTCGAAGGCGACCTGCCGCAGATGCTGCGGCTGACGGAGCCGGGACGCGACCGCGAATTGCGTCGTTGGCTGAAAAAGACGCCGCCGCCTGTCGCCGAGTCGTCGCGCCGGCAGAGTCTCGTGGAAGTGGCTTCCGTGCAGCGCACGGCCAACGCCGCCGCGACGGTGACGCTCAACATTCGGCTAGTTGACGTCAGCGGTGCGAGCTCCGACGCGGTTCAGCGGCAAATCTGGGTCCAGCGGCGCGGCACATGGTATTTTTTACCGGCGATGCCGCGCGCCACAGTTAAGCGCTAGCAGCTTCCGCCTTGGCCCGCATGCTAGCAGCAAACGAAATTAATCCAGTGCAAGAACCGCGATCTCCATTGGCAAGAGCAAGTCGGATTGCTATAGTTCCCGCCCTCATCTTATCGATCGAGTTTTTCACGTCCCGATTTAGCAGCTTTTCACATGCATCGATCGCACAGAGTTCGAGCCTACGCGTTGGCATTGATGGTCTTGATGGCCGTCGTGCCGGGTTGCGCCGACACGTTTGGCTGGGATTCGTTCAAATGGTGGAATGCCAAAGCGAAAAAGCAAAAGGCGGCCGACCTGGCGCGGTTCGGTCCGACGGCCGATCAGCGCGTAGCTGACATGGCCAAACTTGCCAAACAACCGCCGGCCAGCATGGAAGCCCGTCAGCAAAAGGCCGTCGAGCTCGGTCAGCAGTTGGAGACGGAAAAAGATACGCTGGTCCGCATGAGCATCGTGCGGGCGCTGGGCGCCATGCCTTGCGACAATTCCGTCCGCTTGCTCAAAGCGGGCTTGCAAGATCGCGAGGCCGATGTCCGCGTCGCTTGTTGCCAAGGGCTCGCCAAGCAGAATAATGCCGACGCGGCGCAAGCGCTGGCCGGCGCGGCCGGCAGCGATACGGAAATCGATGTTCGGATCGCTGCGGTTCGCGCGCTTGGCAATCAAAAAGACCCGGCACTGGTCAAACGCACGATGGCCGTGGCTTTGGAAGATCCCGATCCGGCCATGCAACACTCGGCTATGATCGCGCTGAAAACCTCCACCGGGCGCGACTTTGGCAACAACGTCAACGCGGCCCGCGAATTCGCCCGTGGCGATGCACCGACCGGCGCGCCGCAAAACAGCGCCGTGGCGGGCCGTCCCGCCGGCAGCTTGCAATAGAGTTGCAAATGTCGGTGATCTGCGGGCGCTATTTGGCCGTTGACGGCCGATTCACAAACACGCCTTCTTCCGGGCTACTGGCCGTCGCGTACAGTTTTTTGGGAATCCGGCCGGAGAGATAGGCCCAGCGTCCAGCTTGAATGGCGGCTTGCATGGCGCGAGCCATGGTCAGAGGATCTTTGGCGTGGGCAATACCGGTGTTGAGTAGTACGCCATCGACACCCAGTTCCATAGCCTGCGTCACATCGCTGGCCGTACCGACGCCAGCATCGACGATCACAGGATAATCCGGATCGCCGTCTTTCAGATATTCCAGGCAAATCCGAATGTTGTTGGGATTCAAAATGCCTTGCCCCGAGCCAATCGGACTGCCGGCCGGCATGACGCTGGCGGCGCCTGCCTGCTTCAAGCGAAGAGCGGCAATCGGGTCGTCGCTGGTGTAGCAGAGCACATGGAATCCGTCGGCGACGAGTTTTTCCGTGGCTTCCAGCGTGGCCATGGGATCCGGCAGCAACGTTTTGGTATCGCCCAGCACTTCCAATTTGACCCAGTCCGCGCCGGGATTTTCGAGCCCTTGCAAAATTTCGCGTCCGAGTCGCGCCACGCGCACGGCATCGTCGGCCGTGAAGCAACCGGCCGTGTTGGGCAGCAGCGTGTAACGGCTGGTGTCGATGAAGTCCAAGATGTTGTTGCCTTGAGCGTCGATCAATCGCTCGCGGCGGATCGCCACCGTGATGCAGTCCGTGCCAGAGAGTTCCAGCGACTGCGCCATCTGCGCGTAATTGGCGTACTTGCCGGTGCCGACGATCAGCCGGCTGGCCAGCGTATGCCCGGCGATGGTCAGCGAGTCGTCGGTTTGAATGTCGGTCGAGCTCATCACAAAATCCATCGGGTAAGAACGAGGCCTGCATTACAACGGTGATCGATCCGTAGGCAGGGCGCGGCGAATTCAGACTTCAGCCGCCGCCCACCAGTGTCACGACTTCAACGCGGTCGCCAGCGCAAAGACGATGCTGCTGATGTTGAGCGCGCGGCACCAACTGCAGGTTGACTTCCACGGCCACATATTTGGCGGGCAAGCCGAGTTCGGCAATCAACTGGGCAACGTTCGCGTCTTCGGCCAGCGCGCGCGGTTGGCCATTGAACACGATGCTCATGGCGCGATTTGCCTGGCCCGAAACGGGCGTCGCAATCGATTGCGGCTCGGCGCTCATCAACCACCTGGCCGCACGGCCACGGTTCGCATCTTGACCGAAGCGATCGGCACAAACGCGGACTGTTGCGCCTTGGGGATAGCCGGAATTCCATACACCAGGCAAGTGCCGCTACCGACTTCGACAATGTAGATCACGCTGGGCGCCATTTTTGCGGCGGCCGTCGTGGTGGCCAGTTTGGCAGCGCCGGAAACCATCAAAAATTTGGGGGCCTTGGGCGCGTCGGCACCGAGGTCTTTCACCACATTGGTGTCAAACTTGTACGCGAACTTGCCGTTGGGGCTCAACACGCCGCCGGTCAGATCGCCGGTAAGCGAATCGAGAAACACCACGGCTTCCGAATCTCCATTGACCGGAACGGTGCAGACGGAAAAGTTGTCTTGCCCATGCGTGGCCGTGGCTTGCAGCGGCGCAGGCGACATGACCTTGCCCACCAGCAGCGCGCCCACCACCAGCCCGCCCAACAGCCAGAGCGCCGGATGGCGCAAATACGACGAATTCATGTTCCGATACTCCCGAAGAGAAATGCTCAGACCGATGTGCTGCGTTGCCAACCGTGCAGCTTGCAATATAACCATCGCCGGAAAATGTCGCCAGCATCGCCCGGCCGGAATTGCGGCGGAGGAATGCCAAGAATCGTGCGATTGAACCGGACGACGGCTTAACGATTGAGTTGCCAAATGGCCACGTTCAGCGCAGCGGCAAATCCGACCCACAGCAGGTAAGGCGCCAGGAGCAGCGCGGCCGCCCGCGAGAATCGCCAAAACGACCAGGCGGTGGCCGCAATCGTCAGCAGCAGCACAAAGATTTCTGCCGCCGCCAGATCGGGGCGATGCAGGCCAAAGAACAGCACCGACCACAGCACATTCAAGCCAAGTTGCGCGAGAAACAACAGCAACGGACCGCGCCACAGCCGCGATTTGCCTGTTCGCCAGACAAGCCAGGCGGCCAAGCCCATGCAGAAATAGAGCACGGACCAAACCGGGCCGAAGATTTGATTCGGCGGATTGAACGCTGGCTTAATCAGCGTGGGATACCAATCGGTCAGCGAGGCGAACGTAGCCCAAGAGCCGACACCCGCCGCAGCGTAGCAAAGGGCCAGCCAACCCAGCAGTCCGAGAATCTGGTGGCCGCGACTTTTTGATTCATGCATGGTTGAAACGTCGGCTCCGATCGAATGACCCGCCAGCAAGCTGCGATTCAAAAAAAGCAAAATGCTGCGCGACGCGCCTCGAAGCTGCCCATCAGAGCAAAGTTTCGGCCGAAAATCGAGACTGTGGCGGGCGTACGAATTTCAGAAAAAACGCAAACTTGACGAACCAACCGGCATGATATAAAGTCTGGAGAGGACGGGAGTCGCCGTGGCTGCCGGTCTTTTCGAACATCGTTTTTTGCTGAAACCCCCGATCATGTCGCGAATCCTGCTGCCGCTGTTGTTGCAGTTGTGCCTTACCAAGGTCAGGCTTTAGGTTCGCACGGACATTCGCTGCCAGCTTTTCCGAACCTCAAGGCCTGACCGCCTTGGGGTTTTTTTATTGGCTGGCAGACTCTTTTACCGCTTCACACCGCCGACAATTCTTTCGATCATTTAAGCTCACACTTGCAAATACGGATCAATCATCATGGCCAGCCGCAGCATCAAGATTTTCGACACCACGCTCCGCGACGGCGAGCAATCGCCCGGCGCCAGCATGAACCTCAGCGAGAAGATGGAGGTCGCCCAGGCGCTGGTGGATTTGGGTGTGGATATCATCGAGGCCGGTTTTCCGATCGCTTCGATTGGCGACTTCGAAGCAGTCCGCGAGATCGCCGGCAATATTCGCGGCAGCACCATCTGTGGGCTGGCGCGCTGTAACGAGCTGGACATCGACCGCGCCTGGGAGGCGCTCAAGCACGCGCCGGACGCGCGGATTCACGTGTTTCTGGCCACCAGCGCGATCCATCGCGAGTTCAAACTCAAGATGGACAAAGACGAGATCGTGCGCCGCGCGGTCGAAGGCGTGAAGCGCGCGGCCAATTATTGCGACGATGTGGAATTCTCGCCCGAAGACGCCGCGCGCACCGAACCGGATTTTCTCTGCCGCGTGGTCGAAGCGGCCATCGACGCCGGCGCCACCACCGTCAACATTCCGGATACGGTCGGTTACGCCACGCCCGCCCACATGGCCAAAGTGATTCGCAACCTGATCGATCGCGTGCCCAACATCGACCGCGCAGTGGTGAGCATGCATTGCCACGACGACCTGGGCATGGCGGTGGCCAACAGCCTGGCCGGCATCGAAGCAGGCGCGGGACAGGTGGAATGTACCATCAATGGCATCGGCGAGCGGGCCGGCAATTGTTCGCTGGAAGAAGTGGTTATGGCGCTCCGCACCCGCAACGATTATTACCAGGCCGATACGCGGATCAACACCCGGCGATTGGTGCCCACCAGCCGATTGGTCTCCAGCGTGACCGGTATGTTGGTGCAGCGCAACAAGGCCATCGTGGGCCGCAACGCGTTTGCCCACGAGGCTGGCATTCACCAAGACGGCATGCTCAAAGAGCGCACCACGTACGAAATCATGAAGCCGGAAGATGTGGGCTTTTCGAAAACCGATCTGGTGCTCGGCAAGCACAGCGGGCGGGCCGCGCTGGCCGATCGCGCCAAGGCTCTGGGCTTTCATCTGAGCGGCGACCAATTGCAAACCGTGTTCGAACGCTTCAAGGCGCTGGCCGATAAAAAGAAGGAAATCTACGATGGCGACATCGCCGCGCTGATCGAGCAAGAAATCTACGACGCCCAAGAAACCTGGTCGTTCGAAAGTTACCAATTGACGGTTGCCTCGGGCAGCCGGCCCACCGTTACGCTCAATTTGAAGCGCGGCGACGAACTGTTCACCGAGCAGA
This sequence comes from Pirellulales bacterium, assembly GCA_038205115.1. Classification (GTDB taxonomy): domain Bacteria; phylum Planctomycetota; class Planctomycetia; order Pirellulales; family JBBRCE01; genus JBBRCE01. The sequence continues at coordinate 28,170 of JBBRCE010000027.1, forward strand.
TGGTGGCCGGCGACGGACCCATCGACGCGATTTTTCTGGCTATCGAAAAAGTCACCGGCGTGTTGGCCGCCTGCCGGGATTTTCGCGTGCAGGCCGTCACGGTGGGCAAAGACGCGCAGGCCGAAGTCAATGTCGAACTGCAGTTCGAGAACGATATCTTCCGCGGACGTGGCGTTTCGACCGACAGCGTCGAGGCCAGCGGGCGCGCCTTCGTCAACGCCATTAATCGCATCGCCGCGCAAACCGGCAAGCGATTGCATCCGCAGAAATGAACGCGCGGCGCTAGAATTTGGCAATCAGCTTTTGCAGCCGCCGACGGTAGCTGAAATGTTCGACCTCAAGCAGATGCCGCGACGAATCGACGTAGCGAATGCCGCGCGACAGATCGGGCGGCGTGGTCAATTTGAGCCGGCGAAACCAGTCCGCTCGCGGCGATTGCGATTTGCACGCCGCGACAAATCGCGCCATGAGCTGCGCCTGATAATCGACCAGTCCCCATTGGCCGCTATCGGGCTGAATGAGGCCCGCCACAAACAGCCCGTCGTAGCGCGGATGAAACGCGTGCAAATAAAGCTGTGGGCGACCGGCGTGCCAGTTTAAATGCTGCTCGTCGATGAACGGAAAACGGATGTTGAAGCCGGTGGCCAAAATGATCAGATCGATCGGCTCACGCGTGCCGTCCGTAAAGCGGACGTCCGTGCCGCACAGTTCGGCCACGTCGGGCTTGGGACGAATTTGGCCGTGACCCACGTAATACAACATCTGCGAATTGATGATCGGATGCGTTTCGAACAACCGATGATCGGGCACCGGCAGGCCGTATTGCTGGGGCAGACCGATGGCAATTTTGACCATCACGCGCGTGATCTGACGCCGTAGCCACAGCGGCAATCGCCAGCGGAGCAGACGCTCGCCGCACTCGTCCACCGGTTTGCCGCGAAGAAACTTCGGCAGGTAATGATAGCCGCGCCGCAAACTGTGAAAGGTGGCCGCCGCATGCTGCGCGGCTTCAACGGCAATGTCGCATCCGGAGTTGCCGCCGCCAATCACCAGTACGCGCCGGCCCTTCAAAATATCCGGCGTTTTGTAATCGGCCGAATGCAAAATCTGCCCGGCGAAGTGTCCCGGCAATTCGGGCCTTTTCGGATCCCAGTTGTGACCGTTGGCAATCACCACGCCGCGATAGACACGGACTTCTCCAGAGGCCAGCGTCACTCTCCAGGCAGTTTGCGGGTCGTCGGCAGCGACCGGTTCGATGCGCTGAACGCCGGTTCGAAATTGAATGTGCGGCAGTAGATCGAAATGCCGAACGTAGTCGGTCAGGTACTGAAACACCTGCTGATGGCCGGGAAACTCCGGTGCGCCGTGCGACATCGGAAAATCCGTGTACTCCGTCAGCCGTTTGGAAGAAATCAGATGCGTCGAGCGGTACACGCTGCTGTGCGGCATGCCGTAACACCAATTGCCGCCAATGGTGTCTTCGCGCTCCAGGCAGTCGACGGCAACGCCCCGCTGGGCGAAGTTTTTGAGCACGGTCAGGCCCGACGTGCCGGCTCCGAGCACGCAATAACGAGTTTCATAATCGGAGGAAATTGCTGCAATCATGCTTGCCAGAATACGTGAGCCTCGCCGCAGCGACAAGCGACCGCCGGCCGCACGGCGACCATATTTTGATTGCTGGGCATGGTGGCCGTATAATGTTTGTTGGTCCTGTCTTCTTTTTGCGGTGGAGATTTTGCAATGACTCGCGCCACGGCGTTTAGCCTTGTTGGAATGTTTGTTTCGACGGTCTTACTCAACGGAGTGTGTTGCGCTGCGGAACCGGCAGTCGCCGACAAGAAACCGGTGGACAAGGCCGCGGCCGAAACGACAAAAACAGACGCGCAGGCGCTGCTCGAAAAAACGTTTGCCGAGTCAATGTCTGGCGTGACGCTCACCGGCCATTACACGCTGGGCGAAATACGCGGCGACAAAATGCCGCCTGCAGAAAAATACAACATCAGTAAAGTCACCAAGCTGGATGGCGATTTCTGGCAGTTCGACGTGAATATTGCCTACGCAGACCACGACCTCACCGTGCCGCTCAAGCTAGAAATCAAATGGGCCGGCGACACGCCCGTCGTGACGCTCACCAAGTACACGATTCCGCTACTCGGCACGTTCACCGCGCGGGTGCTGTTTTACGACAATCAATATGCCGGCACTTGGAGTGGCGGCGATCACGGCGGCCAACTGTTCGGCAAGATCGCTAAGACAGCGGCCGAACCGGCCAAGAAAGTCGCAAAATAGTCGGGCCGAACCGCCATTTTGCCGCTACTTCGTCGACGCTACGTTTTGCACCACACGCTGCATCGCCGCTGCGGAATCGCGGGCAAACCGCTTTTGCTGACGGCGAACCAGCGGATAACCCAATCGCGCGACCAGCAGGTTCGGCCGCGAAAATGCCAGGATGTCGTACCACACGCCATCGTCGTGGCGATGCCATTCGATCTGAAATCGCTCTTCGCCGCGTTCGGCATGCGACGGCAGCGTGCCGTAGGCAAAGCCAAATCGCGCGATCGGACCGGTTTCGTCGATCACATAAACAATCCGGCAAGCGTTCAGCCACCACAGCCCCACGGCATGGCCCATCACCGCCACCGTTTGACCGCTTTGAATTGGCGTGATGAAATCGCCGGGTAAAACCCAGCCCAGGTTGAATTGCTGCCAGCCGCGCACACCCGCGCAGGCCGCTTGATAAACGGCCTCGCCGTGTCCGAGCAAGACGCGGGTGTGATCGACGATGTAGCCCTGCGGCGTCTGCCCGGCCGAACTGCCCACGCCTTGGTAACTGAACGGCGCGGCCACCTGCTGATCAAGAAAGCGCTGGACGGTTGCGGCAGACGGTTTTCGCAGCGTAATCATGCGGGGAATGTTGGTTCAGTCGTCATACAGACCAGGCGTTGGCACGATAGGAAATCGCGGTTTGGCCCGCCGATGCACGCGTTACGTCATGGCTTACGCAGCGAAGTTTCTTATCGGAATTTCGCAGGCAATTCGAGACGACTGCGGCCCGCATTACTTGTGATCGCCGGGGCGGAGGTCGTGCTTCTTGGCGGATTCGCAGAGCCACAGGGCGGCGCCGGTCACGGTGTTGGCGTGTACGCCGGCGGACGTATGCTCGGGAGTGAATTGCGTTTTGCCGGCCGAATACGACGAGATCACGAATTTCACATGCGGCGATTTGAGCGCCGGACCGGCGTGATGCAGCATGGTGGTAAAGATGTCTTTGAGATCGCCGAGCAGGTCGCTGGTATGCTCGGCATTGATCAGCACGTAAACATCGCGTTGATGATGGACGCCAAAGTTGATGGCCGTGGCGACTTCCGCCTCCAGGATTTTGCCTTTGCGGACGCCGTGCGAGGGAATTTCGATGCTGAAGCCGTCGACTTTTTTTTCTTCGACCAGTTTGTGCAGCAAGTCGTTGCGATGGAACGCGCGGGTGTTGACGATCAGTCGCGAATCCGCGATGTCGGCCGCTTTAAGGCCCTCGCGTACGGCGGTCACCTCCGCGCCGCTGAGAGTCGAATCTTTGTTGTGTTCTTCGTCCCAGACCATGGCCGCAAAATGCTTGATACCGGCCGATTTCAAGGCTTTGACTTCGTGCGGTTCGTGCGTGGCGTCGGACATTTTTGCGGCCGATGACTGTTTGAGTTCGACGATCCAATGTTTGTCTTTGAGTTCTTCGATCCATTTCTCACGGCTCTTGCCGGCGCTCTTGCCCTCGGGCGTTTTGCTCATGCCTTGGCCGACGTACCAAATGCCGTCAATGGCTTTGGCGCATTGCGGCCACTCGTCGAGCTCCAACAGTTGACTGCCGTGGCTACTCTTGCCGGGCGAATTGGTGTTGATGTACACCTCCATCGCCGCGCAGGGCGCGACCACAACCCACAGCGCGCAGGCTGCGAAGCAACGAACGCCAAACCTTGGCGACAGCTTGGATTGAACAATTCTCGCTTGCATGACGATGGCTCGCTGCTGCATTCAGGCCGACTGTCGGTGCCGTATGTTGGCCGGCGACACCGAAGGCAAACGCCCGAGACAAGTGTAATCCATCGTCGATCGATAAGAAACATCGGGGCCGGCGCGGAATGCAAAACGGCCGCAAGATCCGTGAATCTTGCGGCCGTTGATCGTTTTTGACTTACTGCCTGCGATGACTAACGCTTCAGGCGTTGCAAGAACGAGCCGTTATCGGCCACGGAGAACATCGGGCGATAGGGATCGGCGCCGTAGCAGTGGGCACGTTGGTAAGGATGCCAGACCAGGCTCATACCGACGTTCCACGATTCGATTTCGTTGGCGACGAGCCGGTTGTTCTGATCGGGGATCAGATAGGTGAACGCGCCTTGCACGGCCAGCGATTGCGACAGCGGAGCACGCAATTCGGTACCGACTTCGAAGTCTTTGTCACCGGTGAAGCCGACAAACGCGCGGCTCTCGGCGCCTTCGCTCCAACTGCGTTTGTAATAGAAGCGGTACTGGTCGCGAGCGGCATACGTTTCTTGTCCAAACGCGGCCGTGGTGACGGTTTGCTGATCGACGCCCACGATGCCTTCGAAGCCAATCTCGTTGGTACACCAGCTATAGCCCACCATTGCGCGAACTTGCAGCAGGTCGAGCGAGACGTAGAAGTCGTCGTGCATGTAGTCGGCCACGACGCCAGCGGTGAATCCATTGCCGCAGGCGGGCCGATGGAACGCACCGCCAGTGACGAAGACTTGACTGCGTTGATCGGTCGCCAGCACGCCGGTCTCGAAATCGGATTGTGTCAGCTCCGTACCAATTTGCACGCCCCAGCCCAGACAGTCGCAGACGGCGAAGCCGGTATTGAGACCTTCGTGGAAGCCGAAGTTGCCGTTGGCAGCGCGGTCGAGCGGGCCTTTATAGGCTTGCGGGCCAGCGAAGATGGTCAGATTGTCGAGGAAGCTGCAATCGCACAGTCCGATGCAGATGCCGCAACCGCCATTGCCGCATCCACCGCAGCAACCACTGCGGCAGCCACCACCGCCGCAGGTACCGCCGCAGGTACCACCGCACGAGCCACCACATGAGCCACCACATGAGCCACCACATGAGCCACCGTTGCAGCCGCAGCCGCCTTCACCCGCCATGGGTTCGGGGCCGTAACTGACGGCGCCTTGATCGTGCATGGTTGCTTCGCCTGGCACCATGGCGCTGGACTGCGGCGACATGCGGCGCGGGCCAATGTCTTCGACGGGCGCGGCCGGACGCGGGTGCGCCTTGGGATCTGGCATTTCGCCATCCATGGGCGTCTCGCGATCGGCGTCAATCCGCTGCGCCATGCGATACTTGGGATTCGACGTCGTTGCCGACGCGCGTTGCGCCGGATACTGCGGCGAGTAAGGCTGCGAATTGTCGGCGTAACCGCGCGTCGGGCCGCTGGGCCGGGCAGTGGCCGAGGGCCTGACCGGTTCGGCGGCCGCGGCTTGCGCGGCTTTGCGTTGTTCGAGATAGGCCTTGCTGCCGGCACGCGGCGGCTCGGTCGAGCGTCGCGGCGCTGGCGTGCTATCGTCTGGCATGCCGTCATCGGCCGGAGCGTACGACGGCGCCGAGCGGTAGTTGTCGCGGTTGGGTGCTTGCGCGTGAGCGGCAAGGTTGCCCAGTAAACCGGCGGAAATCGCCAGACTGAGCGTGAAGAATCGCTTGAACGTGGGCCGCAAAATCATTGGAAATAGCTCCTTCGGCAGTTATGCCGCGCATGCGATGCACCGCGGTTTTTTGGGTAGCAAACTTATCGGAGTTTGCCCTGCCGGAACTTCCGTAAAATTTCCAACAATCCAAAAAGTCGCCGCAGACTATCGAGAATGGGTTCTAAGCCGAGAAACTGCGTCGACGCGCGAAACTAGGTGGCTCGATGAGCAGCTGATCGTTGCACTTCGTTGCCGACGCAGCTTGCGTCGGTGGGCCATGCGATCGGCTGTTTTTCAAGTGCCGACGGTTCTGCATTGCGATCCGGGTTGTTGGCAGAACGTCAGCTAGCGAAGCTTTCCGACGCTGGCAGCGTCGGAAACGCACTGATCGCGACGCAAGCGATCGGGCGGAAAATGTCGGCGAGTTGGCTGCCGCGTTACACGCGTGCGGCGTACGGCGACTTCCATTTGCCCAGCAAGTTGAACACGTAGTCCACGCTGCTGAAGTTCGCGGTGTCGTAGCCGGCGCTGGTCGTGGCGTTCACAATTCCAAAACCCTGAGCGCTGTTGCTGAAGTTGGCGCCGGTCAGGCTAGCCGCGCCGCGCGAGCCACCGAGCACGTCGTCGCCGACGCTATCCGTGAAGTTGACGGTATCTTTACCGCCGTTGTAGGAAAACACCGTCACGTTGCGGAAGTTGTTGACCTGATAATAGACCTTGCCATCCATAAAGGCCGACCAGGTGGGCGTCATATACAGCGTGTCGGCGCCGGCCGAGTCGTGCAAGAAGGTACTGTCGTTACCGCCCGAAGCATTGGCCGAAACCAGGGCAAAACCAACCACGGTGTTCGAGTAGTTCGCGCCGGACATCACGGCCGAGTTTGCCAGGCCGACAAACTGATCCGCGCCAACCGAGTCGTACAGATAGGTTTTGTCGTAGCCGCCGGCCGAGGCATAGGCGTAGACGTTTTTGAAATTGTTGGTCTGCGTCTGATTGGCAACCGACAACATTCGCTGCCAGGTGGGCGTAGCCAGAAACCAATCGTTGCTGGGCGAATCGTAGAAATAGGCCGTGTCGTTGCCGCCGGTCGAAAATGCATTGACGTATTGAAATCCCGCGGCGATGTTGTGGTATCCCGCGCCGACTTCGCCGGCCGAGCCATAGAAGCCGTAGAACTGATCGTCGCCCGCCGAGTCGGTGAAATTGGCGGTATCGCCGCCGCCGCTGGAATAGGCAAGCACCGTACTGGCGTTGCGGACCAGCAGGTCGTAACCGCTGCCGTACAAATGCGCCGAGGTCGGCGTAAAGTCCAGCGTGTCGTTTCCGAGCGAATCGTACATCGTTACTTGATCGTTACCGCCGCCAGCGTCCAGTAGGATGCGCTGCACGTTGCTGGCTTGCACGCTGTAGCCCGCACCGGTCACGCTGACGGAACCTACCCGCAGCGTGGCTGTTTCCGCGCCGGCGGTGCCGGTGATGGCAATGGCATCGACGCCAGCCCCGCCGTTGAACGTGAAATACTTGGCGCTGGCCGAAGAGAATTGATAATCCACTCCGTTGACAGTCACCGTTTGCATCGCGCCGGCGGTGTAGGCGAATGCGTCGTTGACGCTGGTGCCGTTGACGTTAACATTCAGACCGTTTTGGCTAACCAGGTTTGTCAGTCGGAAGTTCACATCCGTATTGGAACCGCGAACGTGTACGAAAAACGATTGCCCGGCGGTAGCGGTGAAATCCAAGCGCTCGCCGTAGCCGTTGACGTTGCCGCTGGCCACCAGCTGGTTGTTGGCGTTGTACAGTTCGATATCGATGTTGCCGCCGGCTTGCGCGAATAGCGCTTGCACGGTGAACAGTCCGGCTTGCGAGGCCGTGGCGGCGAACCAATTGTCGCCGCTCGAGAGATCGACGCCGGAAATCTGTTTGAAATCGACCGCGCCCCAGTTGGCGGCCGCCACCGACGAAGCGACATCCAGCCGATAATGCCCAATGCCGCCGCCGGTGCTCAGGCCCACGGAGTACGTTTGCCCAGCGACCACGCTGACGCTAAACGTGTTGCCAGTGGTTGTTCCGGCCGTACCGGCCAGTTCCCACTTGGCGGACATCGTGCCATCGACGGTGGCCGTAAACGTGACGGTGCCGGATTGTCCGGCCACAAAGCTGAAATAATCTTTGTCGTCCAAGCGGGTAATGGCGCCGCTGACGGACGTGCGCCCAACCAGCGTGCCCAGGCTGTAAGCCGTGCTGGAGGTGTTGCCGAATTCGTCAGCCGGTATGATCGAGTTGATGGCGGCCTGCAGGTTCAATCGCTTGTAAGATTGATTGGTGGCCGAATCGTAAATCGAATCGGCCGTGTTGCGCATCACGTAGTTGATCGTGTCTTCGTTGATGTTTTTATAACCGGCAAATTGCAATGCCTGGCGAATCAGCACGCTGGCCCCAGCCACGTAAGGCGTGGCCATGCTGGTGCCGGACATCGTGATCCAGTCGTTGGTTTTGCCATCCAGATTGCCAATATAATCCGGCGCGGTGCTGCGGATATCGCTGCCGGGCGCGGCGATGACGCGGTCCAATCGCTGGCTGTAACCGGCCAGATTGCCCGAAGCGTCAACGGCCGCCACCGGCACAACGTAAGAACTTGCGCCTGGATAACTCAGTCCGGGCGTGCCGTAATTGGCAAACGCGTTGCCGGCCGCAACAGCGATGAAAATGCCATCGTTTTTGAGCTGCAGGAAATCGTTTTCCAGGTTGGCCCAGTTCGGCACGGTGCTGGAATTCCAGTCGGCGCCCAACGACAAATTGACGGTGGTGATCGGATTGCGGAACGCAAATCGATTCGTATGCACCCACTGCAGGGCCTTATCGACCGCGTCGAAACTGCCGTTGCCGTTGGAATCGAACACGCGTAAACCGACCAGGTCGACCCCGGTGGCCAACCCCGGATTATTGACGTCGTTGCTGGCGATGATGCCGGAGACGTGCGTGCCGTGGCCGCCCAGCGGACCATCGTCGTAGGGGTTGGCGTCGTTGGCGGCAAAATCGTAGCCGCCGACTACACGATAATTGGCGCCATATCCGCCGCCGAGCGCCGGATGATCGTAGGCGATGCCGGTATCGATGACGGCCACGGTTTGTCCCGCGCCGGTGAAGCCGTATGTCGATCGCTCGGCATTTAGGCCGGTGAAGTTGTAGGCCGGAGTCGAAGTGACATTTGGATTGATGGCCGCTTGCGTGCTGGGCGCGCTGCCGGGATGCAATTGTTGCGCAATGGCCGCCAGGCTCTGCGCCGCCATCATCATCCGCGGTTCGAACGATTCGAGAGCTGCACGGCGCGCTGTTGAACGCTTGGGTTGCGATCGCCTCATGAGTGGGCCTTTCGACGCAAACGCGGAGCCGCCCGGCGAAGCTGCGTCTGACGAGGACGCAACACACACGGTCGAACCGCAAATTTCTTGGGGCCAATCGGCGAGGGGGAACCGATCGCTGGGTGTCCAGAACTGGACGTTATCGTGACGAGTCTTGGTGGGCGCATCCCGCGTCAACCGAAAGAACTCTAGTTCAGAAACCTCCGGCAAGCGCGGCCAGAAACTGCAGTATTTCCCGTGAAATCACGGAATTTCTGACAATGATGCGCAAAGGCAACCGCGCGGAAAATCGGCCGTCGCCAAACCGCGACAACGAGGTTTTTTGGCGACGGAAAAACTGTCGATTCATGGCACGCGATCTCACCCGAGTTCGCGTAGTCGCAAGAACGACGAGCCAATTTACCACGAAGTACGAGAGGATTTATCCCGAAGAACGATTAAGATATTCACCGCAAAAACGGGAAGTACGCGCAGGCGCTCCGAGGAAATCCATTCGGCAAGAGTGAGCGGATGGCGGCATTTCCCAACCGAGCCGGAATTCTTTGCGATCTTCCTGGCGTCGCGGTGAAAATTCTGCTTACCGTGCCGCCGTGATGGCAGCGCCGGTGGTCCACTGCTGGCCATCGCGCTCGATGCGGCGATAGAGCGTGTCGCGTTCAACCGGTTCGCGACCGGCTTCTTCGATCAGCCGACGAATCTGCTCGACGCTGAGCGATTCGGGCGTTTTGGCGCCGGCGTCGTGATAAATCAGTTCGTGCCGCACGGTGCCATCCAGGTCGTCGGCGCCATAGGCGAGCGCCGTTTGCGCGGTGCCCAGCCCAAGCATGATCCAGTAGGCTTTGAGATGGTCGAAGTTATCGAGCATCAACCGCGCCACGGCCATCGTCCGCAAATCGACAATGCCAGACGGCTTTTTGATGTGATCGAGCCGGGTGTTTTCCGGGTGGAACGCCAGGGGAATAAACGTCTGAAAGCCGCCGGTCTCGGCTTGCAGATCGCGCAAGCGAATTAAGTGATCGATGCGGTGATACGAATTTTCGATATGGCCGTACAGCATGGTGGCATTGGTCCGCAAACCAAGCTGATGCGCGGTGCGGTGAATCTCGATCCAATTGCGCGAGTCGGCCTTGTGCTCGCAGATGCGGTCGCGAACTTCGGGATGAAAGATTTCCGCGCCACCGCCAGGCAGGCTGCCGAGACCGGCGTCGATGAGTTCTTGCAGAATGTCGCGGTACGAGCGCTTGGTGAGATGAGCAAACCAGTTGATTTCCACCGCCGTCCAGGCTTTCAAATGCAGCTCGGGATAGGCGTTATGCAGCAGCGACAGCATATCGCGATACCATTCGTACGGCATTTGATGATGCAGACCGCCGACGATATGCATTTCGGTCGCGCCGCAATCGACGGCTTCCTGACCGCGGGCCAGAATCTGCTCGTCGTTCATGGCGTAACCCTTGGGGTCGCGCAGGTCGGAACGAAACGCGCAAAAGATACAGCGATAAACGCAGACGTTGGTCGGATTCAGGTGGGTATTGATGTTGTAGTACGTGAAGTTGCCGTTCTTGCGCTCGCGCACCAGATTGGCAAGTTCGCCAACATCGTTGAGATGCACCGCGGGGCTGTCCAAAAACAGGCCATCATCGAGCGACAAACGCTCAGCGGCTTCTACCTTACTGCGAATCGATTGATACGTCGGCATGTCGTTCTGTAACTCCTGAATCTTGGCAGCGAGCATCGTGTTGGAATGCTCGATTAACCGCCACCCAACCACAAATCCAAACTTGTAACCGCAAACAGGCCGACACTGACAACCGCGTTGACGTTAAAAAACGCCACGTTGACGCGTTGTAGGTCGTCCGGCCGGATAATGCTGTGCTCATAAATCAGCAGCAGTGCCACGGCCACCAGCCCGCTGCGATAAATCCAACCTAGCGGCGGATAGACCGTGGGCAGCAGCCACAGCACCGCAATCATGGCAGCGTGGCAGAGCATTGCCAGCCGCAACGCGTTGCGGACGCCCAGCCTTGCTGGCACGCTCCGCAGTCCGGTGGCGACATCAAAATCGGCATCCTGGCAGGCATAGATCATATCAAAACCGGCCACCCAGAGCATCACGCCTTTTGCCAAGACCACGGCCGGCAGCAAGTCCGCCGGATGTTGTTGCACGCTGCCACCGCGAATGGCAATCCAAGCGCAAACCGGCGCCAGGCTGAGCGCTGCGCCCAACCAAAAATGCGCCAGCGAGGTGAACCGCTTGGCGAGGCTGTAGCCCAGTAAAAAGGCCAAGACCGGCAAACTCAACACCAGCGGCAAAACGTTGGGTAGAAAAACAAGTGTCGCCGCGATAAAGCCCAGCGAACAGGCTACGGCAAAGCTGGCGACGCTGCTCAGTTTGAGCGTGCCAGAGGGAATGTGGCGGCTTTTGGTCCGCGGGTTATCCGCATCAAATCGCCAATCGGCCACGCGATTGAACGCCATGGCCGCGCTCCGCGCGGTCACCATGCACAACAGAATTCCCAGCAGCTCTTGCCAGCGGAAGGCGATGCGCGGCGTGCCGCGAGCGTTGGCCACCCAGGCCATCACGGCGGCTACCAGCGCAAACGGCAACGCAAACAGCGTGTGGCTGAAGCGAATCATCTCCAAAATCTGCCGTGTCTTAGCGAGCATTCCGAGCCCATCCCGTCATCAAAGACGGCTTCCGCCAATCGTTGGTTGAGCTTCTAAAACAGCGGATATCCGGCCGATCTCGCGACATATCCGCTGCCAGAAACAATTCCTGTTGCCTTTGCTTCCGCTCGCCCATAGCCACGGTCAGATGCTCCTTGTGCAGACTTTCATCACCACGCCGCCAATCGTGTACCGAAAGCACAAGATGATTCGCACGCCGCACCTCCTCGCGCTCGTTGTCCCCAATCGTGATACTTGCACCGTCATGACCTCCGCAGGCCAGAATTTTACCGTCAGGACTAAACGAAAGGAAAGTTTCGCCTTCGACAGACACCCGAATTGAATGCACGAGTTTCAGGTGCTGAGCACGCACGACACCGGTCGGAAATACCAGAATCAAAATTGCCAACACGCATTTGAACAGGGTTCGTTTCCGCTGGATAAAAAGCGGTTTTAATCGCATGCGAAGGAATTCGAACAAACTCTTAATTACCCATTACTCGTTTTCAATCATTGCCGTCGTTTGCCGGCGCGCTCTTGAGTGCTGAAAGCGCGATTTCGTGCCTGCTACGTATTATGGAATCGGACGCTGGTAACCGTATTCTTTGCGGATGGCGTCGATCGATTCGGCCGTTTCGAGCCTGACGATGGGCGTCTGCTGCGGGCCGCTGAGTCGGACGGTGTAATATTCTTCGTGCCGCGCACCGTTGCGATCCAAGTAGACCAGCAACAGCGGAAAGATTTCGAGATGCCGCTCTGCGCCTTTCTCAGCCACCAGCGTCGAAATCCACGAACCCGTGTTGTAGTACACGCCAGGCACGAATGCGGGCACGTGCGTGTGGCCTTGCGCCATCAGCCAATTGGGGTGCGATTTCTTGCGGCGAGTGAGCGCGCCTTGGTAAGCCGCGTAATCGTCGGCTGCGTCCAGAAAGCGCAAGCGGGCAATGACGGCCGCCAACATGGCGATGTCCGACCATTTACTGCGGCGATCCAAGAATCCCTCGATTGCGTCGTTGGACCACGGCCGCAAATTATCGACGCCCGACAGCAGATATTTGATCTCTTCGCCGCGAACGGTGCCTTGGGCTTCGAACATGGCGCCGGCTTCCAGCACCAGTTGCGAGCCTTTGTTTTCCAAGCCGGGCGGCCAGTTTTCTTTGTCCCAAAAGTCGCCATGTTCGACCAGCAATTGCAGCGTCGCGTTGCTGTAGTATTCGCCCGGTTGCCAGGGGCCGGATGGTACCACGTAGTCGTGATTGCCGCGCAGCCAGTACACATCGGCCACCGCCTGCGCCATGGCCAGCGTGCGAAACAACGACTTGTGTTTGGGTGAGACCAATGTGCCGCCGCGCCCTTTGAGCTCCAGCACGTTGATCACGTCGCCATTCAAAACCAGATCGAGTTTCGTCTGCGCGCCACTGGCTTGCGCCACACGGTCCAGCGCAAAAGTGAGCACCGCGGCGAACAGCGGACCGCGCGACGCGCCCGCCGGACTCAATCCGACGTACACGCCGAGCTTTTCGTCCGGCAGAATGTGCGAATCGAGAAAATCGTCGCCGGCCGCGCTGCCGTCACCAGCGTGAAAATCGCTGACGACCAGCGCCGCGCGCGATTCGCTAGCCAGCTTGCCACGCTCGTACGCCACCGGGTCGTGCTTGTCCACGCCGCACGCCGCCGAAAACTCTCCGTCCCAGCGTTCCGGATCGAAATACGTCCGCTGCAAACCGGGCGGATCGTCGTTAAAGGGTGTGACAAATTCCGGCCGAACATCCGGGAGCGGTACGCCCGCATGCAGCAACGCAATATCCGCAGGCAGGGCACTTTCGACCGCCGGTTGCTCAGGAACATTTTCGGTCATGAGTTACGTTCTCGGCTTAGCACAATTCCGTCCGGCCACGCGCTGGCACAACATTTTCAACTGCGTGCCCGACGATACCATGAGTGGCCGATTGCGACAATCCGCAGAGCGCCATTCCGGCACGATGATTTCCGACTATAACGAAGGCGACTCGCGGCATCCAGGCTTTTTTCCGTCGGTGTCGATTGAAGTGCATCGAGAGTGGCAAAATCGAAAACCGCACCAACTATGATTGAATCCGCCGTTGAATTTTCGACTTCCTGGCCCACGGTGCAGGGCTTAAAAATTCACACGCTGTCATCGGACAATCGTCCCGCGACGTCGACAATTGTCATGGTTCACGGTTTAGGAGTATCGGCCAGGTACATGCTGCCGACGGCGCGGTTGCTTGCCAGCAGATATCGTGTGCTGCTGCCGGATCTGCCTGGGTTTGGGCGGAGCGGACTCCCGTCGCGGGCACTCGACATTTCCGAACTGGCAACGTACTTGCTGGATTGGCTGGTGACGCAGGGCATCTCCAACGCCGTGTTTTTGGGCAACTCGCTGGGCTGCCAGGTGATTGTCGACCTGGCCGCGCGACGACCAGATGTCGTGCAGGCCGCCATTCTCGTGGGGCCGACGATCGATCCGCAAGCGCCGTCGGTTTTGGCGCAACTCGCACGCGGCGCACGCGACCTGCTGCACGAACCTTGGTCGCTGCTGCCGATCTTGCTGGCCGATTATCTGATCACGGGCACCGGGCGAATGCTCCGCACGCTGAGGTTTGCCATCGACGATCCGCTGGTGCAAAAACTGCCGCGGGTCGAAGCGCCGACGCTGATTGTCCGCGGCCAGCACGATACCATCGTGCCGCAACGCTGGATCGAACAAATCGTACGCCTATTACCGCACGGCCGGTGGGAGGTCATTGCCGGCGCCACGCACGCCGCCAACTACTCCGCGCCTGAACAACTGCGCGATTTGGTGATTGACTTCGTGCGGGACGAAGCAGAGTGCCCCGCGCCGCCGTAACGTGCGGGCCGCGAGATTTTTGCTGTCCGATTTCAAGCCGCGGCTACTTCAGTTTATCGACCTCTTTTTGCTGCTCGGTCACGGCCAGTTGCGCTGGCGTGATCAGCAGTGCTTTCGACTCGGCAACCAGTTTGGCGCTATTGGTGCGAATCACCGATTGATCCACTTTGAGCTTGGCTTTGTCCATGCTGATTTTCAGTCGCGGCACTTGGGCAATGACGGTCTTTTCTTTTTCGGTCAGCGGACCGTTATTTTCCGAAGCGCGCTTCTCCCAGGCCGATTTCAGTTTGTTGGCGTTGTCGTGCAGCGTTTTGGCTTTGAGATGGGCGGCGCCGCTGGCGGCCTGATCGTGCGACGACTCGTGCCAAAAAGCGGCTTCGCGCGCGGCGTCGATCTTGGCTTTGGCCAGCAGGATTTTCTTGTTGGCCAGATCGGCTTGGGCCACGGTCAGAGGTTTGCCATTGTCTTTGAGTGTTTCGGTCAGCCGCTGTTCGTGCTCGGCGTAACTCAATTCGAGATGCGCCTCGGCGGTCTGCTTTTGATCGTCGACTTCGTCTTTCACGCGGTTGCGCACCCGCTCGGACTCGTCCTGAGCTTTCTTTTCTTTTTCTTCGGCGATTTGATCTTGCTTGAGTTTTTCTTCGGCCAGCTTGATGGATTCTTTCGACTCGGTATCGGCCTGCTCTTTGGCCAGCTTGGCCTGATTGACAACGTCGTTGGCGGAGTCGATTTGTTGCTGTTTTTCGGTGCTGGCTTTTTCCGCGTCTTTGAGTTCTCCGTCCGCTTTGTTGAAATTCTTGTCGGCGCCGTCGAAACCTTTTTGAGCCTTTTCGACTTCTTGATCCCAGGCCTCTTGCACTTCCTTATTGAGTTTGTCGGCCTGCTGCTGTTTGTTTTTCTGCAGGTTGCGAGCCGACTCGGCCTTTTTGCCAACGGTCTCGGCTTCTTGCTCGGTCTTGCCGACTGTCTCTTGCGCCTGACTGGCTTGCTTGGTGAGCAGCGAGAGTTGCTTGCTGGCTTGTTGCATCTCCTCTTTTTCGCCGGCAAACGCTTGTTCGCGGGCAGTCTCGGCGGCGACGGCCAGTTCCTTGCAGGAGTTGTAGGCTTCGTCGAGCGCGTCGGCTTTTTCTTGCGCCAGTTTTTCGGCCGTGGCGATGTTGTTTTTGAGTTGTTCGAGGCCTTGGGGCGAGGCATCGACAGCATCGTTGGCCTGATCCTGGTAATCGGCCAACTCGCTGCCAAGTTGCTCGACGACTTTTTCTTGCGATTCCGTCTTCTTTTGCGCCTCGATGATTTTATTGCCCAGCTTGATGACTTCACTTTGCGGCAGATCGACGGCGTTATCCAGTTCCTCGGTCAGCAGCGTCATTGCCGCGGTATCGACTTCCAGTTGCTTGGCGGCGGAATCGAAACGGCGCTGGCAATCCTCGATCTTGGGTCCGGCGGCGTTTTTGAGTTGGGCCTTTTCCAGCAGGTGGGCATTGCGGCTGGCGTCGCCTTGCGACTTGATGACTTCGTTTTCGAGTTTGGCGCGGCTCTTTTCCGCGGCGTGAACCTGGTTCTCTTTTTCGGTGGCCAGATCGAACAGTTTTTGCGCCTCGGGCCCGGTGCCTTGCTCGAGCACTTTCAGGTGCTGTTCCGCCTTGATCCGCGCCTGTTCGGCTTGCTCGGCCTTTTGTTTATCGACAACCAACTTGTCTTTGAGTTCGCTGGCTTTCGACTCGTGACCTTCCGCGTCGAGCTTTGCCTGCTTGGCCGATTGCTCATTTTTGAGCGCGGTCGACTTCTTGCCACGGACGGTAACCGGCGGCTCTTTTTTGGCCTCGTTGAGCAGGTTTTCGGCCGTGGTGCGTTTTTGCTGAGTCTGTTTCTGTTGCTTGGCTTTCCGGTTTTTGGTTTGGTTGAGCGGCCCCAGTTCGTTTTTAAGCTGCGTGGATTTCTGGTTGGCTTCATCCAGCAGTTTGGCCTTTTCGGCCGGGACGGCCTTGGCCTGCTCGAGCGACTTCTTGGACTTCTCGGTCGATTCGTTGGCGGTTTTGGTTTTTTCGAGCTGCTCGTCGGCCTGCTTGGCGAGTTGCGTGAATTGTTCGGCCTGGTCTTTGAGATCGTCGTCCAACTGCAGCTTGTAGTTGTCGATTTCCTTTTTCTGTTCGAGCGCTTGGGCTTCGACGCGCTCGCGGGGCGAAGTGGGGCCATCGCCGGTTTTTGGCGCCTTGGCCGTGGTCAACGCGTTTTTCTTGTTCTGTTTTTCTTGATTGACTTTAACTTCGTTCAATTCCAAGTAGGCCGCTTCTTCCAAGCGGTTGATTTCGACGGTGTCCAGTGCTTCATTCATGTACTGCAACACGCGATCATCGGTCCAGCCGCCGTTGCCCGACTTCGCGCGGGCTTTGACAATGACCTTGGCGGCCAATTCTTGCTTGAGTTCGGCTTCTTCGAGATCGGCCTTGGCGAGTTTTGCATCGGCGCGGACAGCTTCGGCCTGTTTGCCGGCCTTGGTGGCCACGATTTTTGCCTGCTCCGACTGGTCGGCGGCGGTTTCTACGTCGTTGAGAATCGCGCTGTAGTCCGGCGGCGTTTCTTTATCGCTGGCCGGCTTCAATGCGTCTTTCACTTTTTGACGATCGGCGATCAGTTTTTCTTCCGCGGTCTTGCGGACTTCGACCAAATCGGTTTTTTTGGGCGTTTTTGGATCGATCAGAAACGCGCCGAGTTGCTGTTGCTGATTTTTGTTGACGGCCGCGGCGTTTTCCGCTGTGGCCAGCGCTTGCTTGGCCAGAATCAGCGTCCGGCGGAGGGCCGCTTCGTTACCGGGCACGGCGTTGTTTTTGAGCGCGGTCTCGGCCAGGTCGCGCGCGTTCGTCTTGAGCAGCACGTTATTTTCCAGCGCGGTTTGGTCCAACTTGAGTTGGTCCACCAGCTTTTCCGCTTTATCGATTTCTTGAAATTGCGCATCGGCAATTTTGAATTTGACGGCCGACTCGGCAAGCTGATCGAGTTCCGTCTTGCCTTTTCCGCCCTTGGCGTGGCCTTCGATTTTGCTGGCCAATGCGGCTTTTTTTCCTTCGGCCGCGCGGCTTTTTTTGTCGGCCGCCAGGTCCGCCAAACCGAGGTTCGACTTCTGTGTGGCTTGGTGATTTTCGGACGCCGTGGCAACTTCGCCCACCAGTGGGATGTCGCCGAGCGAATCTTTGGCGTTTTGCAGGGCGAGCGCACGGGCTTGTTGCGCCTGAACCAGTTGCGCCGGCAGCGTGCCGGGATCGGGAATGAAGGGCCGCAATTTCTCCAGGTCGGCGCGGGCTTTTTCCAGCAAAGCCCACTTGCTCTCCAAATCTTTCTCTTTTTCCAACAGCGCGGACTGCTTGGCGATTTTGTTTTGATTGTTTGAGTTACTTTGATTGAGCTTGTACGCGTTCAGCGCGTTGACGGATTGCGTTTTTGCGGTGTTGCGCAAATCGAGCGCATTCTTGGCCGCCAGTTCGGCTTGAGAGGCCGCATTTTTTGCGGCATTCCAAGCGGCATTCATGGCTTCTAGCGATTTGAGATCGGCGGCCGATTCGGCCAGCGCTTTGAGTTTGCCTTCCTTGACCGGATCGTTGGCGCTTTTGATTTTGTTGTCGAGCAGTGTTTTCTTTTCGTCCACGGCCTGCTGTTTGGCGACCGGATCGGTATGGCACGAGCCACCAAGCAATTCGGTTTTTGTCAGTTCGTTGGCGGCGGCCAGCTTCTCGGCTTTGCGGTGGGTGTCGGCGAACTTGAGCGGATTTTGGGTGACGGGCGCATTGGCAGGACCGACCGCAATTTTCTCCACGTTGGCGGTTTGCACACGCTTATCCGGAAAAATCGTCTTGGGTACGTATCCACCTTCCAGCGCGCGGTCGATTACGACCTTGCCGCCTTTGATATTGGAAACTTTTTCCAAGTTTTGCGCACGGTACTCGAAGTTGTCCGACAACGAATACGACGTATCGCCCAGAATATTACTGAAGTTGTTGTTGGAAATTCCGCTCCACTTTTGCACCCCTTCGCCAAAGCCTTCCGGATTGCTGGTCAGCAAGTCAACGGAGTACGTGTCGGCTTTGCGATCGTAGGATTCAAGCACTTGCGCTTCGGACAGTGCTTCTTCCAGCAAATACAAACCGGCTTCGCCGCTGTTGAGCCGGCTGGAAGCCGAAGCCAGTTCACCGCCGACGGACGGATACTCGGGAATGGTGGCGGTTGTGCCGTCGTGCAGCGTGACGTTCAGCGACGAACCCGGATCGTACTTTTGATCCGAGGGCACGCCGGTCACCACGCGGGCAATTTGATCGTCCAGCGTGGTTTTCGAACCATGCCGCGACGAGAAATGCGCCAGATAGGCTTCGCCGCCTTTGACCAATTTCTTCTGCAGGGCAATTTGTTCGATCGCCGCCGAGGCGCAGGCGTGAAACTCATCCTTGGACAAGTTCTTGCGCAATTTGGTGGGGAATTGTAGCGTCACCTGCCGATCGATTTCCTTGTCGATGGCGGCCTGGATCATTTCACGATCGACTTCTTGATTCAGCATTTCGGCGTTGGCGCGATTGACGCGCGTGCCGTCGAAATTCGTGCCGACCGTCTCTTCGGAAACGCCGCGAACACCTTTATCGATGCGGCGACTTTCCTGATCTTCCAAGCGGCGTGCGTTGACGCCTTCTTCCACGCGATCGAAAACATCGCTGGTGTGCGCTTCTTTCTTATCCGCGCGATCCTTACGCTCTTGCGGCGTGCTGGTGGCGCCGGCGCGGCCGGTGCCGACCAAATGCTCTTCGAGTTTCTTCTTGGCCTCCGTCGTATTCCCGCTGACCGATTTGCCCTTGGACAGCTCTTCCAACTCTTTTTGCTGGTCGGATTTTTGGTTCTTGATCAGCTTGCGGAGCCAGATGCGTTCTTCTTCGGTCATGGCCATGGCGAAAATCCTTCAAATCGAATCGCAGTTGGAAGCAGGGGGAGAGAATACTTATGCGGCGCGCGCGACGAAAATTGTCTGCAGTGCCGGCAGCTAGTTCTTGAGTTGTTTGGCGAGCATCTCAAGCGTTTGCGTCAGCGTTTGATTGACGCTGATTTTGACAAACGGATTGTTATCAAGATCCGCCAGCAATGGGTTGGACTGGACGGTGTTTTGGTAACTCTCAATCATTCGCACCGCCTCGGCATGCAGCGGCGGGCGGCGTTCTGGCGGGGCATTCAGCGCTGCGTCCAGTTTGTCGAGCAAGCTTTCGTCAAAGTCTTGCTTGAGTTTTTCGAAGTCCTTCACCAGTTTGGCAATGTCGGCAAAGTCCGACTCGCCTTTGGCTTTGGTGAGGATGGCCAATTGCAGCGAACCAATCTCGGCTTGCGCTTTTTTGCGCGCTTTGTCCCACAACAGCCGGGCTTGCTGGAGCTTGACGTTGGAGATCACTGGTGGCGCGGACGTTTTGGCCGTGGTTGGTTGCGAGCTAACCGTAGGCTTGACCGTTTGCGAACTCAACGGTTGTTCGCTTTCGCCCTCGTTGCCTTCGCCCTCGCCATCGTCGGCGCCGCGGCGCGCGAGCAAAGAAATCGTCATGCCGGCGTCGCGCTTGGCCAGCGCCTTGATGGTTTGTTCGAGCGTGCCGGCCGGCTCCTTGGTGGTTTCGAAGACATACTTACCGTCTTCGTAATTGCAAACGCCGCGATAAACTTGCCCTCCGCCGGCCTGTTTTTTGGCGATGGCCAGTTCGGCTGGCGAAATTTTGGTCTTCTTGACGATCAAATGCCCGTCGGTGGCACTTTTGGCGACCACTGCAAAAAACATCTGCCGACTTTTGACCGCGCGCAGACCTGCGGCCAATTCTTCGTCTTTAACCTCAGGCATGACGCATCTCACTGTAACTCGACGTGAAGCTGGCGAAACCTTTTCGGTCATTGTGCGCCAACGCCCAGCGAGATTCAATGCGCATCCGAGGGCATGGCGACTTCACAGCCAATCGAGGGATCAGACGCCGCAACGAATTGCCGGCCGCGGAGAAGGATTTCGAGCCGTGGAAAGCCGCAGCGGCGGCAGCTATTCGAACAGCGCCACTTCCAGCGCCAGGCCGGGTCCAAAGCCCAACGCCACGCAAGGGCGGGCAGCATTGGCACGTTGCAAACGCTGCAGAATGAACAGAATGGTCGGCGACGACATGTTGCCGCATTCGGCCAGCACTTGCCGAGACGTGTCGTCGGCCCCGCTGGGCAGTTCGAGCGCCTCGCAAACCGCGCCTACAATCCGCGGGCCGCCCGGATGAATGGCCCACGATCCGATGGCCGCCAGCGAATGGCCGGCCTTCGCCAGCCAACTTTCCAGCCAGGGGCGCAGACTGCGGCCAATGAGTTCCGGAACCTGCGCAGAAAGCTTCATGGCGTAACCGTGGTCGCCAATTTGCCACGACATGGCCGCTTGCGAGGCCGCAAACAAGTGCGAACCCGTCTTCACCAGCCGCCACGGTTGGCCAGCGCGGGCAGGCGGCCCACAAACCACGGCTGCCGAACCGTCGGCAAACAGCGCGTTGGAGACGACGGTGTCGGGCTCTTGGCCGTACTGAAAATGCAGGCTGCAAAGCTCTGTGGCGCAAACCAACACGTTGCCGGCGTTTTTTTCGGCGGCGAGCGCTTGCGCCACACGCAGGGCGTTGATTGCCGCATGACACCCCATGAAGCCGATGTGCGTGCGTGAGACGTCGCGAGACAGTTCGAGCTGTTCGATTAGCGCGACATCAATCCCCGGCGCGCTGAAGCCGGTGCAAGAAGCCGTGACCAGATGCTGGATCGATTCGGCCGCGACGCCCGCCTGCTGCAAGGCATTTTGCGAAGCAGTCAGCGCTAGCGGCGAAGCGGCGGCAGCGTAGCGGGCCATTCGCCGTGCGGTTGACGGGCCGCGGTCGTTATCGTCGGCGCTAATCGGAAAAAACGATTGCCGCGTCGGTCCATCGCCACGATCCAGTACCACGCTACTACGCTGCTGCACGCGCGTGCGGCGATACAGCATTTGCATGGTGCGCGCGGTGTCAGGAGTCAGTCGATTCAAACCGGCGGCCACCTCGGCGGCCATACCCTGTTCGATTTTGAATTCCGGTTGCGCGACGCCAATTCCAAGTATTGCCAAATCCATGAAGCACTTCGTTCTCGACGCATTTCAGTAACTAGATTTTGCAGCCAGATTCGCTCGATTGACCCCACGCATCAGTGGCGCGGCCAGCCACGGCGCTACCGAAAGTGCAGCGACCGTACTGTGGGCCAACCATGGATGACGCAATAAGCGTGCCATGCTACGGCAAACCCATTTCCGCCGTGCCAGCAACCGCCGGTACTCGCGCTGCCATTGGTTTGCCGCCTTGGCCGAATCATCGTCCACCGCCCCAGTGGCCAGCGGCACAACTGCGGCTGCGGTTTGCAGCGCCCAGGCCATGCCTTCGCCCGTGAATGGTTCGACGTAACCGGCTGCATCGCCAATGGCAAACCACCGCTGACCTGCGACTGCCGGCAATTGATGCGTCATGGCGGGCGTTCCGTGCCAGGTGGTTTCCAGCAGTTCGCCGGGAACTTGGCAGTTGGCCGAAATCAAAATTTGCTGGGCAAGTCGCGCCGGCGAACCGGCGGCTGCCAGCGTGTGCCGATCGAAAGCAGCGGCGACGTCGATCTGACCATCGGCTAACCGCACCATTCCGACATATCCACCACGGCCGACCACCATTTGTACGACGCCCGCCGGCAGACAGTTCGCTGAACTGCGGAGCATCGCGCCCACGCCCACGCGCGAATCGCTGGCACATTGCCGCTGCCACGCGGGCTGCTGCTGATCGTGCCAGCCGTTGAGCCCTGCGGCAACGATTACGACTTTTGCCGCGCAGACTTCCGTTTGCGAACCATGACTGAGTTGGACGAGTCGCTGCTGGACGGAATCGCGATCGCCATGAGCACCGGCAACGTCGATCTTGGCGGGCTTGGCGGTTACCGAATTGAGCAGCGTGGCACCGGCCTGTTCGGCCGCGGCGGCGAGCGCGGTATCGAATCGCGCGCGGCTGATCGCCAGATTATTTTGCAGCGGCAGCGCAACCTGCCTGCGTCCACACGCCACGCGCAGAGTGGAAATGGGCGCGGCATCGATGCGTGGCAAAAGATCGTTCAAACCCACGCGGCGCAGCACGTCCGCCCCGGCCGCGTTCAGGCAGCCGCCGCAGACTTTATCGCGCGGAAAGGTGGCTTTATCCACCAGCAACACACGTTTGCCGCGCAGCGCCAACTGTCGCGCCGCTAAACTCCCGGCCGGTCCCGCGCCCACCACGATCACATCCCAAACCGTTTGTGCGGCAGCGGCCAGACGTGCAGACATGGCGGTCGAATCAGGCATTCCGCCACCAACTCAAAATGAAGCGAGCCGGAAATGCCGACCGTACAACAGCATTCAACAAGCCGGCATCCTGAGCCAATTGCCGGGCTTCGCTCAGATCGAAAGCCGCTTGCACGGAGAGCGGACCGTCCACGTGAACCACGTCCGAACGCGTCAACAATCGCGAAGCCACGTACGTCATCAGCATCGTGGCGCGCGAACGCACCAGATCGCTGGCCAGCATCAGATGCTCACTGGCCGCAGCCATGCGCGACAACAGCGAGACCGCCTCATCGCGCGGCAAATGATGCAAAAACAGCGAACACATCAACATGTCGTAACCAGGCGGGAGCGGTTGCGCCAGTGCATCGAGCGGAAAAAACGTGAGCGGCGCGCGCTTGGCCTCGGCAGCCTGCTTGGCGTGCTGGATGGCCACTTCGCTGCGATCGCAACCGGCGATCTCCAGCGGCACGTGGCGACGTGCGGCGATTTGCCACAACGCCAGCGGCACATCGCCGCCGCCGGTGGCGATATCCAAAATCCGCACCGGACGATTCAATTGCTGCGAGAGTTGACGGACAAACGGCCAGATCAGCCGGGCGCTGTTCCCAAACCGATTGATCCGCGCCAGCCCCTGCAAGGCATGATGATGCCGACCGCGGTCGAGTTGCGGATCGTCCATGACTTCCGGCACGCGTCGCCGCTGGTCAAGCTGAAAGAGTCCGGGCATAGTTTTATCTGACTGTATTACGCTGAAGAGCTGGCCGCGCCGGATCGGGCTTTGCTTAACGCGCCGCTCATATTATCCCGCTCGGCGAACCGATCGAATAGGCCAAATGCCGCCGGAAAGCGATCCGCTGCACGCTTTTGGCCCGCCGCCGATTCAATGGGCCGCTTGCCGCGCGTGCGCCAAAACCTGCAGAAACGGCGCCTGCGACCACGCACCAAAGAGCGCGTGTGACGAGAGTTTCGCCCGCGAAAGCCGCGGCGACGTGACCCCGCAAAGAAATCGCGCGATCAACCGCGGTTCGGCCAGCGCTTGGCCGTAAGCCGCGGATTCGCGCCGCAGGGCAAGCAACTTCTGCCACGTCGATTGGTCCAATTGCACAGGCAGCCGAGTCGGCACGGGCAACGCCGTTCCCGGCGACAGGCACCACGTGCAGTGTCCGCAGGGTTGGTCGAGTTGTTCGCCAAAATGCGATGCCAGCAGCGCCGTCTGGCAACCCGCGTGGCCAACCAGATCGAGCACCTGTTGCAATCGGCCCAGTTCGCGTCGTTCGTGCTCGTCTGCGCGGGCGGACATGGCGTCGGCCAGTTGCTCGGCATCGGCCGGCAGTTTCAGGCGGCGAAATCGCATCCGCACGCCTGACACTTTTAGCTCCACAAGCTGAAGTTCGGCCAGATAGTCGAGCGCACGAATGATCCGTTCGCGCGGTTCGAGCAGGCGGCGCGCGGCGTCGTCGACATCCAGCGTAAACCACAGTTTGGCCTTTTTCGCCAGGCGAAACACGCTGCCCAAAAACTCGCGGCGCGGCCCATCGAACCGCACAAGGATTTTCGCCGACGCGGCCAGCGGCTTGAATTGATAACTCGAATAGAATGGCGTGCCGCCTTCCAAATAGCCCTGAAGTTCCAAGTACGTCAGCAGCGTGCGGACCACAAGCATGCGAATATCGTGCGCGGCCGAAAGCTCCGTGATGCTGACGTCAAACTCTTCGCCCAGCGAAAAGATTTCCGTCAGCAGCGAACCAATGGCGGCGCGGGTGGGCGTGTCGCCAAAAATGAAATTCTCCAGCACGTTCGAATCGTCGCCGCAGAGTAGCATCTGACAGTGCGAGGTTTGACCGTCGCGGCCCGCGCGGCCAATTTCTTGCGAATAGTTTTCCAGACTTTTGGGCGCGTTGTAATGGTAGACATAGCGAACGTTGGCTTTGTCGATGCCCATGCCAAAGGCGATTGTCGCCACAACAATGGCGCAGTCCGAAGCGATAAACCAATCTTGCGCTTCCGCCCGCACCTGATCGTCCAGACCGGCGTGATAGGCGCGGGCTGCAAATCCTTGGCGTTGCAGCAGGCCAGCCAATTCTTCGGCCGTTTTTTGCAGCGTGACATAGACGATGGCCGGACCGGCGGGCCGCTCGCGCAACAATTGCAGCAATACGGCATCGCGCCGCGCAAACTCGACCGGCGTGGTCAACAGCGTCAGATTCGAGCGATAGAATCCGGTCCGTACGGCGCACTCGGGCAAAATCTCAAAGGCGCGGCAGATATCCGCGAGCACGTTTTCCGTCGCCGTAGCAGTTAGCGCCAGCACGCGCTGCGCCCGACAGCGCTTGGCGTAGGCGGCCAGCTTGAGATAATCTGGCCGAAAGTTATGGCCCCATTCGGAAATGCAGTGCGCCTCGTCGACCGCGAACAGCGCCACCGGCAATTGCTCCAGCGAATTTCGGAATCGCTCGTTGTTGAACCGCTCCGGCGCAACGTACAGCATCCGCAATTCGCCACTGCGGACTTGCTGCATCACTTGGCGGTAGCCGTCGGCGTCGAGCGTGGAATCCAACCGCGCCGCGGCAATTCCCCGCGCGGCCAGGGCGTCGATCTGATCTTTCATCAGCGCAATCAGCGGCGAAACGACCAGCGTCAAACCATCCAACAGCAGCGCGGGCAGTTGATAACAGATCGACTTGCCGCCGCCGGTGGGAAACACCGCGGCCGCGGAATTGCCGGCCAGCAAATGCGCGATGACCGCCGCCTGCCCCGGACGAAAATCGTCGAAGCCAAACCGTTCGCGGAGCGTGGTGCGGACTTGATCTTCCATGTTCGGATCGCCAGATGACCACCGTACGCGCTTTCTGCGGAAAACTACTTGGCTGCCGTTTGTGGCACGCCATCGGGTGGCGTGAACTGAAAGTTGCGGCTCTGGCTGAAGAACTGCAGCGGGTTGTCGTAAACCACTTTGCGAATCAGCGATTCCGGATGTCCGCGCTTGCGCATCGCCAGGATGAAATCCGGCACGGCGGTAGGCTTGGACGGTCCCCAGTCGCCGGCCGAGTTGACCAACAGCCGCTCGGGGCCGTAGAGCTCGATCATGTCGCACGCGCGCTCCGGCGTGCATTTGCTCACGGGGTACAGCGTCATGCCAGCCCAGTAGCCTTGTTCGAGCACGGGCCGAATGGTGTGTTCTTCCACGTGATCCACCAGCACGCGGCTGCGCTGCAGCGAATCGAAATCGGCCAGCATGTCGAGAATCATTCGCGTGCCACGATACTTGTCTTCCAGGTGCGGCGTGTGAATCAGAATTTGCTCGTTGAGCTGATCGGCCAGTTCGACATGCTCCATGAAGATGATCGATTCGTTGCGGGTGTTTTTATTGAGCCCGATCTCGCCGATGCCCAGCACGCCGGGCGCATTGATGAATTCCGGAATCATCTTGATGACTTCGCGCGAGAGCGGCACGTTTTCGGCTTCTTTGGCGTTGATACACAGCCAAGTGAAGTGCTGCATGCCGTACCAGCCGGCGCGCTTGGGCTCGAACTCGGTCAACTGGCGAAAGTAATCGCGAAAGCCATCGACGCTGCCGCGATCGAAGCCGGCCCAGAATGCCGGTTCGCTCATGCCCACGCAGCCCATCTTGGCGAGCGTTTCGTAGTCGTCGGTGGTGCGCGAGACCATGTGGATATGCGGATCGAAGTAGTACATGGCAGTGCTGAGCTGTGTGTGATCGAAAAAAGAATTGAGCGCCGTCGCCAAGTTATCGCGGTCGTTTGGGAAAGCTCGCGCCGTGCTTCCATTCTGGGTCGAACGGCAGTGAGAACAGCAGTTGCAGTCGCTCGGCGCGGTCGTCTCCGGCGCTGGCTAAAATGGCCAGCCCGTCTGCGATCTTCGCGCGTCGCGCGTCGCCGTGGATATCGCCGGGCGCGCGGTCCAGCCGATCCAGCGTGGCGGCAACCTGCAGCAGCCGCGCGCGAACTTCCAAAAACTCGCGATTTAATATCTCAGGCGCATCCAAGGGCGTAAGCATGCGACGACGACTTTCCAAAAGCGTAAAGGAATTGGACTGCCTGCAGTTGGGCCGCGTTTGATACAGGCTGCGGCAAGCGGCCGCCCAACGCGCCGATCAGGCCGTACTTCAGTCTCATCCGTTACATCCGAAAAATCAAGCCGCCCGATTCCAACACACTGCTGGCGGCGCGGCGGAATCCGCGGCCGAAAACCGCTTGAATCGACCTTCCGCCTGATATACTAGGGGGAGTGTCCGATTGACCTCGCCCAACGGTTAGAGCCATGCCACAGAACCAAGAAAAACTGCGCGCCATCCTGGCCGACTTGCACGCCCAATTGGCCGAGGCGGATCAATTGAACGCCGAAGAGCGGGCGCAACTTCAGGCCGCGCTGGACGAAATCCAGACCAAACTCGGCGAAAAGAAAAGCCCCGCGCACGAACCCACGCTCGCCCGCAGACTTGGCGAGCAAACACGCCACTTCGAAGAATCGCATCCGGCCATTTACGGCACGCTCGGCAGTTTGATCGACGTGCTGGGGCAGATGGGCATTTAACCGCGCTCGCCAGTCGGCCGCCAACGGATTGGTGATCGCTTCGATCAATCACCTTTCCGGATGGCTTGTTCCGATGATGCACATCAGTTCGCAAATGCTTCGCAAGACTCTCGCTATTCTGGCCGTTGGCTTGATCGCCTCGGCCGGTCTAACCGCCACTTGCCTGGGTGGTGGCCAGTTCGATATCAGCGTGGTCGATCGCGATACCAAGCTGCCGATCTACGCGCGGATGCATCTTAAAAACGCGCAAGGCAAATCGGTCAAACCGCCGGGCGCGATCTATTGGCAAGATCATTTTGTGGTGCCGGGGCATATTCTGCTCAAACTGCCCAAGGGCGTTTACCACTTCGAACTCGAATGCGGTTTGGAATATCTGATTCGCAGCGGCAATTTCAAAATCGACGAAGGCGCGGACGATTCGCAGATTGTCGATATGAAGCGGTTTGTCGATATGAGCAAAGAAGGCTGGTGGTCGGCCGACTTTTTCGTTCGCCGGCCCGCCAAAGATCTGCCAGACCTGATGCTGGCCGACGATCTGCACTTGGTGCCGAATATCGGCTGGTGGAACGCCAAACAGAATCCGCTAGTTGGCCCGCCCGACAAACAGCCGCTCAAATTGTTCGATAAGAACCGCTGTTACCACACCTTTGCCGGTGGCGAATCGCGGGCTGGCGGCACGGCGTTGATTTTCAACTTGCCACAACCGCTCGAGCTGCCGGAATTCGCGCCGGAGTATCCGTCGATCGTCTCCACGCTGCACCGCGCCAAACAGGCCGATCCGCACGTTTGGATTGACGCCCCGGACGCTTACGCCTGGGATCTCCCGCTGTGGATTGCCGCGGGCAAAGTCGATTCGGTCGGCATTGCCAACAGCCACTTGGGACGCGCGGCCATGACCAACGCCGAAGGCCCCGGCAACCGCCCGCACGATGCCAAAGCGTACGCCGATGCACGCGGCAGCGCGCGGTGGGCAGAAGACATTTACTTCCAATTGTTGGAGTGCGGCTTGCGCATTCCGCCATCGGCCGGCAGTGGCACCGGAGTGGTCGCCAATCCGATCGGTTACAACCGACTGTACGTCAAGCTCGACGGCGAATTCAACGAGCGCAACTGGTTCGAAGGCCTGCGCGCCGGTCGCGTGCTGGTCACCAACGGTCCGCTGATTCGGCCCGATGTCGAAGGGCAACCGCCGGGCCATGTGTTCGAATTTGCCGCCGGCGACACGCACGAATTCGAAATCGGCTTGACGCTCTCTACCCGCGAAAAAATCGACTACCTGGAAATTGTTCGCGATGGCCAGGTCGAGCATCACGTGCGATTGGACGAATTCGTGGGCAAGCAAGGCAAGCTGCCGCCGCTGAAGTTCACGCGCAGCGGTTGGTTTCTAATCCGCGCGGTTACCGAAAATCAAACCACGCATCGCTTTGGCGAAACGGCTGCATATTTTGTGCAGATTGGCGATCAACCGCGGATCAGTCGCCAGGCCGCGCAGTTTTTCATCGACTGGATCAAAGCCCGCGCCGGCAATATCCAACTGGAAAGTCCGCAGCGTGAAGAAATCTCCAATCTCTACGCCAAGGCGACGAACTTTTGGCAGGCAATTCTCGTCAAAGCCAACGCGGAGTAAACTGCCTGGAGCGTCCTGCCGCGGCCAAGTTCCATTTCTCTACGACAATGGAGTTACACGATGCAAAAGTGCTTTCTGACGATTTGCGTATTGCTGCTAACTGCCATTTCCATTCATGCCGCCGAAGCCGAGGCCAAAAAAGTGGAATTCACAGGCAAGCTCAAAACCGGAATCATGGCGATTGGCGGCGAGACCACCGGCACGATCATCGAAACCAAAGATGGAAAATACGAACTCCAGCTCGGCAAGAATGCGGAACTGCGTGCCAAGGCCGACAAGCTCAACGGCAAGCAAGTGACCGTCACCGGCACGCTCGTCGTCCGGCCGGGCGTGGAAGTCAAAGAGCGCAAGATTGTGACCGTGGCCACGCTGACAGAAGCGGCCAAGTAGTCGGCCGCAGCGACGAGTGCGGCGCTCAACGCGCTGCGTCACCGTGGAGCTTGCCGAGCACATCCTCCAACCAGTCATCGTAGGCCAACAGCGATTGCCGACGGGCGCGACCCTCGCGCTCGGCGGCATGCTGCGCGCGATCGAACTCGGGAGTCAGATCGACGGTGATTTCGCCGTGAATGTTGGGCAAGCCAGGCATCCGTTCGGCCAACCGCGGCGCGTAGCGCGCAATCAGATCGTCGGCGGAAGCGACAAAAAACTGCGCCGATCCAGGATCGCCCTGGCGACCC
Source organism: Pirellulales bacterium (assembly GCA_038205115.1). GTDB lineage: Bacteria > Planctomycetota > Planctomycetia > Pirellulales > JBBRCE01 > JBBRCE01. The sequence goes on from JBBRCE010000027.1 coordinate 57,972, forward strand.
GCGCGGCCGGCCAGTTGCCGGTCGATGCGCCGCGAGTCGTTGAATTCGACGCCCATCACGTGCAGTCCGCCCAGTTCGGCGACGCCTGGCTGCAAACGAATGTCGGTTCCGCGGCCGGCCATGTTGGTGGCAATGGTGATTGCGCCGCGCTCGCCCGCGGCGGCAATGACCGAGGCTTCGTCGGCATCTTGCTTACCATTGAGTAACTGAAACGGAATTCCGCCGGCGCGCAGCGATTGAGCGATTTGCTCGCTGGTCACAATGTTACGAGTGCCAACGAGCACCGGTCGGCCGCGGCGATGCATGCCGACGATGTCCGCCACGATTGCCTGCGAACGCGCCGCCGGCGTGACAAACGATCGCGTAGGCAGCACATTGCGGCGCGATGTCCGATGCAAAGGAATCTGCACCACGGACAAGCTGAACAGCCGCCACAGTTCGCCTTCGCTGCCGGCGGCCGTGCCGGTCATGCCGCACAGGTGAGGATAGAGCCGACTGTATCGCTGGCGCGAGACGCGAGCGCCAATCTGCGTTTCTTCGCGAATGGGAAGTTGCTCTTTGGCCGCCACGGCCTGATGCAAGCCGTCGCGCCACGAACGATCGGCGAACACCCGGCCGGTGAATTCATCGACGATCAGCGCTCGATCGTCGTTAATCACGTAGTCGACGTCGCGGCGCAGCAGATGCTCCGCGAACAATGCCTGGCGGACGTACGTTGCCCAAGCGCGGCGCAGCGCCGGCAGCGTAGTCGCCCGAGCATGTATGCGGGCCAGACCTTGCTCGGAGAGCGTCACGGTGCGTTGCACGAGATCGATTTTGAAATCTTCGCCTCGCGACAATTGCCGCGCGCATTCCAGCGCCAGTTGGTAAGCCGCAGGCGCGGGATCGATTTGATCGGCGCCAATCGCGATCACCAGCGGAGTGCAAGCTTCGTCGATCAGCACCGAATCCAGTTCGTCGACAATGGCCACGCTGAGGCCGCGCTGCACCACGTCGGCCGCTTCGCCCGGCGCGCCACGCAGCAATTGCTGAAAGCGGTTGCCCAGCGGTCGATTCCGTAGCGCGAGCCGCGCGAGTTGGTCGCGCAGGTAGTCAAAACCAAATTCATAGCCAGTGCCAAAGGTGATTTCCGCCGCGTATGCGTGACGCTTGGATTGCGTGGTGCCATTTTGCTCAGGCAACAGTGCGGCTCGCGCGCCCAGCCGCGCAAAAATGGGCGCCAGCGATTGGCAATCGCGCTCGGCCAGATAATGATTGGGCGCAATCACATGCACGCCGTCGCCGCGCAGACTGAATAGAAAGGCCGGCAGAGCGGCCGAAAGTGTTTTGCCTTCGCCGGTCTGCATTTCGGCAATCGCGCCCGCCGCGAGCGCCAGCCCGGCGAGTATTTGCACATCGTACATCCGAGTGTCGAGTTCGCGGCGCAGGCTCTCGATCAGGCAGGCAAAAGCCGGAACGACGATGTCGTCACGCCGTGGCGATTTGCCGGCTCGAATCTGGCGACGCAGTTGATCGGCTTGCTCGCGCAGCCCCGCATCGCTGATTGCTTGCAATTGGTGAGCGCGGTCGCGCACCGCGGCTACGGTTCGCCAGTCGCCGGCCCGCGCCCGCCGCGCCGTGGGATGAATCGATTGTCGCAGGCGGCCGATGATGCCCAGAGAAGTCATGAAAGATGCCGCATGCGATCCAAGCGAAAACGTGTCTTGAACGATGGTCTGACGGAGCGGCCCCTGGCGCGATTATTTGCGCGGCGACAACTCGCGGCGGGCTTCGACATTGGGATAAACATTGCTGGGGGTCGCAGGAGGCAACGATTGCGGCACGGCAACGCCGTCCGGCGCGCCGGGCGCTTTGTTGACCGACAGCGTGGGCAACTTATCCACGCAAATTTGCGTCACCGTAATTCGCTCGCAATTCAGCAGCGTGCCGGTTGCGCGCTTCAGGTTCACTTGCGAAACCACGTAGGCCACTTGCGCGTTGGCCATGCCCAACTCGGCATCGGCGCGGCGGTCTTGCGCAGCCAACAGGTCTTCGAGAATGACGCCGGCCACTTGCTGGTCGCCGGGCAGCAGTCGCCAGCGCTCGCTGAGAAATTTGATTTGCGCTTCTTCGGCAATCATTGCCTGATACTTGCTTTGCATCTCGCGATACGAGGTCGTCACTTCGCGCGAGGCGATTTCGACTTCGGCCCGAATTTGTGCCGTGGTGGTTTGCAGCAGGCTGGTGGCCTGCCGCATTTCCAGTTGCCGCTGCGTCATTTTGGAATTCGCCGCGCGATTGCCCCAGGGCATTTCGAACACCAGACCGGCCGAGTACGACGGACGACCAGCGCCGAACTGATCGACCCAGGCCTGGCCGATGTCGGCTTCGCCCCGCAAGCCGTAAACGTACGTGCCCAGCACCACGTTCAGCACGGGCAGTAGTTCGTTTTTCGAAACATCGGCCCGCACGCCGGCCGCGTGAATTTCTTTGGCGGCCTGGCTGATCTCGGGGCGAAATTGCAATGCTTCGATCAGTGAATAGTTCAGATCCACTTTTGGCGCTGGCCGCGCCGGCGATTCGGCCGGCAGCAATTCCAGCGGTCGATCGCCCATCAATTGAGGATCATGCATGATGGCCACCATCTTCGACTCGGCGTTTCGGACCGCGGTTTCTTGTCGAATCACCGACGCCTCACGCAGCGCCATGGCCGCCTGCGCGCGGGCGGTCTGACTGGCCACCACATCCACCTCGCGTCGCGCGTGCAGTTCGTTACGAATTTCAACCGCTTCTTGATAGAGTCGCCGCCGCTGCAATAGCGAAGATCGCTGCAAGTACAAATTCCAGTAGCTGCGATGCACGTCAACCAGCAGTTCTTGCAAGTCTTTGGAGAACTGATCTTGAGCAATGCCAGTATCGAGTTGCGCTAGCACAATCAGATGATTGTTGTAAGCTTTGCCGGCGCCGTTGAGCAGCGGTTGCGTATAACTCAAATTGAGCCGCGCCGTGCCTTGGGGAGCTGGCGTGAAATAAATGCTGTTGGTGTCTTCATAGCCGTATTTTTCGGACAGTTCGAACTGACCGCCCAGATCGTTCAGTTTGCGGACGCCGCCGGAGTAATACGCGTTGCGATCGAGATAACGATTTGCGCCGCCGGTGGTCAGCGTGTTGCCCACCGGGTCGTCGGAGTCGGAGAACTTGCTCTCGGCAAAGGTTCGTATGTCAAACCGCGCTTGTTCCTGACAGATCGATTCCTGGCGGATCACTGGCCCGTCGGCAATCATGCGGACTTGAGTCGAGTGTTGCAGCGTACCGATCAGCGCGTTTTCCAACGACAGCCGGATCGGCGGTGTTGGAGTCCGCAGTGGCGAGAGCGCGCCGTTCTGCCACCAGGGCGTGAAATCGACGGGGATCTCCGGATTCGCCTCGACGCGAGCCTGGCTCGCTGAATCGGCTTGTCGCGTTGCGTCACGTACGGCCGACGAGCGATGCGGCGAGCCGCCGGGCGTTGCATCCGGTACAGGCGTCAGCGACGGACCAACCGGTATTGCCGTCAGGCTTGGCGGAGCGGGCAGGTTCGATTGACGAGCCGGTATCTCGGTCGACGTTGGATCTCGAAACGCGCCGCTTGTCAGCGGCGCGGGCGGAGCCGGCAGCATGGCAGTCCGCAGCACCGGCGGATCCGTCGTGAGTTGCGGCACACGCGGCGGGCATTCCTGGGACGCCGGCGCACGCACGCCCCCGACAACACCCGTGATATGCTGCCCACGCACCGTGGAAAGCATCGATATCACCAGCCAAACACCGACGAGCGCAGCCGGCCAGCCGCAAAAGTGTCGACTTCGAAGCGGGGAGTTGCCCAAGGTACAAAGCATCTCAACATCCGTGTTGAAGCAGAGTCTCACTTAGCGACTATCTTCGTCCGCGACGGGTTGCGGATGATCGCCGGTTTTTTTGTGACTCACAACTGATAGCACGGCTACAACCGCCTCAAGGTGTACGCACGGAATGCGAGGTACAAGTGCAACCTACAATCGCTACCGGCGTTGCGTTGATACCGCTGCAGCCAAACGCGCCAGGCCCGCGGTCTACACATTAACGCGGCCGATGATCGTTTTTTCCAACGGAGTTGCGGCTCGACCTATGTTTACAGATACACGCCGCCCCGCGTTTGCGTGCGGACCACGTCCGAATCGCAATCCACTTATCCTGCCGTCGGAAGATCGATATGCCAAACCCGTTCTGGAATGAATCTTGGAAGCGATTAGGAACGAGTCTGCGTGCGCACCTGCGGCCCGATGTTTCTGGCAATTGCAACAATCGAACACTCGCGCGGCGGCGCACACTGATTCTCGACGAACTGGAAGAACGTGTGTTGCTCAGTGCCACGCCGCTGCCTGCACCAGCGCCCAGTGCCAACAACCGAGCGCCGGTGATCGATCCCTCGCTGACCGTGCTGGTTGCCAAGCCGGCCACGCCAAACATTGCGGCTGCGAATGATGTCGTTGTCGCTCCCGTGGTGGCTTTGGCCGCGAATCACGCCGCACCGCCTGCGCTGCCGACCGCCGATGCAGCTACGGTCAAGCACGAACTGGTGTTCGTCGACTCCGGCGTGCAAGACTTGCAACTCGTTCTGAACGATTTACGCGCGCCACGCATTGATGGACGTCAACTTGACGTGGTCGTCATCGACGATGCCCGCGATGGCATCCAACAAATTAGCGAAGCTCTGGCCTCGCGTCACAACTTGGACGCGGTGCATTTCATCTCGCACTCGACGGACCATAACCTCAAGCTTGGCAGCACCTGGCTCGATGCCAGCGATATCGGCTCGTTTGCCCAGCAGATCAGCAGTTGGAAACAGTCGCTCAACGCCGGCGCTGACTTGCTCTTTTATGGTTGCGATCTGGCGAATAACGACGCCGGTCAGGCATTGCTGCGCGCCATTGGCCAAGAGACCGGCGCGGACATTGCCGCCAGCACCGACGTCACTGCCAGCGCGGCGATGGGCGGCAACTGGAATTTGGAATTCCGCTTGGGACAGATCGATACCAATCTGGCGCTCAGCAACGCCTTCGAACAATCGTGGACCGGCGAGTTGGCCATCTTTACCGTGACCAACGCCAACGATGCCGGCGCGGGTTCGCTCCGCCAGGCGATCCTTGACGCCAACGCGGCCGCCGGCGCCGATACGATCCAATTCAATATTGCCGGGGCTGGCGTTCACACTATTGATTTACTGTCCGCGCTGCCGACCATTACCGAAGCCGTGACCATCGACGGCACATCGCAATCGGGATTCGCCGGTTCGCCGCTGATCGTCCTCAACGGCACAGCAGCCGGCGCCAGTGCCGATGGAATCAGCATTTCGTCCGGCGGAAGCACAATTCGCGGACTCACCATCAATCGCTTTGGCGGCAATGGAATTTACCTTTCGGGCAGCGGCGGCAATACCATCGCCGGCAACTGGATCGGCCTCAACGCGGCTGGCGCCGCTGCGTCGGCCAACGGCGCCAGCGGAATCGAAATTGACGACGTCAGCAACAACACCATCGGCGGAACCGTGGCGGCTGATGCCAATGTCATCTCCGGAAATTCCGGATACGGAATTTGGATCCACGACGCCGGTGCCACGGGCAACGTGGTTTCCGGCAACCGGATCGGAACCAACGCAACCAACACCGGCGCCATTGGCAACGGTTTAGCCGGCGTCTGGATCAGCGACGCCTCGGACAATACCATCGGCGGCACCGCGGCCGGCGCGGGCAACGTCATCGCCAACACAACGGGCGGCAATGGCATTACGATCGTCGGAGCCGCCAACCGAGATTCGATCGAAGGCAACTCGATCTACAGCAACAGCGGACTAGGCATCGATCTGAACAACGATGGCGTCAGCGCCAACGATTCGTTGGATGGCGACAGCGGCGCGAATTCGACCAAAAACTTTCCCGTGCTGACTTCCGTCAACGACGACGGCGCCGGTTCGATCACAATCAACGGCGACTACAACTCGGTCGCAAATCACAATATTCGAATCGAGTTCTTTGCCAGCCCCACCGCAAATGCCAGCGGCTACGGCGAAGGCAAAACCTATCTCGGTTTCGTCAACGTCACAACCGATGGCAGCGGTAACGCCACGTTCAGCCCAACATTCAGTTACTCCGGCGGCAGTGGATCGGCAATCAGCGCGACGGCAACCGACTTGGACAATGGCGGCGACACATCGGAATTTTCGCAAACCATCACGACCAACGTAAACACGGCACCCACCATTACCAGCAATGGCGGCGGCGCATCGGCCAGCGTCAACGTCGCGGAAAACAGCACGGCCGTCACTACCGTCACGGCCACAGATGCCGACCTGCCTGCCCAGACACTTACGTATTCGATCAGTGGCGGCGCGGACGCCGCCAAGTTCACGATCGACAGTTCGACCGGCGCGTTGACTTTCGTTACCGCGCCGGATTACGAAAATCCCACCGATGCCGGCGCGAATAATATTTACGACGTGATCGTGCAAGTTTCCGATGGCTCGACAACCGACAGCCAGGCCATTGCGGTGACCGTCACGCCTGCGAACGACAACGCCCCGGTCATCACCAGCAATGGCGGAAGCGGTGGCGGAACCGTGAGTATTTCTATCCCCGAAAACAGCACCGCAGTCACGACCGTCACAGCCACGGATGCCGATCAACCAGCCCAAACGATCACCTACTCGATCAGCGGCGGTGCCGACGCCGCCAAATTTTCCATCGATAGCTCGACCGGTGCGCTACGCTTCATCACCGCGCCGAACTACGAAAATCCAACTGACGCCATCAACGGCGATAACATCTACGACGTGAACGTTCGGGCGTCGGACGGTACTTTCACCGACACCCAGTCGTTGTTTGTGATTGTCACCAACGTCAACGAAACACCGGTGCAATCGTTGCCAGGACCGCAAACCACCAACGAAAACACCGCGTTGATTTTTTCGGTCGCCAACGGCAACGCCATCACAATTTCTGACGTCGATGCCGCTGGCGGCCAGGAACAAGTCTCGCTTGATGTGACCAACGGCACGCTCACATTGGCTGGCACGACCGGTCTGACAATCACCAGCGGCGCCGATGGCAGCAGTGCGGTGAGTTTTACCGGCACGCTGGCCAATATCAACGCCGCGCTCAATGGCTTGCGCTATTCGCCAACCGCTGCTTATAACGGCGCAACGGTTTTGAATATCGGCACGGACGATCAAGGCAACAGTGGCTCCGGAGGCGCAAAAAGTACAAGTGGCTCGGTGAATATCAACGTCGCCGCCGTGAACGATCCGCCAGCGTTGAGCGTACCCGGCGGGCAAACCGCCAACGAAGATAATTCGATCGTCTTTTCCACAGGTAATGGAAACGCCATCACCGTCAGCGACGTTGACGCCGGCGGCGCGGTCGAGCAATTGAGCCTCAGCGCGTCGAGCGGTACGTTGACCTTGGCCAGCACCACAGGGCTCACAATTACCGCCGGCGCCAACGGCACTGCGAGCATGACGTTCACCGGCACACTGGCCAATATTAATGCGGCCTTGGACGGTTTGACTTACACGCCCGGTGCCAACTTCAACGGCAGCGATACGCTCAATCTTACGGCCAACGACCTCGGCAACACCGGCAGTGGCGGAGCGCAGACCGATTCGAAATCGGTGAACCTGACGATCAACGCCGTCAACGATCCGCCCGCGCAAACGCTGCCAGCGTCGCAGACCACAAGCGAAGACGCCACGCTGGTCTTTTCGGCCGCCAGCGGCAACGCCATCTCCATCAGCGATGTGGACGCGGCCGGTGGACAAGAGCAAGTCGCCCTGTCAGTCAGCAGCGGAACACTCACGCTGAACGGCGTGGCAGGCTTGTCGTTTACCGCGGGCGGCAACGCCTCGGCCAGCATGACATTCCGCGGCACGCTGGCCAACATCAATGCCGCGCTGGATGGGATGCGCTTCACCCCGGCTCGCGACTTCTACGGGGATACGGGCCTTATCTTCACGGTGCTGGACCTGGGCAACAGCGGCTTCCCGCCCGCCCGGCAGGACGCGGACATTGTCGTCATCCACGTCTCGCCGGCGGTGAATGATCCGCCTGACGCGGTGAATGACAGCATCGCGGTGCCTGGCGATGCAGTGAACTATCCGCTGGACGTGCTGGCC
>JBBRCE010000028.1:0-63061 GCA_038205115.1 Pirellulales bacterium
GCAACCATGTCTGTTGAGGTAAAAAATCGCGTTCAGAATCTCCCGTTTCTCGATCACTGGATCGTGACCCCACGGCGGTTGCCGCGGCAACAGCGGACGAATCAAGTTCCACTCGTCATCCGTGAGATCGCTCTCGTAGGGGTATCATCATGGCAAGAACCTCCTGGAATAGAATTTCAGTCCCTAGGAAATCATATCCAGGACGTCAAATCGCACGACGCTAGCTATTCACAAACGCCCTCTTAAACTGCAGGTCGATCCAGGGTGAGTGAAACGGTTGGCGAAAATCCGAATATGCCGTCGTGACTCACCAATCATCAACGCGAATCACCAGCCAGCGACAACACGCGTGGACGCAATTTGAACGCGAATTTGCTGGCTGAGGCACCCACTTTCGTCGCGTAGATTTGCTTCGCCAGTAATGGCCAATCGAGTTGATATTCGGCGCAATGGCGTTGTCGCAAATGGGAAGAACGACTCGCCTGGAGACGCTCAGATTCACGTGCGGCAGCGACGCTCAGGTTGGCAATTGCCTGATGACCGAGAATCGGATCACGATTCTGCCGAACTCGAAATTCATCGACGCTCGCCAGAGTTTGGCAGACGCTGGCATTGACGCTAAGGGGCTTTTGCTTGACACGGTTAAGAAGCGGGCATGAAAGCCGAGGGCGAAGCATCAAATCTCGGAAGCATGCTGGGCCGAAATCTCAATAATTGGTGGCCGATGCTGCGGCGCGCAGGCGGGCGTTTTTTCAGGCTGTCCGCTCATAATGAAAAACAATGCGGCGCTGGCCTGACAGAGGTGCTGTCGCGCATGCCGTTTAGAGCGAGCGGAACTGTGGACGCGTCACAGTAAAAAATGGGTGCCACTGGCTTCATTCGCGACGATCCGTCGCGGTGAACGTAGCCAGTGGCACCCAACAATCTCCGGCCTGACGAGCTGTCCATGCTCGAAAAACTCGCCGAATGCACACAAGTATTAGAAGCCCGGGGTCGCTCTCTCGGGGAGTGAGGGAGGAGCGTTAGGCAGTAACGGCGACCCCGGGCGCGGCAGCTATCACACCAACTTCGTCTATCAAACCCAGCACGCCAGCAACACGCTGGCAGCACTGGATACAAAGCTGTTTTTCATAAAACGTGTAAACTTGACCTCGCAAGGTCACGACCCCTTCCACAACCGCAACATTCAGATGTCGTAGTCCGGGCACATTGCGGCTCGTGAGATAATTTTTGATCCGATGCTCGAGCTCGCGATCGTTTGCGGAATCGTCAACGTGAAGAACCGACATGTAACCGTACCTGTTAATGCCCACGCTAGAAATCCGTGGCGAACTATTAAAATCTCGCTCGTAATGCGTTGTTTGGGTCCGCCAAGCTGGGCCGTCTTGGCACTGACCCCTTCAGTTGCAATGACTGTGCCAACAGATCGCGCGCGCCTGAGTGCTTGGCTGCGGCGGGCACTCTGCGTAGCGACTAAAACCGCTGAAATTAAGGGTTTAGGCAATTCTCGTGCAGCCACGTTTTTCGCCGCGTGCGAGCGAACCGGTGCCCGCTTGAATGAGCGACTGCGAAGAAATGTCGCACGGCCTTGCCTAATCACTCGACAATTCGGCTTCCATTGGAAGCCAATTCGATTCTAGTACAGGCCGGGGGACGTAAGGTCGCTCGTATCAATCTGGCCAGCGCGGACTTGGAAGGCGCCTGGGTAGCGATCCGTCCAGCCTAAATTACCAGCGGGGCAATACTGGCGACCGTTGCCTTCAATGGCGGCAACGGTGGGAATTCGCGCCGCCAGACTGGCCGAATGCAGAAACGATCCGCCGGGGCAGGTCAAATCTTGCACGCTCAGAAACAGGCCAAACTTCTGGGCGGCCGCGCCCATCAGCAGCGACTCGCTTTGCCCCTTGCAGGCTTTTAACGCGACGCCCGAGTAGCCAAGCTCGCGACACAGCAGCAGGCTTTCGAAATCGATGAGCGATTCGTCGATCACTACCGGTTTGATAGCCGCCGCGCGGTGCATGCGATTTTCGGGATTTGCCCGCAGATCGCGGTGCGTGGGCTGCTCAATGTATTGCACGCGATTCAGAGCGCCGGGCGCGGCTTCGCGCAGACCGCCGAGGAAGTCCAGCACGTAATCGACGTTGGGGCAACGCTCGTTAAAATCCAAACTGTAGCTGGAAATCTCGATCGCCTGATCGCCACGCGCTTGGAGTTGCGTCACCAACGTCTCGATATCGGCCACGCGCAAAACATCCCAGCGCAGATCGTCGCCGTTAAGTTTGATTTTCAGATGCGTCAAGCCATCGGCCACGATCCACTGCGCGAGCGTTTCCGGTAGGCCATCGGCGATGGGTTGTGTAATGTCCGCGTCCGTGAGCGGATCGAGCGCGCCGACCAAGTGATAAAGCGGCATCCGCGGTTGCGGCGTGCGGAGCGTGTAGCGATCGAGATATTCGCCAATAAAAGCGGGCGAAAGGTAGGCCGACAAATCGCGATTCAGAAACTCCTCGCTCAGCAAGTTGTAGCTGTTGGCGCCCAGCGCTTTGCCTTGAGCGTCGAACAGTGCGGCTTCCCACGGGCTGACGGCCACGCGCTGGGCCAGCGCTGGCATGCCTTCTCCGGTACCGTCAACGTCGATTGGAGCGGCGTCGTGAAACTCTGGCCAAAGATCGTGGGCGATTTCCAACGGATGCGCAAAGAAGGTCGACTTCTCGCTCAGTTGGCAGCACGATTGGCCAAAGTCAAGCATTTGCTGCAACGTGGTGGAAGCGTCGAGTTGCTGACTCGGCCAAGCCCAGATATTGCCAACCGGCATCGACCCGCTACCGACCGCGCGGCGGCCCGTGCGCGTTTCGACAGCGATTTCGACGTGCCGCATCACGACTTCGCGGACCACGCGGCCACCAAATTTCATGGGCGCGCGGTAATCGAACAGTTCGGTCCAAGTGCGGACCGAACGGATACGGACGTCGCTGGGTTTAGACATCTCTACGGTCAACTTGCGCCACGATTAGGTCAGGCCCTTTCTGACCGCCCAAACCGCGGCCTGCGTGCGATCGGTAACGCCAATCTTACGCAGTACGTGTTGGACGTGTTCCTTCACCGTTTCGTAACTGATACTGAGTTCGATAGCAATTTGCTTGTTGGTGGAACCTTGCGTGAGCTGGCGCAGAACTTCGCTTTCTCGCTGAGTAAGTGGCACTTCAACGTCGCTGTTCAATCGCGGGGTGGCGAGCGCGCCGGTCACGCGGCGGAGTTCTTCACGCGTCCAAACCAATTGGCCAGAAGCCGCTTTTCGAATGGAGTCGACCAGCTTGTCTTTGCCAGCGCCTTTGAGCACGTAGCCGCTGGCGCCCAGCGCGACCGCGCGGGCAACATAGGTGGGATTGTCGTACGACGACAACATCAAGATCGGCAAATCCGGCCGATCGAGCTTGATGCGCCCCAGCGTGTTGAGGCCGTCGCCTTCAGCCATACGTACGTCCAGCAACACGAGGTTCGGCTTATGTTTGCCGAGCGCTTTGAGCAACAGTTCGCCACTGGCGACGTCGGCAACGATTTTAATGTCGGTGCTGGCCAACATACTTTTCAGGCCTGCACGGACAACTTCGTGGTCATCGGCAAATAGAATTTTAATCGTCATGGTGCGCTCCATGGGTTCGCGTCGCGGAGGCTGAGGAACAGTGGCCCTTATCATAACACGGCCGCTACTCATGAGTTCCCCCCAGATAACAATGCAGGGGGGGTGCGGTTGACCGCCACCGGCAGGCTGCGGGCTCGTACGTCGTCCGTGCGCGCCGCTGGCGAATGCGGCGGTTTACTGCTATGTTTTACGGTTTCAATCTCGGCTACAGCCGGCCTAATTTGTTTTGTGGGAAGGAGTTCAGCGAAATGTCTGAAGAGAAAGTTCACCTGCATTGGCATGAGCACAGTGTCGGTCGCGACGAGCGCGAAAAGCTCAACGGTCACAAGGGTTGCGTGATCTGGTTCACCGGTCTGAGCGCCTGCGGCAAGAGTACCGTGGCGAACCTGGTCGATCACAAGCTGCACAGCCGCGGCGTCCATAGTTTTGTGTTGGATGGCGATAATGTCCGCCTTGGGCTGAACGCCGCGCCGGGCGGACTGAAAGAGCGGCATGGCGAAGAGTTCGCCAAGCGGTTTGGACTGGGGTTCTCCGCCCAAGATCGCGAAGAAAACATTCGGCGGATTGGCGCCGTGGCTGACTTATTTGCTTCGTCCGGCGCGATTGCGTTGACGGCCTTTATCAGCCCGTACCGCAAAGATCGCGATGCGATTCGCGCCAAACTCAAGCCGGGCGATTTTGTCGAAGTGTTGGTCGACGCGCCGCTGGAAGTTTGCGAAAAGCGCGATCCCAAGGGCTTGTATAAGAAAGCCCGCGCAGGCGAATTGAAAGGTTTCACCGGCATTGACGATCCGTACGAAGCGCCGGAAAAGCCCGAGTTGATACTCGATGCCGGCACTCACGACGCCGAAACGTTAGCCGAGCAAGTCATCGCCTACCTGGAAAAAACCGGTCGCGTGACCAAGAAGTAATTCCTCGTCAGCGGATGCCGATCATAACGATTGCTGCGGCCGATTTGCCGCGGATTTCGGCGGGCGGCAGGCTATTCGGGAACTCGGTTTGAATTAAACTGGATGGTTTGGCGGCGTTGGGCGCTGCCGACCATCCATTTTTTTTGACCACCTGCAACCGTCATGACCACCGCGCGCCGAGCACTCATCACCGGGATCACCGGCCAGGTTGGCTCGTATCTGGCAGAATTCCTGCTGGGTCGCGGCTATGAAGTTCACGGCATGGTCCGTCGTGCGAGCAACGAAACCTACGAGCGCATCGAGCAACTGCGCGACCGGGTGCATTTGCATCAGGCGGACCTGCTGGACCAGCTTTCGATCATCACGGTGGTGGAGCATGTTCGGCCGCACGAAGTTTACAATTTGGCAGCGCAAAGTTTTGTGCCCACGAGTTGGACGCAACCGCTGTTGACGGGCGAGTTCACGGCGTTGGGCGTAACGCGCGTGCTGGAAGCCATTCGGTTGGTCGATCCGAGCATTCGCTTTTATCAGGCCAGCAGCAGCGAAATGTTTGGCCGCGCGATGGAAGAGCCACAAACCGAGCAAACGCCGTTCTGGCCTCGCAGCCCTTATGGCGTGGCCAAAGTTTACGGTCATTGGATCACCATCAATTACCGTGAGAGCTACGGGATGTATTGCTGCTCTGGCATTCTGTTCAACCATGAGTCGCCGTTGCGCGGCCGCGAGTTTCTTTCGCGCAAAGTGACGGAAGCCGTGGCCCGCATCAAGCTAGGCGTGCAAGACAAACTCAAGCTCGGCAACCTCGACGCGCAGCGCGACTGGGGCTACGCCGGCGATTACGTCCGCGCCATGTGGTTGATGTTGCAGCAAAACGAACCGGACGACTACGTGATCGGCACCGGCGTCAAACACTCGGTGCGCGAACTGGTTGAATTGGCGTTTGCCCGAGTGGGGCTCGATTGGCGGCAGTACGTTGTCGTCGATCCCGAGTTGTTCCGCCCGGCCGACGTTAACGCGCTGTGCGGCGATTCGACCAAGGCGCGGAAAAAATTAGGTTGGGCGCCAACTGTCAGTTTCGAACAGTTGGTTGCGATGATGGTGGATGCGGATTTGCAGCGGGTTAAAGACGAAATTGCCCGTCGCTAGCCTGTTTGGCGATTGGCGAACGTGTGGCGGCGAAAGTCCGCCGGTCAGATTCTTGCGGAGTGGAAACGGATGAAAATTGCGGTCATTGGAACCGGTTACGTGGGGCTGGTGACGGGCACCTGCCTGGCCGAAAGCGGTAACGACGTGATCTGCGTGGACATTGATCCCCGCAAGATCGAAATGCTGCGGCAGGGCGAAGTGCCAATCTACGAACCGGGTCTGGCCGAGTTGGTGACACGCAACCGCGACGCACGGCGCCTGCATTTTACCACCGACACCGGCGAGGCCGTCAAAACCGCGCGGTTAGTTTTTTTGGCGGTGGGCACGCCGCCCGCCGCCGACGGCTCGGCCGATCTGCGCAGCCTGTGGGCCGTGGTCGACGCCGTGGCGCCGCATCTCTCGCCCAAAGCCATTGTGATCACCAAGAGCACGGTGCCGGTGGGCACGAATTCGGCCATTTATCGCCGTCTGAAAGAGATTACCGGGCGAGATTGTTTTGTGGCCAGCAATCCCGAGTTTCTTAAAGAAGGCGCGGCAATCGACGACTTCATGAAACCCGACCGCGTCGTGGTTGGTGTGCGTGAAGAACAGACCGGCGAAACGCTGCAGCATTTGTACTCGCCCTTTTTGCGGACCGAGAAGCCATTTTTGATCATGTCGCCCGAAAGCGCCGAGATGACTAAGTATGTGGCCAACGCGCTGCTCTCGACAAAAATTAGCTTCATCAACGAAGTCGCAAACCTGTGTGAACGGATGGACGCCAATATCGACGACGTCCGCCGCGGCATCGGCCACGATAGCCGAATTGGCTTCGCCTTTTTGTTTCCGGGCGCAGGTTACGGCGGCAGTTGTTTTCCGAAGGACGTTAAGGCGCTCTCCGCGATGGCCCGCCAAGTGGGCATGCACCCGCAAATTCTGGATGCGGTTGACGAAGTCAATACTCGCCAAAAAAGCGTGCTGGGCGAAAAAATCGTGCGGCACTTCGCTGGTGATTTGTCCGGCAAACGGATCGCCGTTTGGGGGCTTTCTTTCAAACCTAAGACCGACGACATCCGCGATGCGCCATCGCTGGTGCTGATCGATACGCTGCTGGCCTTAGGCGCGGCCGTCAGTGTTCACGATCCGGAAGCGATTGAAAATGTCCGCGCCTTATATGGCGGTCGATTGCACTACGCGCAACTGCCGTTCGACGCACTACATGATGCCGACGCCTTGGCGATTGTGACCGAGTGGGGCGAATTCCGGAATCCGGATTTCGACGAAATCAAGCGATTGATGCGCGCGCCGGTGATCTTCGATGGCCGCAATCTATACTCACCCGACGAAATGCATTCGCAGGGCTTTACGTATCACTCGATCGGCCGCCGAACGGTTGGCGGGCAATAATGTTCCGATTTTGATGGCGCCGTTTTGAGGATGGCGGACGGTCTTAATCCGCCGGCGGCCGATAGCCGAGCGCTTGGGCCGATTGCAGGGCTTTTTCTGCCTCGGCAGCGTGCCCGCCAAGGCGATAATAATGCGCCAGCCGAACCGGAAACGCCTGCTGCTTAGGCTGGAGTTTTGCCAGTTGTTCGAAGAGGTGCAAGGCCGCGTCGTAGTCGCCGCAATCTTCGAACGCCGCGGCTGCCAACATCAGGTCGGCTAGGCTGGCGCTCTTGGCCAATTCGCTCGCGGACTGCAAACGCTCCGCGTCGGCAGCCGAGGTCACGCTAAACTCGCTTTCGGTGGGCTGCAAGCCATCCGCGCCTGCGGGCTGCACGATCCAACGAAAGCTGCGGCCGCGTTTCAATTCATCGCTGGCGGCGGGAAAATCGCAGCGCGTCGCTGCGGTACGCTGCGAAAAGATGCGCCGATTCGAACCTGCGGCTTGTAGCTCCACCGTGTAGCTCGTTGCGCCTGCGGTGGCGGCCCATTCCAAACTGGGCCGGGTCGAAACGACGGTTGAGCCGCGGATGGGCGTGACGCGCGGCGGTTGGCTTTTGTCGGTGTCCGAAGTGCCTCGCAGCAGGAAGACCGCGGCGCGCCCGTCGCTCTTGATTTTGAGTTCGTCTGCCACCAGCTTGCTGGCCTTGCTTGGCGAAGCGATCGACTCGCGCGCCGTGGCGGGCTGCAAACCGTCGCGTTGCAATGTCGCGATGGAAGAGGGCTTGAGCCGTTCGCGATGATCGTCATTGAAGAGCACGATCAAGGCTTCCGCATTGACGCCGGTCTTTATTTCGTCGCCAGCAAAAACGCGGTCCAGCGGCTGCAGCGAATGCGTTTTTCCGTCGGCAGCTTTGCGCTCGACCGTGCCTGTCGCCTCCAGTACCATGCCAATCGAAATCGGCTTGGCGGCGGCTTGATTCGCCGGTTGCGTCAGTAGGGCGACTGCCAGCAGCAGGGGCGTCATATCCGAGTCTCGAGGTCTACGTTCATTGCCCCGCCAGTATAGTTGAGTCGCTTGGCTGCTGCCATCGGGCTGAGGAACGGTCGAGCCCAATCCGCGTTTTGGCCACTGCCGCCGGCAGCGAGCGGCTGTTATTCTGGATGACAGTTGGCCGTGGGAATTTCCAAATCACACTTCCGTTGACGATTTCGATGGCTGCCGCCAAACCGCTTACTGGCTTTGAATTTCTGGCTGATCCGGCTGCACATGCGCCGCAAAGTGTGTGCGTGCTGTTTGGCGACGAGCCCTATCTGAAGCGGCTGGGCGTGATGGAAATTCGTCGCGCGGTGCTGGGCGACGACGCGGCCGACGCGGAATTGTCGCTGACGCAACTCGATGGCGACGAAACTTCGCTGCGCGATGTCAAAGACGAACTGTCCACGGTCGCGCTGTTTGGGCCGGGAAGGCGACTGGTAATCGTCAGCGACGCCGACGATTTCGTGTCGAAGAATCGGCCTGAGCTGGAAGATTACCTGGCCCGTCCGAGCCCCAGCGGCGTGCTGCTGCTGGACGTCAAAACATGGCCGGCGACAACGAAGCTCTACAAAGCGGTGGCGGCTGGCGGATTACAGATTGATTTTCGCGTGCCAGAAAAACCGGCCGAACGCAGCGCCTGGCAGTCGCGATTTTCCAAGTGGATCATCGCCCGCGCTAAAACGGTGCATCGGGCACGGTTGGAGACCGAAGCGCTGGATCGCTTGCAAGAAATGCTGGGAGACGAAGTCGGTTTGCTCGATTCGGAAGTTGCCAAACTGGCGCTGATCGCGGGCGAGGGTGCCGCGATCACGCGCAAATTGGTTGACGAAAACGCCGGTGGTTGGCGGGCGAAAACCGGTTGGGAAATGATCGACCGCGCGTTCGACGGCAAAGCCGGTGAAGCGCTGCGGCAGCTCGATCGACTGTTACTGGCCGGCGAACAACCGGTCGCCCTGCTAGGGCAACTTGGCTTTCGCATGCGCCAGTACGCCGCCGCCACGCGATTGATCGATTTTGCGGATGCCGAGGGCCAGCGGCTTTCGCCCCGCGACGCGCTGGTGGCGGCAGGCGTTCGCAATTATCCCGGTGCTTTGGAGCCGGCCGAACGGCAATTACGGCAACTCGGTCGCGAACGCTGCCGGCAATTCTATCGTTGGCTGTTAGATGCCGATCTTGCGCTGAAGGGCGCGAGCCGCGCGCCATCGCGACTGGTGCTCGAACAATTGATTGCGCGGCTCGCCGGTGGCGCTACACTTACTTCCGGCGGGGCCGTAATGGCCGGCGGATCGCGACGGTCGTAATCGCTAGAAAATTGCGGGCGCCAGCCGTGCCGCGATGTTAGATCGGTAGTTCGCGTTTGTCGCGATTCCGATGCTTGCCGCCTTTATGAATTGGCTTGGCTGTCGGATCGAGGGCAGCTTTAACGGCTTTCTGCGAACTCGATGGCATCGAATCGACCAGCACTGTGAGCGCGGATTTTCGCCGCAGTTGGCGATCGTGAATCGGCTCGAGCCGCGCGTCGACCACTTTTCCGTCCAACTCAAGTTTATGCAAATTCTCTCGCACGGCATCCTCGGCCTTGCTGTACTCACGTGCCACCTTGGCGAGTTTGCCGGCGTGCTTCTGAGCAGACTCCTGACTCAACCGCCCTAGCATGCGGTCGGCCAATTTGCTGAAGTGCGATGCTTCAGCCAGCGGGTCTACGTTTTTGACCAGCCACTGCGCTTCGTCCAGGAGTTTACGACCCAGTTCCGCATCGTCGGCCGGAAGCTGGTCTTCGTCTAGCGCCTGAGTGAATTGAATGGCCCGTTGATCGAAAATTTCCTGCCGCTGATCGGCGTCCGCTGCACTCAATTCCAGGTGCCAATCGATCATCCGCTGCACCACATCCGGCGCGGCTTGTGCTTCGCTCGAAGGGCCAAATTGGTAGATCAATCCGCCACAGGCTAATAGCAGACTGGCGGCCAGCGCCCAGCGCAAACCACCCGCGAGCGGTTGAGAGCGGACGCGCACACGCCCTGAACTGTTGACGTCGCTGGCGGCAACGCGCGCCGCGATCGGCAAAAGCTGTTGATCTGCCAATCGCATCAAGAATCTCGTCTTGGCGGCCGAAGCTTCCGGCGGCAAAGGCAACGACCGCCACTGGGCTTCCAATTGACGCAAGTCGTCCGCCACCTGGCGACAATCGTAGCAGCCGGCGAGATGCTGGTCGACCGTCGACTGCGCCGTGTGATCGGCACGAGCCAATTCGCGATCGTCCGCAGACAACAACCAGTTTTGGATTTCAGTGCAGTTCATCGTTCACCACGCGCCGCTTTGGCCAAAAAAACAAGACTTCGAGTCCAAAGTCAGCAAGCAAGCCTCAGGGGCCGCGCTTCACCGATTCTTTGGTCATCCGCCGTAAAAGTCTGGTCCGCGCCTGGTGCATATGCCAGCGCGCCGCTTCTTCGCTCACACCGGCCATCTCGCCGATTTCCGCAAAACTCAATTCTTCCGTCACGCGCAAGTGAAAGACCATCCGCGTCACATCCGGCAAATCTTGCATTGCCATCCGCAGCAGCGCCGCTTGCTCAGCGGTTGCCAACCGCTCTTCGACCGATTGCTCCGCTTCCGATGGTTCAACATCCAGCGCTTGCATGGTCACTCGCTGCCGTTTCCGCCGCACATCAAACCAGGCATTCGTGGCAATCCGCAGCAGCCAGGCACGCATTTTCGTTCCAGGCTGAAACGAATCCAATCGATTCAGGGCACGCAAAAACGTTTCTTGCGTTAAATCCTCCGTGTCATGGGCGCTGCCGCACAGGTTGTACAACAGGCGATAAACGGCCGACCAATGCTGTTCCACCAACTCGGCGAAATTCGTCGTCGAGTTACTAGACGCATCGGGCGAGTCCCGATCCGACTCGTTCGCGTTACCATCGCCATTGGCCAACACTGCGGCACTCCAAGAATCTAAACGCCGCAGCAGGGCGGCTGTGAGTTACATTTCCGTCAATTCCCGTTGCGGGGCAGCTTATGATTCGCAACGCGACCGGCCAGCAATCGCAGATCGATGCGTTAAAGCCAGCAATTGCAGTCACTTACGCATTCGCCGCTTTGCCGGCTAGCGTGCGAACTTGGGCGAGATTCTCGGTCGGATACTCAAGGGATTGAACCCTACTCAGCCATTATCGCATCGCGGCAGTTCGGCGTCCTGCTGATTTGCCGGGCTTTCGAGGGTTTTTTACGACCCCGTACAAATTCTTCGCGGTGAACGCCGGACGACATTCCCGGCGCCCACTACACGTCGCAAATGCGGGCCGCTTGCGCCAGAGTTGCCAACTTCTCCGGACGAGTGGGAATGAATTCCTGCCCGACGTAGCCTTTGTAGCCGGTGGCCACAATCGCCTTCATGATCGCGGGATAGCTGATTTCTTGGCTCTGGTCAATTTCGTTTCGCCCTGGCACGCCGGCGGTGTGGTAATGGCCGATGAACTCATGATATTTATTGATGCGGGCAATGATATCTCCCTGCATGATCTGCACATGGTAGATATCGAACAGAATCTTCATCCGCTCGCTGCCCACGCGGCGGCAGATGTCGACTGCCCACTCGATCTTGTCGCACATGTAGTCGGGATGCCCTTTCATAGCGATGGGCACACGCGAGTTGAGCATCTCCAAGCAAAGCGTAACGTTCTTTTTTTCGGCGTGGCCGATGATCTTCTTGACGCCAGCGATCATATTCTCCTTGCCGTCTTCGTCAGTAATCCCGCGGCGCATGCCAGAAAACGTGATGACGTTCGGAAAGCCAGCCGCGCTAGTGGCGTCGATGCTCTCTCGCAATTTGGCAAGGCACTCGTAGTGATCTTCGGTATGCGCCAAGCCTTTGACAAACCCATGGCTGTTGCTGATGGCGCAAATCAGACCATGCTTTTTCAGAGTTGGCCAATCGGCGGGTGGGCAAAGTTCGATGCTCTGGTAGCCCATTTTGACCGCTCCAGCGGCCAATTCATCCAGCGTCAGGCCATCGAAGCACCATTTGCAGATTGATTGCTTGATCCGGCCGTTGGCGATTTTGTAATCGTCATCGTGCTGAACAGTGCTCGCTTGTTCATCGGCCAGCAGCGCCTTGCCGCCGATGCAAACCGCACCGGCAACTGCCGCCGCCGCAATCACTTGCCGCCTGTTCATGAAATCGTGTGGGGACATTGGGCTGCTCTCCACGAAAACCAATGAATTGAAAACGCGTATTTAACGCTCGACGGTTATCGTGACCGCTCGCCGGGAGAATCGCAAGCCACCCGAGACTTGATTGAAGGCCAATGTCGAAGTCGTAGGAAGATTTCAATGGACTTCCGACTCAGAAGCGAGTGATGAACCGCCGTCAAATTGCACCGGAACGCTGCGTGTTGCCGGACAGCATTGCCTGCGAGCGGTGAACGCCCCCGCAACGATTCGGCACCCTCAGGTGGCAGTTGATCCTAAGTTGATGCCGGAACGGCAACAGTCGGGAAGACCTTACCCAACCAAGTAGCCAGATTGTAGCGGCACGCGGATTGCTTAGCAGGGGGCATCTTTGAGCTGCATCACGATTGACGCACGGCGCGAGAAGGGCTGTTAAAAGGCAAATGACAATGCAAAATGCTCAGAAAATTTCGTCGCCGGTCGGTTTGTTTGTCGAATCGCGACGACTGCTCGAACGCGGGGGGCAGGTGTGGAAACTGGTCTCCGGTGAACATAAACGCGCCCTGCTGGCGGCGATGTTCGTGGTGATGATTATCAGTGGTGGTAATACAGGATTGGCATTGCTGTTGGGCCGGCTGGTCGATGGCATTCATGCGGGCTTAGAGGCGCAATCGACGACGCAGAGTCTCTATTTTGGCGCTGGCAAAGTGCTGCTATTGATTGCGGCAATTTATCTGTTCCGCGAACTGCTGGGCGTCCTGCGGCGGAAGCTCGTGACTGATAGTTGCGGTGGCATCAGTTGCGAGATGCAGACGAAGACCGTTGATCACCTAATGAAAATCGACCTGAATTTGCTGTCGCAGGAACGGATTGGCACGTTGCACGGCAAGATCTTCCGCAGCGTCGATGGTTTCGTGCGGTTCGTGCGACTGATGTTTCTCGACTGTTTGCCTGCCCTGGCGACGGGCGTGTTCGCGCTGTTTGCAACCATGTTTAAGCAACCGATTTTTGGCGTGGTGATGGCCGGAGTGATTCCGCTATCCGTCTATCTGACGATGCGTCAATTAGCGTCTCAAAAAGGCGTGCGGCTCGATCTGATGCGCGATTGCGAGGAGATTGATGGGATTGTTGTCGAGCAACTCAGCGGCGCGGAATACATCCGCGTCGCCCACACGTTGCCGCAAGAGATGCGCCGGCTTTCGCAGGCTGCCGAAACGCGTCGGCGTCGCGAAGTCAAACATCATTTTGCAATGTCACTGTTCGGCTGCGCCAAGGCGCTGAACGAAGGTTTTTTTCATATCGCCGTGCTGGGATTGGCGACTTACTACGCCGTCCATCGCGAGATTAGCTTTGGCGACATATTAACTTTCTCCGTGTTATTTACCAGCGTGATGGCGCCGCTGAATGAAATACATCGCGTGATTGATGAAGGCCATGAGGCAAGCCTCTGCCTGGCCGATCTGGTGGAAATGTTAAACACGCCGGTGGATCGCGCCTTTAACACGCCGGTCGGCGCGGCGGCCCGTTTGAATTGCGGCGACGCGGCGATCACTGTTGAAGATCTCGCCTTCGATTACGTGACCGCTGGCGGTGTTAAACGCAGCGGATTAAACGGGATTTGCTTGCAAATCAATCACGGCGAAACCATCGGCGTCGCTGGCCGTTCGGGCTCAGGAAAGTCGACATGGATCAAAGCCCTGCTCCGCACACTGCATCCAAAAAATGGCCGCATCTTAGTCGGCGGCGTGCCCTTGGACGACATCGGCCGTCCGGAAATTGCCCAGCTCGTGGGCTACGTAGGACAGAATCCGTTCATTTTTTCTGGGACGATCCGCGACAACATCTCGTACGGTAACGGTGAGCTCGACCACGAGGCGATCTGTCGCGCCGTTGAAATGGCCAATCTCAAAGACGATATCGAATCCATGCCGCTGGGTTACGAGACGCCGGTCACGGAACGAGGGCAAAATCTCTCCGGAGGGCAGCGTCAGCGGATCGCCATTGCGCGAATTCTTTTGAAGCAGGCGCCGCTGTTGGTTTTAGATGAGGCGACCAGCGCGCTCGATAACATCAGCGAGCGCAACGTGCAGCGTGCGCTGGGCGTTCTGAATCAGGATCGCACAACCATTATGGTGGCTCACCGGTTGACGACGCTCCGCGACTGCGACCGCATCCTGGTGTTTGAGAATGGCCGAATCGTTGAAGTGGGCGATTACGAAACGCTCGTCGATCGGGGCGGACTCTTTGCGGAACTCGTGGCATCAGGCGAGCAAAGCGCCGTGGAAGATTTGCTTGTCGAGCAACCGATGTGCTGACAAGGAAAATTGACGTGCGATCGAAACAGTCGCACTTATCAGAAGTTTGCCAGCCGGGAAGAAACGGCCGCTTAGCTGCCCTGTCGATCGGAGCCGGCCGTGGCGAAGCTTGCCAGCAGGGCATTTAAAGCTGCCACGCCAACGGGCTTATAGAGCACTCGGTCGAATCCGGCGTCCAGTGCTAAGGCGACGCGATCTTCACTTTTGTGCCCAGTTATTGCAATGACTTTCGCCCTCGCAAAGATCGTCCGGCGATAGCGCTTGATGAGTGTCAAACCGTCGAGATCCGGCATGGCCAAATCCGCGAGCACGAGGTCGGCCGGAAACGTTTCCGCGGCGGTTAACGCCTGCCTGCCGCTGTAGGTCACCAGAACTTGATGACCAAGCTCTTCAATGAGCAACCCGAGTGCGTCAGCGCCGTCCCGGTAGTCGTCAACAATCAGCACACGAAGAGTCGTCTCGGACATTGGCGCACCTACCCGCCCGTTGAAATTGATTGCCTGTTCGCGAAGCATTTTCTCTACGGCTCTTCCTAATTATAAGGCACTCTTGAACAAATCGCTGCGGATTCGATTTTCAAGGCCGCGACTATTCAAACCAATTTTATGCCGCAATAGGGCACCCGATTTGCTGAGAAGCGATGCAATTGCCATGCCATGCCGAAGCGATGTCAGCAAATGCCAACTGCGGTTGCCCGAACCATCGACGGGATCGGTCTGAGTCCGTCGTTGAAATTGCCGTGACCGGCGACTGGGCGACTGTCGGTTATACGAAGCCTGAGCTAGCCGAGATCGATTTCGACCTCATGATTTTTGCGGTCGTCAACCAACGGGACCACATGTTCGGATTGGTTTACGCCATCAAGCACCAGTCGTTTGACCGTGGCGCCATCGCCGCCATTGCGAATCAGAATGTGATAGAACGTTTCGCGATAGCGATAGTGAATTTTGTAGGAAGGCCAACTCTTGGGCGGGCGGGGCGCAAAACGAAGTTTATTCACGTCCAGTTGCAGACCTAACAGCGATTCGGTGATGAGCCGATACATCCAGCCGGCCGAGCCGGTGTACCAGGTCCAGCCGCCGCGCCCAATATGCGGCGCCTCGCCGTAAACGTCGGCTGCGACAACGTACGGCTCAACGCGATAGGTGTCGATCGCGGCAGATGTCGCTCCGTGGTTCACGGGGTTAATCATTGCAAACAGCTCCCAGGCCCGCTCAATGGCGCCCATTTCGGCGAAGGCCATTACCGTCCAGATGGCGCCGTGCGTGTATTGTCCACCGTTTTCGCGTACGCCAGGCACATAACCTTTGATGTAGCCTGGGTTGAGATCCGAATGATCGAAGGGTGGATCGAGCAGTTGAATCAATTGATCGTCGCGGCGTACCAAGCGGCGATTGACGCTCTCCATGGCGATTTGCGAGCGTTCCTTAGTGCCTGCGCCGGACAGGACCGACCAGCTTTGCGACAGCGAATCGATCTGGCACTCGACATTATCCTTTGATCCCAGCGGCGTGCCGTCGTCGAAATACGCGCGCCGATACCATTGGCCATCCCAGGCTTCGTGCTCGATATTTCCGCGCAGCCGGCCAGCCTCGACAATGTACCGGTCTGCTGTCGCCGCATCGCCGCGCTGCCGGGCGAGCGCGGCAAACTGATTGAGCAGATCGTATAAGAAGAAGCCCAGCCAGACGCTCTCGCCTTTTCCGTGCTGCCCGACGAGGTTCATGCCGTCATTCCAATCGCCGCAGCCCATCAGCGGCAGGCCGTGCGTGCCGAATCGCAACGCATGATCGACCGCGCGCACGGCGTGATCGTAGAGCGAACCGACGTCGTCGGAGATCTGCGGCAGGTCGTAATTCGCTTCTTCATCGGCGCGCAACTCGCGCGAATTCAAAAATGGCACACGTTCTTCCAGAAGTCCAGTATCACCGGTCATCTGAACGTATCGGCAGATGGCCAGCGGCAGCCAGAGATAGTCGTCCGAAAAATGCGTCCGCACGCCGCGACCGGCCGGGGGATGCCACCAATGCTGCACGTCGCCCTCGCGAAACTGTCGTGAGGCCGCGCGCTGCAAATGCTCTCGGAGCAAGCCGGGCTCCGCATGAATCAGCGCCATGGCATCTTGCAGTTGGTCGCGGAAGCCGTACGCGCCACCGGACTGATAAAAGCCGGTGCGGGCCCACATCCGACAAGCGAGCGTTTGATAAACCAGCCAGCCGTTAGCCAGGAAATTGACAGCCGGATCGGGCGTTTCGACGTACACCGCGCCCAGCGATTGGCTCCAATAATGCCACACGCCCTCCAGCGCGCGTTGCGCGTTGCCTTCGCCGCGAAATCGCTGCACCAGCCGCCGTGCATCATCTTCGCCAGTTGCCGCACCCATCGTGAACACAACGATTTTCTCTTGCCGATCGTCCAGCGTAAACGGCGCTTGGATTGCCGCGCACGGATCGAGGCCCGCGCCGACGCGGTTCGAAAGCCGCGTCCGCCGCATAGCTGCCGGATTGGCAGGGCTGCCATTGCGACCAAGAAATTCGCCGCGATCGCCGGTGACCGTACGAGTCGACTCGCTGCAATCCACAAACGCAATGCGATCGCCAAACTCCGGGCTGTACGGGTTACGCGCGAAGATCGCGCCGGTGGCCGGATCGACTTCGGTCGTGACGTGCGTGAGCGATTTGCTACGTAGCTCGCCAAGCACCCACTCCCAATAACCGGTGACGGAAAGTTGACGCGTACGCCCGGAACGATTGCTAATCTTGAGCCGAGCGAACTTGACCGCCGCATCAGTGGCCACGTAGATGCACAGTTCGGTCACGATGCCGTCTTCCGAATAATCGAAGATGCTGTAGCCGAAACCATGCCGGGTGGTGTAAATATTTGAGCCGCGGGCTGGCAGCGGCGAAGGCGACCAGAACTGGCCGCTCTCTTCATCTCGCAAGTAAATTGCTTCGCCGCATGTATCGGTAACCGGATCGTTGGTCCACGGCGTCAGCCGAAACTCGTGACTGTTTTCGGCCCAGGTATACGCGCTGCCGCTTTCCGATACGACCGTCCCGATCTGCGAATTGGCAATCACGTTGCACCACGGGGCGGGCGTGGCGGATTTCGAGTCGAGAATGATCACATATTCGCGGCCGTCGCGGCTGAAACCGCCCAGCCCGTTAAAAAACACCAGATCGCGTTGCGGCGGTCCGGCGGTGACGACGGTTTCTGGCCGGCGCTTGGCGATTTTGAGCGGCGGAATTGCGATATCCGGCCGAGCGCGGCGTTCGACCTGTTCGATGAGTGTGCCGGCGTCGTCAAGCAGAATCACCCGCGCCACGGTTTGCAACAGCAGCCGATCTTCTTCCGACATCTGCTCGCCACGGCGCACGAAGATTCCACCGGGCCGATCGACCAGCGCGGATTCTGGGCTGGCAGCGACGACGTCCATGATGGAATCTTGCAGCGCCTGGCGATAAACCGAGTCGTCTTCGTTCCAAATCACCAAATCGACGCTGAGGCCTTTCATCCGCCAATAGGCATGCGCTTGCACGGCCTGCCGCACGAGTTCGATTCGCTCTGGATCGCGGATTCGCACCAGCACAATCGGTAGATCACCGGAGATTCCGTAACTCCATAGGCCCGACTGACCGCGGCGATTACGTAACAGCACGCTGGCTTTTGCCCTCCGCAGCGCCGAGGTATAGATAATGGAACCGGCCAGCCGCCCGTACGCCTGTGCGTCGGCTTGCGAAGCGTTGAGTTGTTGCAGCATGATTGGACCGCGCGTCCAGGCAAGTTCGAAGACGCGCTCCGCCAGTTTCGGATCGCTATATTTTTCCGCCAGAGCATCAATTGATGCGCGCGTCTCGCCAACACCGGTCACGACGTCGACGATCACGGTTTCGTTGGGTTGCAACAACATCGTGTGCCGAATGCAAACCACCGGATCGAGCGTGGAGCCCTCACTGTTAGAAAGCGCGGCTTGGCGATCGAACGCGGCGGGCGCTGCTAACGTTCGTCCTCGGCCGATGAATTTCATGCGGTCGGTTTCAAACGACGCCTCGCCAACCGCCACGCCGTTGGCGGTGAGCATGTGAATCAACCACGGCGGGTGTTCTTCCGCCGATCGCGGTCGGCGTGTGCAAAAAATCGCCCGCCGCGCGCGGACGATTTCGGTTTGCACAAACAGGTTGCTGAAAGCGGGATGCGATTCGTCGTGTGCCTGCGGCGCCATCACCACTTCGGCATAGCTGGTGAGTTCGATTGTTCGCGGCCGATCGGAACGATTGGTGAGCGTGACGCGGCGCAATTCCAGATCGTCTTCAGCGGAAACGCTGATCTGCGTATAGGATTCGATCTGTTCGTCCTTGCGACGAAATTCGGCACGCGACTGCGTGAAGATGGCCTCGTAAGATTTTGACGTCGCGGCTGTGGGGTGCCAGGCGTTGGACCACAATTTGCCGGTTTCGACATCGCGCAGGTAGCAGAATGTGCCCCAACAATCGCGCGTGGGATCTTCGCGCCAGCGCGTAACGGCCAGATCGCGCCAGCGACTGTAACCACCGCCGGCGCTGGTGACGGCAATGTGATATTTGCCATTGGAAAGTAAATGAACCTCGGGTACCGGACCGCTGGGATCGACAAAGACTCGCATCGAACCGGCTTCTTCCGCCGCGACGATCCGTGTGGCGCTGGCTTCAGCGGCGTGCGGAAACACAGGCACCGTCGTTTTTGGGATGCGCTCTTGCAACAACAAATCCGCCGCGCGAAACATGGGATCGGACTCGAATCGCCGTTGCATCGGACGGTCGAGCAGCACATAGGCCAGCGACAGTAGACTCATGCCCGCGTGGTGCGCCATGACCTGCCGGATGGTGACGCTGGTTACTCCGGGCGGCAGCCGTGTGGGCGTGTAGTCCACAGCTTCGAAGAATCCGTAAGCGCCCTCGCGCCGTTCGGCTGTCAAACGCTCTAAATTCCGGCAGGCAGCATCCGGCGCAATCATCAAGGCCAAAACCGTGGCGTACGGGGCAATCACCAGATCTTCCGCCAAGCCGCGTTTCAGTCCCAACCCGGGCACACCGAAGGCGCGATACTGATAGTTCAAATGCAGATCGACCGTGTTGTAGCCGGACTCGGAAATTCCCCACGGCACGCCGCGCTGGCGCCCGTAGTTGATTTGCCGACGGACCACGGCGCGATACGTTTGATCGAGCAGCGTATTTTCGTAAGTTGGCATCACCAACAGCGGCATCAAATACTCGAACATCGAGCCGCTCCAGCTCAACAGCGCCGTCGTGCCGCCGGCGCTGGTCAGCGATCGCCCCAGAGCGAACCAATGCTCTTGGCCGAGCTGACCTTGTGCAATGAGAATGAAACTCGCCAGGCGCGCTTCGGACGCCAGCAAATCGTAACAACTGCCATCAAGCCGGTTTTCGCTGGCGTTGTAGCCGATGGCAAATAATTCGCGTTTTTTATCGTACAAAAAGTCGT
This sequence comes from Pirellulales bacterium, assembly GCA_038205115.1. Lineage (GTDB taxonomy): Bacteria > Planctomycetota > Planctomycetia > Pirellulales > JBBRCE01 > JBBRCE01. The sequence continues at coordinate 20,065 of JBBRCE010000028.1, forward strand.
AGTCCATTTCCGCGAACTCGTTGCAGCGAGCGGCCACTTGGACCAAATCGCGAATGCGGGCAATGGCGTTTTGCGACGACTGCCGTACGGCTTGACACATTTTCTGCAAGAAGACCGCGGCTTGGTCGTGATCTTCCGAGTATTCCGCCGCGGAAGAAAAACCTGACTGCACGGATTCGATCAACGGGCAGAGCGAGTCCGGCAGCGCCGCAACCTCGCGCAGCGTTGGCACGCGATCCAACTCCGCCAGACGATCACGCAGACGGGTCAGCCGCTCGATCTGTTCCGGCGGTCCGCTGGTCCAAAAACTCTGTGGCGGAAGCGCAATGGTGCTCCAGCCAGCCAAGCCGCGCAAGTTGGCCAGGTGATCGGCCGTCGAGCGTTCGAAGGCAGTTGCCCACCAAGTGAGTTCGGCATCGTGCGCCACGGCGCTGCGCATTTCGGCCGCTTCGTCCAACAAACGTGGCAGGAAAGACGCGGCCGTGCTTAACGAGTAGGGACGGCGTTGGAGTTCTTCGATTTGCCGTTGCAGGGTGCGTAGCGTATTGCCGTGAATCGGCGAAGTGGATCCGGTCTCCGCTAACCGCTCGCCATTGCGCGCTTCGTCGAGCAGCACGCCCAGGGTATCTTGCAGACCTTCGAAAATCCGCCGAGGCACGACCTCCGCGTCGACCAGCATTCGCAAACCAGAGCCCAAAACGAGCAACTGGCCAGCCAGGTTGCCACTATCGACGGTCGAGATATATCGCGGGAGCAAGGGCGCCAGCGTCCGAGTATCGTACCAATTGTAAAAGTGTCCGCGATAACGCTCCAGCTTGGCTAACGTGCCGAACGTATTCTGCGTCCGATCGAGCATGCGCTCGATGGAGCAGTAGCCGAAATCGCAAGCGGCCAGGTCGGCCAGTAGCGCCATGCCGATATTTGTGGGGCTGGTCCGCGAGGCGATCATCTGGTCCGGATTAAATTGCACATTATCGGGCGGCAACCAGTTTTCTTCCGCCGACACAAACGTCTCGAAGTATCGCCAAGTCTTGCGCGACACTTTGCGCAAAAACGTGAGTTGGTCAGCACTCAGATTGATTGCGGGCGCGGGGATCGGGCGGCTGAGATACCAGGCGATCAGCGGCGAAATCGTCCACAAAGCAAGCAGCGGCCCGCTCACGCTCAACACGTCCGGACGCTGCAGCGTCAAAAGCGCCAAGGCGATGACCGCAACTGCGGGCGCGAACAGCATGGAGCGGAAAAAACTCAGAAGTTCGCCGTTTGCGCTGCGTTCGGTGTCGCTCGCGGTCCGCCATTCCAACAGTTTCTTTTTGGTCCAGTGCAGGCGAATGAGCGTTCGCAGCACGGCATCCAGGCTGATGTAGGCGTCGTACGGCAGAAAAACCAGTGTGCATAGACATTGGGCCAGCGGCGGACCCATCGAGAAGACGACTGATCGCAGATGCATGGCAATCGGCAGATCGGTCGGCTTGAAGGCAAAACCGACCAGCGCCGACAACAACGGCGGAATCGTAACGATGGCCACGACAAACAACGTGGCGGCTAACGCCATTGCCGGCGTTGCTGTCAGCCAGGCGATCAACAGCAGCGCCAACATCGACCCGGGCGTTAGACTCCGCCGCAAATTGTCGAGAATCTTCCAGCGTGACAGCGCGGTCAGCGGATTTGCGACGCTCCGCGCGGTGAAGCCCCGCACGCGCGGAAACAGCCAGGCGGCAATCTGCCAATCGCCACGCATCCAGCGGTGTCGACGTCCGGCGTCCGTCGCGTAGCTCGCGGGATGATCTTCATAAAGAATGACATCGCTCAGCAGCGCCGAGCGCGAATAGCAGCCTTCCAGTAGATCGTGACTCAGAATCGCATTTTCCGGAAAGCCACCGCAGCGCAGTTCGAAGGAATCGATATCGTAAATGCCCTTGCCGATGAACGAGCCTTCGGAGAACAAGTCTTGGTAAAGGTCGGATACGACGCGCGTGTACGGGTCGACACCGGCATCGCCTGCGAACAGCCGCACGAACCAAGATCGTTGTGCGCTCGGTAGATTCACGCCGACGCGCGGTTGCAAAATTGTGTAGCCGTCGATCACGCGACTGCCGGTGGCGTCCAGCATTGGGCGGTTGAGCACGTGCGCCATCGCGCCGACCAGCTCGTGCGCCGAATCGCGAGGAAGTTGCGTGTCGGTATCAAGCGTGATCACGTAGCGCACGCCGGACAGCGAGTTCAGATCGCCCACCACATTGGCGAATCGTCCTTTCGCGCCGCGCAGTGAGGCGTTTAAATCGGCCAGCTTACCGCGTTTTCGCTCGTAGCCCATCCAGACATTCTCTTGCGCATTCCAACGCCGGTTGCGGTGCAGCAAAAAGAAGATATTGTCTCGTTCGGTGGCATATTTTTCGTTAAGTTGCTCGATGCCTTCCTGCGCCTGCCGGACCAATTCGGCGTCGCCGGGCAACGTCTCTTGAGCAGCGTCCAAAAAGTCGGTCAGAAGTGCAAAGTGCAGACAGTGATCGCGATTCGCCAAATAACGAATTTCCAGGCCTTCCAGCAACCGCTCGATCGCCGCTTCGCCAGACAGCATTGTCGGCACCACGACCAACGTGCGATGTTCCGGCGGAATGCCGTGCCGAAAGTCCATGCGCGGTAGCGGTTGCGGGCCAATCAAAAATGACGACAGCCAATTGATGGCCGCCACGCCGAGCTGCGCCGCGCACATCAACGTCGGAACCGCCAGGAATGCCAGCACAACCGCGGGCTGACCGCGCCAATCTCCCCATTGCATCAGCGCAGCGGCGCCCAGGCCTGTCACCAGCAACACCAGTGACAAATAAATCAGCAGTGGATTGATGCGCCGCAACTTTTCGATCACCACCCAGATCGTGAGTCGCATTTCCACCAGTCGCTCAAGCGCTGGGCGACCGCGATCGACCAGGAAATACCCGACGTGCGTCGTCCGAAAGGTGGCCCGATCAACGGCCTCGGTCTGGCACAGTTGAACGGCACGATGGGCAACGTCGTACTCCGAGACATGCGATCGTTTGGCGATGGCTTCGACCGCATGCCGATAACGGTCGCGTGTGGCAAAGTCCATCTGCGCGTAGACGCCGGCCGGGTCGCCGCACAACGTTTGTTCGACCAGGCTCTGCTCCGCGACAAATTGCGGCCAGTCGTGCACAGCCAGAAATCGCAGACTGGTGATGCTGTTGCCAACCGAAACTTGATCGGCCGCTTGCGCCTGACCTTCGGCCGAGACCAATTGTTCGATCGTCAGACCCTGATCGGCCAGACGGTGTTCCAGCCAACTGTTGGCAAACGCGAAGTTCGGATTTTGCCCCTGCAAATGGCGAGTCAGTTCGGCTAAAAACGGGCCGGATAGCGGCGGGTTGGCGCGCGCCATGTCGGCCAGCACCAAGATCAAGTCGGTTGGATTTTGGTCCACCGTTTGGATCATTCGCTCGGCCCATTTGGCCGCCACGTCACGATCGTCACGCCCAGCCGCAATGCGGACCGACACACGCCGTAAATTTTCGATCAGGGCCAACCGCAACATCAGCGGTAGCGCCCACAATTCGCCCAACTTGAGCGGAGATACGGACTGGTACGAGGCGATGAAACCGTCCAGACTGGCCGCATCGACCCGACCATCGGTATGCGCGATCAGTTCCAGAGCGATGCCATACACGCGCGGATAATTGGCCGCTAGGCCGTTGGCCAAACGCGGCAGTTCGCCGCTATACGAGCGGGGCAGTAAACGGCGAGTCGATCGAATTTGCTCTTCGATCAAATAAAAATTATCCAGCAGCCACTCGGCTGCCGGGGCGATCCGCCGATTCATTTCCGCCGCAGCCGCGATCAGATCGTACGCGGCGATCAGCACACGTTCGTTCTCGGCCAAACGCGGCAGTAACTTGTCGGCCATCCGTCCTGTGGCCAACTGATGCGCCGTCGCAATCAGGCGCGCATGCCGCTCAAGTTGGTCCACACTGTAAAGCTCAGACCGCAATGGCAAATCGTCAGACATTCTTTGCGGCGAGGCGTCGTTGTCGTTCGGTGTTCGCCACGACATTAAGCGTCCCAGGCGGTCTTTGATTGCCGGACCATGCATGCATACATCCTTCTCGAGCTCCTGCTGTGCGCGAAGCGCAGCGAATGAGCAAGCGACCTGCGACTTCAACCAGCAGCATTGCGAGGAAATTCACCGAAAACAGCTACGGACAAAACCGTCGGTGAACAGCGATCGAAATGTGCTCGTTCATTGGCGAGAAGCTGAGTTCTGCCAGCGTCTGGACAAATTGAGTTTTAATGGGAAAGAGGCGCCGACCGTTCGAAAATGCCAACCGGCACGTTCATCCGGCCGTGAGTTCAATCCACTTAGCAACGTCGGCCCGTTTTCGAGAATTGCGGCCCGCGTACAAAACTTGTACGTCACAATTGATGAAAACGATACGCCGATCGCGGGGTGCATCATACTCGATTTCGCGGTCAATTGTCAGGTTCGCAACGACGACCGATCCGCAACGCGCGTGTTCCAGGCACGGCTCCTCAGTTATTCAAGATGCCAAGAAAGCGGAATTATCGTTCGGCGTGCCAAGAAAAGTTGCGGACGGTGGCGGCGATGTTCTCGGCGCCGCTAAGACGCAGGAGGGTCAGGCACAGGTTGTGCAACACGGCCAGATTATGCCCTGCGTGCCCAAGCTTTTCGCGACAATCGTCTTCGCCCAGAGTGACATCGCGGAGCCAATGCTGGCTTTCGATCGACCCGTGTCCGCGATGTAACGCCAGCAGCCGCAGCGCCCACGCCTCGCCGGATTTCAGGCTGGTAATGGCATAAGCGACTTCGCGCGTATTTTCACCGACTTTGCGATTGATGCGTTCGATCTGGCAGATTCGCTTAAGAGCGGTTCCATGTTACGTGGAGCGGTAGCCGCCGTGCTTGAAGTCATTTCAGCAATCGGGTTCGTGAAGTTTTCCAGCACGTGGCCGCAGAGTTGCGCGAGCTGATCATACGTCCGCTGGGTGCCATCGCGCACGCCGGGCACTTTGTGGCTTGAGAGATTATCCATCACCACCACATCACCAGGCTTGAGCATCGGCACCAGATGCTGTTCAACCGACGCGCCGTTGATGGAGCCATCGACGACCAACGGCGCGACGGAACCCGCGGCGCGACGGAACCCGCGGCGCGGATCGCGCCAAGGAGCGTGTGAAACCGCTCTAATTTCCTCCGCGGCCGCCACGGCTCCCGCGGCCGCCACTTGAGCTGCCGCTGCCGAATCCGCCACGGCCCGAGCTGCCGCTGCCGAATCCGCTGCTGCCTGTGCTGCCGCTGCCGAATCCGCCGCTGCCGAATCCGCTGCTGCCCATTGCACCACCGAAACCGCCACTACCCAACCCACCGCCGAACGAACCGCTACCCAGTCCACCGCCAAAATTGCCGCTACCCATTCCACCGCTGCTCCTGCCACCGCCAAATCCGCCACCGTTAAAATTGCCTGGGGCAAAACCGCCCGCACCGCCGAACGCACTTGATCCAGTTGCTCCGCCGGAAGGCACTAAACTGCTGCTGGCCGGCGTGCGCGTGGTTTTCATCGATTCTGGGCCGACGAGTGCGGTTAACGCTGCTTGCACGGACTGCGAAGACGCTCCGTTGATGCGGACTACCTTCATTGTTTGGCTGGATTCGACGCCCGACTGATCGAGCTGAGCGACGAGTTGTTTAATCTCTTCGAAGATTTGCTCCGGCGCGGTCACCACCAGTTGATTCGAACGCGAGTCGACGCCAATCGTTACCTTCGGCGTATCTTCGTTGGCCTTTTTTCCCGCGTTGCCACCACCACCGCCTCCGCCGCCGCGACGGCCACCGCCGAGCATCTGCATGAATTCCTGCGGAGAAGGCTGGCGTTGCTGACTGGGGTTGGCGGTGAGCCGATCGACGTACATCTGCCGCACGACTTCCGCTACGCTATCCGCACTTGTGTTGAAAACCGGAATCAGGCGCGGATGCGATACAATCTGGATATCGACGGCGCTGGATTTTTGATCGATGACTTTCAGCAATTGCTCGATGGTGTCGAGATCGGCCGATGCGCCTTGCACGACCAAGGCGTTGAGCCGAGCGTCCGGCACGATTGAAAGTGCGCCGGAGCTAGTTGTCGCATGAGCGGCGCTCGAATCACTACCGCCGCTGCCACCACCACCGCCACCGAAGCCCAGGAGGCTGCCCATGATGCCGCCGCCCATATCGCCCATGGCGGCGTTGGCAATGTTGCCCAGCAGCGAACCGCCGCCACCACTGCTACTGCTTCCGCTACCGGCGCCATAAATTTCGCCCAACAATTCCGCAGCCGCGGCGGCCTTGGCATATTTGAGATAAAACACGGTGTACTCGCGGCCACCGGTGTAGGACTTGCTCGTTAAGGCGGCCAACAGATTTTCAAAATCATCGAGTGCTTGCAGGTCGTCCGAGGCGATCATCACGCCGCTAGCGCCCATGGTAATGATGATCGGTGCGCCCTCGATCGACTTACGTTCGGGCTTGGCAGCGCTGTCTTTGTCCGCATCGACCTTCGCAGCCGGGTCAGCTTTTACCGCCGCATTCGCTTTGGCATCGTTGGATTTTACGGTTGGATCGAGCGAGGGTTTCGCCTCGGGTTTTGGCACGGCCGCTGGATCCGCCGCGACTTCGGAGTCGGTTTTCTGATGAATGAGCAGGGCCTTGACGCTAACTCGTGGCGCGCGCGAGGCGCTGCGATCGATGGACGTCTCGCGACCCTCCTTCTTTTCGATTGGCTTTGGCAGCGAGGGAGACTTCGGTGCGGCTTCTCGTGGTTTCTTGTCGCCGTTTTTATCGTCAAGCGATTTTTCCACGGCGGATTTAATATCAGGCGGAACAATTTGGCGAATACCGGGCAGACTATTGAAGTTGCTGGCCGGCGCGCCATCGTCGCCCGACTGGACGTTTGTGGCGGCCGACGGGGTGACCACGCGAATTTTGTTGACGTGCATGGTGGGCCAGAGCGCTTCGATTTGTTCCATAGCGGATCGCGCTTGGCGTCCGGACAGCGGCAAGAAGCGGACATTGCGTTTGCCGGCTTCGGCGGTGCTGCCAGGCGAGTCTCCCATTTTGCTGAGCAGATCACGAATCACCGAAATTTGTGTTTCCGTGCCGCGGACCATCAAGCTCCGCGAGGTGGTATCGGCCTCAATCTTCGGCGCGGTGGCTTCGCTTTCGCCCGCAAAAATCTTTTTTAAACTTGTCTCGGCCAACTGCGGATCGAGCGTGTGCAGCGGGATGACTTCCACCTTGCGTGGATCGCGTTGCATTTGGCCGAGCGTCGCCTTGATGGTGGCGTGCTGCGAGGGGCGAGCCAGCGCCACTAAATTGCCGGACTTGGGATCAAGCGTCAAACGAACGTCCGGTTGTCCAGCCAGAATCGTTTGCAGAACTTGCAGCACCGAGCCTGGATCGGCCGAGGTGATACCGTAAATCTCCAGTTGCGGCACCTCGTCGATGCCCGCGCCCGTGCGGCCCGGCACATCGACGATCTTAATGATTTCTTCCACGCGGCGGACGCTGTCTGGCTTGCCGCTAACCAGCAGTTTGCCGCCGCCTGCGTCGAGCGCCAACCGCAACGTACCGTCGGGCGTCTGGGTTTTGTCGCCCATGCCCAGCAGTTGCTTGATGACGGTGATTGCATCCTGAGCGGTAGCATGCTTGAACTCGTAGATATGCAAATTATCCGAGCCTTGCGGATCCTCGACGTTTTTGAGCACGGCGCGAATGGTGCGCAGTCGTCCGGCGGCGTCCGTCACCACCAGTTGGCCCGATTTGGAGAGCACGATCACCGAACCTTGCGGTCCGAGGAGTTTGCGAACTTCGGCCTCGCCTTCTTCGGCCGTCAGTTTTTCGAGCTTGAAGACGACGTTGACCAGTTCGTACTGGCCCTTTTTGTCGAGGTCTTCCGGGGCGACTTGGGTCACCAACCACGACGGCACGCCGTCCTGCAGATTGACCAATGTCAACATCCGCTCGCGCCGCACTAGCGTGTAGCCCTTGGTGAGCAACACTCCGTTGAGCAGATCGATGGCTTCGGCCGGCGTGTATGTTTTGGTGTCTTGATAATTGAACGTGCCTGGAGGCGGCGAGTCGGCATTGACCAGCGAAAGATCGGCCTGGGTGGCAAACCAATCCAACACGTCTTTCCAGGGGGCGAATCGAAAGTTGAATTTCAGCTCGTTCGGATTGCCACGCTTTTCGGTCTTGGCGATTTGCGCGGCGTCGGCAGTCGCGGGAGCGGCCGCTTTATCGCGGTTGCCGAAACGACCGGACGGCGACGACGGCTTATCTTTGGCGGTTTTATCGCTGGCCGGCTTTTCGCTGGCTGGCTTCTCCGCGGACGGTTGATCGGCGACCTTTTCCGGCGTCTTGGCTTCCGTGGCCTTAACTTCCTTGGCGGGCGCTTCGGCCGTCTTGGTGCCATGAATGAGATCATCCCATGCCACACGTTGCGGCTCCGTCAGCACGGCCAGCAGCTTGCGTTCGTAATCGGCTTGAATGGTTCGCTGCGCTCCGGTGTCGCCGGCTGCCAGCGCGTTTTTGCGGTCGGCCAGGAGCGTGCTAATTTGCGCTTTCTGCTCGGTGCCAAGTTTAAGTTTTTCGGCAAGTGCCGTATCGGCCAGCGATGCCATGCCGGCGCGATCGATGCGGATTTGCTCCAACGACGTTCGCTGCGCATCGGTCAGCAATTTGCTGCCCAGGTGTTCCGATTCAGCGCGAAATGGCGCGAGCTTGGCCTCTTGTTCATCCTTGGGCAGCTTACTGATTTGCAGGCTCAAATCGACAGCGGCCGTTTCTCGCTCGTCAATCAACTTGGCCAGATCGGCTTTCACCGCTTCGGAAAGCCCCAGTTTTGTCGCAACGTCATCTTCGGCAGCGATCGCCAGTTTGCCGACAAAGGCCGCGTCCGCGGCAGGCAACCGCGAACTCCACCCCAACGTCACCGCCAGGGCGATGACGGCAAACGGCGCGAGACGGCAACCGTTTGGCAAACGGCGAGCGATGGTTTTGGCGTAATGCATTACAAAATCGACCTTTGCGGCCGCCAGAAGTCCCAATTTTCGATGCAAAAGACTCATTCTATGTTACGACGCCCCGGGGTTGGATGCCAGCGAAATTGATGTTTCGCGCGGTCCGGGCACCAAATGACCGCAAGCGGAAACCGGATTTCGCATCCAATTGAACCCCGCTCGCGCCAGAAAGTCTCTCACGGAATCGCCGCACCCGCTGTCAAACACCACGCAAACTCGCTGCAACCGTTAAAATCGCCGATAAACTGCGTAGTTTATCACGATAACGTATATCGGAATTGAGCCGGTGCCAGGAAATGAGCGAAGCAGCAGCCGCTGCTGCAGACGGCACGGGCAAAGTGATATAATTCCGATATTGGCTAGCAGCTTTACGTTCTCTTCGCGGCAGAGTCATCCATGTCTACGCTTGATCGATCCGAAGCCGACCCATCGTTTGCCGAAACCGCGCTGAAGCTGGGCGGCAAGAGCGACGACGAAGCGCGCCGCACCGGTGCTATCGACAAAGCCGACGACCAAGTGGAATCGCTATTCGCCGAGCGCTATCAAACCACACACAGTCCGGTACATCGCGCGGTCTGGGAACGAACATTGCCCGTCGAACTGTTCGGCAGCGGTCAGACCGAGACGCCTGCCGACGTCGAGCAAGTGATGCAAGCCTCGCTGGCGGTGGTCAGTCGCCATCGCGGTGCAAAAACTCTACTGGATGAGCAGCAGAAGATTTCGTCGGACGTTCTGCACGAGCTGGGGACAGCCGGTTACTGGGGGCTACTGGTCGACAAAAAATACGGCGGCTCCGGCGCGCCGTTCACGAGTTTCGCACCGTTTTTAACGCGAATGGCGATGCTCGATCCCACGATTGCCGGACTTGCATCGGTTCACGGGTGCATTGGCGCTGTCGATCCAGTCAGCACGTTTGGCACGCCCGAACAAAAGCAGCGGTTTCTGCCGGATCTGGCCAGCGGTCGCCGTCTTTCGGCCTTTGCATTGACAGAACCGTGTGCCGGTTCAGATCTGACAGCGTTAAGAACTACCGCGAAAAAGGTCGGGGACCGGTATCTGGTCAACGGTGAAAAACTGTTCATCACCAACGTGGTTCCCGGCCGCGTGGTGGGCTTGGTCTGCTTGATCGAAAATCGTCCGGCAGTGCTGATTTGTCAGTTGCCCGAGCAGGAAAACGAGCAGTTTCAACTGCGTAGATACGGTCTTTACGCTCTCAAGCATACGCATAACCAAGGACTGATCTTCCGAGACTTTGCTGTGCCGGCGGACAACTTGCTCGTTCCGCCCAAAGGCGATGGGCTGACCATTGCGTATCACGGGTTAAACCTAGGCCGCGTCGCACTGTGCGCCAATGCCGCCGGCACGATGCGGCTGATGCTCGCCAACATGCTCCCGTGGTCCGGATTCCGACGGACCTACGGCGAACCGATTGCGCGGCGCGAATTGGTTCGCCGACGTTTGGGGCGACTGGCCGGATTGATCGTCGGTTGCGACGCCCTAGTGGCCTGGTGCGCGGGACTGATCGAACAGGGTTACCGCGGCGAAATGGAATGCGTGGTCGCGAAAATCTTTGGTAGCGAGTCGCAAAAGGAAGCGGCGATTGAGTTACTGATGAAAACGCATGGCGGCCGCTCGTTTCTGCACGGTCACCCGCTGGGCGATCACGTACACGAGTATCTCGCGCCGTGCATCTATGAGGGAGAAGGCGAAATGCTCGGCATGGCGTTCTTCAAATCGCTGGTCAAACAGCACGGCACGACATTCTTCGAACCCATCGGCAAGGCGCTGCAAGCCGCTGGCATCCGCAAACCGAATCCTCTTAATCCGACCCACGCTTGGGCGCTACGCAAAGCGCTGGTTCCGTATGGCAAATGGCTGGTTGGGCAGCAGTTGGCCCGCCGCGCACACGCCGTCCTTCCAAACATGCCCCCGGCACTGGCCGAACACGCGCGGTTTGCCGCCGACTGGCTGCAACGCGCGGGCATGCTGATCAGCGGCACCATGCGGAAACACCAGTTGGCGCTGGCCGATCGCCAATGCCGCATTTCGGAACTTTCCGCGCGCATTCAAGACGCGGTGGTCATGCTCTGCACCAGTCTCTATGCCGCGCGACAGGCAGACGAAGTGCTGCGCGCCGCCGGCGACTGCTTGTGCCAGGATTTGCGGCGCAAGCTCACCGGCGAGCCGCCGTCGGACCGTTACTTCCGCACCGTAACGCAACTGGGACAGAGCATCGTTGACGGCGGATTTCGCTCGATCGCAGGCGTTGAGCCGGACGAAATTCTGATGCCCTACGCAAACCCTTAGTGCTCGATTTTTTTCCAGTACTCGGTGAAGTTAAACTTTGGGCTGTTGTCTTCGTCGTGGCACTGATGGCAGGTGCGTACGGCCACTCGCTTTTCCCAGCCCGCTTCGGACGTGTCGGCGATTTGCAATTGCGCCCGTAACGTCTTCAGGGTCTTGTCCGCGACTTTGCCGGCGAGCGCGGATTCGGCTTCGACATGCGCGTACGCAGGCCCGTGGCAATTTTCGCAACCCATCTCCGCCATCAGCGGTGTTTTTGTCAGGCTTTCGTAGCCCGAACGATAGGGGACGAACTTTTGCGGATCCCAACCGGTTACGTGGCAACTCAAGCACTCGGCGTCAAATTGCCGCGGCACGTCTTGTTTGACCAATGTGTCGAGCGCGTGCCCGTGCCCGCTTTTTGCCCAAGTTTCGAACGCCTTTGCGTGACAATCTTTGCAAGCTTGCGAGCCAACGAATTTGTTCTTGCCGCCATCGCTGTCCGGATGATCGACAGGCTTGATCCCGAGCTTGGCAAAGCCCAGCACTTCGAGTCGGCGCTGATAATTGGCCATCACGGCCTTCATTTCCTTGGAATCTGCAAAGCGTGCGTCCATCGGTACGGGCTCGTACTTGATGTCTTTGACGTTGCCATTAAACAGGCCAAGCGCCACCACATGGCTGGCCTTCTGGCCGACCTGAATAAGCTGCACTTTGGAATCGCGAATGACGGTTGTCGTTTGCGGCGGCACGGCAGCGCCATCCGCGGAAACAATGTAATCGAATTCCGGGAACTTCTTAGCCAGCGCGGCCGCCTCGTCCTGCGTGGCATACGCCAATAAAATAGTGAAATTGCACTTTTCTTTTTTAAACGCGGCCACGGCTGCCGGCAATGCGGCTTTGTCGTCAACCGCCGCTTTGGCGATGTCGGGCGTTGAAATTTGCTTCCGCGCTTGATCTCCCAGCACGGACGTCACGCCAATCTTAAGCCCATTTTTCTGCAAAATCTTGAAACGGCTCATGTAGGAATCGTCGAATTCGAAAATTCCGATATTCGCCGAAACGAACGTACTCGGTTGCTTCGGCTTGCCTTTGACTTGCACCGGGGCAACGGACGTGAGCAGCTTTTCCGCGGGAATTCGCAGATCACGCGGGCCAAAGCCAATCGCCTGGTAACCCATTCGCTTCAAGCCATCGATGGCGGCTGCATATTTGATTTCGTTCTGAATGCCGTAGCGGCTGATGATGCCGCCGAGATCCAGCGGTACGGGATTCCAGCCTTTGGCTTCCAGATCGCGTAAAAAGGTGAATCGCCGACTCAATCCGCCCTTTTGATTTTCAATGCCAGCGCAGCCGCAGGGCTCGATGTAGCCGTCTTGATCGCCGGAAATGATGATCGTCACCTGCGGCGTATCCCAGCCAGCAAAGATCGGCGGAAAATCCTTCTCAGCAGGCGCTGCGACGTCGACATTTAGCGCGCTGCGGTCGGCCGCTCGACTGGTGGCCTTGGCGGTGGAAATGACTGGGCTATCCGGCGATTTGGGTTGGCCCGCGGCTGGTTTGGGCGCTTCGTGCGGCACGCCAAGATCCGCCGCGCGCAGCAGCACGACGGCCAAGAGCGTCGCGCCGGCCACTGAACCAATCAGAAACGTGGGCAGCAACATCCGTTTTGCAAACACGACCTTCTCCACGGCAAAGTTTTTCATCAGAGGTAGTCAGCAAATTACGAAGAAGATCGTCCTTAATCTTCGATCGCAAATGAGAGATAAATTTTGAGTTCCGGGGTCGATGGCATGCCGGTTTGCAGGCGAATTGAGCCCATGTGACTTTTCTGCGGCCCCAATAACACAGTCGGCTTGCTATTTTCCGGCACCTCGACCGTCACCGTCGCGTTGGCTACGGATGACTCGGCATTTTCCTTAACTTCGCCCAAACTGACTTTGAGCCAACTGGGCGAAACGTCAATCACTTTAAGTTTGGCCTGTTGGTACTCTGCCCCGCGCATCCGCACGAGCATTGTCGCCACCACGCCCTCGTGACGTTTGACGGTTCCAATGGACAACACACTTTGTTCGGCATTGAAATCAAAGCCCACGCCGTAAACGCTGACACCGCCGGTGACAGCGCCATCGACGGGAATTTCGATCAGCGGGCTGGTTGGCAAATTGGTGTGGAGCAGGATTGTCTGATGAATTGGCCCTAAAGGCAAGCCTGGTTTTACGGTTAAATGAACCAAGAAGCCGATCTTGGCGTCGGGATCGTCGGCTTTGAGTTCTTCCGCCGCCATCGGCGAGACGTGGACATCAAATAACGTGCTCGTTTGTGCGTCGGCGAGCGTGACTTGGTCGATCTTCAGATCATCGCGATATCCCCGCAGTTGCACCTGGGCCTGCTGCGACTCGTTGACCGATACGCTGCCGATAATCATGCGATCCGGCACAATCGCATGCGTGGAGATTACGCGCCCTTTGATGCTGAGCGTCACGCGCGGTCGTTTGGGATCGTTGGTGAACACTTCCGCGCGTTGACCAAACGGGCCGTCTTTAAACGGCTTCCACGACAACTCGACTTCCGCTTGCCCGTCCGGCGGCACAAAATCGTCGACCAATTTACTCATCGTGCATTTGCAGGAAGTTTCGCCCTGCTTGAGTCGCAACGGGGAATCGCCTTTGTTCTGCAAAACAAACCGATGCTTGTATTCGACATCGCGCTGCATATTGCCGGCGTCGTACATCTCCAGGTCGACCACCACTTTGGAATGCGGACCGTCGAGGGTGCCCGGCTTCAGGGCCGCATCCTCGACCGGTCCCGGGAAGATAGCGTGATTGACAACGGGACTGGCGCCCAACTCGAACATCGTGGCCGAAATGCCGGAGATCAAGCCCAACAAGGCACACGCAAAAATCACTTGCCACGTTTTCATTGCCCGGGATCCCTGCCCTAGAAATGCCAACTACCCGCTGGCCATTTTGGCCGAATTTCGAGGTCCCGTCAAATTGGTATCGAACGGCGAAACCCCAGGGGAAAAAATTCCCTGGGGTTCGATGGCTTGAAAATTTCGCAAAAGCCGGAGCAACATTGCGGGCGACATTTCATTATGCCTGCCACGTAGTCCCGCACGAGGGGCATTGCGTTGGCTTACGGCCTGCTAACAAAGCCAGCAGCCCAATCGGAAAGAAACAAATTGCGACGACAATCTGCCAGACTGGAAAACCACCCTGCGGCGCGGCGGCGGAGCACTTCGGACAAGTGACTTGAGCCATGACTGCGAATCCTTTTAATGTGAAGTCAACAAAACGAGAATACGTATCAACCAGACGACCAACAACGTCGTCATCACGATAAAATTGCTGAAGAGCGCATGCTTCAGACTGATGGTCCGATGACGCTCGAATATCCACTCAAGCCCTGCAAAAACCGCCTGCCCAACCAGAGCCATCAGCACCAACAGTCCGCATGGGTTGAACTCCCACGCTGCGCGAAAGTCGCCATGGAGCGCCGCGACCACACTGCGCGTAACGCCGCAGCCGGGGCAAACGACTCCAAGGCATGCGCGAAACAAGCAATGATTTCCAGGCAAGCCGATCTGCAACACAGGCAACAGCGCCAAGATCACCAATGGAGTCACGATGTACGAAAGCAACTGCGCGTGACGTGGTGAAATGCCCGTGATCGCCGTAACCCAAGTTGTTGGAATTGCCACTCCCATTTCGCTGATCCGTAAGGCGGCTTGCGGTTAACCGTGAGTATATCGCCTACGTCAAATGAAGCTAGCAACAAAAAAGTCCGCGCGTCCGACGAATATCGTCGAACGCGCGGACTAACTCTCTTGCGCAGCGAGTTCGACAAATTAGAAGCCGCGGAACGGGTGGACCGAGTCCTTGCCTGCCAGCATTTCGTCGACGGTCGGTTTGCCCTTCATGGCGCTGGTGATGGCGTCTTTGGTAGCTTGGTAGTTGTAATCGAAAATCTTCTTGTCGTCGGCCGCTTCCCAGTGAATGAACACACCGCAGACGATCACGAGGTTTTCGACTTCGGCTTTTGGAATCACGCCGGCGGCGACGCTGTCAGCAACCGCCTTGGCGACCGCGGCTTGCGCGGGTCCAAACATCTGCACGGCTTGCTTGGCACCCTTGATGGTGACCTTGGTGATCATCACGGTCGCCGGCTTGACGGCCAAGTTCGGCGTCAGGACAGCCAGCAAGTTCGAGTGGCCTTCGCTCTGACGAGCCAGGGCGTTTGCAAATGCAACGCCCACCGGGCCGTCCTTGCTGCCAATTAGCAAATCGATATGTGCAATCTCGTTACCATCTCCAAACAGTGCTTCGCCGATCAGCATCGACATAGACGCATCTCCCGTAAATTGAATGACTTAAGCCTGATACACGGCGTGGTTGCCGACGCCGCAGTGGTGCCGTCACAGCCTGAACTTCGAGCCGCTATCCATGATTAGTGAAACAGAACGATATCAGACCTGCCGCCAAATTCAAGCCGCCCAAGGGTTATTTATTCGGCTTGCCGCAGCCAATGCAGTTTACCCACTTGTCACCATCGTTTGAGTCGCTAGGGTAAGGGAACATTCCGACTGGCGGCCTTGATGGTTGCAAGCCCTAAAGCTGATCGCGTGAGCTCCGCGAGCGGCACTACGGCGCAGCCGCTGGCTGCTGACTGGGTTCTAAGTTTTGCCGCCAAACCGTTCCCCGGTGGCAGCCTGGAGTCCAAGTTTCATTTTTTGTTTCACAGGAGGTGCTCCCATGAAGTTCAAACGAATCTCGTCCTCTGCGCTGGCGGCCACGTTGCTGCTGATGACCGCTGGCCCGGCGCTGACGGCGGAACTGCAAATGTATAGCGGCGAACAACAGGTGATCGAGCAAACCAATGCGCAGCGCGCCCGGTACGGACTGCCGCCGCTGGCTATGGACGCCAATCTGATGCAGTCTGCCCGTAACCATTGCACCTGGATGGCGAAGAACGCGCGACTACAGCACTCGGGCCAGATGGTGGCCGAAAACATCGCCCAAGGTCAGAGTTCGGCAACCGAAGCCGTGACCGATTGGATGAATTCGCCAGGGCACCGCGCCAATATCTTGAATCGCGGTTACACTCGGATTGGCGTGGCTGGCTATACCGGAACCGACGGCCGCGGCTATTGGGTTCAGCAATTCGTACAGTAGTTATTTCATGGCCCGATCGCCTCATGGCGGCCCGTTAGCATTGCCATCATTGCTCATTGTTGGAGCAAGCGCCCGCGCGGCGGCCCAATCGGCACGCCGCGCGGGTTTTTTCGTTTCGGCGGCCGACGCATATTGCGACTGCGATTTGCAACGGTCGGCGCAGCATTTCAAGCGGATCGAAAATTACCCGCAGGGAATTGCCGCCGCAATTGCCCGGGATGCCAGTGATGCTTGGGTCTACACCGGCGCGATGGAAAATCACCTCGACGCGTTCCACCAACTGTCGGTCGGTCGAAAACTGTGGGGCAATGCGGCTGCGATTGTGCAGCGGGTGCGCGATCCGCAACAATTATTCGGTTCGCTGGCGGGCGCGGGGTTTGACGTTTTGCCGTGGCAGACCACTGTTTACGGTTTGCCCATCGATGGCCGTTGGCTGCGTAAACCGCGACATTCGGCGGGCGGCGCCGCGATTGGCCGCTGGTTGGGTGAAGATTCCGCCGCGAACGTTACGCGTGGCGTCAAATCCGCAGCGAAAAACGCGCATGACACTTATTATCAGCAATTTCAGCCGGGCGTTTCGCTGGGGCTGTCGTTCGTCGCCAATCGGCAGAGCGCGATTCTGCTAGGCGTGGCCGAGCATCTCCGCGCGGCAGAGTGGTCTGCGATCGGCGACTTTCAGTACGTCGGTTCGTTGGGCCCGATCCTGCTTTCGGCCAACGTCCTCAAAATTTGCCAACGACTCGGTCAATTCTTGGCAGCGGAATTCGCGCTGTCCGGACTTTTCGGCGTGGATGCCGTTCTCCAAGATCAGCAAATCTGGCCGCTGGAAGTCAATCCGCGGTATACGGCCTCCATGGAGTTGCTGGAGCGCGGCGGCCAGTCGTCGCTATTGGAAATTCATCGGGATGCGTGTTTGCGGCAGCAACTACCAAGAATTCCGCTTGCCGACCCACAATCCGTCTCGGCCAAATTGATCGTTTATGCTGAGCGATCGCTGGTGATTTCGGAGCGGTTTACGCAATTGACCGCAAAATTAAACGCCATCCGCGTTTGGCCCAGCGTGGCGGACATTCCGGAAATCGGATCGACGGTGCCGCCCGGCAGGCCAATCTGTACCGTGCTGTCCGACGGCGAAACACGCGAACAAGCCTTGCAGCGACTGGCAGAATTAAAAATCGCAATCGCCGCTTCGCTCGATGCGGCGGAATCGATTTAAATCATGGCGAAGTGCGGCGGCAATGACTTTCCAGGGGTTTGGACGCACGTCGCGAGACCGACCAAGTTTCATCGGCCCAGCTCTAGCGAGCTGCCAGCAACGCATTGCATGCAACGCTCCAGCGAAAGCCACACCAATCGCGAGCGGACACCACGCTCCAAAGCACTACGCAGCGCATAGCGCATCATAACCTCCGGTCCGCTGGTCAAAACGGCCGTGTTCGTCGGCGCAGCTAATCGTAATCGGTCCAGCAGCATCGGCACCGCGCCAATCGAACCGCGCCAGCCTGCCGCCGCCCGATCAACAGTCGTACTCACGTCGATCTTGTGACGCATCCAACGATCGAGTTTACCGGCGAACAACAAATCGCCAGGCGTTCGTGCTCCATAAATCAACGAGACTCGCCCGAATAATAGCCGCTGGCTGATGATCGCTTCGATGGCTGATTGCAACGCCGTCAGACCAAGACCGCCGGCCAACAGCACAACGTCATGCCCTTGGCATGACTCGATCGGCCAACCATTACCGAACGGCCCGCGCAAATTCATCAGCGTACCGACGCGGACGCGCTCCCATTCGGCGGCAGCTTGTCCCGCATTGCGAATAGTGTGGGTCCAGGTACAGGTTGCCGCGTCGAAGTCGCTGATGTTACTTGCGACTTCGCCGAGGTTGGGAACGTCGATTACGTTGAACTGGCCGGGCAGCCACCGGAATGAATCGTCGAGGATTGGATCGAGCGACCGCAATCGGTAGCTGGCGACGCCCGGAGATTCTGAAGTGATCGATTGGACTCGCACAGCGTGCGCAACCGGGCAACTGATTTGAACTGCTTCAACCATAGGAGCCTTTACCGCTTATTCACGGCCGCTGTTTCGTCCGAGAACAAGTCCAACAACTGCAACCGCGTGGCAACCAGCCGACGACATAAAGACTGCGCCATTCTTCGCATGATCTGAAAACCAACCTCTTGATGCTCTTCGCAGATTTCTAACAAGTGCGGAGCAGAAATTGAGATGGCCTGCGTATCTTCGTCAATGACCGCCGTCGTTGACATCTCGCCGCGACCGAGCATGGCCGACCACGCAACCATATCGCCAGCGCCAAGTGTCAAAACGCGCACGCAGCCAAGGTCCGGCGCAGACATTTCCAGCGCCACGCTGCCGCTGCAAATCAAGTACAGATTGTGATTTTCATCGCCTTCACGGAACATGACCGCGCCGGCCGGAAAATCAGTGATTTTTGAGGCCGCCGCAATTTGCCGGAGAACATGCTCGGGCAACGAGGCAGAAAACGAGATGTCTTTCAGCTTCTGACGTAGGAGTTCTTGTACCATACAAGCTGAGGATGCACTTTCCGTTCCGTACGCTTAATTTCACGGCAACTTGCGGCTGGCAGTTGATTTCCGCGAAGTTTCATCTCACTCGCGGATCGGTGCGCAGGGGCTAGCGTGCGACGTGACCGAGGGAAACGCACAGTTTATGGGCGGCTTTGCTTCTCTGGCAGGCAGGCTCTATATTGTCAGCCATGCGCAATTACCTCGCCATTCTTAAAGATTCGCTCCGCGAAGCGTTGGCTTCGCGTGTGCTGTGGATTGTTCTGGTGCTGATTACGCTGGTGCTGATCGTGATTTTGCCGATCGGCGTTTACGAGTTGCCTTCGCCATTTCTTCAAAGCGAAGACATTAAGAACGAAGGCTCGCTGGCCATTAAACTTCGCGCGGCCGGGCAAAGCGAAACCCCGACTCCCGCCAAGTACGTCTGGAACCAGCTTACGGATGAGGTCAAACAGCAAATTATCGAACTGCCGGCGTCTGCGCTGTCGCCGCGGATTCCCAGCCTAACCGCACTGCTACTGCGTAAAAATCTGGGCGACTTACTGAAGCGAGAAGATTTTTACGATCCGTCCGTTTGGCAATCCACGCCACACAATGCCCAGTTCGATCTGCTCTACGAGCGCCGCCGCAGTCCGGAAGATCCCGCAGCGCGGGCGCGGTTGAATCGAGCGGCGCTCGCACTGGCCATGCCAGATGAAATTGAAGCGGCCAAGCCCAGCTTGCCGGTGTTCTATTATCTCCGCAGTGACTGGAGCACGGCGGCGCTCGTCGGGTTGTTAGATGGCGGCTCTGCGGAAAGTTACGGTGACGCCAATCCGATGGAAGGCGTCCGTAAAGAACCTGTGCTGCAGGGCTTGCTGAAGCTTTTGATCGAATGGTTTTTGGGCACTGTCGGTGTCTTCGTCGGCATCTTGGTCACGGCGTCGATCATCCCCAGCATGTTCGAACCGGGATCAATCGATTTGTTGTTTAGCAAACCGGTCAGCCGAGTGCTGGTGTTTTTGACGAAGTTCGCGGGCGGGTGCTCGTTTGTGCTGCTGTCGTCGGGCTATTTCTTTTTGGGCCTGTGGCTGATCTTCGGCCTGCGAATGGGCTTTTGGGCCGACAACCTGCTGCTCTGCATTCCGCTGTACCTGTTGTTGTTTTCAGTTTACTACAGCGTTTCGGCCGTGGTGGGCGTTATCTATCGGAATGCGATCGTATCTGTGGTGATGACGATCTTGCTCTGGGTGGTTTGCTTTTCGCTGAAAGTCGGTAACACGATTACGCAAGCTTTTTTAATCCAACGAAATTTGCGAAGTTGCGCGGAAATCGAAGGCAGCTATTTTGCCACCGACGAAATCGGACGGATCCACCGTTGGCAAGACGGCCAATGGCAGCAGTTGAGCGCCACGGCCAAGGCCACAGGTGCCCATCGAAATCAAGAAGCGTTTGGCAATTTGATGCTTGGCCCACAGAATGATCCGGCCAACCACCGATTCGTGGCGCTGCAAGCCCAAGCGATCTCGCAAAGCATTTATGCGACCGGTCTGGTACTGGCAAAGTCCGACCAGAGCTGGGAGCCGCAAATTCAGTCGGACCTGCCGCCTGGCGTGACGGATTTATTGGTCGATGCCCAGGGTCCGCTGCTGGTCAGCGGCGCCGGCATCTATCGCTTTAATGGCGACGTGCCCACCCATGGCGCAGGCTCGCTGAAAGCGCTCGGTGCTGTGATTGGGTTGCCGTCCAACAAAACCATTCGTCGCTACCAACTGGTCAGCGATGCCTACGATCTGTCGCCACCAATCGCGGCCGCCATTCACCCCGTCACAGGCGAAATCGTCATTTCCAGCCGAAAGAAATTGCTCCTATTCGCGCGCGACGAGCAAGGTCTTTGGAAGCTCAAGCTTGAAGCGGGCAATCCCAGTTCAGATCCCTGCCTGCCGGTAATGGCCGGAAAATCACTGCTGCTGGCCAATGTCGCCGGCAACATCTACGTTTTATCTCCCGAAGATCTGAGTGTAATCAAGGAGCTTGCCACTCCAGGGCACGCGGCTGTGCGCCAAGCCGACATTTCGACCGACGGCCGATTCGTGGCGCTGGTCCTACGCGACCGCACGTTGTGGCTTTACGACACGCTGCAGCAGAGGACAATCGGTTGGTGGTTTCGTGGGCAAGGCAGTATCAGTGCCGCGCACTTTGGCCCAAAAGGGCTGGCCGTGGTCGATCAAATCAACCGCCTGCGGGTTTACGAACTGGACACCTGGCGGCAACTGGACGAAATGAAGCCGACCGCCGATTGGCTTGAGCAAGCTTCGCGGTACGGAATTACGCCGCTGCACGCCGTCCTGCCGCAGCCGGGCGAACTCAACACCGTGACTAGCTATTTGCTGGCGGACAAAGAGACGCGGATGAAGTTGGGCGCCAATTCCAGCGATCCGCGTGGGATGAGCGTTCCGCTGGATGTCTGGGGGCCGATACGCACGTGTCTGATCTTCATGGCAGTGGTTTTAGGAATTGGCTGCGTTTACATTCATCGCAAGGATTTTTGACCCGTCCCGGCGCACGGCGTTTAGAATCTCGGCCGCAACCGTTGCGATTCGCACACTCACACAATTGGTTCGACGATGATTTCACGCACGCTGGTTTACGGTTTGGTGGTAATTTTGTGCTTGCTTGGAACCAGCTCAACGACAGCACGCGGCGAAGATTGGCCACAATGGCGCGGGCCGCGCGGCAATAGCATTAGCAATGATCGTGGGTTTTTGGAGAAATGGAACGCCCAGTCGGGCGTTCTTTGGCGCACGGAATTGCCGGAGTGGGGCGATAGCAGCCCCGTGGTTTGCGGCGAGGCAATTTTCGTCACGTCGCAAAAAGACGACGAATTGTTGCTGATCAAGCTCGACAAAAAAACCGGACAGATCCAGTGGACCCAAACGGTCGGACGCGGCACGGTCAATCGAATTCCGCTGGCGGCCAAATCGCCCCAGCAGCGTAAGTCGCAGAACTTTCATGCGTCGCAAAATTTGGCCAGCCCAACGCCGGCGACCGATGGCAAAACCGTGGCCGTGCATTTTGGCAACGGCGAGACCGCCGCTTATGACTTTGCCGGTCACCAGCTTTGGCATCACAACTTCCAAGAAGATTACGGCGCATACACCGTCTGGTGGGGACACGCCAACAGCCCTGCGCTGTTCAAAGGGATGTTGATCTCCGCCTGCATGCAAGACTCGTTGGCAGGCGTTAGTGAGACGCTTTCGCCCAGCTATCTGGTGGCGCACGATCTGACGACCGGCAAAGAAATCTGGAAAACCAGTCGCATGACCGGTGCCAAGGCGGAAGAAAACGACGCGTACACCACGGCAGCCTTTGTCGAACGCGACGGTCAATGGCAAATGCTGGTGATGGGCGGCAACACGCTGGACGCCTACGATCCACTGACCGGAAAACAACTTTGGTACTTGCCAGGCGTCACCGGCGGGCGTACCGTAGGTGGTCCGACCATTGCCGAAGACATGGTTTACGTCGTGCAAGGCAAGAAAGGCCCGCTGTTGGCCGTCAAACTCGGCGGCAAAGGCGAAAAACCGCGCACGGATATCGTTTGGAGAGAAGAGCAGGGCACGCCCGACTCCTGCTGCCTGCTCGCATCCGACAAATGGCTGTTTGCATTGAATGACGACGGGATCGCAAAGTGCTTTGACCGAGCCAATGGTCAGTTACAATGGAAAGAACGCTTGAAAGGCGACTACAAAGCGTCGCCCATCCTGGCCGATGCTCGCCTATACTGCGTTAACACCAAGGGAATTTGCACCGTTTTGACGGCCGGGCCGCAGTTCGAAAAACTGTCCGAGAACGCCATGGAGGAGGAAATGTTAGCCTCGCCAGCCGCATCGGATGGTCGCTTGTACTTCCGCGGACGCAAGTCGTTGATCTGCGTCGGCAAATAATCCAGAGCCGGCCGATGGAAGTTCGATCGAGATTTCGACTGGGATGGGTGACGGATCCCCATCTGAATTTTCTTACACACGCACAAGTGCAAACCTTTTTATGCCACGTCAACCAGTACGGTCTCGACGCCGTCATCATTACTGGCGACATCGGCGAAGCAGCCGATGTCGTGCGTTATCTCGAGTCCATCGACGACGCGCTCGCCCGGCCCGTTTACTTCGTACTGGGTAATCACGACTTTTACGGCGGCTCCATTGCGGAGGTCCGTCGTCAAATGAGCGAACTTTGCGCCCGCCGCGCAAATCTGCACTATCTGACGCAGAGTGATGTGATTGAAGTGGCGCCCGGCATCGCGCTGTTGGGTCACGATGGCTGGGCCGACGCTCGCCTGGGCGATTACGAGCAATCCGACGTGATGCTCAACGATTACCTGTTGATCCAGGAATTGGCGTTTCTCTCCAAGGCCAATCGTCGTCGAAGCCTTGAGCAGTTGGGCGACGAAGCGGCCGCGCATATCGAAAAGCAACTTCGTGCGGCGACCTCGAAATATCGCCAAGCCATTCTGGCCACGCATGTGCCGCCACTGCACGAAGCTTGCTGGCACGAGGGCCGACTTTCGGACGAAATCTGGTTGCCGCACTTTTCTTGCTTGGCCGTCGGCTCCGCCATTTTAGATGTGATGCGCGACCAACCCGCCTGCCAATTGACGGTGCTTTGCGGTCACACTCATAGCTCGGGCGAGTGCCAACCGCTCGAAAATGTCACCATCCTGACCGGCGACGCCCAATACAAACATCCGCGCGTGCAGCGGGTGTTCGAGTTTCCGACCGTGGCAGTTAAATGAATGATAGGACGGTGGCCCGCCGGAATTTCTGCGATCGACAAATTTGTTTTTTTTGAAAAAAAGGTGTTGCTTTTCCTGGAAACGGCGGGATACATTATGGCTGAACGACTCGGGCAGCGGTTTCCCGCTAGGAGCCAGCCATCCTGCTGCTTCGACGTTTTCTGGTTACTTGTTTCGGCTCCGCGCGGGTAAGGAAGAGTTCGATGGGAAAAAAACTGTACATCGGAAATCTGCCGTGGTCGACGACCTCCGCAGACTTGACCCAATTGTTTGGCGCTTATGGCGCTGTAAATTCGGCGGAGGTGATTTCCGACCGTGAAACAGGCCGTTCGCGCGGATTTGGGTTCGTGGAGATGGCGGATGACGCCGGAATGAACGCCGCGATCCAAGCCTTAAATGGCCACGACATGGAAGGCCGCCCCCTGACAGTCAATGAAGCGCGCGAGCGCGCTCCGCGATCCGGAGGCGGAGGCGGCGGTGGCGGTGGCGGGGGTGGTTACGGCGGTGGCGGTGGCGGTGGGTACGGTGGTGGCGGACGTTCGGGCGGCGGTGGCGGCGGTCGTTCCGGCGGCGGTGGACGTTCCGGTGGCGGCGGCTACGGCGGCGGTGGTGGTGGTGGATCGCGTTACTAATTCAGCGTCCCTGCCGCCGGCACGAAAAAACCGTGAGAGTGGTCGGGTTTTCATGCTCGCTGCATGGTCGTCTGTTGTTGAAGCGGCCACGGTTGCTGCTGACGGATGTCGCGCTCAATTGCAGCGTGGTGTGCGTGGCAAGCCGGAATGGTCGCGAATAATTCGTTGGTAGTCGGCTGAACCCACTTCAACTGGGTTCGCCGATCCGCTATGATACTTGGCTTGCAACGGGAGGTTGCAAGCTGCACTTTGCTGTCGGCCCAAGCCGCGGCTTAGTGCGATGTACGGCATTTACACACTCATTTGATTGTTCAGGTCAGCTATGTTTTCGAAGTCGGCTCGCACCAAGGGTCCGCAGCGTCCCAAACGTCCGAAGAATAAGATTCGCGGCAAAAAGAAGGATCCGATCTTTGTCGATGGCCAACGTCCTCGGCCGATGTATGTCGATTACAAGGACTTGGAGTTGCTCAGCAAATTGACCAACCGCCAAGGCAAGATCGTCAGCCGCCGCAAGAGCGGTTGTACTGCTGCGAGCCAACACGCCGTGACGTTGGCCGTTAAGCGCGCGCGATTTATGGCGTTAATGCCCTACGTGGGCGAGTAACTCCATCTGCAGCGTCGCCGGAACTCCGGCCGTGATGCTGCCATTGATCGGACATCACGGCCACCCGCCAGCAGGCGGGTGGCCGAATTTATAAAGTCGGCGATGAGTTCAATTTTCAAGTCGCTGCGCCAGGTCGAGTTTCGGGATACCGACGCCGCTGGCATCGTGCACTTTTCGGTGTTCTTCCTCTACATGGAAGAGGCCGAGCACGAACTGCTGCGGAGCCGTGGCCTAAGCGTGTTGGAGCACAGCGATCAAGGCACCATCAGTTGGCCGCGTGTCTCTTGCCGCTGCGATTACCGCAGCCCGTTACGCTTCGAAGACCGTGTGCAGATCGACGTCAGCATCGCGCGCCTGGGCAGCAAGAGTATCACCTACGCCTTTGTTTTTAGCTGCGAAGGTCGCTCGGTGGCTGAAGGCGAGGTCACCGCGGTCTGTTGCCGTCTGGTCGCCAACGAAGCGCCCCAATCGATTGAAATTCCCGATTGGATGCGGCAACGACTGGCCGATCAGCCGTAGCCGATTTCCGAATTGTAACTTTCGCGGCTAACGAATGATCAGCCGGCTTTCAAGCCGCGATCGAACGCGTCTTGATCTCGGCTGTAGAGCACAAAGACGGACTCGAACATCTCCGGCGCGATCTGCCAAACGGGCTTGTCATCGGTGTGTGCGTTACAGTGCGCCACCAGCAAGCGATAGAGAAATTTGAACAGATGCCGCGGAACGCGTAGGGCGCGCAAGGCGTCGATCAACCGCCGGTCCTGAATGCTGGGATCAAAGAACTCGCGAAAGCTCGGCATTTTGCCGGGAATGGCGCACGCGCGAATTCGCGAGTTGGCCACGTCGTACAACGCCTCGCCCGTCCATTCCAAAGAGGGAATCATGTTCTGTTTATCGAGCCGGGCTCGCTGGTAAAAATCGCGCTCTTCGCGATCCATGAAACGCGTCAATTCGATCGGCAGCAGCAACTTGAAACCGAAGCCCGGATGCTTGAGAAACTTGTTGTCCAGCATGGGCCAGAGCAGGGCTTTCATCTGATCGGCCGAACCATTGATCAAATGCGGCTCGTCCAGCCGATCGACCAGCACGATCACGCCGGCAAACCCCAGCGTTTTCAAAATCGACTGGAATTTTTCCATCAGCGCGTAGCGGTCGTCGGTTCGATCCTTGTTGGGCATCGGCTGCCCTGCGACTTCCGCGGTGGAGAAGTTCATCAGAATCTGCCGCAGCGGGTTGATTTGCAGTTTACCGATTCGCACGCTCCGGACGATCGAGCGCGACTGCCAAAACCACTGCCACATCCGCCACAAGCGCGGTCCCCAGCCTGCCACGAGCAGCAGGTAAAACCAAGGCGATTCCAGCCATTCCCACTTGGTTTGCACCATCAGCCAAATCGCCAGCGCCACGAACGCCGTCGTCGTGCCAATACCAAGCCACAGATCCCATTGGGTCTGCCAAGTAGAAAATTTCAAGCGCCGCCGCAACCGGTGCCAGCGGCTCTTGAGTGTTTCGGCCGACGAATGATCGTAACAAGCGGCTAGCATCAAGAGATCGCGCGACTGGTGCCGATCCAGCAGCCGGCCTTTGTCGTTGGCGACAATTTGCTCGCCCTCGGGCGCGTTGCCGCCCAGAATGCGATCGACCAGATCCGTCACGCCGAGCGACAAAATCGCATCCATGTGATCCCAAAGTTTCCACTCGGCCAGCGCGCGGTCTTCGCGTTGATGACGGGCGGGCAGTTTGTCACGGAAGCGATCGAGAAACGGATTGAAATCGTCGTACTCGATCACAAACACCCGCTGACCGGGATGCTCGCGATTATACTGAGCCAGATGCTGTGCAATCTGCAACCGCATGGCCGTTTTTCCGGCACCTTTTTCGCCAAACACAATCGACGTCGAAGGATCGGCCGGGTTGCCGTAGATTTTATCCCAAGTGGGATGGTACGTGCTGGCGATGCAATGATCTTTGAAGACCGGATCGGTTTGCGCATCTTCCTCGGCAAACGGATTGGCGGCCACGCCATGGTGCTCGAGGAACTGCTGAATCTTCATGCGACTCGCTAGCTACAGGGTTGCAAAGGTGAATTCAATGCGGCGCACGGCGGCTACTTGGCTTGGAGCCCGTCGATCATTTTGTGGAAGTCGGCTTCGGCCGCGGCCATGGTCTTTTTGGGGCCGTACAATTTGACGAAGTAGTTGCCGGCTTTGCTTTCAATGATGGCGGCCAACATGCGGTAGTCGGGCCTCTCAGTAGCCGCGATGCCCGAATTTGGCCCCGGCGAATCCTTGAAATTGCCGGAAATATCGACTAGGTGCACGAGTTGGCCGGCGATCGACTTCTTCTCGATTTTTGGCTCGCCAGCCGCCGGTTCGAATTGCCCGACCCAGCGTTTGATGTTATCGTCGATCGACCCGCCCGCGCCCATCACCATCAGCCGTCCGGGTTGCGTGTCCGGCTCAACCGCCGGCACGGCAAACTCGTGCTCGATCATGTTGTACTTGGGTTTTACGCGCGACCATTTTTCCGGCGCGGTCAGTACGAGTTTGCCTTCGCCCACGGCAATCGTCGCATCGGACTTCTCGGTTTTTTTCTCTGCCTGGTCCGCCGCGTACAAACAGGCCCCGCTGACGACAATTACCGCCGCGCAAAAACCGAACATCGCACCGCTTGCAATTTTCATGTCACCCTCGGAATGGTGGAGGAGATTAAAGCCCGCGCCAACGCGGTTCATCTTATCCGCCCCCGCTGGCGTCGGCTACCCTTATACGGCGTAGGCAACGCAATGCGGCCCGCCTCGTGAGCGAAGGGAGCGCGGTTCGCAGTTCGTCGCCAAGGATCTCAAGATGTTCGTCCGCCTGAACTGCCCGTTGAAGTATCCCCAATTCCCTCCCGGTTGATACACTGTTGGCGTGGTGAGGATAGTCAGCCGAGGTAGGAGCGGACCGTGGCGATGGGCGAGCGCAAGCGGACGCAACGGCAGCAGGAACTGTTTCCGGCGCCGGTTGCGCTGCAACCGCCAAATTTCGTGATCCAGCATCCAGGCCATCGCAGGCTCCTTTTCCAAGGGACAAAATCAAAACGTCACTGGCACCGTCGCGACCGGGCAGACATCAATCGCATCCGCCGCGCCCGCCGCCGCCCGCTCGAACAAAAGAAACCCACGGCCCGCTAGCCGCCCTGCCACGCTCAAACCGCCCCTGTCCCTGGTGCGAACTTACCAACCGCTTGTCCGAGCGAAAAGCGTAGACGGACGACATCCAGGGCGGTCAACGTTCAGTTTTTCCTTCGGTTTCTGCGTTGGGTTGATCGGCGGCAACACTTCACTGTCACTTCGCGAAAAAAAACGCCGCGCAAACGTGGTGTTTGACTTTTTTCGAGCAGTCTTCTATCGCAAATTGCGACGCTGCTCGTTTTCGAGCTCGTAGCGACGGATTTTGCGGTCGAGGGTGGAACGCTCGATGCCCAGGAATTGTGCCGTTTGGCTTTTGTTCCAGTTAGTGGCTTGCAGCGTAGCGATGATGTGCCGCCGTTCGACTTCGTCGAGCGTGGCATGTACATGCGGCGTGAGCACGGGGGCAACGCTATCGACGGTGTCGCCGGCGGTCGAAAGTTTGGTCAGCGCCAGATCGGTATCATCGATCATCTCCCCGCGCGCGAGTACCACCGCGCGTTCGATGACGTTTTTTAATTCGCGCACGTTTCCGGGCCATCGGTAGCGTGTCATCAGGTCCATGGCTTTGGTGCTAAAGCCGCGAATGCGCCGCCCGGTTTCGGAGTTGAATTTTTGCAGAAAATAGTGCGCCAGTTCGGGAAGATCATCGATTCGTTTGCGCAGCGGCGGTACGACGATCTCCAAAACGCGCAGCCGGAAAAAAAGGTCGCGGCGGAAGCGGCCTTCGCCGACGTCTTTTTCCAAGTCGCGATTGGTGGCAGCAATGACGCGGACGTCAACCTTAATGGCCTGACTGCCGCCGACGCGCTCGAAGGGGTGTCCTTCCAGCACGCGCAGGAATTTGGCTTGCGTGAGCGGGCTCATTTCGCCGATTTCGTCGAGCATCAGCGTGCCGCCATCGGCCGATTCGAACTTGCCGATTTTGCGTTCGGTAGCGCCCGTGAAAGAGCCTTTTTCGTGGCCAAATAGTTCGCTTTCGAGCAGACTTTCCGCAAGCGCGGCGCAATTCAAGCAGACGAACGGCCCTTTGCGGCGCGGGCTTGAGAAATGCACGGCCCTGGCGACCAACTCTTTGCCGACGCCGCTTTCGCCCCGCACCAGCACCGTGGCCCGGTTAGGCGCAGCGCGGCTGATTTCGCGCGTGACGTTGGCCATCATGTTGCCGGAACCGACGATTTCGCTCTGCACGCCCAGTTGTTCGCGAAGTTGCAAATTTTCGTCGCGGACTTGCACGAGGTTTTCGGTCAGCTCTTGGCGACGGCCGAGATTGTCGAGCGCCACGGCCAGTGTATCGGCCACCGCCAATGTGAACTCCAGATCGTCCGGGTCGGGCACGCGATCCGGATTGGTCGAGTACAAATGGATGGCACCGAGGATTCGAGACCGATGGCGAATGGGCGCGCACATCACGCTGGTCACATGAAACTCGCCTTTGCTGTCGCGCGTGCCAAGCGTGCTGTCGCCTATGATGTTCCGAGCGAGCACGGCCTCGCCTTCGCGCAGCACCGTGGTGGCCAAAAAGTTGGAAACGCGGTGATACGTCAACTCGGTAATGGTGCGCGAAGCAACGAGTTCCAGCGAATTGCCATCGGGGTCGCCTTGGTAATCGCGCGGTAATAACAACACACCGCCGGCATCCACCTGCGTGCTTTCGAACAGACCGGCCAGCGACATCTGCGCGATTTGAGAAACGTCGGGCGCTTTCGCCAGTTCGAACGCCAGCCGGCACAACTGCGCTGCCGCGCGACCAACTTTGGGAACGGCGCTTTCGTCGGATTCGACCAGCGGCTCCAAAAACTTGGTCTGACCGCGACGATGCGTGATCGTCGTTGGCTCAGGCGCGGCCAGCACCTGCGAGTCGCCCGCCGCGGGCTTCGTGATGATCGTTTCGTCGTTGTCAGCGCCAGCCATGCGCACCAGCCCACTGGAATCGGCAAACGCCTTGGTCAGATCATGGACGAACGCCAATTGCGAGTGGCCAATGCGAATGATGTCTCCGGGTGAGAGCACCACATCGCCGCGGATCGGTCGGCTGGCCACCGTGGTGCCATTGCGACTATCCAAATCGCGCAGCACCCATTCACGCTGCGCCTGAAATACCTCGGCATGGCAACGGCTGCAACGCTCGTCTTTGACAACGATTTGATTGGTCGGCGCACGTCCGATGGTGACCGCTTGCCCAGGCACAAGCCGAAAGACATCGGTCCACTTAGATCCTTCGCGAATGACCAAATAAGCGAGCATGAAACCGATCAATAAGAGCGGCAAATCAGTTGTTTGACGTCGCGGATTCCATGCGTGGGCACGCACTGACCGCATTTCCATTCTAACCTAGACAGGTCGAGAAAGTTACGCCCCGCCCGCCGGCGAAATGCGGATTTCGGCCCCGTTGGAACTCCGAAAATCGACCACCCGAATCGACGACAACCGGCTCGCCGCCCGCGGAAAATGCCTGTCGACAACGCCGCTGGCGGCCAACTCGTAGCAACTGCAAGCGTTGGCCGGCAATGTCGATTTGAACAGCACCAGTTCGTGGGCTAGCCAATGTTGAGCAAAAAACGCCGCAATCGAGTCACTGGTTGACTGCCAACTGGCCGGCAAATCGGATTGAAATTGTGCCCGCAATTGACCGTCGGCAGCCAAGCAGGCTGCGACATCGAGAATGACCGGAAGCGGAACGCGCGGCATTTGGAGCGTGATAGCGATTGGCAGCGCGGTCAATCGCGACAATAATCGCGCCGTCAGCGACATCGCCTCAATGGCCAGCCAATGCGCATCGAGTTCAGTCAACTCATGCAATTGATCGATGCGACGAAGGCATTCGACAAATTCACCGCCGCCGACAATTATCAGGTTTTCGGCCGCCGGTTGATGATCGAACCAGGTGTGCAGTTTTGCCGCTAGTCCAGGCAGGTCAAACAAGCTGCCGCCAAACTTGATGACTCGACGCATCAAGCCGCGCCTTCACGCGCGATGACTGCCAGTGCGTGGGCCGGCGCGCAATGCGATGCGGAGTCGCCAATTTCTTGCGCCAACGAGACCACTTTGCTGCCGAGCGCCAACCGCGTTATCAGCCGGCGTGCGAGGAATTCGCCTTGGCCAGAAATAATGACCGTCGAGGGACGTTGCGGCAACCCCGCTAAAACTTGACCGGCGGCGACAATCAATTTACTCAGTTGACCATTGCTCACGGCCTGCGCGGCGGTTGTGGCGTCGTCTTCCGTAAACGTGTCGCGGTCGGCGCAGATCATGCGGGCCATGCGGTCGCGCGCGTGAGCCTTAGTGCCGGGCCGACCGTCGGCCGTGAATCGCGCCTTGGAATCTTCCGGCAACTCTCCGCTGAGCAAGTAAGCGTCGTACGTCGTGGCAAACAGTTCTTGCGCCACAGGGCACGTTTTGCCGCGATACGGAAGCATGTTGACGACGCCGCAAATTGGGCTGCGAACCACACCGGTGTAGATCAATTCGCCGCACAGCAACCGCTCGGTATCGGTCCGACCGACGCCCACCGGCTTGCCGTTATTCAGCGGAATGATATCGCAGGTGGTCGAGCCAACGTCCACCATCAGGCTACAGCCAAGAGGGGCAAATCGACCCGCAAAGCGGGCCAGCACGTGCCAGTTGGAGGCGGCCGCCAACAACGGTTGCCGCAAGGCAATTTGCGGCGCAACGATCTTGCCGTCGGTCAAATAGACGCGGGCGTGCCGACCGTCAACCGCGGTCACCAGCGCTTGCACAATGGCCGTTACGCCTTCGGTCTTGGTCGCAAAGCAATCGGCCAATTCGCCGGTCATGGTCAGCGCGATATGATCGGCCTTGGGCGCGCCGGCGATCACGGCGCGGAGCGCGTCGGCCAGTTTACGCGACTGTTGCCACAGCGCAAACGGTTCGCTCACGGCATAGCCGAGTCCGTCGGCCGCTTTGAGGTTTGCCCCACCAATATCGATCGCCAGCCAATTCATAGATTCATGGTACCGGGTCGCCGTGTGAAAGATTCCAGCAGATCACTGCCATCGTGCAACCGTTGAGCAACAAATGGACGACCAGACTTGGCCAGATGCGGTGTGTCTGGCGATACAAATATCCTAGCACCAGCGCCAAGAAAAACAGCGGGATGGGTGCCGGGCCTTGGCCAATGTGCATGGCGGCAAACAGGATCGACGAAATCGCGATCGGGCCCCATTCTTTACTCGGCAATCGCGGCGATTGATCGACCGTTCCGACGGCCACGCTGCCGCGGTCGGGCTGTTCATCGGGCAGCAAAGCGGGCGACGCAAACGGATTGGCGGAATCGATTGGCCGCGGCGGCGTTGGTCCGGTCAAGGGAGGCTGCGCGACGATATTCGGATTTTCGTTCGCGGTCCGCGCGGCCAGATTAGGCCGAGTTCCCAACCAGGGTTGCGTTT
This sequence comes from Pirellulales bacterium, assembly GCA_038205115.1. GTDB lineage: Bacteria > Planctomycetota > Planctomycetia > Pirellulales > JBBRCE01 > JBBRCE01. Next base: position 52,746 of record JBBRCE010000028.1, read on the forward strand.
CCAGCCAGCCCTGGAAAAACACGCGGAAGATGAATTCTTCCGCAAGCGGGGCCGTCAACACGGCCGACGTCAGTGCTAACAGGTAAGTATGACTTGTTTTGACAGTTTCGAGCACCGGATGCTGGTAAGTAACAAATTGCACCAGCAACGCCTGCAAACCATAGACGACCGGTGCGATGAGTAAAAACGCGAAGACCCCGCGTAAGACATCCCCGGGCAATTTTCGCACATCAAAACCGAGATCGCGCCACGTGGCTCGGGCCACAAATTTCAGATACGCAATTGCCAGGACCACCGTCGCCACGCTATGTGCAATTCCTCCCCAAATCTGGCGCTGGCCCTCGTCGAGGTCGCGGAAAGCGGAAAATACCGGCGCAATTGTGAATGCCGTGACCAGCCATAGCAGCAGCACGCAAATCACGTCCACCGCACGCCAAGGCACCGCGCGCCGCGCCACGGGCGTGACCCAGCTTTTTCGTCCGCCCAGACGCTGCCCGATCTCGCGGAGAACAAACTTGAAGTCAAACAAGTTGATGCCTGCTGGGCAATGAGAATGAATTCGGGACGGGATGACCTACCAGAGCCGCGCAAAAGTTCCTATCCGGCGGACTGGCGTTATTTTCTCAACAAGCGGGCAGCGACAACAATATAGGCCGCGCCGGAATAGACCGTCATCACAATCATCAACAAGATCGAAATGTCCAGCGAATAGGCCAACCATTTGGGCGCGGCTTGCGGCTCGGGCAGGAGCGGGTAGGTGATTGCCTTGAGACTTAATGCGGCTACCACGCATTGAAACACGAATTTCAGCTTGCCGGAATACGCGGCCGAAAAATCGCTGCCTTGCTGCTCAAGAAAACTACGCAACGCCGTCACCAGCAGTTCGCGACCGACCACCACCACCACCATCCAGGCTTTGACGTGCGAATTCGGCTCGGCCGCCAAAAAAATATAGGTCCCGCAGATAATAACCTTGTCGACAAACGGATCCAGATTGCGGCCGAGTTGCGTAACTTGCTTGTACCGGCGGGCATAGTACCCGTCCACCCAGTCCGTGCTAACCGCCACCAAAAACACGATCATCCCAGCAATGTAGTGGCCCAAGCCAATCAGCACAAAGCAAACTATCGCCAGCACGAACCGCGAAATTGTAATCTGGTTCGGGACGTTGAAAACCGGTTCACTGGGCGCGAGCGGCGGTTGTTCGGGCAGGCTGACTGACATGCGAAGCTGAATTTGAGTTTGGGCGAAAGAGTCAACTAGCGCGGCTTGCCAACGGCCAAAGCGACCAGATCGTATCCGCTGACGGTCACGATTTCGCAGGGCACGATCTTGCCGGCCGAAAGTTGTTTGCCGGTGACAAAGGTCACGCCGTCGACGTCCGGCGCATCGGCGTAAGAGCGGCCAATCCAGGCATTTTTTTGATCCGGCACGCGCGATTCGATCATCACATCCACGCGTTTGCCGACTTGAGCGGCATTCCAATCGAAGGCAATTTGCTGCTGCGCGGCCATCAACCGCTGGCGTCGCTCTTCTTTGACATCTTCCGGCAGATGGTCAGGCAACCGCGCGGCCGGCGTGTCGCCTTCGAACGAGTAGGTGAACACACCAAGTCGCTCGAATTTTTGGCGCTGGACGAACTCCAGCAACTCGTCGAATTGAGCGTCGGTTTCGCCGGGAAAACCGGTAATGAACGTTGTCCGCAGCACCAGATTCGGAATGCGCTCACGCAACTTGCCCAACAGTTCTTCCGTGGCCGCTTTGGTCACGCGTCGCTGCATCCGCTTGAGCATGGTATCGTTGATGTGCTGCAAAGGCAGATCCAGGTACGGCAGAATCTTATCGCTGCTGGCCAAAACGTCGATCAATTCGTCGCTAAAGTACATCGGATAGAGGTACATCACGCGAATCCAGTCCAACCCTTTGACCTGGTTGAGTTGCCGCAACAGTTCAGGCAAACGTGGCTCGCCATACAGATCGAGTCCGTAGTACGTTGTGTCTTGCGCAACGATGTTCAATTCCCGCACGCCATCGGCCGCCAATTCGCGTGCTTCGTCCAACACCATTTCCATGGGCTTGGTGGCATGCTTGCCGCGCATCTTAGGAATTGCGCAAAAGGTGCAGAGGCGATCGCAACCTTCGGAGATTTTCAGAAAGGCAAAATGCCGTGGCGTAATCCGCAGGCGATTCCGATCATCCAGCGGCACCGAAGGCGCCGGCTTGAACACCATCCGCTGTTCGTCGAGTCCGCCAATCAGTCGGTCGGCAACCTTGGTCACTTCTTCACGTCCGAACACGCCAACCAAGTGATCGATTTCGGGGCAAGTCTCAAGCAGAGATTCTTTGTCGCGTTCGGCCAGGCAGCCGCTGACAATCACGCCGCGCGTCTTGCCGGTACGCTTGAGTTCCAGCATTTCGTGAATGGTGGCAAACGACTCATTGCGGGCGCGCTCAATAAACCCGCACGTATTGACCACCACAAAGTCCGCGCCTACCGGATCGCTTACCAGTTTGTAGCCGTCCAACTGCAGCAGCCCGAGCATGCGTTCGCTATCGACCAAATTCTTGGGGCAGCCGAGACTTACAAATGAGTAGGTACCTTTACTGGTTTTCGCCGCAGTTTTATCCGCAGCCGCAGACAGTTTTCCGGGAGAATTGATGATTTCAAGCTGCTGCATTGGTACACTTCGATCACGGGGCCATTATCGAACCGCGTCAGCAAAACTTCGGGGCCAACGGTCCATCTTACACGCGTCAAAGGTTGGCTGAATTGCCGTTCAGCGAAACGTTGGCCGTTAAAGTTGTTGGGGCTGTGCGCTTGCATTCATCCTAAACGAAATTGAGCACAAAGACGAGTGGCGCAAGCGTTTAGCGAGCGACTTCCGACAAAGATCGAATGCCAATATGCAAAGTCTCAGGCAATTCGGCGACGTTTTGTGCGTTTTCGGCCCCGTTTCGACAAACTCGTCTGACTTGAGCCATCAGCATCTTGAAGCCGACCAACCTCGATAAAGTCCACTAGCAAACGAACTTGGACCCCGAGCATGACGATCAACTACGGCAACAGGTCCGAAGGTTGGGCTGCCGGCGCCGCTGGATCGGAAAACTCGTCAAACGCAAGCCACACGGCGCGGGCATAGCGAAAAAACCATAATGGAAACAAGACCGCAAACGCGGTTAGCGACCACAACGTCGCCTGCTGCGAGAGCACATCGGAAAAAAATATGGCGAAGTACGTGCCGGTAATGATGAACGCCGTGAGTCCATAATTCACGTAGATCGAACCCAAATAGAACCCCGGCTCACGGACAAAATCCAATTGGCACTGATCGCACTGCGGCTGCATGCGAAACCAGCCGTTAAACAACGCTCCGCCACCGCAGCGCGGGCAGCGCAATCGCAACGCTCGACCCACCATTTGGAACCCGTTTGATGTCATGTCACATTTCTCGATTCTAAAAACAGCGGCACTTGCCGAGGTTTTGGCGGGACTGGGCCGTGCAGTTAACCGGATCGCTTGGTCCACTTGACGTCGGCAACGCCGGCCGCCTGGTTGACGGCGCGTCCCAGAACGAACAGTAAATCGCTGAGTCGGTTCAGATACACCAGCAGTTGCGGCGAGACCGATTCCTCAGTGCCGTCGGTTTCCGCCAGCAAGTTTTGCACTGTGCGTTCCGCCCGTCGGCAAACGGTGCGCGCCAAATGGACGGCCGCCGCGGCCGGGCACCCGCCGGGTAGGATAAACGCCATCAGCGGCGGCAGTGTGGCTTCGAAACGGTCGATATCCGCTTCCAGCATTTCGATTTGCTGTAGAGAAATCAAATGCGTTCCCCGCTCATCGGGATGAATTGTCGCCAGTTCTGCGCCCAGATCGAACAACTCGTTTTGAACGCGATACAAGAGTGCGTCGATGTCCGGCGGTGCACGGCACGCGCGAACCAGTCCGATGGCGGCGTTCGTTTCATCGACATCGCCCATCGCTTGCACGCGCGGCGCATCTTTGCGTAATCGCCCGCCGCCGTACAAGCCGGTGCTGCCATCGTCGCCGGTTTTCGTGTAGATTTTCATGCAGTTACGGCTTCGCTTTCCCGTGAATTGTTACTTCGTCGAACCCAATCATTTGCATTGCGTAATCGCATCGCCAACGACGGGTTGCATCCTCTATAATCGAATGTTCGTCAGTTCGGCCGGCGTGGTCAACCAACATCTCTGCATAAACAATAGATCAATACCATGAATCATATGTTTGCTCGCGTCGCAGGTTACTCGTTGATTCCGACGATTGTGTTGCTCATGGCGACTTGCCTGGCGACGCAGGCCGCCGAACCGCCGGCCAACCCAACAACGCCCGCCGCGCCGCCCTCGCATGAATCAAAATATCTGACGAACATCAGGCAGGTGACTTCCGGCATGGTCAAAGCGGGCGAAGGCTATTTCTCGCCCGACGGCAAATCGATCATCTATCAGGCGCAGCCCAACGATTACCCGTTCTACCAGATTTTCACGCAGGCGTTGGTGGACGGAAAGCCCAAACGCGTCAGCACCGGTCGAGGGCGGACGACATGCAGTTTTTTTGCTCCCAGCGGCGATAAAATCATTTTTGCCTCCAGCCATCTTGATCCAGATTTGGCGAATACGGAGGAAGCGGAGCGAAAAAAGCAGGCCGAAGACGCCAAGGCACCTCATCAGCGGCGCTATGCATGGGACTTCGACAAATCGATGGACATTTTCGAAGCCAATTTAGACGGCAAAATTCTTCGTCGCTTGACCGACACGCCTGGCTACGACGCCGAGGGCGCGTATTCCAAAGATGGCAAGCAGATTGCGTTTTGCAGCGAGCGCTCCGGCGGTCGACAAATTTATCTGATGAACGCCGACGGTTCGGACGTTCGCCAATTAACGCATGCCGAGGGATATAACGGCGGACCGTTCATTTCGCCCGATGGCAAATGGGTGGTGTTCCGTAGCGACCGCAAAAAGAAGGACATGTTGCAACTGTACGTGATTGGCATCGACGGCAAAAACGAGACGATGCTCACTGACAATAACGGCGTGAATTGGGGGCCGTACTGGCATCCCAATGCGCCCTACTTAATCTGGGCGTTTGCCGATCACTCCGATCCCACCGCGCGGCCCAATTTTGACCTGTGGTTGATGAAGTACGATATCAACCAGGGCCAGTTTGTGGCCGGCAAGCAAACGCGGATAACCGACCTGCCTGCGGCTGACCTGCTGCCGGCGTTTTCGCCAGACGGCAAGCAGTTAATGTGGACTAGCACGCGGACGGCCGACCACAGCAGCCAGATCTTCATTGCCGATTTTCAACTGCCGGATTGAGTCAGCCTGCGGTCTGAACGCAGACGGACGCGAACATTCGACGAACGCGACGGACGCACGGTCAGGCCGCTTTCGCGGTGACCGGTTCAGCGGGCTTTTCCGGAGTGATTGTTTCGGGTTTGCTTTCCGGTTCGAACAAGGCTTTTTCAAGCTCAGGCATGAACGCCCGCAGGAATTTGACGTTGGGTGAATCGGCCGGCGCACCGTCCACGCCTTTGTTGCTGATTACGTAAAGTTTGAACAGTGCTTCGCGGCCTTCGAAGGCCACGCGCGGAATGGTGGGGGCATCCCAATGGCTTTTGACGTTTGGCGTTCCGTCCGCGCGGCCAGTATTCCACGCCCAAAATAAGCGAATTGAGGTCACGCCTTCAATGGTTTCTTTTCGAAACCGCGCGTTAAAAAAGTCGTTATCGCCTTCGCCCGGGTCGGAGATCACAAAACGGTGTGGATCCTCAGGCATCTGGTAACCCTGGCAAACATAGCACTGATCGGGCATGTGATCGGCAATGTCGTACGAATGACCGCAAATCAAGAAGACGCTGACTTCATCGGTCTTGTCGTGTCGGTTGGTATACACGCGCGCCAGATGCCCGACGGCACCGGCTCGCTCCAGTTGTTTTTGATCGGTTGAGTCGGGCCTACTATCCCAATCGCCAAAGCTTTCGGGAATGAATTTGATTCGAGCGGCGAATTCTTGCTGTTTACGCGTGACTTGGCGCTTGTGCCAACGTTCGGTGTAAACGCCTTGCAAGATGCCAAAAATAACCATCACGACAATGCCGCCGGCAATGGGGAGATATCGCGACATAACGACGGTTTCCTGGTGCTTAAGTTTCTGTGCGTGACAAATGCCTCAAGGCGAGATCGCAAAATCTCGCCTCAAGTGTTTCAAGTTTTCAAGCGTGGACGCTCATTTGGGTGACGGCAAGCTTTTGAAGCCGCGCGGTATTTTAACTCGCACGCCATTGACCACCGCGCCGAGTACGCGAATCCCAACAGCTTCCAGTCGTTCGCGGGCCTCGTGGACTTTGGTCAGTTGGCTACGATCGCGGCGAACGGAAATGACCGCTGCGTCGACAAAGTGACCGAGCATTAACGAATCCGCAAACGCCAAGACCGGTCCAGAATCGATCACGATAAAATCGTACTTCGCTCGCAGACGTCGGAATAGTTCCTGGATGCTGTCTCGCGATAGAGCGATGATGGCGGCTTGATCGACAACGCCGGCTGGCATGATCCACAGATCGGCAATCATCGAAGCTTGCACGGCATCGTCCATATCGACCTGTCGACGCAAGACTTCGCAAAATCCGTTTTCCAGCGGCACGGCAAATTGCTTGTGGATGATCGGCTTGCGCAGGTCACCATCGATTAACAGTGTCTTGCGTCCGGAACGGGCCAAACTCGCGGCCAGTTGACTGGCCACGGTTGTCTTACCTTCGCGCACCTGCGCGCTGGTGACCATCACCATGTGCGGCGTATCCAAGCCGCCGCCTTTAAGCAGCATGGTGCGGATGTTGTCGATCGACTCGCCAACCTCGGTGCTCGATGCGCCGCGCCGATTCGGCAACGTGCCGAGCACTCGTAAGGCCAGACCTTGATTGACTTCGCTGGCCGAATTGATCCGCCGCGACTGAAATTCGGCAAAGACCACGCCAATTGTCGCCAGTCCCACGCCACCCAAAGAGGCAAATGCGATCAGCAAACCGCGGTACAGGCGGTTATCTCCGTCCGGCACCTTGGCGTCTTCGATCTGAACCACACGACTGACCGACGTCCGCATTTCGACATCCAGGTTGAACACTTCTTTGTTCAGCGATTGGCGAAACTGCTTCAGGTTGTCGATTTCGGTACGTTGTTGTTCCAGGTTGAGCACAGTGCTCCCGAGCTTCTTGGCTTCTTCCAACTTGGTGTCGTATTCTTGCCGCAGCTTACTCAGGTAGTCGCTAATACGTTGCATTTGCGAGTCGAGCAACTTAATGTTTTGTTCTGGAGATTGTTCCAGCAGCGGCCCCTTATTTCCGATGATCGTCCGCTTGACCTCGGCAATGATTTGCGGCCGGATGTCGCGCGTACGATCTTCGATTTGTTGATCGTAGCCTTGAATTTTCTGCTTGGCCTCGACAACGTCCGGCGAACGATCGCCACGGACATCTTTGCTCTTGATCAACGCGATCCGCTCGACCTCGGCGTCGCGACGGCCTTTGGCGGTGCGAACTTCCGAGTCTTCGTTAATTGCCCGCTCGATGATCATTGCGGGAATCTCGATCTCCGCGGCAGGATTCTTATTATTTTCGGATCGGGCTCGCACGGCCTGCAGGTCCAGTTCCTTCTGCAACATCATACTGTCGGCCTCGCCGATCTTCTGACGCAGGACAGCCAAGTAGGCAATTAATACGGAGCGTTGGGTATCGATTTGCTTGGAATCGCCGCCGCCCACGCCCTCAACCAGATCATGCAAGGCCTTTTCTTTGCGCACCAGCTCGCCATCCCGATTTTTCAACTCGCGGGAAATCTTCTCTCGACGATCGATTTTCTCATCGCGCTCCTTATTAACGATGAGCCGCAAATAGGCGTCTTTCACGGCGTTGACGATTTTTGGCAATTCGGCCGGCTCGTCACCTCGCAGCAAGATCTGCATCAACTCGGCGTCGCCTGGGTAATCCACTTTCAGTGCCCGCTCCAGGCTCTTGGATGGTTGTGGCGCCCACTCCTGGATGGTGCGCAGGTTGCGGATTTCGTCCGAGCCCAAGGCGTCAGACAACACATTGTTACTCTTGACCAACTGTGCTTGTGTTTTGCGATAGGTGTTGTACGTGTCGGGGTCGAGCGTTGTCCCGCCCTCAATCGTGCGATTCACACGCAGCAGCGCGGCGCTTTCGTACGAGATCGGCACCAAAAAATAGACGGCCGACGCAAGTAGCCCGCTCAGCAGCAAGCTAAGTCCAATTGCCAGCGGCCAGCGACGCCGAAAGCAATGCAGCAATTGGCTCAAGGTGGGACTCGACGTCAGGCTCTCTGACCCTGGCGACGATAAAGGCGGCCAGTTGCTCAGCGGCGCGAGTTCCTGGCGGTTGTTAGGAACCAGCAGTTGAGTCGCCGTGCCTGGCGGGTCCAGCAAATCGCCGCTGTCGTCGTATGATGCCACGATCAAACCTCAATAGAAAAGGACTCTAAGTCGTGATCGCCCTAATAGCCGCAGATGGCGGCAAGTTGGCGTTCAAAGCTTATGAGCAAAGTCCGGTCCACGCCTGCCAATGGCAGCCGACGTTTTACGTAACTTGTTACCAGTCAGAGAGAAACGCAATTTCTGGCTGACGTGTGAATCGCGGCGGCGTGTGGCGTCGATGCAACGCACGAGGCGTTTTTACTACGTCGCTGCCGCACGATTCGTTCGCTGCAACTGGAAAAATTGCTACAACCCCGTGAATTCTTTAAATCGGCAATCCCGTTTGCCCTAATCCCACATCCAACGGCTGATCGTCCTCGTCAACAACGATGCGATCGAGGATTTGCAGTTCGGCAAAGAGCATGCCCAGCGCCATGGGAATCATCAACCAACCAGCCATGTCGTGAGACCAGGCCTCAATCCGTTCGGCGTTCAGTGAATTGCTATTCACGACCATCACGTACAACACGGCCGTCACGACGATCCGAATGATATTCACAGCCAGCGCAATCGGCACGGCGCTGAGGCCTACGATGATTTGCTTCCACAGCGGTAATTCGAGCACCATGATCGCGGCGGCCGCCAAGGCCAAGAAAATGGTCAACATGCGTAATCCACTACATGCATCGGCCACCTCCAGGCTTTGCTCGGCCAGCTTAATGGCGTTGCCCTCAGCCGTGGCTTCGATGCCCATCGTCTGCAGAATGAAGACGCTGCACTGGGTTGCTACGGATTTTAGCGGCAACAGTGTCATGCGCTCGCCGGTCATCGATAGCGGAAACATGAAGATTAAAAACGCGGTTGGCGCCGCAGCCCATTTCAAGGTCCGGAAACCGCCCGCCATCACAAAAGCCCAGGCGATCATCGGTACAAAGGTGTACATGTCGGGCGTTCGCATGTGATATTTAGCAAACATGGCCCGCGCAGCAACGGTCATCATGATCAAGCCTACCGCAGCCCAGCGTTCCAGGGTGCTGGGCGCTTGAAGCCGCTTCCAGCGGAACGCCAATAGCGATACCGTAATGATCGGAATCAACCAGCCGTGCGAATATTGTTGATTACGCCAAGTAACGGGCAATCCGCTGTTGAAATCGAACGGAATCTCCCAGAATTTGGGATTCGGGCTGTTATTCCAGCCGAAAAGCGAATTCCAGTAGAAATATACGGTGAATAAGATTGTCCCGGCCAGCACCCAGTTGCACATTTGGCCCTGACCACCGTTTTCGTCGCCCGGGCCCCGTTCTGCTTGCGGCCGATCGGCTTCAACCACAATCGGCGGCGCGCCGGCATTGACGGCTGTCGGCACCTTCACCGGTGGCGGTGGTTGCATTGAACTCATGCAAAATCTCTTATGCATTGGCAACGCTGTAGCGTTGCGAGGAATGAATCGAATCGTCAGCCATCAAAGCGCGTGATAGCAAGCGTGGACACAAGCGGGGTTCTGCCTGCCCCCGCATGTCTGCAGTGGGCAACGTCGTCCGCAATCGATGCCTAATTCACGATAAGCGCGTCAAGAAATTTTGTCAAACAGTTCGCGGCCCAAGCGGTAATTTAAGGCTCGATCAACTGGACAGTTAAGATCATTGCTCCTTACGCGATTCGGCACAGCGCATTCTGCGCATTCGCCTTAATCCCGCGAATGCAAACGATCGCTTTCGAGCTTTTGAAACATTCCGGACAAACAAGGCAAAGTCTGCGGGCGAGTTTGCCGATTATTCCGACTGGATCAATCAAAGCGATTGTAGGGCCAGCGACGCGCCAGTTGCTAGCGGGCGCGGATTGGAACCTCAAGGAACCGCAGTGCAATGAC
>JBBRCE010000029.1:0-60591 GCA_038205115.1 Pirellulales bacterium
CTGCGCAGCGCCGCGAGTTCGCGTCGCGACGCATCACAATTCGGGCACGCATCCTTGGCAGTCAAGTTGGTCATGGCTACAACTTAACCGCACCACCCCATTTCCAAGAAGACCAACTTTTATATCCGTGAACGGTTACGAAATAACCATAGCCGTTATTGGCCACGTTGGAGGCACCTAGACCCGTCGAGGAAATGTTTACGATACCGGCAGTCTGATTGTAAGCCGTGGCAGATCCCGCAATATTCGCACCCGTTACCGCAAATAGCGTCATATCGTTGCTGACATTCACTACCGTGTTAGCCGCCGTGGTGCCCAGTGCCAAAGTGGAGGTGGTGGTGTTGCCAGTGTAAGCTCCCGTGATGTTCAAGGTGCCGCCGTTCACTGTGGTATTGCCAGTGTAGGTGTTCGTACCAGCGAGAACCACGATGCCGCCGCCAGTCACGGTGAGGGTCGAGGCACTGGTGTTGTCGGCGATGGTGGAATTGATCGTCCAAACGCGGGCACTGCCATTATTCAGGGTCAGATCCCCGCCGGGGGTGGCGGTCTGGAGTGTGCCGCTATTGACGCTAGTGCCGATGGTTAGGGCTCCGGCTCCGCTGAAAGCTACGATGCCGTTGACCGCGAGGGTCTGGCCCGTGGCATCAATGGTGGCCGCGCTGCTGCCTCCGACGGTGCTTTGCATGAGGGTGTTGATGGTGGTCGTCGTCGAGCCGAGAGTGATGTTCCCGGGAGCGCCGCTGCCCTCGACGATGCGCACATTGGTCGTGGAACCATCGGCGATGATTCCCGGCGTGAGGCGCTGCACATCTGTGTAGCCGGTGTAGGCAATCACGCCAAGGGTATTATCATAGGCGGCAAGGTCCGTGCCATTATAGGTGGCCCAAGCGCCAAGTACCCCACCAACCATGGTCGGAGGTGTCGTGAGGAGGATCTGGTTGCGAGTGTCCACACCCAGGCCGGTGCCGCTGAAGTTCACGTTGCCCCCCGTGCGCGTGAGGGAGGCGAAGGTCAGTACGGAGGTCTGACCGGGATCCGCCTGGCTGGCGGAGACCGTATTACTGCCAGCGGCAATGGTGAGCGCGCCCGCGGTTTCGCTGTAGTTGACCGCGCCGCCGTTGTTCGAGAAGTTGAACGTGCCGCCGTTCATCGTGACCCCACCAGTGTCTTTCAGACGGTTGGTGTTGTTGGCGGCGGAGGTATTGTCGAGCTTCAGGATTCCCCCTCCACTGATGGTGTAGCCGCTGCTAGCCGCCGCGGTGCCGCTGACTCCCGACAGCGAAAGCGAGCCGCCGCTGATCGTGGTAGTGCCGGTGTAGATATTCGCCCCGGCCAGAGTCAGGGTGCCGGTGCCGGATTTTATAATACTGCCAGCGCTCGATAACCCATTAGTTCCCCCCAAGGTGCCGATCGAGCCGCTGAGCGTGCTATTCCCGCTTCCCGCAAAATTATAGATGTTACCAGCGTTGCGGAAGGTGACAATGCCCGAGGTGCTCACCGTGCCGGTGAGCGTAATCGTGGCTGCACCGTTTACATTGTCGCCAATGTAGCCGGCCCCGGTAACGTCGTTGGCAATGGTGATCCCGTTGGCGAGAAGACCGCTGTTCGAGGCTAATAAGTTGATGGTGCCCGTCCCGGCCGCAGTCCCTGCAGCTCCGAGATAAAGGAATGCCCCGCCATTCACGGTCGTGCCGCCGCTGTAGGTGTTGGCCGTGTTAAACGTCTGGCTGCTTGTCGTGACCACAACCGCGACCAGACCGCCCGGGTTGGACGTGCTATCCACAATCAAGGGGGAGCCGGCATTCGCCGACCCATTGAAGGTCAAAACGGAGGTGCCGCTGCCGGAATTATTAGCGATCGTGCCCGCACTGGCGCCGAGATTGATCGTTTGATTGGTCCCGTTTAAATCGAGCGTGGCTCCGCTGCTCAATAGGACTCCAGAACTGGCGGCGATGGTTCCGGCTCCGCTCATCTGTAACGTGCCGGCAGTGATGTTCGTCGCACCGGTGTAGGTGTTCGCGCCGGAGAGGATGTTGGTCCCGGTGCTGGACAGTGTCAGGCCAGTCGAGCCGCCGATCGAGCCGGTGGAGCTTTCTGCCAGAACCGCAGTGCCGCTCACGGTGATGGCCGTGCCCGCCAGCGAGCCGGTGAGGTTGAGGGTGCCCGCGCTGATCGAAGTCGCACCGGTGTAAGTGTTCACGCCGGCCAGCGTGCTGGTCCCCGAGCTGGATTTGGTCAGCGACACCGCACCACCGATTGAGCCGGTGGAGCTTTCTGCCAGAACCGCAGCGCCACTCACCGTGATGGCCGTGCCCGTCAGCGAGCCGGTGAGGTTGAGGGTGCCCGCGCTGATCGACGTCGCACCGGTGTACGTATTCGCGTTGGTGATGGTCAAGGTGCCATTACCGGTCTTGTTCAAAGCGGTAGCTCCGGTGACGCCATTGGCCCCTTGCAGCGTGTAGTCATTTCCTGTGGTGTTGGTGAAGGTCACGACGCTGGGTGCGACATCTCCGTTGCTAATGTCCACTGTTTTCAGAGTGGCCGAGTCACCGAAGATCACCGAATCAGCCGTGTGGAAATCTGTGTCTCCGCCGCCGCCGGAAAGGGTCCAGTTTTTCAACGGCGCGATCGTGTTCAAGCTCCATTCGCTGCTCTGTTTGCCAGTCCAGATCGTATCGGCACCGGAAATCGAAAAAGTGACGGCGGTGCCGGAGTTGCTCAAACTGGAAGCAGTTTGCCTACTGTTCAAACCACTTACGGTGCCCAGTGCGAACTGGCCGAAGCCCGCGCCACCGATGGAGCCGCCCGTGTAACTAATCAGGTCGTAGGTGCTGCCATTGGTCCAAGTTGCCGCTGCGGGATTGATCGTCACAGTGCCAGCAGCATTGGTGGAGAGCGCGCCAGCAACCAAGAGGGCCGAGGTCGATACGCCGTCGCTAAAGAGATTCACGGTGGCCGCGCCGTTGAAGGTAAGGGCCCCGGTGGTCAGCGAGGCTCCTGCCACGCCGTTATTATTCGATATGATGCCGCCAGTGCCCGCGCCCACATTCACGGCACCGACTGTCCCGCTGCCGCTAAGCGTGCCCTGGGTGAGGGTGATGCCGGGGGTTCCGGCAACAGTGCTGCTTTGCACGAACTGCGCGCCGCTGCCGTTGACGGTGACGCCGCTGCTGCTGTTAATGGCCCCCGTGCCGCTGAGCGTCAGCGTGCCGACAGTGACCTGCGTCGCGCCGGTGTAGGTGTTCGAGCCGCTCAGGGTCAGGGTGCCCGCGCCTGTCTTGATGAGAGCGAAGTTATTGGCAGCGCCGACGAGCGTGCCCGTCGTCGTCTGGGTGTCGCTCCCCAAGTTACCGGCAAATGTGTCTGGGCCAGAGTTATTGATGGTCAGCGTGGCAGCGATCCCACTGGAATTGACCACTTGGTTGATGCCGCCACCAGCTCCGACCACCAGGCTGGCGACGGTTTGGCTGTTGCCCCCAAGGTCGAACTGCATGACGTTCGTGCCGTTTACAGTGTTCGCGTTCAGCGTGAGGGCCGTGGCGCTGGGCAGCGTGGTGCCGCTGAGCAGCACGCGGCCGCTGGCGGCGTTGGTGTCGAACTGCGTCTGGCCACCCGAATAGTTCAGCGTGCCCGAGAGGGTGAAGAGATGATAATGATTGAAGCTAGCGCCGCCAGCGTCGATCTCCAGACTACCGGTTCCCGTGATGCCCCCGGTCAGGTTGATGTAATTGTTGCCCGCGTTGAAAGAAACGATATCATCCAGTCCGGCACCACCGAGAGTGATCAGGCCGGGCAGGGTGTAGTTGCTGTGATTGGCGGGAGCGTTGAAGCGCAGCGCGCCAGTGCTGAAGGCCCCGCCGTTGCCGGTGATGGTCATTGGCACAGTAGCAAACACCGTCGGGCTGCCCGGCCCCTGAACACTGGCCTGATTGATCAGCAGTTGCGCGTTGTTGGCCACGATGATGCCCGAGGAATTATGGACGGCATTGACGTTGCTGAGCGCCAGCGTGCCGGCGGTCACATTGGTGGCGCCGCCATAGTCGTTGGTGCCCGTGAAGGTGAGCGTTTGCGCAGCCGTATTCTTTTGGAACACGGCGCTGGCACCGGTGTAGTTGCCGGCCCAAGTGCCGCTGCTCGCGTAGAACGCTTGCGCTCCCGTTTCGTTAACGGTTCCCGAGCCGTTCAATACCCCCACGATCTCGCCATTTGCGCCGATGTTGAGCGTGCCGTTGACCGTCAACGCCATGGCGTTGGTCAAGTAGTTGTTACTCGTCACGTTGACGGTGCTACCGCTGTTGATCGTCAGGCCAGCAAACGCCATCGTTTTCCCGCCCGTGTCATTGAACGTGAAGGAGCCTGTGCCGGCGGTCGTCAGTGTAAACGCCCCGCTAAACGCGCTCGCGGCGTTCGTGATGACACTCAGCGTATTACCGGAATTATTTGTCCAGATCTGATTTCCGGTAAGGGCGACGGTCGTCAGATTGGCGGCATTGCCGATCGTGACGGCACCGGCGGTCGCAGCGACGGTGATCCCGCCAGTGCCAATCGATAGTTTATGCGTCGTGGTAGTCGAGCTGTCGATTAACGTGGTGCCGGTGTTGTTGAAGGTGATGCCCGCGATGCTGGCGTCCGCGGCCAACTGGACGGTCTCAGCGCCGTTGACACCTGAACCATTAAAAAAGGCGGTGTCTGTAGCTAGAGGAACCACGGTTCCAGCAGGACTACCAGTGGAGTTAGTGGACCATTTGGCTCCGGTAGCCCAGGTGCCGGTGACCGTCGAGTCCCAGTAATACGGGGTCGCCTGAGCAATCGGTGCAAACTGCAACGCAAAAATTGCGGCGGTTGCCAGCCCAATTGTCACCTTCTTCGCAAACTTACGCCGGCGGAAACCAAAATTTGCAAAGGAGCTAGAAAGCGAGCGCAGAAGTAGCATGTATTAAGTCTCTGATACGAAACGGTGTGGGGGACACAACGCTGTTGGGCAACGCGGATTCAGACTGGCAAGACAAAGGGCCGTTTGAAAATCCAACGGATCTTTTTTGACGCCAAGGTGTGTGTGCGAGTCATCTCGGACAAATTTTCCGATTATCCAGTCGATTTTATTGAATCGCAGGCTGAAAGTCAAACATTTAATAACGACCGAAATTTCGGAATTTGAGGCCGCCGTGCGTTCCTAACTGATTCCGGCCCGGTCGAGTGGCTTGGCAGTTTGCCTGCCTGCCGAACCGCCGCGATTCCAGCACTTCACCAATCGAAACGATTTGTCCGGGCCGTTAATTTCGGTTTTTTGTTGACACTTTTAAGTTCGGATGGTTTCGCTAAACTGCTAGCAATTCGCCTTGCTACTGGCCGGTTATGACGGTCTGGTTGAGATTCCGGGCAGCAGGGGTAAATTCGGCAATTTCGTGTCTATGCGAATGCACGATTGTGACGATACGCAAACGGTGGCTCACCGAGACTGGTGGATGCTTGGAATTGCGGTTTGCCGCTGCGAATTGCCGCGTGTGGCCGACGTGCCGGGCGAGGGACGATGCCTTGGTGGGAATTACGGTCAATCCAGGGAAGGTTGCCGCGTTCACCCGTTTGCCAACGCTGTTGGCGGAGTTCAGGGATGTCTGGCTATTCGTTACGAACCTCGATGCCGCAGATGCTGATGGCCCTGGCACTGCTGGCGGGCGGCTGCACGACGCCCAGCCAGTACGTGCACAACGGCTTTAAAGTTGGCCCGAATTATCGGTTGCCCACCGCCGAGGTGGCCGAGCATTGGATCGACGCCAACGATGTGCGTATCCACGACGAAACAGTCGACATCTCGCACTGGTGGGCCGTGTTTCGCGACCCGACGCTCAATTGCCTGATCGAAAAGTCTTATCACCAAAATCTGACGTTGCGCGCCGCCGGTTTCCGGATTCTGGCGGCCAGAGCCAGCCTGGGCATTGCCCGCGGCGAATATTTCCCTCAATCGCAGCGAATCAGCGGCAGTTACATTGCCTCGCGGGCGAATGCCAGCAACTTCGACCGCCTGAACGTCAACCTTAACATGGCCTGGGAAGTGGACTTCTGGGGACGATTCCGCCGCGCGATTACCGCCGCCGACGACCAACTGGATGCCTCGGTGGCCGATTACGACGACATTCTGGTCATCCTGCTGGGCGATGTGGCTTCCAACTACATCACGATTCGCACCGATCAAGAACGCATTCGGCTGCTGAGCGAAAACGTGGAAGTGCAACGGTCGATCTTCGAGATTGGCAAGCGACGATTGGGCGCGGGTTCGATTGGTGACCTGGATGTCGATCAGTCCGAAGCCAACCTCCGCCAAACGATGGCGCAGATTCCCAACGTGGAAATCGATCTGCGGCAAGCATCGGATCGCTTGTGCGTGCTGCTGGGCATTCCGCCGCAAGATCTTACGCCCTGCCTGGGAGTTCACAAAATCCCCTATACGCCTACCAATGTGGTGACCGGCATACCGGCCGATTTATTGCGCCGCCGGCCCGATGTTCGCCGCGCCGAACGTAATGCGGCCGCTCAATTCGAACAAATTGGCATTGCCGAGGCGCAGTTCTATCCCGCGTTTTCGATCCTCGGCACCGTGGGCTTTCAGACGCCCTCGCCGGGCGTCACGGCGCCCAATCGGGCCTTCACCGGCAGCATTGGCCCCAGTTTCAATTGGGACGTTTTGAACTACGGCCGCATTCTTAACAACGTGCGGCTACAAGACGCGCGTTCGCAAGATTTGATCACGCAGTTTAAAGCTACCGTGCTGCAAGCCAACGCCGACGTTGAAAATGGCCTGATCACATTTTTGAAGTCGCAAGAAGTGGCCGCCGATCTGGCCGAAGCCGTCCGCGCCAACAAGGCCGCCCGCGATCTGAGTTTTACGCTGTACGAAAAAGGCCAAAAGGGCTTCGATTTCAATCGTTATGCGGTCATTCAGCAGTCGCTGATTCAACAGCAAGATTCGCAAACGCAAGCGCGTGGGCAAATTGCCCAAGGCTTGATCACGGTTTACCGTTCGCTGGGCGGCGGTTGGGAGATTCGCCGTTCGCCGGATGGCGATGTTTCTGCCTTGCCGCTGATCGATCTTTCTTCGCCGCGGCCGATCGCGCCGGCCGGCGCGATCAAGCCGGAGGAAGTGCCAACGCCGCAACCCGACCCGCCGCCCGCCGCGGAAGCAGCAGCCTTGCGATTGAAGATCTCGACCGCCCGGCGCTAGCGCCTGCCGAGCGAAGCACGGGTTGAAGAATCGGCATTGATCGAAACCGCAGTCGCGCAGCGGTGGCCCCGACCGTTGAGCCTGCGCGCCGCAACCGCTACCATGAATTCTCGCGGTGCGCTCGGCCCGGTGATCTGCCGCCAGCCGCAGCGGCACGAACACGGAGCGACGTCATGGCTGAAATTGTGCTGATCAATCCGCGATTCGAGGTTTCGTACTGGGGCTTGGAGCATGCGCTGCCGCTGATGTACAAGCGGGCGAACTTGCCCACGGCTTGCCTGCCTCTGCTGGCCGCGCTGACGCCGCCGCCCCACCGGATGACGCTGCTGGACGAAAACGTCGAGGCCATCGATTTCGATCGCGTCGCCCAGGCCGACATCGTGGCCTTGACCGGTATGACGGTGCAAAAAGACCGCATGCGCGAGATTCTCGAAGAACTGAAACGCCGTGGCGTGATGACCGTGGTTGGCGGGCCGTGGGTTACCGTGCGAGAAAACGCCTTCGACGGACTGGCCGATGTGATCTTCGTCGGCGAGGCGGAAACCACCTGGCCACAGTTCTTACGCGATTACGAGTCGGGCCAATGGCAGTCGCGTTACGAGCAACTCGAACGCACGGATATGACCACGGTACCAATTCCGCGTTACGACCTGCTCAAGATGCGGCACTATTTATTCGGCAGTATTCAATTCTCGCGGGGCTGCCCCTTCCAGTGCGAATTTTGCGACATCATTGTCACCTTTGGTCGCAAACCGCGGTTGAAGCAAAACGAACAGGTCATTCGCGAGCTCGAAGCGCTCCGCGCCGCCGGCATGGAGATCGCTTTTATCGTTGACGATAACTTGATCGGCAATAAAAAAGCCATCAAGTCGCTGCTCACTGCCGTGGCCGATTGGCAAAGGCGCGAAGGCTATCCCTTTACGTTTTTTACCGAAGCTTCGCTCGATCTGGCCGACGACCCCGAACTGTTGCAGGCCATGGTCGATGCCAACATCACCTGCGTGTTTGTCGGCATCGAGAGCCCGAATGAAGAGTCGCTGCGCGAGACGAAGAAGTTTCAAAACCTGCGCGCCGGCGGCACTTCGCTCGAGAAAATTCACGTCATTCAAAACGCCGGCTTGGAAGTCTGGTGCGGCATGATCTTGGGTTTCGATCACGACGACTCGACGATCTTTGCCGCGCATCGCGAGTACATTCAGACGTCTCGCATTTTGCACGCCATGGTTGGCATGCTGGCCGCCATTCCGAAAACGCCGCTCTACGATCGACTGGCCGCCGCTGGCCGCTTGGACGAAGTGCACGAGCGCGACTTCGGCACCAACGTGACTCCGCTGTTGATGTCGCCCGACGAACTCCGCGATGGCTATATCCAATTGGTGCGCGAACTCTACGAACCAAACGCTTACTTCGGCCGCTTGGAGCAGTTGTTCTTATCGGACGGTTTGGACTTTGGCCGCACGCGGGCAGCCTGGCTAAGGCGGCATCCGCTGGCCTGGCTGAAAGCCAAGAGCGTCAACTTGGCCCGCGCGCTGGTGGTCTTTACTCAACTGATGCGCGGCGTGCCCAGCGCCAAGCTGCGGCGAGAATATCGCCGCCGGATGCTGCGCGCATTGCGGCGACGCCCCGATCCGATGGTGCTGTTTGTCTACGCGCTCAAATGCGCAATGCATTATCACCACTACACGCTGGCCGAACAGATGGCCGCCGAGCGCCGTGTGGTGAATACGTTTTAGGCAAGGCGTACGTCACTTTGTGTTGCGCCGCGCCGATCAAGTCATTTCAAAATCGCTTTCAGCAGTTGTTCCAGAATGACGGTGGCGCTGGGCAGAGTCGTCGCCAGCGGCGGCCGGAGCGGCAACAGCACGTCGTCCATCCGGCAAGTGCTGCCTCTAGACTGCAATCCGGCGATGGCCGTGCGAAACAGTACGCCGTGGGCCGGAGGCTCGGCGTCCGCGCGGCAAGTCATTTCCACGCGCGGAATGCTTTGCCAGTGCGCTTGCGCTGCCTCCGAATAATCGGCCACGGCCACTTCGCCGACGGCGAGCGCCGCGTCGACTTCGCCGCGCGCCAGCAATTGCTGCGTTTGCCAATGATGCGGGCCGAAGCGCGGATACTGCTGCGTATGGTCCACGGCCAGCGGATAGCCGGTGCGACTGGCCAACACGTTTTCTGCGCCCAAGCCGTTGCCTGCGCCGCGGAGGCCCAAGCAAACGCAGCGCGTTTCGATCTGCAGTTCGCGCACCCAGGCGAACAGCGCTTGCAGCGCGGGCCGCGCGTCGGGCGTGTCGGTCAGCCCGCCGCCGTAGACGATGGCGCCGTAATGTGCGGCGCGCATTTCGTGCGCGAGTTCAGCCCAGCGATCAAGCGGGACGTCCGTCTGTCGCAGCACCGTGGCCGCATCCAGCGCAATGTTTTTTCGTAGCGCCCGCAAGACGGTGAAGCAGGCGTAGTCCGAATGCGGTTTGATTGGAAAGTGCAGGCTCGCGCGGGCAGCGGTGAGGTTGTCCGGCGTGCTGGAAATGACAATGCAGCGGCGCGGTCCTTCGAACGACTCGGACGGCGCGTCGAGGCTGTAACGCTCGAAATGCCGTGGATGCGTGCGGGCCGGATCGCAGTTCCAAAACACAATCGTTTGCGAGCGCTGCCGCATTTCGCCCAGCGTGCAACTGGCCTGGCCGGCTTGCAGCAGCGCGAGCACCGCAGCAGCGTCGCCATCATCAGCCGTATGATCGATTACGCCGCCGATGCGGTCGGCAATTGCCGAAGCGGCACTTTGCGCCTCGCATGTTTCGTGAGCCAGTCCACAAACCAAGGGATACTGCGCGGCAGTCAGGATTTTGGCGGCTTGCGCGATCGCCTCGGCCCGACTGGCCGGCCGACCATCGATCCAACAATTTGGCGAAGAGGCCGCCGCATTAGGCAGCGGTTGCCGAAACCAAGCCTCGCCCAGCGGGCAGGCATGTTGCAACTGGGCAATCTGGCCGTCGCGGACTTCGACGTTGATGTCGTCGCATAAACAGCCGCAACCCAAGCAGACGATGTCGTGCCGCGTGGTTGGCGATATCGCGGCAAGTTGAGCGGAGTTGGTCATTGCAATTGGCACGTTTTCGACGCGGCAAAGTCCGGCCAGAATTAGGAAGGCGTCAATCCGACCGCGAGCGACAGAATGTAAATTCCCACCGAAATCCAAAATGCAAACTCGAACACCGCCAGGTGCGGGTTGAACCAGTTTGAGATCATCATCATCAACAGCATGGCCAGCCCTGTGAAGCCAGCATAATAATCTTTCCGCAAATGGGAGATTGGTGCCAGCAACACGGCCGCAAACGCCACCAGTCCCAGCAACTGCCGCAGGGTAATCTGCCGCGACGCCAGTTCTTCATCCGACAGCGGGCATTTGCGCTGCTGGTCCGCGGCGTCAAGCAAGGCTTGCGCCGCGGCCAATCGACCGTCGTCGGGTTGCGGCACCGGCGGCGCAATGCGAAACGGCGGCTCGCCCTCGTCGGAGTCCGTGCCGATCGCGGCCGCACGCGGTTCGGACGTCGGCGGCGTTTCATCGGACGAGGGCATGGTCAGCACCGGCAAATCGTTTTGGCAACCATCATTGCCGACTGGCAACCACGCAGCTATTTCTTTTCGACTAGCCAGATGTTGCGATAGCGCACCGGGTTGCCGTGGTTTTGCAAGTAGATCGGTGCCGGGTCGGGGCCTTCTTTGGCTGGCGCGGCCGTGGTGGTGTGCGGCACGGCGATGTTGTCTTGCACTTGCACGCCGTTGTGCTTGAGCGTGACTCGCGCGTCCTGGGTTTTTTTGCCGTCGGCAAAAGTCGCGGCCGTGTAGTCGATGTCGTAGGTCTGCCAGGTGAGCGGTGGGAAACACATGTTGACGCTCGGCGCGTGAATGGTATAGATGCCGCCGCACTCGTTGTTTTCGCCTTTGAGGCCAAACGAATCGAGCACTTGCACCTCGTAACGACTTTGCAAATACACGCCGCTGTTGCCACGCGCTTGGCCGCGATCTTCTGGCATGTACGGCAGGCGGAATTCCAAGTGCAAAGTGAAGTTGCCGAACTTTTGCTTGGTGGTGCAACCCTGTTCGAGCAGTCCATCGGCGGTGACTTTGCCGCCTTCGAACGCATCGGCCGATTTGCCGTCGAACAACACCACGGCGCCTGCTGGCGGCTTGGCCCCGAGCGTGGAGCTTTCGCGGACAGTCTTTTTAAAACTGCCGGCAGGCTTATCGTCGCTGCCAAACACGGTAATCACTCCGTCTTTGAGCGTGCCTTTGAATTTGTCGCCAACGAACTCCACGGACGCCTCTTTGCGCTCGCCGTCTCGCTCGTGCTTGGTCTTGCCGTCCCAACCATCGCCAGGCAATCCGCCCGCGTAAGACACGGCATGAAACTTCCCGGCACCCAGAGCAATCACTTGCACTCCCCCGTGGATTTTTTCGCCCGCCTCGTTGGTCATTTCGCCCACGTATTCGCCGGCGAACGGAAAGTCAGCATCGGTCTTGGCAGGGTCGATATAAACCGACCCCTTGGCGGCACAGGCAAATTCCGCACGCCAGGTGACGAGTGCCACGATCAACAACGAAAACACAGACCAGCGGCGCGACATGATCAAACTCCAGGTTGGGCCGGCAGCAGCCGGGTGGGGTGGGCAAAAAATCGGCGGGGCAACGCCCGTGTCAACTCTCTGGTTTTAATCGAGTGCTGCCACTAAGTCCACTTCTGCTCCAAGTCCGTGCGATGCGCGGCCACTTGCGCGTCGTCCGGAATTTCACGACGCAGCCGGCGACTCTCGTAATCGATTTCGAATTCCTGCACCGCGCCGCGGATGTCGGTCAGTTGCGTGGGGCTGAGTCGATCGATGAACAGCACGCCATCCAAATGATCCAACTCGTGCTGCACGACGCGGGCGAACAGGCCCGTCAACTCGCGACGAATTTCCTTGCCGTCCAGATCGTAAGCTGAGATCGTCACGCTCTGCGGACGCTTGACGTCGGCATATAAGCTCGGCAAGCTCAGGCAGCCTTCTTCGGCTTCGGCCAGGCCTTTACGCTTGGTAATCACCGGGTTGATGAACACCAGTTCTTCGCCTTTTTTGGGATCGGCCATCAAGTTAACGATAAACAGCCGAAACGGCAGATCGACCTGGTTGGCCGCCAAGCCCACGCCATTGCTGGCGTACATCAACTGAAACATTTCGCGCACGATCTCGCGCAACTCCGCGTCCACGCGCCGCAGCGGCTTGGAAACGTGCCGTAGCGTCGGATGCGGATAGGGAACGATCTGCAACAAGGGGCGAGAACCGGTGCGCGTGGTATCGGAAGACAAAGCCGAATCCGTCTGGATGTGACAAAACCCCATTATAGGCGCTGGCGGCAACGCGTATAGAGTCTGACCGCCGTGGGGCCGCTAGTGGCCCGTTGGCGCGGCCAAAGGCTTTTCGCCGGCGCGCAAAAAATGGAGGGCCACGTAGATTTTGTAGTCCAACATCACGCCCGCCGCGGTCTTGGCCGCCAGCCAGCGCACGATGCCATCCAGCGGCACTTCGTGCAAGGTGATGTTCTCGCCAGCCACGCCGCCGCCGGCATGCACGCGCTGCACGTTGACGGCGCGGAAAAAGTGAATCACTTCGCTGGTCAAACCGGCCGAAGATGGCCCGCTGCAGAGCGCTTCCAACCGCTGGGCCTGATAGCCGGTTTCCTCCAGCAGTTCGCGCGAGGCAGCCACGTCCAGCCCTTCGCCCACGTGCTCGGCTTCGTCGCCCACCAAGCCTGCTGGCAATTCGATGCATGGCCGGCCGAGCGGCACGCGGAACTGCTCGACCAGCAGCAACTCGCTTTGAGAATTGACGGCGACAATTGCCACCGCTTCCACCACGTGCGTGCGGACGACATATTCCCAGCGGCCATCGGCCACCAGCTTCAGCCAACGCCCCTCGTGCAAAGTCTGCAACGACATACTCGAATGCCAGATTGTTCGAACGATCCAGTTAAGGCTTCACCGCGTCAGGCGGAGGCGCGAATTTTTCGGAATCATACAACGGCAAGTGCCGGTACAACACCTCCAGCGACAGCAAATTCAAGCTGGTCACGTAAATCCGTCCGCCGGCCGAGCCCCAATGATCTGGCACCGGGCTATTCGGATCCCAACTGCCGTGCAGCGGACCAGTTTTGATTTGGCCCTCGACCAGCATCGGATAGAGTTTTTCGTTCCAGGCTTTCCAATGATCGCCCTTCATATGAAACATGACTTGCGTGGCGTAGTACCAGTAATAGGTATCGCGGGTTTGGATGCTATCTTGCGAGGGCAGGTTGGTTTGCAAAAACTGAGCGCCGCGAATCATGGCTGGCTCGTCGGGAGTCCAGCCGAGGTACATTCGCATCAGCAGGCCAGCCGCATTCATGGACCGCGTAGGCCGCGTTTGTTCCGTGCTGCCGCGCCCCGGATGATAAACGTACTGCGAGGCGTCGCCCTCGTTGGCCTGCGCGCGATACAACCATTCGCGAACACGTTCGTAGGTTTGCGGCGGCACGTTCAAGCGCGCCAGCTCGCCGCTTTTGAGCGCCATGACTTGCCAGCCGCTGACAGATGTGTCGGAATCGATGCCGGGCCGATATCGCCAACCGCCCAGCTTGGGATCTTGCGACTTGACGATGAAATCGATGGCTTTTTGCGCCGGCTCTTTAAGGTTTTTGTCGCCAGTCATGCCGTAGGCTTCGCTCAAGGCCAGCGCGGCGATGCCGTGACTATAAAGCTGCGCGAACTGATTGGTGTCTAAATCGGATTTGGTTGTGGCGTTGTCCAGCGGGATGAACAAATTGCCGTTGGCTTGCTGATGCGAAATGAGAAACTGCAGTCCCGCGCGGACGTTGTCCTGATATTTATCGTCGAAGTGATCGTAGCCTGCGCCTAAAAACGCCAGCAGCGCCAAGCCGGTGCCGGCGGCGTCGGAATCGAACGAACCGGCGTCGGCCGTCGTCGCGCCGGGAAAGTGGCCGATGCTCCAGCGTCCGTCCTTGGATTGATGGTTACTCAAGAACTCCAGACCGAGTTCGATTGCCCGATCAGTACCGGCCGCCGGTCGGCCGGCACCGCCGGCGCCGCCATCGGCCAGGCGCTTGCCGCGGCCGCCAAACGAGGCAGCCGCATCGCGGACTTGACCTTCGATGGTTACCGGACCGCCTGCGGCGCGCTGCAAGAACCGGCCATCGGCACCACGAATCACGTCGCTATCACGGCGAGCTTGCCGCGCGGTCAGCCCAACGCTTTCGCCCAGGTCGGCACTAACACCCCCTGCGCCGGGTAGCGCGGCAACATCCACATTCAGTCCGCCAGCCCCGCCAACGCCCGTTCCGAGACTGCCGCCCGTGCCGGCGATTATTGCGCCCACGGCGGGGCCGCCGGCGGTGCGTCCGACGGCAACCGGTTGTGGGCCAACTTCTCCATCGCCATCACCGGCGCCGCCGACACCCGGTCCGCCAGCGCCGCCTGCGCTACCACCCGAACCTTGACCGGAGATCAAGGCTTGACCAACCGCGACAACGTCGGCCGTTCCGCCACCTAATCCGCTGACATCGCTGACGCGGCGCTGCGGTCCGCCGTCGCCGGTTCCGCCGACCGTGGGGCCATCTCCGCCGCCGCCCACGCCACCGCGCATGCCTGTGGGCAAACCGCCTGCCCCGGAAATGGCGCCGCCCAGCGTGTTATCGCCGCCACCGCCAATCACGGTTCCGTCAGGTTGTCCGGTCGCGGCTTGAAGTCCGGACAGGCCGCCGTGTTGCCGCACCGGTCCGTCGCCGCGAATTTCCAGCGAGCCGCCCGTCGCGCCGAGCGTGCCGGTTGGCGATCCCGCGCCGTCGCCGGTGACCATTTGCTGCGGCGCATCGGCCACGGATTCACCCACGACGATTTGGCTGCCAGCGCGGGCGATTCCAACGCCGCCGCCACCGACGACTCCGCCGGGCAAACCTTCGCCCGGTGCGGCGCGGCCGAACAGCGCGCCGGCGATGTTTCCGCCGCCTCCCTGCCCACCAGCAATTCCGTCGGCCGCACCAAACGAACCGCCGCCGTTGCCCGCGCCGCCGAATGTTCCGCCGAGCGGACCGACGACCTGTCCAATGGTGGCTGCGCCCAATCCGCCGCCGCCCGCGCGGCTGCTGACGGTGGCCGTGCTGCTTGGCGCCGCTGCAGCGTCGCCCCCGCTGCCACCACTCAGCGGCGCTTGCGGTACGGCTGCGGGAATATTGCTGTTGATTCCGGCGACGGAAATTCCGCTGCCGGCGGATCGAGCCAAGCCGCCGCCGGCTCCGATGGCGCTGCTGGGACCGCCGCCACCGCCGTGTCCGGGCGTTGCGCCGAGCGGCGCAAGTTCCGGCGCGGTCGGCGAGCCTCCTCCGCCAGGTCCGCCGCTACCGCCGAGTTTGCCGCTGCCAATTCCGGCGATGCCGCCGGGCGTTGACGCGGCAGACGGTTTAGCAACTCCAATGTCGCTGCTCGGTCCGTTGCCGCCGCCGGCACCGCTTCCGGCCGTGCTCATTGCCGGTCCGATACGATCAGACATCACGACTTCATCGGCTGGTGCATAGGCCGATGGCAGCTTGCCGCCGCCGGGCGCGCGAGCCGTCATGCTCGGCAACTTGGCCACGCCGGAAGGACCACTGGCGGCAACGCCACCTGCGGTGGGCCGATTGATTTTACTCGCGGCTGCTCCGGCCGCATTGCCCAGCGAACCACCGAGTCCGCCTGTGCCGCTGCCAGTTCCGGAAGCTAGCCCTGCGCCAACGCCACCAGGACCGCGACCCGCGCCTTTCGCTCCGCCCGCTTTGCCGAACTCAACGCTGGCCGGACCAGTGCCTGCGGGAGTGGGAACTGCGCCGGGCAACGCGATGCCAGGGCTGTCGATGGCGATGGGCGATGCGGCGACATTGCCCGATGTGGCCGCGCGCGGCAGTGCGAGATCATTCTTAGCGCCAGGCAAGCCTGCGCCGATTGTCGTCCGCTCGCCGCGAGTGGATGCCGATAGTGGCCCAGTTCTGCTGGGCGTGCCGCTACCAGGAATGCCCAGCGCGGGCGTTGCCGAAATTGCGCGGGTAATCGATGGTAGTGGAGTGCCATGCACGACGTCTTTGGCCAGTGAACCAATGGCCGGTCCGGCAACCGGCTGTTCCGCAGCTATGCTGCCGGAAGCGATGCCGGGAATTTTATTGGGCTCGCGGGTTTCGGCTGCAATGCCGCTGACTTCGACCGCGGCTTTGGCCGGCGCGGCTGGCCGAGCAGTGGCGATCTGCGGAACTTCGATCGCCGGTTTGGGCTTGGCCAACGTCGGTTGCCGATTCAGCGACGGGTTCAGCAGCGCACCGCTATTGCCAATGCCCACGGCGGGTGCACCGATTTGTTTGCTGGCACCGACTGCAGCCTGCCCCACGGCAGCCGCCGCGCTTCCGTCAAGTTTGGGAAGCGATGCGACAGCAACCGCGTCGAGCTTGGGCGCGTCCAGCGGGCGCGTCGAGGCTTTGGCCAGTGCGCTTGCTGCCGCGGCAGCGATCTCCGGCGGTTTGGAATCGTTGACGTCGCGCTTTAAGTTGGCGGCCGGCACTTTGGCGAGCGGCGAAACGCTCGGCAGCGGCGATTCTTTGGGCAGTACATTGGCCGTCACCTGCCGCTGCACCGCGGTTGCCACTGCCGGCTGATCCAACCGAGGCAGTTCCGCGGACGGTGTGTCGAGTCCTTTTTCGGGCAAGTTGCTGATCTTCTCGGCCGGCTTGATGTCCACCTTGGCCAGCGATTTACTCAGCGTCGAAGGGCTGTCCGCGCGCTTGGGCGCGGCGTGCGGCGCGTCGTCGCGCTTGACGCGATCCGGCGCAATCACTTCGTCCAGCGCTAACCGCGGAGTCGCCACGTCCGGCTTGCGAACGGACGGATCGGCACGGCTCTCGATCTTTAGCAGCGGCTGCTCCGGCATGGAATCCGCCATCTTGGACTGCACTTCGAGCGGCCGCTCGATCTCCGACACTGCCGCCGCCGAGCCATCTTTGGCCGCTGCCGTGTCGCGCGGCGCGGTTGGCACCAGCACCGTTAGATCGTGGAGCACCACCGGCGGATTAACGGGCGCTTCGCTTTGACCGGTGCCGTGGCCAAGCAGTTTCGGAGCAACCTGCACGGTCATCAGCGCGCCGGAATGGACGATCAGACTGATCATCACACCTAACTGCATGCGACGCGCCTGCTTGCCCCCTACGCTGATGCCAATCAATAGCGCCCCCAGCGTGATGGCCAGCGTGGCCAGGCGGATGTAGCCATTGAGCAGCGGATTGGCGACGCCGAAATCGCTGTTGACCACAATCAGCCCTGCCACGAAACCGCCGAACACCAGCAGGGCCACGTTCACGGGCCACAACTGTTCGTCGAACCCCATTTCGACCGGCGGGGGCAATTTGCGAATGAGTGGTTGTTGTGACATGCGACGCTTTACGCTGGATCCGTTCGAATTAAAACTGCCGTCAAACGCGGCTCGGCCTAACCGCCGGCACCGGCCGTGGTCACGCGATAACCTTGCACGTGCGTTTTGTTGCACAAGTTCATGACTTCGATCGTGCTCTCGACCGCGCCGCGCTTATCGGCACGGATCACCACCGAATGTTGGGCCGGGTTGTCGGTCACAACTCGCCGCAACGCAGCCTCCAATTCCGCCAGGGCCACGGGTTTGCCAGCGACGAAATAGCCGCCTTGTTGATCGATGTCCACTTCGAAGTCGTTCGGCTTGACGGTCAGCGGCTGGGCTTCGCTAGCCTGCGGCAAGACGACCGACAACTGCCCTTCTTGCGACTGCAAGCGTGCGGCAACCAAAAAGAAAATCACCAATTGAAACAGGATGTCGATCATCGGCATCATGTTCACACTGCCGGCCAATGGCCCTTTAATATCGACTGACATGATTCGTTCCGCAGATTCGACCCAACGTATTAATCAATTCGAAAAACCTGGCGACCGCCACGCGTCACTCACCGCCAAATTCAGGCGGATGCGTCGCGGCCGCGCTAGGCACCGTCTGACGACGCGCGTCTGGCGCGGGCGGCTTGGGCGGCGAGGTTTCCGCCGCCAGTTGCGCCCGATTGACGCGTAGCTTGCCTTCGAAGCGTTCGATCTGCGGCAGCAGGCTGTGGGCCAGTTCGTCGATCTCGCGACGGCGCAAGGCAATGCGACCTTCGTACCAGTGCGCCAGAATCAGGGCCGGAATGGCCACGATCAAGCCCGCGAACGTGGTCAGCAGCTTGACGTAAATGCCGTCGGCCAGCCAGGTGGCTTTATCTTCGTTCGGTGGCATGTTGGCCGTGACGTAGAATGCGGTGATCATGCCGGCCACGGTGCCCAGCAGACCCATCAGCGGCGTGACCGTCACGGTCAATACCAGCGGGCGAACATTCTTAAACATCAGTACGGCTTCACGGGCGCTGGCGTCTTCGGTGGCGCGTTCGACTTCGTGCAGCGGTCGGCCCGCTTTCAGCAACATGGCGCGGATCACGTTGGCGGCGGCCGAGGGGTATTTCTGGCATATGCGATAGGCGCGTTTCAGATCCATGCCGCCGGGCGTGGACGACAGCTCGCCGAATTCTTCGACCAATTGCCGCGGCACGAGTTTACTGCGTCGCAGACCAAACATTCGCTCCACGCCGAACGCCACGGCGATCACCGACATGATGGCGATCGGATACATCAGCATGCCACCTTTGCGAAACATCTCCCAGTAGTCCATATCCGGGATGGCTTCGCGAATTCGCTTGTCGTTGGCCGTTTTTTCCGCCGCTTTGGCTGCCATGGCGCGCGCCTTGTCGGCGGCGACCGGCTTTTCGGACGAAGGACCGGCGGCCATGGCGTCGGCAAATTTCTTATCCGCCTCGTCGGCCTTGCCAATCTCCGGCTTGCCGTTATCTGGCTTGGCGGCTGCTGGCTTGGCGGCCGGCGATTGAGCCAGCGCGTTCCAGGGTTTGGCGATGGCCAGCAAGCCGACGATCATCGCCAGATACAAGGCGATTCGCCAGCGAAAAACACGCAACGCAAAATCATTGAACATACAAAGCACCGCGACAAAACCTAGTTTGAAACTTACACCTCAAAATCCACGCACCCGCCGCCGACTTCACTTTGCACTTTGCAATTTCCCGCCTCTACTTCAGCGCTTTCAACCGATCCTGGGCCAACGTCACTTTATCGCTACTGGGGTAATTGGCCACCAGCTCCGCGTAGAGTTTCTTGGCTTGATCCGGTTTTTGCATGATCTCCAAACAGCGGGCCGCTTCGAACGTGGCGTTGGCCTGCCAAACGCGAATCGCCGCTGGCGTGTCTTTACTTTCGAAAGCCGGGTTGTAAGCGATCTTGAAAAAGTTGCGGATCGCTTCTTTGTGATTTTTGCGCTCGAAGTCGATCTCGCCCATCAGAAACCGTGCCCGAGCCGTGACCACGCTGGCGGGCCCATCGGCGACTCCTTCATACAGTTTGAGCGCTTCGTCCAATTGCTTGAGATTCTGTTTGGCCCAGCCCAGCTCGCACTGCGCTTCGGCCAAATAGGGCGAATCGGTGATTTGTTGAAAGTGTTTGACGGCCGCGTCCCACTGTTTGAGTTGGCCCGCGGCTTGACCGGCCATAAGTTGGGCGACGGCCACGCCGTTTTTCGAAAGCTGATTGGTGGCCAGTGCTTTTTCGAAACCCGCCAGCGCCGGTTGATACTTGTTTTGTTTGAGCAGGCATTCGGCCGCCATTCGCAAACCCTCCGGCGCGAGCGCTCCGTTGGGCGCGGCAGCCACCAGGGCGTCGAACGTTTTTTGCGCCTGCTCGTAATTTTCCTGCTGGTACTGCGCCCAAGCGAGCTTATAAGTGGCTTTTTCGACCAGTTCGCTCTGGCCGGCTTTTTTGGCAGCGGTCTCGTAGGCAACGGCGGCCGCTTTGAAGTTCTTTTTGGCTGTCTCGGCCTCGCCCACATGAAAATTGGCCTCGGCGGCGTAACTGCTGTTGGGAAACTCTTTGGCCAATTCGGCAAAGCGGGCCATGGCCTGCTGGTCCAATTTGCTGTCGGCCGGACCATCTTTGCTTTGCGATTTGTAGGCCCAGGCCAGTTCGTACAGCACACGATCGCGGTCGGGCGCTTTGGGATCGCCCGTCAGAATGGCTTCGAAGGTTCGCGCGGCGTCGGCCGGCTTGCTCAGTCCAACTTCGCACAAGCCTTTGAACAACAGCGCCGTGGATTTGGTTTCGCCGGGCGGGTTACTGCCCAGATAGGCATTGAGATCGTCGAGCGCAGGCTGAAAATGCTGTTGTTCCTCGCGGGCCAGCCCACGATTCAGCTTGGCCAGCGGCGCCAGCGGATGATCGGCATGTTTTTCCAGCAGCATGCTAAACGACTTCTCGGCCGCGGCGTTGTCTTGCGTGGCAAGTTCGGCTTTGCCGCGACCAAACAATGCGTGCGGCGCAGCGGTGCTCTGCGGCCACTGGTCGATGACTTTTTGAAATTGCGTTTTGGCCGTGGCCGGATCGCCAGCAAGTTGCGCGACCTCGCCCAACTGGTAAGTGGCTCGGTCGGCCAGTTTACTGCCGGCAAAATCGGCAAGCAGTTTCTCCAGCGTGGCGCGGGCAGCCTTGAAGTCACCATTTTGCTGCTGAACTTGAGCCAGCTTGAGCGCGGTTTCGTCGGCTTGTCGCCACTTGGGCGATGCTTTGAGCGACGCCTGAAACGCGGCCGTGGCCTCTTTGGGTTGCTTGAGTTCCAACTGGCTGGAACCCAGCAAGTATTGCGCTTCGGCCAGCAGGTCGGGATTTTTGATACTCGTCAGCAGCGGCTTGAGCGCGGTAACGGCCTCGGAATACTTCTGGCCGACGTACAGCGAGTAGACCTTGCGAACCCGCCAGTTGTCGGCATCCGGACTGGCGGCATTTTTTGCGAGCAAGTCCGCGTACAGCTTTTCGGCCTCGGTCGGTTTGCCACTCAACATGGCGCTTTCGGCGGCCACCACTTTGACTTGCGGCTCTAGACGATGATTGGGAAACGCTTTGAAAAACGCTTGCGTGCGCTCGTAGGCGGCCGCATAGTTGCCGGCGGTGAAATCGGCAAAGCCGGCCAGATGCAGCGCTTCGGCAGCGACCGGATCCTGCGGAAACTTTTTGGCCAAGGCCGCGTACAGCGGCGCGGCTTCGGCCGGCTTTTGCTGTTCAAGCTTGATATCCGCTTGATCCATCAGCAGCGTCACGTAGCCCGGCAATTTTTCCGCGCCGGAGAGCGCCTGATCGATGACTTGTGTCGCCTGCTCCGGCTTGTGTTCTTTTAGCCAGCTCTGGGCAATCCAATGCGCTGCGTCGAGTTTGCCGTCGCCGCCGGCCGCAAAGGCTTTGCCAAGCCAGTTGCGAGCCTGGGCCTGATCGCCGGCCAGATAGTAGCAATTCCCCGCAGCCAGTTCGGCCGCATGCACGTGAACGGATTTAGAGAACTTGGCCGGAATGGTGACGTACAGCTTGGCCGCTTCGAGATACTTCTTTTGCTCGGCCAGCGACGCGGCTTGGCGGAGCGTGGCGTAATCGGCATTGGCGAAGCCCGGCGCGGCGGCGGCCGCGGCAAATCGCTTTTCCGCTTCGGCGAATTTGCCAGCCGAATAAAGCGTGTTGCCTTTGCGCAGTCCGACTTCCACGGCGTGCGCATCGTTGGGATAGTCCTTGAGGAAGGACTCGAAGGTGGCGGCCGCCTGATCGACTTTGCCGGTTTCTTCTTGCGCGACGCCCAGGTTGTACAGCGCGTCGGCCCGCCGCGAATTGTCGGGATACTTGCTCACCAGCAGCGACCAACTCTTGATCGCCTCGTCTTTTTTGCCGCGGGCGTAATTCGATTCGCCCAAATAAAACAGCGCGCTGGGCAATTCCTTGCTCTGCGGAAACTTCGCGCCCAGCACTTTGAGCGCTTCGATCGCCTGGTCGTACAACTCCGGCTTGCCGGCCTGCGCTAGGCTGAAATTGGCTAATCCGAGATTCAAATAGGTGGCGTCGAGATATTCGAAATCCGGATACTTGGCCACAACCGCGGCAAACGTGGTCCGCGCGTCGCCGAAATTCTTGAGTTGCAACTGGCACATGCCCAGGTAGAACTGCGCCTTGCTGGCCAGCGGATCTTGCGGAAATTTTTTGAGAAACGCCTGCCACTCGTCTTGCGCCAGATCGTAATCCGCGCGGTTATGAAACAGCACGGCGTCCGCATACTGCCGCACTGCGGCGTCGGACGATTGCGGGCTGGTTTTAGCGTCTGGCTTTTTGATCTCTGGCTTGGCGTCCGCCGGCTTCTGAGCGGCCGGTTTTTTGTCCGCCGGCTTGGTGGCAGGCCTGGGCGGTTGCGCTTGCGCCGTCAGCGAATTCCCAATCAACGCTGAAAGTATCAGCGCCACCAGGCTCCGCAGCGCGTGGGAGCGGCATCTCATGACAACACCTTGATCATCTGTTCCAAATCGAAAAGGCGGGATATCAACCCCTGCATTATTTCATTCCACCGCCGCAAACGCCAGCAGATTGCCGGAAATTGCCGCCATTGGCGGGAGTTCCGGTAGGCGAAAAACTCGGGCAGAACGCCGCGAGAATCTGACCGGCGATAACGATCAACGGCCGCTCAAGTCAGCGGCACGCGCAGACCGTCGTAGGCCAGTTCCATGCCTGCCGGCAGCGTGGCGTTGGCCGCGTCGTGATCCAGTTCATGCGACATATGCGTGAAGATCGTGCGTCGCGGCATCAGCTTTTGCGAGACCGCCACGGCTTGCTCTAAACTGAAGTGCGTGGCGTGCGGTCGCGGGCGTAGCGCATCCAAAATCAGCACGTCCAAGCCCGACAACAGCGGCCAACTCTCGGGCGGAATTTCGTTGGTGTCGGTGCAATAAGCCACGTTGCCAATCCGAAAGCCCAGCACTTCGAAGCGGCCGTGCTTCAATCGCAGCGGTAAGATCGGTTGCCCTAGCAGCGTAAATGGATCGAGCGTGATGTGGTTGATCTGCAACTGCGGCACGCCGCCGGCGTAATTGCCCGCGCCCGGCTCAAATGCGTAATCGAAAGCCCGGCGAATACGCGTCTCGACACGTTGCTCGCAATAAATGGGCAGCGGATGGCCGAGGTAGTACGGAAACATCCGCAAATCGTCCAAGCCATACAAATGATCAACGTGATCGTGCGTATATAAGACCGAATGCACGCGGCCAATCTGTTCACGCAGCAACTGCGTCCGCATGTCGGGCGTGGTGTCGATCAATAAATTGCCTTCCGGCAAACCGATCGCCAGCGAACAGCGCAATCGTCGGTTGCGCGGATTGTCGCTTGTGCAGACCGCGCAGCCACAGCCCAAGCAAGGCACGCCCACCGATGTGCCGGTGCCCAGAAAAATCAGTTGACCGCGGATATCGCTGGAATTCGACAAGCGTGCATCTTTTGCGGAGAAAGCGGAAAAAACGTGTTACAGGCGTAGCAGATCGGCCACATTTTGCGCCGTGCTATGCGGATCTTTGGCCAGCCACAACACCGAAACCACACACAGCGTCGCGCCAGCCAGCGCAAAGCTCAATCCCAGCCAACTCCGCTGACTCGGCCGCCGTGCAAACGACGAACATAAATTCACATGCAACTGACGCCACGCTGCCAGGCTTTGATTCTCGTTAATGGCCAGCAGTGCGCCGCAGCGAGTGACCGGGTAATCTTCCAAGTGCAACTGAACGCCGCAGTTCGGCAAGACCAAGCAATCGCCGGCCCACAGCGGCTGAGAGTCCATCATTTGCGAGACTTCCGTCATCACCTCGCGAAGTTCATCGGCGTCAACGTTGTAGATCAGCAGCTTCGGCTTGGAAACCAACAGCGTCAACGTCACAACCAAACCGTAAAACGAAAACATCAACAGCCAAACTAGCGGACCAAACTGCGTGGCAGCGGTTTCCGGCATGAACAACTCCATCGGACCGGCAATCGCCAGTCCCAGTAAAGCCAGCGCCAAAGCCGCAAAATCGCGATTTCCGCCAATCACCGTGGTCCGACCGCGCAAGTGAAGCCCGCCCAGACGCAGCAAGTAAACGCCGAGTGGGCAAAACGCAATGGCAAAATGCAGCGGGTCCATGACATGCGCCGTGCTTTTCCGGCCAAAAATGTGGAAATTCGAAATCGTCAACCCAGTGGTTCAGTCGCCCGCAGGCAGCCAGCAACGCTAAGGTAGCAGTTGAACGGACAACTGTAAAAAGGACCGTCGGGAATTCAACGCCGCGAAAAAGGTGTCCACGTTTGCTGGCAGTCGGGCGAAGCCACACTGCGTGCAGGGATGCGGCACGCAGCCAACACGAAACGCTGCTGAAAAAAGCCGATTGAGCCGTGATTATTCGATGATTTCTCACGACGTGGGAACATTGCCAATGCCGATTGCGCAATTTTCGTACCGCCGGTCGCCGTTGGTTTTACGAACTTCGGCAACGGCTTTCCGCAAAACCGCCGATCGCACTTTGCGGATTGGCAGCCTTTCATAGAATGAGGCAGCCAGCAGAAAACGCCGGCGGCAGAAAATTGTCCCGCGAACAAATGCGGACTGCGTAGCATGGATGCCGTTTTTTCACGTTTATCCGCTGAATTCGAGCTGTTTCTTGATCGGTCCGCCACCACGAATGGAACTGGAACTTTTCCGATTCAGAAAAAATCTAAAAATTTAAGTTGCTTTTTAAAAAGTCGCATGATAATTTAGGGCTTATCGGCAAAAGTGATTTTCACTGCTCAAACGGTAGCAGCGAAAATCCCAACGGGGAGAATCAGTCCTGCAGTTGTCCGGAACGTGTTTTGAAAATGTGGTTTCTGGCGTCTGCAGCACTTCAGTAAGTTTGTCCGTTTTTTGGCTCGCCAAGAGCCGTCAAAAAGTACGAGGAACGCTGGCCAGAAAGAATTCGCTCGCTTCGATTTGGTTTCAAGCAGTTGTGCAGGTGTTCGAAGTCGAGATTGCTCCGATAGACCTCAACGTTCACTGGTAGTTCACACCGTTCGGTAACAAACGACAACCGAAAGCTCTGCGTCTGGGCATTCGGCGAAATATGACAGGAGATCTGTTAAGATGTTGTGCAAACAAATTGGGAATAAAACTATGAAAGTGTTGAGCCGGGCCGTGACTGGCCTGATGGTCGCACTCGTATTGTTCATGAACACGCCGGCACACGCCGCCTTGGTGTTCAGCGTTCACGCGATCAACACCAGCGGTGTCATCATCGACACGACGTCTGGCACATTTAATGTCGCGGCCAACGGAGCGTCGTTCAATGTTGGCATTTTTGCCTCGATCGTGACGCCCGATCCCGTTAACGATACTTTCAACGGATTTCAGTCCGCCGAAGGTGCGTTGGTTGCCGGCTTCCCAACCCTGACGAACACATCGATCATCGGCGACCTGAGCTTGTTGGCAAGTAACACAATTACCGCAACCGGCAATGACTTGCCAGCGAAAAACTCGGGTGATCGGATCAATCCTTTCACTGGGACGGGCAGTGCCAACGGCACTGTAGGTGCAGCGATCAACGGCACGACTGGTAACGACATTGGTGCCTTTGGCCCGCAGCCCACTGCCGGTGCGATTGTTTTCCGGAATGCTGGTGGTGCCACGCTGGCTCACCAAATTGCTAGCGTTCCAGGTCAGAGTATTCTGATCGGTGTCGCCAAATACACGGTCAGTAACGTGACGAACACGGGTGACGATGTCATCAAGTTCTTGGTCAACGCTTCGACACCCGGTGCGAAGAATCCATTGTGGGCCGAGCTTTCGACCGACGACGGCAACGGAAACCCCGTTGTGAATAAGGACGGCTTGCTCAACGCCGCCCAGATTTCCACGGTTGGTTTGAACGTTCATTACACGGGTTCGGTTGTCACCAACAACGACACGCAGTTGGTGCTAACTGGCGCTGGGACGACTCCGGGTGCCAATGGGGCCTCGACCATGGCTGCCACGCTCGGTGGAACCGGTGGTGCTGGTGTTTTGGAGACATTTGTTCCAACGTCCGGTTCCGCGACGTTGTCCAAGACCGGCACTTCGACTGCCACGTACACGATCACCGGTGGCTCGACGCCGCTGACCACAACCGACAACAACCCGACTCCGGGTAATTTCGCGGCGGGTGCAGGCAGTGCCACGATCTCGTTCAACGCCACCGCAGGCCAAGTGGCTACCTCGGGCGACAAGAGCTTGACGGCCACCATTCACAACACGGCTTCGACGACCAATGGTGCTGGTCAAGGTTCGGCCGACGGTGATGATGTCATCACTGCCACGGTGCATGTGTTCAAGGCTGCCACGGTGAGTTCACCCAGCAGCCCTGTTGTGGCTGGTTCGGCCATTACGCTGACCAACATCCACGACAGCACTGCCACGGGCCGTCAGACCGCCAAGGTAGAACTCGGTACCATCTCGGGCAGCACGTTCACGCAAGGTGCCTCGCCAACCATGGTTGGTGATTTCGCCCCGCTGACGTTCACCGCCAACAACATCGCCTCGGCTGTGACGCCCGCCAATACGGCACAAGGCGACACGACCGTCTCGACCAACAATGTGGCCTTGACCACCACCTCCGGTATGCTGAACGGTGTCCACAAAGGCACCGCCACCATCTCTTACCGCAACGACAACAACCTCAGCGGTGCGTCAACCATCGCTCCGGTGACCGTGACCGTCAAGCTGCAAAGCCAAGCGGTGACCGGTAACACGGGCACTGGTACGGCAATTATTCCGGTCGGCGAAACGTTCGTCGGCCTGAGCAGCACGAGCAACACTCCGGACCACGCTTTTGCTCAAGGCTGGCCACAACCGGTCACGAGCGGGCCGGGCGTTGCCCCGAACGCCAAGACCACTGCTACGATTTTGATGGGCACCAACACAACTGCCAACCCAATCACGCTGACCATTGGTGGCTGGCGTGCCAAGGGCAGTGCTTCGTCGCTGACCGCTCCGAAGTTCGATGGTGGTGAAGCTTCGGTGATCAGCGACATCGTCGATGTCAACTTCGGTTTGGGTGCTGGCAAAGTGCAAGTTCCGACCTACGTTCTGCAGTTGAACTACGACACAGCCATGTTTAACGGTACCGTCAGCCAGTTGAATGCTCTTGGCCCGCTCATCGCGACCAACGATGGTACCGCCGCTGCTCCGAACTGGAATCTGGCGACACTCGATAACTTCGGTGGTAACGGTGCGAATTTCGTGGCCAACGCGACGGGCACCTGGAGCTCCTTTGCGAGCTCGCATGGTGTCACCGAAGCTAACTTGAGCACCTACCTCGGTTCGTACGGATTTGATTCCGCTTCGCAGACTGCTTGGGGTGTGTACAACCATAACAGCGAGTTCGCTGTCGTCCCCGAGCCGAGCACCTTGCTTCTCGCCGGGATGGGCCTGGCCATGTTGGGCTTGGCTCACGCTCGCCGCCGCCGCGCTAAGGCGTAGTTGCGGGTCGCCTGCACAGCAAGAAGTTTTCGGTCGTTTGTTCAAGAACCGCCCCGTGCACAACCGGGGCGGTTTTTGTTTTTATATCGATCTCTTTTTGCACTGGCGAATTCTTCTCGATGCTCGCGGATTTTAACAATCCGGGACGCCAGCAAAATCTTCCCAATCATGTTGGACGTTAACCGATGAGTATTGATCTAAGCCAGTCGCCCGCTTTGGATTCGCAAGCCGCCGGCGTGGCACGCGTGGTTTTAAAGCCTAAGAAGTCCAAGCCGTTTTTCGGTCGTCACCCGTGGGTGTTGGATTCCGCGGTGGATCGCGTCGAAGGCCATGCTTCCGACGGCGATGTGGTTGACCTGTTGACGGAGAAGGACAAATTCATTGCCCGCGGCATCTTCAACAGCCGCAGCCGAATTCGGGTTCGGCTGTACACTTGGAATCCTGGCGAGCCGCTTGATGGCGATTTCTGGCGTGCCCGCCTGGCTGCGGCCGTCGAGTTGCGGCGGACGCTGGGCTACGACAATCCGCAAGGCGCGTGTCGTTTGGTGTTTAGCGAAGCCGATCATTTGAGCGGTTTGATTGTTGATCGCTACGCCAATTACCTGGCCGTGCAAACCACCGGCCTGGCCATGTCCCGGCGGTTGGATGTTATCGTGCCCGCGCTGGTGGCCGCAACCGGCGCCCGTGGCGTCATGCTGCGTGGTGAACGCGGCATCGGTCAGCAAGAAGGCATCGAAGTCACCGATGGCTTGTACAGCGGTGAGGCGCCCGACGGTCCGATTTTCATTGAGGAGCACGGCGTTCGCTACGCCGTGGATTTGGCGCAAGGGCAGAAAACCGGCTTTTATGTCGATCAGCGGGAGAATCGCCGCGTGGCGGCCGATTATCTGCGGGGGCGTCGCGTGCTGGATATGTTTTGCTATACGGGCGGCTTCAGCGTGTGCGCTTCAAAACTAGGGCATGCCAAGGAAGTATTGGGCATCGACACCAGTGCAAAAGCCATCGCCATGGCCCGTGGAAATGCGCAGCTCAACGGACTTGCTAACCTGCATTTCGAAGCGGCCGACGCCTTCGAGAAAGCCGATGCATTGATTGCCTCGGGCCGACGATTCGATGCCGTGGTGCTCGATCCGCCCAAGTTCGCCCGCAGTCGCCAAAGCGTGAACGATGCACTCATGGCCTACCATCGCATCAATCGCACGGCCGTGGATTTGTTGCCGCCCGGCGGTATTCTGATTACCTGTAGTTGCTCAGGGCACGTCAGTCGCGAAGACTTTCTGTACATGCTTTCGGGCGTATCGCAGCGTACCGGCCGCTCGATTCAGATTTTGGAACAGCGTGGCCCGGCGCCGGATCATCCGGTCAGCGCCACTTGCCTTGAGAGCGACTATCTCAAATGTTTCATTTGCCGCGTCGGATAGCCGTGGTGTGATGGCTGTCGGCAGTCGGCCGGTTTCCACATTGCCAGCATCTGCAGATCGACTTCGCCGGAATTATGCCCGCGGAACTGGCGTGTGCAGCGCGCCGTCGGCTTCGGCCATGCCTGCGGGCGATTCACTGTCGGTGGCTTTGTCAAAGTCTGCCGCCTGGGCAGTTGTTGCTGGCCGCACAATTGCTACTTCCCGATTACCGCGAATGCCCGTTATGACCGGCAGTCGATAGTTCTCTCATCAAAGCTGCAATCTTGCGGCTCGCTGGCAGCAGGCGTTTGTAGTCCGCGTGCCGGAAGTCGATTGCAGGCGGCGGCAACGAAACTTGGGCAAAGGGATGTGCCATGACATGTGCTGGCTGGGTTCTGGC
The DNA here is from genome assembly GCA_038205115.1 of Pirellulales bacterium. Classification (GTDB taxonomy): domain Bacteria; phylum Planctomycetota; class Planctomycetia; order Pirellulales; family JBBRCE01; genus JBBRCE01. Next base: position 29,488 of record JBBRCE010000029.1, read on the forward strand.
TGCGGCTGGGGTTTTAATCTGCGTGGCCGGCGGGTGTTCGCGCAACGATAGCCAGCCGGCGGTTGCCGCACCGCAGCCGCGCAACGTCGTCCGCAATCATGACGAGCTTGCCGCCGCGCAATCGACGCAAACTCCTTTCGTCGCTCCAGCGCCGCGCGCGCATTACGATCGGCAATTGCAGTTAGCCGCAGCCACTGACTATCCGGCGCCGCCCGAGCCGCCACGATTGCTGGACGCGCCGGCGAATACACGCCCGCCGGTCCGTTATGCGCCGCTTTCCGCCGAGCCACTACCGCGGCAGCACAGTGGCCCGACGGTGAACTTTGTGGCCCGCGTGCCCATTGAGCAAGAATTGCCGGCGAAGAAGTTGAGCGATACGGAATCGCAAAAAAGAGACATCAAACCCAGTTCCGCCGAGCCCTATCGCGGCATTCCGGTTCCCAAGGATTTGCCCGGCGCATGGCAGGGGACGATTCACTTGCCGATGGACGAAATGAATCCTGAGCAGCGTCGCGCGGCCATTCGGCAAATTTATCCGCAGCTTCCGGAACTGCCGGGAGAGATCATCCCGCAGCGCAGCCCTTACGGCCATCCGTTTACGCTCTGCGAACTGCAAGAACTGGCACTGGCCAACAGTCCGCTTATTCGTCAGGCCATGGCCGATGTGCTGGCGTCCCGCGGCGCGGCGTTGCAGGCGGGTAAATATCCGAATCCGACCATGGGTTACCAAGGCGATTCGATTGGCCAAGGCAACACGCCTGGCATGCAGGGCGGCTTTGTGCAGCAAACGATTAAAACCGGCGGCAAATTGCAGTTGGCACGCGAATCGGCCGAGCGCGACGTGGCCAATGCGGAATTGGGCGTGGGCAAAGCCCGCAGCGATTTATTCACCCAAGTCCGCACCGGCTATTTTGCGGTGCTGGTGGCCCGCGAAAATATTCGCGTGATGACCACGCTGGCCCGGTTTGTCGATCGCGGTTATCTGATCCAGGTCGATCGGTTGATCGGTGGCGAATCGGCCAGTTACGAGCCCTCGCTGATGCGCGTGCAATCGTTGCAAGTCCGCGCCATGCTGCTGCAATCGCGCAATCGCTATGCTTCGGCCTGGAAGCAACTGGCGTCGTCGCTGGGCTTACCGGGCTTGCCGCCGACGGACCTTGCTGGCAGCGTGGATATGCCGATGCCGCTGTTGGATCACAACGCGGCGCTGCTGCGAATACTCAGTTGCCACACTGACGTTAGCACGGCCGAGCAAACCGTGGCGAAATCGCGAACCAATTTGCGATTGGCGGAAGCCGTACCGGTGCCGGACATCAGTGCGCAAGTCTCGGTTCAAAAAGATTACACCACAGCCCCGTTCGGAACGATTGCCGGCGTACAAATTGGCATGCCGATTCCGCTGTGGGATAGAAATCGCGGCGGCATCATGCAGGCTGACGGTCAATTGCGTCGTGCGGTGGAAGAGCCGCATCGCGTGCGCGACGATCTGACCTCGCGATTGGCCGACGCTTACGAGCGCTATCAGAATAATCGCCTGATCGTGGATTATTACAATCATCAGATTTTGCCGGATCAGGTCCGCATCTACCGCGGCATTGTCGCGCGCAGCGTGGTGGAGCCGGAGACGGTGACGTTTACGGATGTGATCGCCGCCGTGCAAGGCTTGACGCAATCGACCAGCAGCTACATTCAATCGCTCGGCTTGCAGTGGCAGGCCGTGGTCGACGTCGGCGGCCTGATGCAGGTTGACGATCTATTTGCCATCAGCGAACTGCAATACATGGGCTGCGTCCCAGATTTGGAGCATCTCTGCCCGTTGCCCTGCGACCACTCGTGTACTCCGCTGCCTGCGGTGGAATACAAACAGGGCGACGGCAGTTGGCCGGCGCAGCAACCGGCGGCGCCAGCGGCCGAAGGTGCTGCGCGCCCGGAAGAAGTGCAGCCGCTGAAGGATGGCCGCGGCAAACGCTCCGAGCGACGGCAGTAACCCATGCCCGCTTAGCTAGCATCCGCTGTGGAGTTGCTATTAACTCGCGATTTGGTTCCGGTCATAATGCTGCGCTAAGCAACATGTCAACGGTTCACTCGATGGGATTAAGGCGGCGAGAATGCGTAAGAATTTGGTGCTGTGCGTGACGTCAGCCGCGATTGGCGCTGTGCTGGCTGTGGGCGTGGGTGTGTTTCCGCGGCTGGCGGCCCAAGAGCGATTTCCACCGGCGCAGCGGATCGAAGCCGGACCGCGGCTCGACGATCCGCGTTATGCCCGCGGCGCGCCGCCACCGGTTGACGATCTGACGCCCGAAGAGCGCGTCAACGTGGCCGTGTACGAGGCCTGCAACCGCAGCGTGGTGAATATCAACACCAAAGGCGTAAGCGGCGAACATTTCTTTTTCATGGAAATTCCGCAAGAAGGCGCCGGCAGTGGATCCGTGCTGGACAAGCATGGGCACATCCTTACCAATTATCACGTGATCGAAGGCGCCAAGGAAATCGAAGTCACGCTGTTCGACGGCAACTCGTATCCGGCGCGGCTGATTGGCCGCGATGCCCCCAGCGACATTGCCGTGCTGCGAATCGACGCGCCAGTCGATTCGCTGTACCCCGTGCAAGTTGGCGATTCGGTGCGCCTGAAAGTTGGACAAAAAGTGTATGCCATCGGCAATCCGTTTGGACTGGAACGCACGCTGACAACCGGCGTAATTTCCAGCTTGAATCGCTCGTTGCCTGCCCGCGGCAATCGGACCATGAAGTCCATCATTCAAATCGATGCAGCCATCAACCCGGGCAACTCGGGCGGTCCGCTGCTGGATACGCATGGGCGGTTGATCGGCATGAATACGGCCATCGCGAGCAAGTCCGGGCAAAGTTCGGGCGTGGGCTTTGCCGTGGCGGCGGTTAACATTGCCCGCGTGGTGCCACAACTCATTCAGCAAGGCAAAGTCAGTCGGCCGGAGACCGGCATTTCGCGCGTGTATCAAACCGAACGCGGACTGTTGGTGGCGGCCATGCTGCCCGGCGGTCCGGCCGAGAAAGCGGGCCTGCGTGGCTTTAAGGTCGTCAAGCAAAAGAAGCGGCAGGGACCGTTCAATTACGAATTCGAAACGGTCGATCGCAGCGCCGCCGATCTGATTGTGGCCGTTAACGGCGAAAAGACAATCACCGCCGACGATTTTCTGGGCGTGGTCGAAGCCCGTCAGCCGGGCGAAGACATTGTGCTGACCGTGGTGCGCGACAATCGCGAAGTGGCCGTTTCGCTGCGACTCAGCACGGCCGAACAGTAAGCCAAGCTGCGGAAGCTGACTTCACCAGTTGACACTTAGGTTGCATGTCCATCGCGCGATATCACAAAATGTCAAATGCCTGGACCAGCGCGGCCAGGTAAATGGCGGCGGTTTCCACTCGCAAGATGCGCGCGCCCAAATCCATGCGTTGCCAGCCCGCGGCCAGCGCGGCCGTAGCTTCGGAATCCGAAAAGCCGCCTTCCGGACCGATGGCAATGCAAACGTCCGCGTTGGGCGCCGCGGCGGCAACAAGCTGCTTCCAACCAGCGGCCTGCGACGCTCCGGCGGCAGAATCTGGATGCGCGAATAAGCGAATCGCTGTTGGCGATGGTTGCTGCAGAAGTGCCGCCATGGTCTGCGGCTCGGTAATTTGTAGCAGCCGATTGCGGCCGCATTGCTTGGAAGATTCGATCACCGCGCGCCGCAGTTTGTCGAGCGCGGAATCGGTTGGCTGAGCCACGCTGCGCGCGGTGGTCAGCGGCACGATGCGGGCAATGCCGATCTCGACGGCTTTTTCGACGAGCCACTTCTGTCGATCGCCTTTGGGCAGCGAGACCGCTAACGTTAGGGCGCGGCTGGCTTCGCGATTAACCTCGAGGCGCTCGCCGGCAAGCAGCGCAATACTGTTGCGCGCGGTCGACTCGACGACCGCCTTAAATTCGGCGCCGGTGCCGTCAAACAACACCACCTGGTCGCCAGGCTTGGCGCGCATCACGTGCAACAAATGATGCGATTCGACTCCGGACAGTATCACTGGCCCCGGTTGGATCGGCTCGGTCACAAAGTAACGATCTGCCATCGAGATCCTTTTCACGCTTGGCAGCAGTATCGCACGGAAACCGTGTGCCCTATCGCAAACACCGGGCTGCCGATCACGGAACGCTAGGCGGGCCAGGTGGCAGCTTAGGCGGTTTTTGTTCCAAAACCAAGACCATGCGGACCAGATCAGCCACGCTCTCCGCGCGGAATTTGCTCATGATGTTGTGCCGCCGCGTTTCCACCGTTCGCAACCCAATGTCGAGCTCCGCCGCGACCATCTTGTTGGCCTTGCCGGCAACCAACAGCTTCAGCACGTTCCGTTCGTCGGCGGTTAGGCTGGTCATCGCAGCTTCAATCTGCTGGTATTCGACTTTTGCCTTTTGAATTTGCACGTCTTTGTCCAAGGCCTTGCGAACGGCGGCCAGCAGTTTTTGCGGGTCGGCCGTTTTCTCAAGCATCGTTACCGCGCCACGTTCCATGATGCAGACCGCCAACGGCACATTAGCAAACGCCGTGACCATGATGAACGGCAGATCGCATTGGATGGCATTCAAGCGGTCCTGCAATTCCAAGCCGCTCATGCCGGCCAACTTCATCTCGGCAATCAAACAGCCGCGCAGCTTCGGTCGGTAAATTTCCAGAAATTCTTCGGCCGAACTCAAAGACATCGTCGGATAGCCGATGGTCTTGACGAGGGTCACCATCGGCTCGCGCGCGTTGGGATCGCTATCGATAATGTAAACAGTCGGTGGCAGGGCCTGGGGCTGGTCGTAATTTGACGAACATATCGCAGTCAAGATATTGTCGACTCCTTGGCCAACGCGTCGAGCCGCGCGGACCGGGAATAAAAAGTTTACCGAGTTGGCGAATGTCAGCCTGCCTCGCGGAAAAATGAAGCCGGCAAGAACAGAAAATTCAATATTGGTTAACGCGGCAAATGTGGACCGTGCAATCATTGACCGCCGGGCGCCATTGGCTCGCTGGAGAAACACGGGGATTGGCTGCGCGTCACTGGAGGTGCCGCCTGCCACCGCGTCCTCGGTTCGAACTGTTGAGCCAGATCGTTCCGCAAACGATTGGCTCTCGAACCGCGTTAATGGTCACATTTGATGGGGTTTCATCTGCCAAGCGGGGGGCTTGGCGATCTCTACAACCCCGCTGCTTCTATCGTCGCGCGAATGCCACAGGACGTCAACGCGACTTACCGCATCCGGCTTGTGCAATGTCGGATTAGCGGGCAGTCAATGTTATACGCGATGCGTGCGGAATTTGGCAGTCTTTGCGCTGCGACTGCGCGCGGTTGGCGTATTTCCGCCGCAAACGAATCGCGGATGCTGCCCGTCAACTTGCAAATTGCGCCTCAGCAGCAGCGAGAGAATTTCCGACGCGTTGACATTTCGCGCCTGTGACGTAGATATTTTGAGACGCAATCCGCGCTGGCGGCATGCGTCAACGTTACGCACAGGCGGTTTCTCCCCAACCGCCGGCACAACTCCACCTGGTTTGTCCGCACAACCGTCAGCACCCGACGTTTTGCGGTAAAAGCCACGAATCAAAAAATCCGCTGCCCGCGCTTTTTCGAGCCGGGTTGCCTAGTTCGCCGGGGAAAAAACATGAAGAAGGGCTCGCTGCTACTGGTTGACGATGATCGCCACGTTCTGAACTCCATGGCCGACTGGCTCCGCGAACAAGGCTACCGGCTGGATACTGCTAGCACCCTGGCCGAAGCCAAGGCGGCCGTCGACCGCCGGGCGTACGACGTTGTGCTGTGCGATATCCGCCTGGGAGAGCACGACGGCTTCGACGTGCTGGAGCATTGCCGCCGGCAACAACCGAACTCCGCAGTGATCATGATCACCGGCTTTGGTAGCGTCGAGTCGGCCGTGGATGCCATTCGCGCCGGTGCGTTTGATTTTCTGACCAAACCGCTGATCGACGAAGAACTTGAGTTGGCCATCGATCGGGCGCTCAACCAGCGCGAAGTGCTGGAAGAAAACAAGAGTCTCAAAGCGCAGCTCGATCTGCGGTTTGGCATGGAGAATATCGTTGGCCACGATCATCGCATGCTGAAAACCTACGACATGATCGAAAGCATCGCCGACACCCGCGCCACGGTGTTAATCACCGGCGAGAGTGGCACCGGCAAATCACTGGTGGCACGCGCCATCCACCGCCGCAGCGCACGCCGCGATAAGCCGTTTGTCGAAGTGGCCTGCGGGGCCCTGCCCGAAAATCTGCTAGAGAGCGAACTGTTCGGACACGTGGCCGGCGCCTTCACGGGCGCGGTCAGCGAAAAAGTCGGTAAGTTTTTGCAGGCCGACGGCGGCACGATTTTTCTGGACGAAATTGGCACTGCCAGTCCGGCCATGCAGGTCAAACTGCTCCGCGTGCTGCAGGAATTTCAGTTCGAACAAGTTGGCGGCAACAAGACGTTTCACGTGGATGGCCGCGTGATCTTGGCCACCAACGAAGATCTGGGCAAAGCCGTGGCCGAAGGTCGCTTCCGCCAGGACCTGTTCTACCGCATCAACGTCATCAACCTGGAACTCTCTTCGCTCCGCGATCGGATTTCCGACATCCCGCTTTTGGCCGAGCACTTCCTGAAAAAGGTCTGCGCGGAAACCGGCAAGAAAGTTGTTGGATTTAGCGAAGCGGCCGTGGCCGCGCTGCAATCGCATCGCTGGCCGGGCAACGTCCGCGAATTACAAAACGTGGTCGAACGCGCTGTGCTGCTCGGCAAGCATGATGTGATTGCTCCGGAGGACCTGCCCGCCGGACTGGCCGCCGGCGCGCCCTTAAACGTCGCACCGCTGGGCACGCGGACTCTCAAGCAGGCGCTCGAAGCTCCAGAACGCCAAATCATTTTGGACGTGCTGGCAGGCAACCAGTGGAACCGCCACTTGACCGCCGAAATTCTTGGCATCAACCGCACCACGCTGTACAAGAAGATGAAGCGGCTCGGCTTGGAAGATGGCCGCCACGCAATGAGCAACTAACGCCAGCTTTTAAAAGCCCGCAAGATTCCAGTTGCCGAGCAACGCCGCAATCTCGCCTTTCCGAATTCGACTTGCTCCCAATGCGAGAGCAGGTCGATCGACGTGCGCGATGCACCTGCGGATTTAGATCACGGTGGCAATCTGCATAGCCGCGCCGCTGGACTGAGCGTTGGTGGTGATCACCGCCGTCAGGCTACCGGTGCTGACCGGCTTGGTCGAGAACGTGACCGTCAATGTCGTGGCCGTCGCGGCGGTAACGGTGCCGACCGCGCTCTTGTTGAACACAACCGTGTTGTGGTTGGCAATCGGGTCGAAGCCAAAGCCAGTGATCGTGACGGTCGTGGATGCAATCGCCCGGTTGGCCACGCTACTGGTGACCACAGGCGTGACCGTGGCAACTTGCAAGGCCGTGCCGCTGCTCGAAGCATTCGACGAAACGACCGCCGTCAGGCTGCCAGCCGTCTTTGGCTTGGTTGCGAAGGTCACAGTCAGCGCTGTTGGCGTGGCGGCGGTGATGGTGCCGACCGCGCCATTGTTGAGCGTGACCGTGTTATGGTTTGCCGTGGGATCGAAGCCAAAGCCGTTGATCGTCAGTGTGGTCGTGTTAGCCGACAGGCTGCTAACGCTGCTGGTGACAACAGGGGTTACGGTCGCAACTTGAGTTGCAGTGCTGGACTGTCCGCCTGTGGTGACGGTGGCCGTCAAGCTGCCAGCCGAGGTTGGCTTGGTGGACAACGTAACCGTCAGCGAAGTTGCGGTGGCAGCGGTGACCGTGCCGACCGCACCATTATTGAACACCACGGTGTTGCTGGCGGCCGTGGCGCTGAATCCGGCGCCGCTAATCGTAACCGTGCTGGCACTGGCCGCCAGACCGAGCGTGCTGGCCGTCACGATAGGCACCACGTTAGCAACTTGCACCGCCGCACCACTATTTTGCGAATTGGTGGTGACCACTGCCGTCAGACTACCAAGCGAAGTCGGCTTGGTCGACAACGTGATGGTTAGCGAGGTGGGCGTCGCGGTTGTTACTGTGCCGATGGCACCCCGAGTGAGCGAGACGACATTATGAGCCGCAAGCGGGTCAAAACCAAAACCGGTAATGATCAGCGTGCCGGCATTGGCGCCAAGGCTGGTGACGCTGCTGGTCACGACAGGAGTTAGCGTGGCAACTTGCACCGCTGTGCCGCTGACGACGCTGTTTGTGGTGACGATTGCGGTTAGGCTGCCAGCGGTCTTCGGTTTTGTCGAAAACGTTACGGTCAGCGCTGTGGCGGTCGCGGCGGTGACGGTGCCAAGCGCGCCGTTGTTGAACACCACCGTGTTGTGATTGGCTGTGGTGTCGAAGTTCGTACCATTGATTGTGAGCGTCGTGGAGTTGCCCGCTAGGCTTGCGGTGCTGCTGGTGACGACCGGCACCAGCGTGGCAACCTGTATCGCGGTGCTACTGCTGAATCCGTTTGTGGTGACAATGGCCGTCAGCGGACCGGCGACCGTTGGCAACGTTGAGAACGTCACCGAGAGCGAAGTGGCGGTTGCGGCGGTCACGATACCCACCGCGCCATTGTTAAACGTGACGGTGTTGTTGGCGGCCGTTGTGTTGAATCCAAAGCCGGCGATCGTGACTGTGGTTGTGCCGCCCGCCAGGCTTGCTGTGCTGGCGGTGACAACCGGTGACGCGGTGGCCACTTGGATTGCCGCTCCGCTACTCACGCTGTTGGACGTGACGATCGCCGTCAAGTTGCCCACCGACGTCGGCTTGGTCGAGAACGTGACGGTCAGCGAAGTGGCGGTTGCGGCCGTGACCGCGCCGATCGCGCCGTTGTTGAACACGACGGTATTGTGCGATGGTGTTGTGTCGAACCCAAAGCCGGTAATCGCAACCGTGGCCGCGTTCACCGCCAAATTCGTGGAGCTGCTGGTCACGGTTGGCGTGACGGTGGCAACTTGCAGGGCCGCGCCGCTGGATCGTGCGTTGGTGGTCACAACCGCGGTGAGGCTGCCCGCCGCCTTCGGTTTGGTCGAGAAAGTAACGGTCAGCGTGGTGGATGTGGCCGCGGTCACTGTTCCGAGGGCGCCGTCGTTGAACACGACCGTATTGTGACCCGCCACGGAATCAAAGGCAAAACCTCGGATCGTGACGGAACTGGAGTTGGCACCCAAATTGACAACGCTGCTGGTAACGACCGGAATGATCGTGGCCACTTGCACGGCAACGCCACTGCCCACGCCGTTGGTGGTGACAATCGCCGTCAGACTCCCCGCCGCGCTGGGCTTAATCGAGAACGTCACGGTCAGTGCGTTGGCCGTGGCCGCGGTGACCGTGCCCGCCGCACCGTTACCGAGCACGACCGTGTTATTGGCCGCGGTTGTGTCGAATCCAAATCCGTTGATCGTCAGGGTGGTGGAATTGGCTGCCACGTTGGCCGTGCTGCTGGTGACTTGCGGCACGATGGTCGCCACTTGAATCGCCGCGCCACTGGCAACGCCGTTGGTGGTGACGATTGCTGTCAGGCTGCCTACCGAAGTCGGCTTGGTGGCAAACGTCACCGTCAGTGAAGTCGCGGTTGCCGCAGTTACCGTGCCACTGGCGCCGTGGTTGAATGTGACGGAGTTGTGAGCCGCCACGATATCGAAGCCAGCGCCGCTGATGATGATTGTGTTGCCATTGGCGACCTGGTTGGCACTGCTGGTGGTCACCACCGGAATTGCGGTGGCCACTTGAACCGCCGCGCCACTGGAAATGCTGTTGGTGGTCACCACCGCCGTCAGGTTGCCCAGCGTCTTGGGTTTGATCGAGAACGTCACTGTCAGCGCTGTGGCGGTGGCCGAGGTCACCGTGCCAACCGCGCCGTTATTGAACACCACCGTGTTGTGCGAGGCGGTGGTATCGAAGCCGAATCCGCTCACCGTAATTGTGTTCGTTATGGCGCCCAGGCTGCTGCCGCTGCTGGTGACTACCGGCGTAACCGTGGCGACTTGTACGGCCGTTCCGCTCGCCAGACTGTTGGTCGTGACGATGGCCGTCAGGCTGCCGGCCGAGGTGGGCTTGGTCGTCAGCGAAACGGTCAGCGATGTCGCCGTGGCGGCGGTTACCGTGCCAACGGCGCCGTTGTTAAACGCAACCGTGTTGTTCGCGGCCGTGATATCGAAGGCAAAGCCGCTGATGGTGACCGTGCTGGCGTTGGCCGCGAGATTCGCGATGCTGCTGGTCACCGCGGGAACGACCGTCGCCACTTGAACTGCCGTGCCGCTGCCGACCGCGTTGGTCGTGACAACTGCCGTCAAATTGCCAGAGGTTGTTGGCTTGGTCGAGAGTGTCACCGTCAGCAACGTGGCCGTGGCGGTCGTCACCGTGCCCACCGCGCCATTGCTGAACACCACGGTGTTGTGATTGGCAATTGGGTCAAAACCTTGACCGCTGATCGTGAGTGTCGTGGCGTTTGCTGCCAGGTTTGCGCTGCTGCTGGAAACGGTGGGCGCCAGCGTCGCCACTTGGATGGCGGCGGCCGTGGCAATACTGTTGGTCACGAGAATGGCCGTCAGACTGCCGGCCGACTTCGGCTTGACGGAGAACGTGACGATCAGCGACGTTGGTGTGGCGGACGTCACCGCGCCCACCGCGCCGTTGTTGAATACGATGATGTTATTCGAGGCCGTGCTGTCGAAGCCCACGCCGTTGATCGTCAGCGTCGTGGCACTGGCCAGCAGCGCCGCGCTGCTGCTGTCGATGACAGGCGTCACCTTGGCGACTTGTACGGCCGCACCGCCACTCTGACCATTGGTGGTGACGGCAGCGGTCAGCCCGCCTGCCGCCGATGGGCTGAACGAGAACGTAACCGTCAGCGATGTAGCCGTGGCGGCAGTCACCGAACCCACGGCGCCGTTATTGAGCACCACCGTGTTGTTGGCGGCCGTGGTGTCGAAGCCGAACCCGCTGATGGTGATCGTGGCCGCATTGGCAGCCAAGTTAGCCGTGCTACCGGTCACGACAGGCGTAATGGTGGCCACTTGAATTGCCACGCCATTATTGACGCCGTTGACGGTCACAATCGCCGTCAGATTTCCGGCCGACAGTGGCTTGGTCGAGAAGGTGACAGTCAGCGATGTAGCCGTGGCTACGGTTACCGTGCCGACCGCACCGTCGTTGAATGTCACCGTGTTGTTGGCGGCCGTTGTGTCAAATCCGGAACCGGCAATGGTCAGTGTGGTTTGATCGGCGGCCAGGATCGTCGCGCTGCTCGTGACAACCGGGGCTACAGACGCAACTTGTACGGCCGAAGCGCTGGCCAGCGTGTTACTGGTAACCAAAGCCGACAAAATGCCGGCGGCGGTCGGTTGCGTCGAGAGCGTGACGGTCAGAGCGGTTGCCGTGGCAGCCGTCACCGTGCCGACCGCGCCATTGTCGAACGTCACCGTATTGTTGGCCGCCGTGGTATCAAAACCAAATCCATCAATGACCAGCGTGTTGGAGCTGGCCGCTAGCCGGACGCTGCTGGCGGTCACGACCGGGATCACCGTGGCCACTTGCACCGGCGCGGCACTGCTCGCGCTGCCGATGGTGATGGCAGCCGTCAAGCCGCCGGCGCTGGTTGGAGTGGTCGTGAAGGTCACGGTCAGCGACGTTGCGGTGGCGGCAGTTACATCGCCCACGGCGCCATCGCTGAGCGTGACGACGTTGTTCGAAGCCGTGGTGTTGAAACCGAAGCCGTTGATTGTCACCGTGGTTGCATTGGCAGCCAGGTTGGCCGTGCTGCTGGTGACCACAGGGATTACTGTGGCCACTTGAATGGCCGTGCCGCTGCTCAAGGCATTGGTGGTGACCACAGACGTCAGGCTGCCGGCGGAGGTCGGAGTCGTCGAGAGCGTCACGGTCAACGAGGTGGCCGTGGCGGCCGTTACCGTACCGATCGCGCCGTCGTTAAATACCACCGTATTGTTGCCGGCTGTGGGATCGAAGCCAAAGCCGTTGATCGTTACGGTCGTGGCATCGGCCGCAAGACTCGCGCTGCTGCTGGTGAGCACCGGCACAATGGTGGCCACTTGCACTGCGGTGCCGCTGCTCTCTGCGTTGGTTGCCACCACCGCCGTCAAACTGCCGGCCGTGGCTGGCTTGGTGCTGAAGGTCACCGTCAGCGTGGTGGCTGTTGCCGACGAGACAGTACCGACCGCCCCGTTGTTGAACGTGACGGTATTGTTGGCGGCGGTTGTGTCGAAGCCGTGGCCATTGATGATTAAGGTCGTGGCGTTTGCCGCTAGCGAATTTGCACTGTTGGCCAGCACCACCGGAATGATATCGGCCACTTGCACGGCGGAGCCGCTCGAGATTGCATCGGTCACGACAACCGCCGTCAAACTGCCGGCGGCCGTCGGATTCGCGGTGAAGGTAACCGTTAGCGATGTGGCTGTAGCCGCGGTGACGTTGCCTGTTGCTCCGTCATTCAGAGTAACAATGTTGTTGCTGGGCGTGGTGTCAAAACCGAAGCCGCTGATGGTCAATGTCGTGGCCGTATCGGTGACCGCGGTCGTGCTGCTGGTTACCACCGGCGTCACCGACGCCACTTGGATGGGCGCTCCGCTGCTGACGGTGTTGGTCGTCGCCACGGCGGTGAGTGTGCCGGCTGTGGTGGGCTTGGTCGTGACGTTAACGGTCAGCGATGTCGCGCTGGCTGAAGTCACCACGCCCACGGCACCGTCGTTGAAAACAACCGTATTGTTGGCCGCGGTGGTATCGAAACCGAAACCGGCAATCGTCACGGTGGTGGCGTTATCGGCCAGATTCGCGGCGCTACTGGTGATGACCGGAATTACGGTGGCCACTTGCACGGCGGCGCCATTGGTTAAGCCGTTGGTTGTGACCACAGCGGTCAGGTTTCCGGCGGAAGTCGGTTTGGTCGAGAGGTTGACCGTCAGCGTCGTGGCGGTAGCGGCCGAAACCGTGCCGACCGCGCCGTCGTTGAAGACGACCGTGTTATTGGCGGCGGTGGCGTCAAAGCCAATGCCGTTGATCGTGATGCTGCTGGCGTTGGCCGCCAATTGACTGGCCGCGTTCGCCGTAATCACGGGAATGATCGTGGCCACTTGTACGCCGGAACTTCCGCTCACGCCGCCGGTGGCAATCGAAGCCGTCAGGCTGCCAGCGGCCGATGCCTTGGTGGTAAACGCAACCGTCAGCGAAGTGGAGGTGGCCGCGGTCACCACGCCGGCGGCACCGTTGCTGAACGTCACGACGTTATTGGTAGCTGTGGTATCGAAGCCCAAGCCGCTGAGCGTGATGGTGCTGGCGCTGGCGTTTAAGTTCGAGATATTGCTGGTGATGACTGGCGAGACGGTGGCCACTTGCACGGCCGCGCCGCTGGATTGACTATTGGTCGTGACGATGGCGGTCAGGCTGCCGGCGGTTGTCGGCTTGGTCGAGAACGTGACGGTCAACGACGTCGCGGTGGCTGCGGTAACCGTTCCCACCGCGCCATTGTTGAACGTCACAGCATTGTGCGCTGCGACCACATCAAATCCACGCCCAGCGATTGTCAGCGTGGTGGCGTTGGCTGCCAGATTCGCACTGCTACTGGTCACGATGCCGGAGACCGTGGCCACTTGAATCGAGGCGCCGCTGCTGACGCTATTTGTGGTGACGACGGCCGTCAAGCTACCAATGGACGTCGGACCGGTGGACAGCGTGACGGTCAACGCCGTGGCCGTGGCTGCGGTCACTGTGCCCACCGCGCCATTATTGAAGATCACGGTGTTGTTGGCGGCCGTGGTGTCAAAGCCAATGCCAATGATCGTCAGAGTACTGGCGTTGGCCGCTAGAATGTTGCCTGAGTTGACCGAGACGACCGGTGCCACGGCTGCCACTTGCAGTGCGGAGCCGCTGGTTTGCGTGTTGGTCGTGACAATCGCTGTCAGGCTGCCGGCCGTGGTTGGCTTGGTTGACAGCGTGATGGTTAGCGCGGTCGCCGTGGCCGATGCAATCGTGCCAACCGCTCCGTCGTCCAGCAGCACGGAGTTATTCGCGGCCGTGGGATCGAAGCCGAAGCCGTTAATTGTCAGTGTGGTTGCGTTCGCTGCCAGGCTGAGCGTGCTACTTGTGACCACCGGTGTGACGGTGGCAACCTGAACTGCCGCGCCACTGACTTGCGAGTTCGTGGTGACAATGGCTGTCAAATTGTTAGCAGTCGCGGGGCGCGTGGACAGCGTCACCGTGAGCGTCGTCGCGGTGGCTGCCGTCACCGTGCCGACGGCGCTATCGTTGAGCACCACCGTGTTGTGGCTGGCCACGGGATCGAAGCCAAAGCCCGTAATCGTCAGCGTGGTCGAATTTGCAGCCAGCGAAGTGCTGACCAGCGTAACCACCGGCGTGACGGTGGCAACTTGCACGGCCGTGCCGCTGCCGACGCTATTGGTGGTGACGACGGCTGTCAAACTACCGGCCGTTTTGGGCGTGGTGCTGAATGTGACCGTCAGCGTGGTGGCCGTTGCCGCCGTCACGGTACCGACCGCGCCGTTATTGAAAACCACGGTATTATTGGCTGGCGTGTTGGCGTCAAAACCAAATCCGTTGATCGTCGCGGTCGCGGTGTTGGCGGCCAAACTTGTCACGGCACTGGTGACCACTGGCTTGACCGTGGCCACTTGCACGGCCGCGCCGCTGCTCAGCGTGTTGCTGGTGACCACGGCCGTCAGCGAACCCATCGTGTCGGGACTCGTACTGAGCGTGACCGTGATCGACGTCGCAGTTGCGGCGGTGACGGTGCCAACCGCGCCATTATTGAAGAGCACGGTGTTGTTGGCCGGGGTCGGATCAAAACCGAAGCCGCTAATCACAACGGTTGCCGCGTTCGCCGCCAGGCTGGCCGAACTGCTGGTGACGACCGGCGCAATCGACGCCACTTGCGTTGCGGCGCCGCTATTCAAACTGTTGCTGGTGACGATAGCCGTCAGGTTGCCCGCCGACGTCGGCTTGGTTGTCAGCGAGATCGTCAGCGACGTGGCCGTGGCCGAGGTCACCGTGCCTGCGGCGCCGTCGTTCAAGACAACCGTGTTATTCGCGGCCGTGGTATCGAAGCCAAAGCCGGCAATCGTCAGTGTCGTGGCGTTGGCCGCCACGCTCGTCGAACTACTGGTCACCACCGGCGTGACGTCAGCCACCTGGATGGGCGCGCCGCTGCCGACGGTGTTGGTCGTGACGACGGCCGACAAATTGCCGGCGGTCGTCGGATCTGTGGACAAGTTGATCGTGAGTGCCGTTGCCGTGGCGCTACTGACCGTGCCGACCGCGCCATTATTGAAGATGACCGTGTTGTTTGCGGCCGTGGTATCAAAACCAAACCCGTTGATCGTAATCGTGGCGGCGCTGGCGGCCAAATGCGTCGAGCTGCTGGTGATCACCGGCGTGACGGTGGCCACGCGCACGGGCGACGCGGTGGTCGCGCTGTTGGTGGTCACGCTGGCATTCAGCGCGCCGGCCGCGGTGGGGCCGGTGGTGATTGTCACCGTCAACGCGGTGGCCGTGGCCGACGCCACGGTGCCAACGGCGCCGTTATCGAACGTCACCGTATTGTTGCCCGCCGTGGTGTCAAAACCATCGCCGTGGATGATCAGCGTGGTGGCGTTTGCCGCCAGATTGGCAGTGCTGCTGGTGATGTCTGGCGTCAGCGTGGCCACTTGGACCGGAGCGCCACTGCTCACGGCGTCGGACGTCACCGTGGCGGTCAGATTACCGGCGGCGGTGGGCTCGACCGAGAACGTCACGGTCAGCGACGTCGCCGAGGCGGACGTCACCGTCCCGATGGCTCCGTCGTTAAATGTGACGCTATTGTTGGCGACAATCGGATCAAAGCCCGTACCGCTGATCACAATTGCCGGCGCTATTGCCGAGACGCTCGAAATCGATGGCGTAACGATCACCGCGGTCAGCATCGAGCGATCTTCCAACCGCTCGTAACGTCGAAATCCCTTGATCGCAAATTGACGAGTTGGCATCCGGCGCACCCGCGACTGACGTTTTGGTTTGAACCAGGTCGCAAACCATTTCTTCAGCCAATTCGTAATTTTCACTGACATTGGGTATCTCTCGTTGGACGGCAGCGGTCCGGGGCATCCCGCTCGACGTGGAAAACCGCGATGGAATCGCGAGAATAAATGCGTAATGCTTTCGTGAGTTCGAGTCTGAACGGTTGCGACCGACAACCAAACGAGCACCCAGGTTTGTCGTCACCGGCGGGCATTCGTAGCGGTTGTCGATCCCTACGTTTCGTACGCGGCAGCACCGACTTCATGAGTCGCGGTCGACGCGCAGGCAGTTCGTTCGCTTCGGTAAATAGACAATTGAGTCGTTCCGGCAGCTTCTTGGCCGCTGCGTTCCGCTCAATCAGTCCGCCGCGCAGTTCATGCAAGCGACGGACTCTCAGCGAGTTTGCCCCAACGTGTACGTCGGCAGTTCTTCAAGATCGGATTCAAGAAATCCAAGTCCACGCGCGTTACACAGCCATTGACCATGTTGGCGATTAGCGAGCGGCTGATGTTTGCGGAACTTGCATGCGCCGTGGCAGGATAGGCATACCGCCTAGGCGAACTGCGGCAGACGGCTTGAATTGAGTTGCCCGGTTGCCCAGAATAGCAGGCAGCGCGGCATTCAACGTTTTGAGTGAAATCGGCGTAAACGGTCCGGAGTTGTTGCCGCACGGATCGCCCGGCTGCAGTTCGCAACCATCGCCAGTACCGGACTGGTTTTATCCGCAACAAAAACGCATTGCAGGAATTTAGCCGAATGTACCCGTGCCAAACGACTCGCCGCCGTTATTTCCGGTGGCTCGCGCTCATTGCGTTTCTGGCCGCAACACCGCGACTTCAGGCCGACGAATCGGCCAAGTCGGCCGTCGATTTACTGGCCGGCAAAAAGATCGTGTTTCTCGGCGATAGCATCACGCAAGCCGGCGGCTATGTGTCGTTGACCTCGTATTACCTTGAGAAGCTGCACCCTCAGCAGCAATTCGACATTTACAATTTAGGGCTTTCCAGCGAAACGCTGTCCGGATTAAGCGAGCCCAATCACGCTGGCGGCAAGTTCCCTCGTCCGTGTTTGTTCGAGCGACTGGACCGACTGCTCGCGGCCGTCAAACCCGATGTCGTCTTTGCCTGTTATGGCATCAACGATGGCATCTATCTGCCGCTCGATGCGGAGCGGTTCACGGCCTTTAAAACCGGCGTTAATAAACTGATCCAGCAAACGCAGGCCGCAGGCGTCAAAGACGTCATCCTGATTACGCCGCCCATTTACGACACGACAACCAAGCCCGGCGCATTCAATTACGATTCGGTACTGACCGAGTACGCGGCTTGGGAAATGTCGTTAAAAACGCCTGGCGTGCGCGTGATTGACTTGCACACCGCCATGCGAAAAGCCCGCGACGCCCGCACCGAGGTGTTTTCCAAAGACAAAGTGCATCCCGGCGATCCAGGGCACTTGCTGATGGCGCGGACAGTGCTTGCAGGGCTGGGAGTCGATCTGCCCAACGAATCGCTCAAAACCATTCAGGACGATGCGCTGTTTAAACAGGTCGACCAATTACGGAAGCTTCGTTCCACGCATTGGATGCAGCACATTGGCTACACGCGCGAGAAAACCTTCAAGCCTCAGCCGCTCGGCGAAACCGAAACCGAAGTCGCCAACATGCAGCAAGCCATCGACAAGCTGCGTCAAAAGCGATGACGTTCAGGCAAACTCCGCCGGAAAATTCGTCATCGTTCATTCGTCTGCTCCTGTGAGAATACCTGTAATGGCCAAGGGACTAACATTAGCAACCGCGTTTAGCTCATCATTAAACGTTGCACCCAGTGCGCAGGCAGTCGAGATACCGCCGGAAACTCCATTTCGAATATTGGTGCTGGCCAATCTTCGCGGCGACCGACCGCTCGATCCGAAAACCGATCGCGGCTGGCGACCGTTGACGATCGATCGCGACAATTTCGAGGAGATTCTGGCGCGCATGCGGCCGACACTGACGCTCGACGATGTTTCGGCCGATGGCGCGCCGATCGAGCTTGAGTTCGACGAGCTCGATGCATTTCATCCCGATCGATTGATTGCCGTCATTGGCGATGGCCCGGTCCGCGGAGCCGATTTGCCAGCCACTGCAACGTCACCTGCCGCAGCGGTTTCGCCGCTTCTCAAACCGATCGCGCCGGCGCCTGCTGGGCCGCCTGCCGCGCCGCTGTCGGGCGATGCGCTGTTGGATCAAATGCTGGGCAATTCGAATTTTGGCGCGGCCGAGCCCGAGTCGCGCACGCAGAGCGAGTTTCAAAAAGTGCTGAGCAAGATTTCCGCCGCGCACAGCGTTGCGCCAGAAAATCTGAAGCAGCGTCATCAGCAGGAGTCGGCCGTTTCCGCGCGGTTGCGCGCCGTGCTGCACCATCCACGGTTCCGCCAACTGGAAGCCGCCTGGCGAAGCGTGCTTTTTTTGGTGCGACGTTTGGAAACCGACGCAAAACTGCAAATCGGAATCGTCGATTGCGGCAAGTCTCAACTGGCCGACGAACTGAACCAGGCCGACGATCTCAAATCGACAGGGCTCTACAAACTGCTCTGCCAACCGCCAGCCGGATCGCCTGCCTGGGCGCTGATGGTCGGCGATTTTCTGCTGGGCGCCGAACTTTCTGACCTGGAAACATTAGGGCGACTTTCGCTGATTGCCGCGCAGGCTGGCGTGCCGCTCGTCGCCGGCGCCGAGCCGATTCTATTTGGTTGTACTTCGTTGGCCCAGGCCGACGAAGCCGAGAGTTGGCAATCGCCGGCCGCCGAGCAAGCCGCGGCCTGGCAATTGTTGCGGCAATTTCCGACCGCCAATTGGATCGGCCTCACTAGTCCGCGCTTTATGCTGCGTCTGCCGTATGGCCCGCAGACCAGCTCGATTCAGCAGCAAGAGTTCGACGAGATGCCGTCGCCGGTCGCCGAACATTATGTCTGGGGCAACTCCGCATTTTTGGTGGCCTACGCGCTCGCCTCAACCTTCACCCAGAGTGGCTGGCGGATTCAATCGCATCTGCAACGTGATATTGCGGATTTACCCATGCACGCCGTTTCTGGCGACGACGACACGGTGGCTCAACCGTGCGTTGAAGCGGCGCTGGTCGATCGCACGGTGGGCATCGTCGCCGACGCCGGCATCATACCGATTCAGGCGTTCCGCGATGGTCTCTCCGCGCGGGTTGTGCGGCTGTGCTCGATTGCCGATCCGCCCGCAGCGCTCGCCGGCCGCTGGCAGTAAACGCCGCGGCGTCAGGCGGTTCATTTCGCTGGCTGCGGCGGCTGGTAGATGGGCAGCCGAATGGTGAAGACGGAGCCGGCGCCGATTTGACTGGCCAGCGAGATGTCGCCGCCCATCGCTTCGCAAAGCTTTTTTGTGATGGCCAGCCCCAAGCCGGTTCCGCCGAATTTGCGCGTCGTCGAGGCGTCGGCCTGCGTGAATGGCTGAAATAGCCGCGCGGCTTGCGCGTCGGAAAGTCCGATGCCGGTGTCGGTGACACGAAAGATCAGGTCGTCGCGCTGACCTGTCGATTCCTGATGCACGGTGAAATTCACCGTGCCCGACTGCGTGAATTTGCAAGCGTTGCTGAGCAAGTTCAACAGGCATTGTTTGAGCCGCACCACGTCCGCTTGGATCGGCGCTAAGTCGTCGGCAATCTCGATCGTCAGTTGATTGGCATTCGCGGCCGCCAACGGCCGGACGGTATCGACGACATCGACGACAATGGACCGCACGTCGAAGACCTCCAATTCGAGCTGCATTTTGCCGGCTTCGATCTTGGAGATATCCAGAATATCGTTGATCAGCGTCAGCAGATGCTTGCCGGCCTTGTTGATGCGTTCGAGGTCGGGAACGAACGAGGTGTCTTTTTTGCGCAGCGAGAGAATCTGCAGCAATTCGCTGTATCCGATGATGGCGTTGAGCGGAGTTCGCAACTCGTGGCTCATGTTGGCCAAGAACTGGCTCTTGGCCTGATCGGCGGCAATTGCCTGTTCGTGGGCAAACGCCAGATCGACGTTCACACGCCGCACTTCTTCTTCGATCCGCTGCCGCTCCTGAATCTCGACATGCAACGAATCATTAACCTGCAAGAGTTCGGCCGTGCGTTCTTGCACGCGAGATTCGAGCGTTTGATTGACGTCGCGAAGTTGGTGTTCGGCCTCTTTGAGCTGCGTGATGTCGAAGGCCACGCCCTGCAAAAACAGCGGGCTACCGGCGTCGTCGCGAATCACCTTGGCCTGCCCATGAACCCAAACCACACGCCCATTGCGCGAGTAAAAGCGGTAGATGGAATTGAAGGTGGTGCCGGTCGAACAGGTGACGGCAAATTCGGTATGCCAGCGTTTGCGATCGTCGGGATGCAACTGCGTGTACCACAAGATCGGGTTGCTCAACCACTCGGCTTGCGAAAAACCGAGCAGCGTTTCGATCTGCGGACTGACGTAAAGTTCATTCACCTCGCCGTCGAGCGCCGCCATGAACGTCACCGCCGGCAAACCTTCGACCAGCGTGCGATAGCGCGCCTCGAAGCGGCGAATTTGCGATTCGACCTTGCGCTGCTGGCTCAAATCGCGAATCGTGGCGACGACCATTAGCCCGGCGCTGGTTTTGAGCGGACTGATGCTGATTTCGACGGGAATTTCGTGCCCATCGCGATGTCGGCCATGCAGTTCTTGCCCCGCGCCCATCACGCGAACTTCGGGGTCGGCAAAATACGTTTGCCGCTTGGCGGGGTGCGAATTCCGATAACGATCCGGCACCACGGTTTCGACCATCTGCCCCACGAGTTCTTCGCGCGAGTAGCCGAACAGTTTTTCCAGCGAGCTGTTCGCGAGCGCGATGGTGCCTTCGTGATCGCTGACAAGCACTGCGTCAGGCACGGCATCGTATGCTTCGCGAAATTTTTCGACCGCCGCAATCGATCGCGTGGCGCTGGGCTGCCGCAAGCCCTTGAGCGTAGACGACATTTGTTGCAAGGGGCCAGTCTGCGCACTGCCGCGGGCCGGCGCCACACTGGAAAAAGGGCCAGCCATTTGCCGCAGCATTGCTTCAGCCTCAGCTTCGCTCCGCGGCGCGGTGAATCGAGGGCCGGCGAGTTTTTTGTCGTTGAGCAAGTGCGCGTCGAGACTCATACGGCTGAATCCTTCACCGGATGCTGATGATCGGCAGTTCGAAGGCGGGATCGGCCGCCGGGCTTTCGTCGAAGTCGACCTCCGCCACGTCGGGCGCCGCCACGAGAATGGCGTTTTTGAACAGTTCCTTGACCATGCCCGCCGGCGAAGGACCGCGCGCCGCCGGCAACATCAGCCGCAACCTGACCCGCTGCCGATCAACGCCCGCCAGCGAAATCGTGCCAGCGTAACTTTCCACCAGGGGGCGCAGATTTTCGACCACTTCCGTCAATCGCGTGCGCAGATCGATCGGATGCAGATCGTAAAACAGCAGCAGCGCGCGAATCAAATCGTCTTGCGCCAGTTTTTCCAGGAGCGGTCGCGAGGCCTCGCCGCCGGAGCGGACGATCGCCAGAATCCGCTGCAACCCTTCGGCGTGCAAGTCGCCCAGCGTGCGCAGCAAATCGCCGGCGGTGATCGATGCCGGATCGTCAGGCGTTTCGGCCAATTCGGCCACTTGCCGCCCAACTTGCTCCATGCGGTGCGTCAACTGTTCGGAAGTCAGCATCTGAGATCAGCCGTTCGCGGGAGGTTGCATGCCGAACATCGGCGAGTGAGACGTCTCGATGACTTTTCCGCCGCCCAGGTACATATGGACGCCGCACGGCAGGCAGGGATCGAAACTGCGCACTGTGCGCATGATGTCGATGCCTTTGAAGTTTTCGACATCGTTTTCTTCGAACAGCGGCGTGTTTTGCACCGCATCTTCGTACGGGCCCGGAATTCCCTCGGCGTCGCGTGGGCTGGCGTTCCAGCAGGTGGGCGGATACGGATGGTAGTTAGCGATTTTGCCATCGCGAATCACCACATGGTGCGAGAGCACGCCGCGGACCGCCTCATGAAATCCGCAGCCGATGGCTTCTTCCGGCACCGTAAACTCCGACCAAGTGCGCGTGTTACCCGCATGCACTTCCACCAGCGCCTTTTCGACGAAGTACAAGGCGGCCGCCGCGGCGTAAGCCTGGAAGTAAGTGCGGGCGCGGTTCCGCTCCAGCGTGTTATTGTGAGCCGGCACTTTCCACTCGTACTCGGTTTCCGCATGACTCACCGACCGCGGCAGACGAATTTTGACGCTGCTGCCGGTCGACTCGACAAATCCAAAATTCACGCGTTTGGCCAGCGCCGTGCTCCACAACCGTGCCAGCGGACCGCCGCCGGTGTCCAGCGCCAGGTTCTTTGCGCTCAGCTTGTCGAACCAGCGCGGCGCCATTACCCAGCTATATTTATCTTCGAACGCGCGCTTCTGCGGTCGCGGCGTGGTGGTCTGATTCCAAGGATGCCGCTGATCCACCGGATTGCCCAGCGGATCGACGTCGACGAACTTCTCGCCGTCTTGCCAATCGTCGTAGAACGATCGTCCCAGCATGATCCGCATGCCGAGGTTGATTTCAACCAGGTCGGTGGTCAGCAATTTTCCATCGATGATGATGCCTGGCGTGACGAACATGTCGCGGCCCCAGGCGGCCATGTTGGCGTATTTGTAGTCGCAGGTATCCGGATTGTTGAACGAACCCCAGCAGCCCAGCAGAATTCGCCGCTCGCCAACGTGCTCGTAGCCGGGCAGCGCCTGATAGAAGAAATCGAACAGGTCGTCGTGCAGCGGAACAACCCGTTTGACGAAGTCCACGTACTTCATCAACCGCACGAGATAGTCGGTAAAGAGTTGTACCGTGGCGACCGTGCCGACGCCGCCGGGATAAAGCGTCGAGGGATGCACGTGCCTGCCTTCCATCAGCGAAAACATCTCGCGCGATAGCCGGCTCATGTGCAGCGCCTCGCGGTACAGCACGCCTGTAAACGGATTCAGCGACCGCATGATGTCGGCGATGGTCCGATACCCATGAATGGCGCTGTTGGGCGCGGCTGTGTTTTCCGCTAGCGCCAACACACTGGGATTAGTCTCTTTGACGACTTGTTCGCAATAATCCACGCCCACCAGGTTATCCTGGTACAGGTTGTGGTCGAACATGTATTCGGCCGCTTCGCCCAGGTTGATGATCCACTCGGCCAAATGCGGCGGTCGCACGCCAAAAGCCATGTTCTGCGCGTAGCACGCGCAGGTGGCATGGTTGTCGCCGCAGATGCCGCAGATGCGGCTGGTGATGAAATGCGCGTCGCGCGGATCACGCCCTTTCATGAAGATGCTGTAGCCCCGAAAGATCGACGACGTGCTGTAACACTCCGCCACGGTTCGGTTGGCGAAGTCGATCTTGGTGTGAATGCCCAGACTGCCAACGATCCGCGTGATCGGATCCCAAGACATCTCGACGAGTTTTTTGGATTTGACCGTTGCCGGCTTATTGATGATCGACATGGATCCGTTCAATTGAATTTGGGTCGAAGTTGCAACCGGCCGACACGCCGGAGCCTGTTTGCCGCAGCCTGTTTGCCGCGGCAGCCAACTAACTGGGTTTGCGCCACTCCGGTTCGCGGTTCATTGACGCTCGCGTGAATTGGCGGAGCGAGTGAACCGTGCGGCCGTACATGATCACGGCCTGCGTCGATAACCGCGCGCCTGGTGGTTCGTCCATGAACGGCATGAACTTGTCCGGAAAACCGGGCATCGTGCAACCGATGCACACCCCGCCGACATTCGCGCAGCCGCCAATGCCATTCATCCAGCCGCGCTTGCCGACATTGCATTGCACCACCGGGCCCCAGCAGCCAAGCTTGACGATGCATTCCGGCACGCCGTATTCCGTGGCGAAATCGGCCTGCTCATAGTAGCCGGCTCGGTCGCAACCTTCATGCACGGTCTGACTGAACAGCCACGTCGGGCGTAACTGCTCGTCCAGCGGAATCATCGGCGCTTTGCCGTTGGCCTGATTCATCAAGTACAAAATCACTTCCATGAAATTGTCGGGCTGCACCGGACAGCCCGGCACGTTGACAATTGGAATACCGGCCTGCGATTTCCAATCCCAGCCGAGATAGTCGGCCAAGCCCATGCAGCCTGTGGGATTGCCGGCCATGGCGTGAATGCCGCCGTATGCGGAGCAAGTGCCGGCGGTGACCACCGCCCAGGCATGCGGCACCAAGCGGTCGATCCAATCGCAAGTCAGAATTGGCTGACCGGTGGCGCGATCGGTTCCCATCGCCGCCCAATAGCCTTCGGCCTTGTTTTTTTCGTTGGGTATCGAACCTTCGATCACCAAGATGAACGGGCCGAAATTTCCGCTCGCCGCCTGATACCAATTGGCCAGAAAATCTTCGCCACACTCTTTCGAGAGCACCGGATGATGCAAGCGAAGTCGCGGTACGCCCGGCAGCGAGCCAAGCACCAAATCTTCAAGGCTGGGCTGAGTGGCGGCGGTCATGGCAATCGAATCGCCATCGCAACCTAGGCCGGCGGTCAGCCATAAGACGTCGATCGCCTCAAGCGCGGTTGTTGCCTGTTGCGTCTGTGTCGACTTCGGCATGCGTGCATCCTTTCAACGCGAATTTGATCCCCTCGCGGCGCGGAACTCCCGTTTCCGAATTCGGATGCAAATTTAACCGGAACCACGGATAAGTCAAGTACTTGGGCCGCCCGCCGATGCCTACCGCCGCAGACAAATGCCGCCTGCGCAGGCAGCTTGCAGCGCGGTCGATTGTGCGATTGACGCCCGGCAAAATGCCGCGGCGCGTGGCAGCGGCAAGCGCACAGGCAAATCGCCGGGCCAAAATGCCACTTGAGAAGGCAATGTCAAACTTGCAGCAATTGCGCCACGGCCGTCTGCATGCTAAACGGCGCGGGCGCTCCCACAACGCCCTCACGTTGCGCGTCCTTGAGAATTTTTTCGATGTCGATTGCCGAAACCGGACGCGAGTACAGATATCCCTGGCCGTTTTCGCAATCGAGACTATTCAGTTGCGAGTGCTGGCTGTTGAGCTCGATACCTTCGGCCGTGACGTTCATGCCCAGGCTGTGCGCCAGCGCGACGATGGTTCTGACAATTTCGCAGACTTCATCCGAGCGGCCGAGCCGTTCAATGAACGAGCGGTCGATTTTCAGGGTATCGATCGGAAATTGCCGCAGGTAGCTGAGCGACGAATAACCGGTGCCAAAATCGTCCAGGCTAATCCGCACGCCCAGCGCTCGAATGCGTTCCATCAATACCGCGGCTTGCGCCGGTTGTTCCATGATCGAGCTTTCGGTGATTTCCAGCTTCAGGCAATCGGGGCTTAAGCCCGTCCGCGCCAAACAGCCAGTAATGCGGCTCAACAATGCCGGATCGGCAAACTGCCGGCCAGCCACGTTCACGCTCATGAATCGCAATTCGCGGTCCGGGTACTGCACCTGCCAAGATCGCATTTGCGTACAAGCTTGTTCCAGCACCAGGTTCCCAATTCCACGATGTAGCCGATTTCTTCCGCAATTGGGATGAATTCCAGCGGCGACACCATTCCGCGCTCCGGATGATGCCAACGCAGCAACGCCTCGAAGCCTTCCACGCTGCCCGATGGCAACGAAACGATCGGTTGATAGAGAACCTGAAACTGCCCTCGCTCCAGTCCCTTCTTCAGATCGTTCTCGAGCGCCAGCCGATCGACGGCTTTCTTACGCATGGGCTGGTCGAACAGGCACCACCGTGATTTGCCAGCGGTCTTGGCCTGGTACATGGCGGTATCGGCGTCGCGGACCAAATCTTCCGCGCTGTCTTGGTCGTGCGTGCCGACGGCAATGCCGATACTGGCGGAGATCGAAACGTCGTTACCGCGAAGCGTCATGGGTTCTGCAAGGACTTCCAGAATGCGATCGGCCACTTGGCTTGCGCAGTGCGGCGTGGCCAAGCCCCGCAGCAAGATCACAAACTCATCGCCGCCAAACCGAGCAATCGTGCAACGGTGCGCCAGCCGCGACACCACATCCGACGAGCGTAGGCAGGATTCGAGCCGGCGGGCAACCGTTGCCAGGAGCTCGTCTCCGGCCAAATGCCCCAGGCTGTCGTTGATGACTTTGAATCGGTCCAGGTCGAGGAACAGCACGGCAAATAGCGGGTGGTTGCAGTCGCGACCGGGCAGTGCCGCCGCGTCCAGGTGATCCATGAACAAGACGCGGTTCGCCAGGCCCGTCAGCGGGTCGGCCGCTTTGCCACGGGTGATATCCGTCTGCGAACCGGCCATGCGGACCTCGCGGCCGACAGCGTCGCGAATGGCCACGCCACGACTCAGTACCCAGCGGTAGCTGCGGTCTTGGTGCAGCATCCGATGTTCGCTCTCGAATTGTTCCGACCGTCCGGCGCGATGCTCGTCCAGCGCGTGCCGCACATGCGACAGGTCTTCCGGGTGGATGCGGCTAAACCAGGCGTCCGGCGTTTCGCCAATCGCCTCGGCGCCGTATCCCAACATCGATTTCCAGCGTAGCGAGTAATGGATTTCGTTGGTCGATAAATTCCAGTCCCACAAGCCATCGTTGGCGCCTTGCGCGGACAGCGAATAGCGAGTTTCGCTGTCGCGCAATCGCGACGACAGCTTCCGGCTGGAAACGTGACTGTTGATCCGCGCCAGCGCCACCGGAAAATTGATCGGCTTGGTGAGGTAGTCGTTGGCGCCAATCTCGAAGGCGTTGACGACATCCTCATTTTGATTCTTCGCGGTGACCATCAGCACCGGCAGTTCCAAACTCGAGCGCGTTTTGCGAAGCTCCGTCAAGACTTCGAAGCCGTTCTGCACCGGCATCATCACATCCAGCAACACCGCGTCGAACGGATGTTCGGCAATCAATTGCAGAGCCTCGGCCCCACTCGCCGCGCACAGCACGGCGTAGCCCTCAACCTCCAAACGGCGGCCGAGCATATCCCGGTTCATCTCCTCATCGTCTACGACGAGCAGGAACCCCAGGGAATCGTTCATAGCGACTGGACCTTCTGAAGCTGGAACTCAATCTTATCGATCAGACTGGTGAAATCGATGGGCTTGGTGGCGTAC
The DNA here is from genome assembly GCA_038205115.1 of Pirellulales bacterium. Lineage (GTDB taxonomy): Bacteria > Planctomycetota > Planctomycetia > Pirellulales > JBBRCE01 > JBBRCE01. The sequence goes on from JBBRCE010000029.1 coordinate 56,631, forward strand.
TCGTCGCAGCCGGCCTGTAACGCTTTTTCACGGTCGCCAACCATGGCATGCGCGGTCAGCGCAATCACCGGCAGCGACTTGGTGGCCGGATCGGCCTTCAACTGACGCGTGACTTCCCAGCCGTCCATCTCCGGCAAGTTCATGTCCATCAGCACCAGGTCAAACTTTTCTTCCGCCGAACGTGCTCTGCTCAAACCTTGCAAACCGTCGGCCATCACGACCACGTCGTATTCGAAGAGCAGCAAATACCGGGAAATTAAATCCTGGTTCGCCTCGTTATCTTCGATTAACAGAATCTTCGGCATAAGCACCACCATCGACTGAACGGAGCAAAACGGGACTGCGAACCGAACAATTCTAGGTTATGCTCGCAACGTCATCGCGGAAACGTGTGAAATCCGGTTAGCGAGTTACCGCAATCCTAAGGCTCCGAACGCACCTTACGATCGGCATAACCGTTGCCGCGCGCTACAACCCCCCACGCCGGCATCTGGCTTGCGGACGGTTTTAGCGATCGCACCATCCCGCGCGCGATTTTGCGAATCTGCGCCGTTGCCATTCCCGTCTGCGCATAGTATAATTATGTCCACTAATCTCGCGGGCGGAGTCTTCCGCCCAATGCGGGACAATGGATGTTGCGGCAGCGCCAGGGCGATGAACCCATTGGCATGCCGCGCGGAATTGCGGTCGGCCCAGCCATCGCTGCGCAAGTTCAGATCGATTGTCTGAACGAAGCTTTGCGCAACTTGCGGTGGCTCGGCGGCAGCGTGTCCGCGTGGCGTGAACCTGGCGGCAAGAGACGTCGAGTGGATGGTTTGCTAGACAAATTAGGTTCGTCCGGTGCGCCGGCAACCGAAACAAACCGACGCTCGGCCGCTGAAAGCGCCGAACCCCATTGAAGTTCTTTGACAACCCGACCGGCGGTCGCCTAGCTCCGCAAGCCTGGCGACCGCTCACACCACTCCGATTTGCGATTTTTCGGCAATTCGGCGGGCAGCGTTTCGCGTTGCGCGCCGGCTGCAAAAACATCGCCGCTCGGCAGGATTCACAAGCTGGCGCCACGCGCGGTTTTAACCGTTGGCAACGACGTGCAGCCGGGCGCTGCGACCAGCGCCGTGAAACCGCCCGCGGCAAACAACGCAAGTCGGCGTGTCAGGCTGGCGATGCGCGCGGACCAAGCACGGCTGCAGCGAACTGTCTTGGCGCGATTTTTAACGAAACGGACATCATCGTTACTGTGACGTCGCGCAATCGGCCCCGAATTTTCGATGTTTTCAAGGTGGCGGCGATCGCGCAACGCTTCGCAGTGTCACAATCGGAAAAAAAACTTTTCGCGCAACGAAGCAACTTGAGCGATCTAAGCTTGGCCCCAGATCTTCAGAAGTTCGACCAGCACAGCGCCCGCTTGTTCCATTTCTTCCAGGCAGGCCCATTCCAGTGGCGAATGCGGATTGTGCTCGCCGGTGGAAAGGTTGGGCGTCGGCAGACCAAGTTCGGTAAATCGCGAGCCATCAGTGCCGCCACGAACGATGGTGCGTTTGCAAGGCAGGCCCAAATTGGCATACGCCTGTTCGACGAACGCCACGGCCCGCGGCTCGGTTTTGAGCCCGTCGGCCATGTTGCGATATTGCGGAACGATGTTCACATCGATTGTGAGGCCCGGCAGTTTTTGCATGGTGGCCTCGGCCGTTTGTCGCAGCAGTTCGGCCTTGGGCGCAAGCCCTGCGGTGTCGAAGTCGCGGAGCAGCACGCGAATTTTGGCTTCGGCCACGCTGGCCTCGCAAACGTAGGGGTGCAAGAATCCTTGGCGGTCGGACGTTGTTTCTGGCGACTGTTCTCTGAGCGGCAGCGCGGCGATGAAGTCGGCCGCGCCGCGAATGGCGTTGACCATCCGGCCTTTACCAATCGAGGGATGAATATTGACACCCCGAACGGTAATCACGGCCAGATCGGCGGAGAAGGTTTCCACATCGATCTCGCCGGCGCCTTGGCCGTCCAGCGTGTAGCAGACCGTCGCGCCGAGTTTTTTGAGATCGACGTGATCCACGCCGTGGCCAATTTCTTCATCGCAAGTAAAGCAAATGCGAACCGGACCGTGCGAGATGCTGGGATTTTCCATTAACCAGGCTGCGGTTTCCATGATGACCGCCACGCCCGCTTTGTCGTCCGCGCCCAGCAGCGTGGTGCCGTCGCTAGTGATGATGGTTTTGCCGTGCAGGGATTTGAGTTCCGAATTATTACCGACCCGAATCACTTTATTGGCGTCGCCAGGCAGGATGATATCGCCGCCGGCGTAGTTGCGAATGACGTTGGGCTTGATGTTCCGACCGCTGGTTTCCGGCGAGGTATCGACGTGCGAGTTCAGCGCCACGACCGGCGCCTCGCGGTCGACATTGCTCGGCACGGTGGCCATGACAATGCCCTGTTCGGACTGCGAAGCGTCTTTGAGGCCCAGCTCTTTGAGTTGCTGCAGCAGCAGCTTGCCGAGTTCGATTTGTCCCGGCGAGCTTGGATAGACTCCAGCCTCTTCGCGCGCGGTGGTATCGACCTTGACGTACTGCAAAAACCGGGACAGCAATCGCTCGCGATTCATCAATTCAACTCCACAACAGGCTCGGCGCAGCGCGCCGCAACTTCGAACCCCCAGCACAGATTGAATCAGACTAACAAAGCCCTGGCAGGGCGGACAAGCGTCCGATTCCGATTGCTCGCGCCGCGACGAAGATTTTGCTTGCTGCCAGCCAACGTGTGGAATTTTTGGCACTGGCTGACTAAGCTAAGGCTACACATGCTCGCCATCAGATTTTTTCAGGGGAATTCGCCATGCTCAATCGGTTGCTAATTTCCGCGGTTGCCCTGGCTTTTTCCATGACGGCGGTGGCTGTCGCCGAAGAACTTTCGGCATTTGCCAAGCACGACAATTGGGTCACCAGCGTGGCCTTTTCAGCCGATGGCGGCACATTGGTCACCGGTGGCGGGCAAGGACTGCTCTATCGCCCTGGCGACGTCAACCTTTGGGACGTCAAAACCGGCGCGGAGCAAAAAAGCTTGGTCGGCAACCCAACCGCCGTTTGGAGCGTGACGCTTTCGGCCGATGGCAAGTTGCTGGCCAGCGCCGGATACGATGGGCTGGTCAAGCTCTGGGATATGCCCGAAGGCAAACTTCGCCACGATCTCAAAAAACACAAACTTTGGGTCCGCACCGCGGCCTTTACGCCTGACGGTAAGTTCTTGGCAACGGCCGGTGAAGAAGGCAGCGTCTTCATTTGGGATACGACCACGGGACAAGAGGCGAAGAACTTTTTGGCTCATGCGGGCGGCGTATACGACGCAACTTTTTCGACCGATGGAAAAACGCTGGCCACCTGCGGCGCCGATAAACTCGCCAAACTCTGGGATTGGAACGAGCAAAAAGAAACCGCCAAGCTCGAAGGACACGCCGACACGGTTTGGTCCGTGGCACTCAATCGTGACGGCAAGCTCATCGCCACCGGCAGCGCCGATCACACGATCAAACTGTGGGGCGAAGACCGCAAAGAACTTGCCACGCTTGCCGGACATCACGATTGGGTCAGTAGCGTAGCGTTCAATGCCGACGCCTCGCAGTTGGCCTCTGGCAGTCACGATCACACGGTAAAACTGTGGGACGTGCCTGGCAAGAAAGAAATCAAAACCTTCGGCGCATTTCCCAGCACGGTTTGGAGCGTGGCTTATTCCGCCGACGGCAAACAACTGGCCGCCGGCACGCACGACGGCCCGATTCTCTTCGACCCTGCTGCCCACACCATCAAATTCCCTTCGCCCAAAACCGCCGAAAAGCCCGTCGACGACAAGAAACCTGACGACAAGAAACCTGACGACAAGAAACCTGACGACAAGAAACCTGACGACAAGAAACCTGACGACAAGAAACCTGACGACAAGAAACCTGACGACAAGAAACCTGACGACAAGAAACCTG
>JBBRCE010000030.1:0-59743 GCA_038205115.1 Pirellulales bacterium
CGCCACTGCCGGACGCCACTGCCGGACGCCACTGCCGGACGCCACTGCCGGACGCCACTGCCGGACGCCACTGCCGGACGCCACTGCCGGACGCCACTGACGTCCGGCAGCACTACGGCGCGAGCAACAGCCGACCGGGCGTTTGCAGGTAGCCAATCACTTCCGTCAGAAAGCGGGCCGCCGTAGCACCGTCGACCAGCCGGTGATCGTACGACAAACTCAGCGGCATCATCATCCGCGCTTCGATTTTGTCGTCGCGAACGACCGGCATTTTCCGTGAACGGCCCAGCAGCAGAATGGCCACTTCGGGATGGTTGATGATCGGCGTGGAGTACGTGCCGCCCACCGCGCCCAAGTTGCTGATGGTGAACGTGCCACCGCGCATCTCGTCGATCGAGAGCGAGGTGTTTTTGGCTTTGGTGGCGATGTCCGTGATGCCTTGCGCGATGTTGGGGATTCGCATCCGATCGACATTGCGAATCACCGGCACAACCAGGCCGCGCGGCGTGTCGATGGCCACGCCCAAGTTGACGTATTCTTTGTAGATGATCTGATTGTTTTCCATGTCAAGCGTGGCGTTGATCGTCGGATGTTGACGCAGCGCCAGGGCAACGGCTTTCATCACAAACGCCAGCGTCGTGAGCTTGACGTTTTCCTTGAGATAGTCGTTAGCGCTTTCTTTGCGAATCCGCTCCAGTTCGGTGACATCGGCATCGTCAAAGTTGGTGACGTGCGGAATGGTGGTCGCCGAACGGACCATGTTATTGGCGATGGTCTTACGAATCTTGGGCAGCGCTTCGCGGCGAATTCCGCCCCAGGAATCGTTTTCCGTTGCGCCCAACTTGCCAGCCGGCGAGAGCGGCGCTGTGGCGTTGGCGTGACGCACGGCGGCAATCACGTCTTCGCGGACGATCCGCCCGCCTTGGCCTGTTCCGGTCACGCGAGAAAGATCGATGCCCAGCTCGCGCGCCAAACGGCGAACGGCCGGGCCGGCCGGTTCGACTTTGCCGGTTTGCGTCTGGGTCTCTGGTTCAGCAACCGCCGTAGCGGATGTTGCGCGATGTCCGTTGCCGCTGGAAGCCGGCGCTGGTTCCGGCTTGGACGGTTCGGGCCGCGCCGCTTCGGATTTGGGCGCTGCGGATTTTGGTGCCGCGGCTGGCTTCGTTGCTTCGGTCTTAGGCGTCTCAGGCTTGGCGGCCGGCGCTTTGGCAGGAGCCGGTTTGGCCGGCGCTGCACCGCCGCCCGCGCCCGCGGCTTGCAGCGTTAAAATCGTCGCGCCCACTTTGACCGTATCGCCAGCTTTGACATGTACTTTGCTCACCTGACCGGCTTCGGTGCAAGGCACTTCGATCACCGCTTTGTCGGTTTCGATTTCGATCACGCCTTGCTGAGCCTTGACGACGTCGCCCTCTTTGACCAGCACGCTGACGATGTCACCCGATTCGATATTTTCGCCCAACGGAGGCAGTTTGAATTCTGGCATGGTCCTGCACTGATGAAAGAAGAACGCGCCGTACGAGGCAGGGCGCTGGAAAGGTCCAAATCTGCTGAATGTTTCGAAATGAAGTCGATTTGCCTGGCGGTTCGAGCGTTCGACCGGAGTCGCTCGACCGGGCAGTGCCGTACCGCTACACCGTTAGTGGGTCGGGTTTTTCCGGATCGATGCCCAAATCTGTCATGACCTGCGCCAATTGATCGCGGGGGAATTGTCCTTGTTCGGCCAAACGCGTCAACGTCGCGAAGACCACGCTTTCCGCATCCACGTCGAAGTGCCGGCGCAAATACGGGCGGGTTTCGCTGCGACCAAAACCGTCGGTGCCCAGCGCAAATAACCCGCCTGGAATCCAGGGATCGACTTGTTCTGGCACGGCACGCACGTAATCCGAAGCCGCGACAAACACGCCTTTCGCGCCTTCGATTGCTTTCTCCAAGTAACTCTGGCGCGGCGGTTGGTTGGGATGCAACATGTTCCAGTGCCGGCAACTGTGGCAATCGCGCCGCAACTGCGTGTAACTGGTGACGCTCCAAGCCGAACTGCTGACCTGATATTTGTCGGCCAGAATTTCCTGCGCGGCCAGCACGCTGCGCAGAATGGCACCGCTACCAAACAACTGAGCCTGCGGGCGACCCGCCCCGGCGTCTTTGTGATTGAGTTTGTAAATGCCGTTGATAATGCCTTCTTCGCAGCCTTCCGGCATGGCCGGCATCTTGTAGTTTTCGTTGGCCACGGTCACGTAATAAATGGCATCTTCGCCTTGCTGATACATCTTCTTCATGCCGTCGAGAATGATGACGGTCGATTCGTAAACGTAGGCCGGGTCGTATGGCCGCACGTTGGGATAGGCAATCGCAAACAGATGGCTGTTACCGTCCTGATGCTGTAGGCCTTCGCCGTTAAGCGTGGTTCGACCGGCGGTTCCGCCAACCAAAAAGCCCTTGCAGCGCGCATCGAGCGCCGCCCAGATCAGATCGCCAATTCGCTGAAAGCCGAACATTGAATAGTAGATGAACAGCGGAATCATCGGCACGCCGTGGCTGGCGTACGCGGTGCCGGCCGCAATGAACGAGGCCATCGAACCGGCCTCGGTAATGCCTTCTTCGAGAATCTGGCCGTCTTTGGCTTCGCGATAATACAACACCTGATCCGAATCGACCGGCTCGTAAAGCTGGCCCGCATGGGCGTAAATGCCGCTCTGCTTGAACAGCGCTTCCATACCGAACGTGCGCGATTCGTCCGGCACGATCGGCACCATGTACTTGCCGACCTTCTTGTCCTTCATCAGCGAACCGAGCAGCGTGACCACGCCGGTGGTGGTCGAAACCTCGCGGCCGACGCTTTTTTCGATGAAGCCACGGTACTCGTCGAGCGTAGGCGTTTTGAGCGGCAGCGGCACCATCGGTCGGCCGGGCACGTAGCCGCCTAGCTCTTTGCGACGGGCGTTGAGATATTTCATTTCGACACTGTCTTCAGCGGGTCGATAGAACGGCGCCTTGGACAATTCTTCGTCAGAGATCGGAATGCCAAATCGCGCGCGGAATTCGCGCAGCTCTTCGTCATTCATCTTCTTTTGGTTGTGGGTCATGTTGCGGCCTTCGCCGGCTTCGCCCAGCCCATAACCCTTGACTGTGTGGGCCAAGATCACCGTCGGCTTGCCCTTGCATTCGACGGCCGCTTTGTAGGCAGCGTAAACCTTTTCCGGATCGTGGCCGCCGCGCTTGAGCTTGTGCAATTTTTCGTCTGAGAGGTGGCTGGCGAGTTCCGCCAATTCGGGATATTTGCCAAAGAAATGTTCGCGAATGTACGAGCCCGGCATGACCGTGTACTTCTGATATTCGCCGTCGACGACTTCGGCCATTCGTTTCGCGAGCACGCCTTTTTTGTCGGCTTGCAACAACGGATCCCAGTCGCTACCCCAAATGACTTTGATGACGTTCCAGCCCGCGCCACGGAAGATGCCTTCAAGTTCTTGAATGATCTTGCCGTTGCCGCGTACTGGGCCGTCGAGCCGTTGCAGGTTGCAATTGATGACGAAGATCAGATTATCGCAGGCTTCTCGCGCGGCGAGTGTGATGGCACCCAGCGTTTCTGGTTCGTCAGTTTCGCCGTCGCCCAAAAAGGCCCAAACGTGTGAGCCGCTGGTATTTTTGATGCCGCGATCTTGCAGATACTTATTGAACCGCGCCTGATAGATGGCCATGATGGGCGCCAGGCCCATCGACACCGTGGGAAACTCCCAAAAATGCGGCATCAGCCAGGGATGCGGATACGACGACAAGCCGCCGCCGGGGTGCATCTCACGGCGGAAGTTTTCCAATTGCCGCTCGTTGAGTCGGCCTTCCAAAAACGCGCGGGCGTAGATGCCCGGCGAGGCATGGCCTTGAAAGTAAATCTGGTCGCCGGAATAGTCGTCGCTCTTGCCGCGAAAAAAGTGATTGAATGCCACTTCATATAGCGTCGCGGCCGAGGCAAATGTCGAAATATGGCCGCCGGTGCCGCCGTCAGGATCGCGATTGGCGCGCACGACCATGGCCATGGCGTTCCAGCGGATGATGCTCTTGATCCGCCGCTCGATCTCACGATTGCCCGGGAATGGCGGCTGTTTGTCGGTCGGAATCGTGTTGATGTACGGCGTGGTGGCGGAAAACGGAATCTCGACGCCTGCCCGATACGCTTCTTGCTCCAGCACTTTAAGCAAGAAATTGACGCGTTCCGGACCTTTGCTGTCCAGAACGTATTTCAGCGACTCCAGCCATTCGGCCGTCTCTTGAGGGTCGAGGTCCTGCACGCCGCCTAATACTTGCTCGTCGACTTCCACCGTTCCATCATTGGAATCGACGTCAACTTCTTCGCTGGTATCGCTTTGAGCCATGCGGCACGCATCCTTTAACTGACGATTGCTGGCAACTCTCGACTGACTACGTTCCGAACCGAATCGGCGCTTCGTTCCGCGACCAACGGGCAGTCATCATGGGTCGCACAACCGGCAATTATCGTCCAGTCAATCCATTCGGTAAAGAGCTAAACGCGCGTGATTTGGATTGCTGCGATTGAAACTGGCGAATTGTCAGGCGGCCTGCTATTAGCAAAGCTTATGCAGTCGCCCCTCCGAAACCGTTGGGTTTGTGCCGAACGTCTTAACTTTCGCTGCGTCGCGGCATTCTCTGTTAACGACAGCTGCACGGAATCAGGTTAGCGACTGCCGCAGGCTTTGCAGCATTTGCACCACACTTTGATCGAATGGCACGGCCGCTCCGCGCTCTGGCTCAGTTGGCATCAGGCGAAGAGTGATCTCGTCAATCAATGTCGACAAACCCTCGCCGTGCAGCGCGCTCACACGGATGTCGTTGGCAGCAGTCGCGCATGCCTGCTCGGACGGTTGCGTCGCTAACGTGGTCTGCAAATCGATTTTGTTCAGCACGACGAGCGCTTCGGGCCAGGCTTCGCACAATGTTTGATTTTCAACCGTCCAGGGCCGCGAGCAGTCGAACGTCAGCACCACCAGGTCTGCCGAAGTCATCTGCTGCCGAGCGCGCTCGATTCCGGCGCGCTCGATCGGATCCGCGTCTCGACGCAGACCGGCCGTGTCGGAAAGTTCGATCGGCCAGCCGCGAAAGGCGGTCACGGCAGAAACCACATCCCGGGTTGTGCCTGGCTCGTCGAACACCAGCGACCGCTGATAGCCCACCAAGGCGTTGATCAAGCTGCTTTTTCCGACGTTGGGCGGTCCGGCCAGCGCCACCTGCCAAGGCCGCGTCAGGTGGCTGCCGAGCGCGGTCCACTGCAGCACGCGATCGATCTCTTCGATTGCTTTTGCGTGCAACCCAGCGGCAATCATCGTGCGAATGTTCTGCAGTGCGTAGGCCATGGCGCCGTTGAACTGGTCGAGCAAGATCAGTGCCGTGCGTTCCGTGCAGGCATGCTGCAATTGCTGCCCGGCCAACTGGTTGAATCGATTTCCGGATTGGAGTTCGTAGTAAGACTCCTTCGAAACTTGGCTGCAGCCGTGCTCGCGGAGCGCAGTTCGGATGCGCATCACCGCGGCGTGACCGCCGTGGCAATGAATTTCCAATGTTTCGTCTGCGGTGCGGCAAACCACCAACTCTTCGACCGCTTGCCGCCCCCAGTTGCCGAAGACAATGCGATTGAGCGGCTGAAGGTTTAACGCTTTGCCGTTAGCGGCGACGAATTCCTGCGAGCAGACCTCGATTGCTTGTGGACCAAACACCAAAATCACAGCCACCGCGCCGCGACCTGGCGGAGTCAAGGCAACGAAATGCGTGGCGCTGTGTGTCATCGCCGCGACGCCAGGACGATTCCGCCCAACACCAGATCAGGCACATGCGCGGCTTCCGCACCGAGGGCCTCGGCGAACAGCGGCGCGAACCCACCGCTCAAAAAAAGTTGCGGTGGCGCACCGGCGCGGATTGCATAATGCGCGGCCAGTTCGCGCATCGCGCCCACCGCGCCCCAAAACAGGCCCGACTCCATCGCTTCGCGGGTCGAGCGGCCGACCGGTTCGGGCGGCGCATCGCCTGCAACCAATTTGATTTCCGGCAAAAGATCGCAAGCGGCGGACAACGTTTGCGCGGCCAAGCGCATGCCGGGCAAAATCGCGCCGCCCAAAAACTGGCCATCGGCCGAAATTAAATCGACCGTCATGGCCGTGCCGACGTCAACCACCACCGCAGGTCGCCGCGCCGCGCGAAGAAAGTTGGCTGCCACGGCGGCTGCCAAGCGGTCCATGCCTACCTGCCCCGGTTGAGGCAGCGCAACCCGCAGAGGTAAATCGGCAAATGTCAACAACTGCGATTGATGGGCGGGCCAACGACGAGCGATCAACGTCATCAGCGCCGCGCTCATCGCGCGATTGACGCTGACGATCCGCCAAATGGCCGGTGATTGTGCCAGATCGTGAAGCCAGGAATCGATCTGTTCGGCGGCGATGGTTTCGGCTGCGCTAGCAATTTCCAGCGTGCGAATGGGCTGCGGCCAAACGCCGCGCGGAGTGGCTTCGAACAGTCCCAGCTTGGTGCGGCTGTTGCCAATGTCAACCGCAATCATCGGCGGCGAAACAGAGGCCGTCATTAAACACTCGCAGCCAGGCGGGCCGCATCGCGCTCGTCCAGTGTCCGAGCGATGGCGTACAGAAGTTTATCGAGGCCTTCACCGGTCACCGCCGACATCAGCAGCACTTCGCCGCCCGTTTGCAACTGCAGCTTGTCGCGCAGCGCGTGCGATTCTGGCAACTCGGCCTTGCTCACGACGACGATTTCCGGCCGATGGCCAAGCTCGACATCGTACTGTTCCAACTCCGCGCGCACATGGGCGTAGTTGGTCAGCGGATCAGTCTCATCAGTAGGCGATGGCTCAACCAGATGCACTAAAATTCCAGCGCGTTCGATGTGTCGCAGAAATTCATGCCCCAGGCCGACGCCGGCATGCGCGCCTTCGATCAAGCCGGGCAGATCGGCCATCACAAACGATCGATCGGGATGAATTTCAACCAGCCCGAGATTTGGAAACTTGGTGGTAAACGGATACGAGGCGATCTCCGGTCGGGCGCGCGACAAACGACTGAGCAGCGTGCTCTTGCCGGCGTTGGGTTTACCGATCAAGCCGACGTCCGCAATGACTTTGAGTTCCAGCATCAGCAACCGGCTTTCGCCATCGCCGCCAGGCGTGTGATCGCGAGGGGCTCGGTTGGTGGCCGATTTGAACCGCACGTTTCCCATGCCCCCGCGCCCGCCGCGCGCCACAATCACCTGCTCGCCCGGCGTGGCCAAATCTTTCATGATGATATTAGTTGCGGCGTCGCGGACCACTGTGCCGCACGGCACCAGCAGCAGCAGATCCTCGGCGCTCGAGCCGTGACAGTTGCTGCCCGAACCCGGCATACCGCTCTTGGCGTTCCAATGTTTGCGATGTGCCAGGGCCGAAAGACTATCGACACCTTGCTCGGCGCGCATGATGATGCTGCCGCCATGCCCGCCGTCGCCGCCATCGGGGCCGCCTCGCGGGGCGAATTTTTCTCGACGGAAGCTCATGCAGCCATTGCCGCCACGACCGGCCGCCACTCGAATTTCCACGCGATCCACAAACATAGTTCACCACAAAAAAAGGGATGCTCCAGATGGGAACATCCCTCTACCTTATAAGTTCTGCAGAACAATCGCAATTGGCAAGACACCGATGGCAACCGCTCGAAACGCGCCCGGCTCAAGCCGTGAGCCGCTTTCGTTGCGCATCAGTCGACGTCCAACTTGCCTACGATGAGGCGGCTTATCCGGCCAGCCACGCCGACGGCTCAGCCGGCCAACTCAACATTGATGCGGCGACCTTCGCGATCGAATTTCACCACGCCATCAACCAAGGCGAACAGGGTGAAATCTTTGCCTTGCCCCACGCCGCTGCCGGGGTGAAATTTATTGCCCACCTGGCGCACCAGAATATTACCGGCGTAAACCTGTTCTCCGCCATACTTCTTGACGCCGCGCTTCTGTGGCTGCGAGTCGCGTCCGTTGCGGCTGGAGCCCTGACCTTTTTTATGTGCCATGACAAAATCTCCCTGAGGCGACCGTGTGGGCGCCCAACTGTTTAACGGCTGGCTTAAAAAAGCCGCCTGCAATAAAAAAGAACCCAGGGAAGCAAATCCCCAGGTTCTCATGAAATTCGAACTGAGAAACCGCAAATTTAGCGATAAATCCAGCGGAAGTCAACTTCGCCCGGAATCCCGTAGTAAAAATCCTGTGTGTTGGGGTGAAATTCGTCGCCCGGTCGCCAGAAATTGAGCTGCAGTTCTTTATATTTATACTTGCGCCCTGCAGCGATTTTGTCATCCGGCTTAACGCCAGCCACCGGATCGGCCCAGCGATAAGCATTCGTCAGGCCATGCACGAAGACCGAGAAAAAGTCGATTCGTAGATCGACATCCTCCCAGCAAGCCACGCCGTAGACGCTATTGTCTTCCGTATCGGTACTGACTTTGACTTGCGCCTTGCTCATTTCCACACAATTGAGCAGCAAGCGTTTGGGGTCTTCTTTTTTGCGAATGGCGTCGATGGCCAGCGGCATGACGTGGTCGTCGTACTTAAGTTCGATCGTTTCGCCGGTTTTTTTGTCCTGGATTTTGCTCTCTAACGTGAACTTCGGAAACCAAAAGACCGGGTGGTCGACGAATGCCACGGTTGTTTCTTCACGCATTTTGTCCGGGCTGTCTTTGTCCTGCGGGTCGTCCTTTGTCACGGGACGCATGTGATTTCCAAGGTTTTTCACCTTGTAAATCATGTACCAAACGACTTTTCGCTCCATGCGGCCATCGGCTTTGGGAATGTCCACCCCGATGGTTCGCAGCGGACGGAATGTGAACTCCAAATACCAGACATCCGAGTGAAACATCATTCCCGGACCGGCACCTTTTCTCGTGCCATCATTGCCCGTTGCCATGCTTTTGAGCGTGGCCGTATTTGGTTCGTAATTGGGCGTCCAATCCGCATCGCCGCCCGGCAATTGGGCGAGCATTTCGCTGAACTTATGCAAGCTCATCGTGTCGTCGGCTTCAGGCTTGGGTGCGATGGTAATTTCCACGCCCGCAGCCATTTTTCGGAAGCCCGAAGGCGCGGCGGTTTTTGTGGCCTGCGCGTACGCAGTTTCGAAACCAACCACGCCGATCAGCGCCGCCAGCAAACAGGATAGCCGTAACATGCGCAACATGATGAGCATTTTCGTAAGAATTTGGGAGACGTCCGGTAGAACCTCAGACAAGACTTTTAGTATAAATCGCCTGCTGCGGGACTGCAACGTTTTTCGCACGCTCGCCGAGAAACCAACCCGCTCTAAGCGAATTACGCCAATCCTAGCGAATTTTCCGGCCCAAACTTGGCCATTTCGATGGTGTTGATCCGTCTGCCAAACGGATTCACGCCACGCGCGGCCGCCAGTAGAATGAGGCCGGCGCAGTCATCACAATCACCCGCAGTAAACTTTCGCGAGCCCAACATGTTGCGACGCCTCTCCGTAATCCTGGTTGCCGTTGTCTGGGGCACATTCGCGGCCGGCACACTTCACGCCGGCGAACCTCGGCCGACAGCCGAATTTCGCCTGTGGGAAAAAGATGCGCCCGGCGCGCATGGCACGGCAGACGTCGATATCCCTACGTTAACGCCGTTCTGGCCGGCCGAAGACAAAGCCAGCGGCGCGGCCATGATCGTCTGCCCAGGCGGCGGATACAACGTTCTGGCGCCGCACGAAGGCAAGGCTTATGCCGAGTGGTTAAATCAACAAGGCATCGCCGCATTCGTGTTGAAATATCGACTCTACAAGTCCGATTACCACCTGCCCGAGATTTTCAAAGATGCGCAGCGAGCCATGCGGACCGTACGCTACCGGGCGGCCGACTGGAAGCTCGATCCCAAACGCGTAGGCATCATGGGTTCGTCGGCTGGTGGGCATTTGTCGTCCGTGATGCTCACGCAATTCGATGCGGGCAAAAGCGATTCCGCGGACCCGATCGAAAAAGTCAGCTCGCGCCCCGATCTCGGCGTGCTGTGTTACGGTTTCATTCAGTTCGACAAAAAAACCATGACCGATCCCGCCAGGCGTGAAAAAGCATTGGGTAAAGATGTGTCCGACAAAGACGCTCTATTCTTTGCGAGCGCTCGCAACGTCCGTAAAGATACGCCGCCCTGTTTCATTTGGCAGACGGTCGAAGATACCTCCGTAACCGTCGACAACGCGCTGGAATTCGCCAACGGCCTGCGCGAAGCGGGAGTGCCGTTTGACCTGCACCTGTATCAAAAAGGCAAGCACGGAATCGGTTTGGGCAAAGACGCCCACGCCACCGGCAAACTTCATCCTTGGACTGATGACTGCATCTACTGGTTGAACGAGCAGCGATTCATCAAGTGAAAACAGACGCGAGTGTGCCGCCGAATTGCACGTTGCCGCCGCTACCTGGCCGGAGCAGTGTCTGAGCGTAGCGGCAGTTCGAAGCAGGCTGCTTCGCGATCGTTCCGTAGTAGCAACCGTGAACCGACCAAAACCGGGACGTTCCAGGTTTTGTCGGTCAGCGCGGTAAAACGTGTGACCTCTTGAAATTTGCTGGGGTCCGCTGCAACCAACGCAATTTGTCCCTGTTCGGTCTGAACCAACAACCATTTGCCAACTTGCAGCAGTTGTCCAAAACTATAAGGTGGCCGGCCCCGCGATTTCCATTTGGTTTCGCCGGTTTGCGGATCAAGGCACGTCAGCATCGGGTCGTTGAAGCCGTAAATGTAACCGTCGCTCGACACGGCGCTGGAGAACTTCGTTTTCAGGTTGGTGTTGGCCCACTTGCGCTGCACGGACCACTTGTGATTTCCGGCGGCGTCTGCTGGCTCGGCCGACTTGGAAATTGCCAACAACATGCAGCCGACCGTGTAGCCCTTGGAGACAAACAATTCGTTGTCGGCCACCAGCACCGGTTGCGAGACCGTCGGCTGATCGCCGGACTCTGGCCAGGGATAATCCCAAAGAACGGTGCCGTCGAGATCGTAGCCGGTCACGCTTGCCGCGTTGACTTTGACGATTTGCCGCTGCCCGCCAATTGTCAGCAACGTAGGCGAAGAATACGAAAGCACGCCGCTGCCCGACTTCCAAACGAGTTTGCCGGTTTTCTCGTCAAATGCCACCAGCGAAGCGTCGTCTTTGCCGCCGGATGTCGAGCAGATCACCAGGCCATCAACCACCAGCGGCGAGCAAGGCATGGCGTACATCGGCAGTGCGCCACCGAACTCGGCGAGCAAATCGTGTTTCCAGATGGTCTGTCCGTTTGAGCCGTCGAGGCAATTCAAAATGCCTTTGGCGCCGAGCGAGTAAACGCGGCCTTCGTGAATGGTCGGCGTCGAACGCGGACCGGGTCCGCCAAGCTCAATGGTTTCGGCAAACCGCGTGGCTTCTTTATGCGACCAGACCGTTTCGCCGTTGTCGATGCGGTAACAAACGGTGAGTTCCTGCTCGCCGCGCTGTTCCAGAGTGACGGCGTAATTTCCGACCGCTGCGAACGAAGACCAGCCCGCGCCGATTTCTTTGCGCCACAGCAGCTTGGGCGGTTGGCTCGTCCAGTCCGTCGCCAAACCCGGATCGGGCAACGACCCATTGCGGTCTGGCCCAAGAAACTGCGGCGAGTCGTGCTCGGTGGTGGCGGACAGATCGACGACCGAAGCCGGTGCCTGATCGCCGAGCGCGGTCAGAGTTGCGTCGTGTCGCGGTCGCCAGCGTGGAACCAATCGCACGCGCAAGTCGCCGTCCACACCTTCTAGTCTAAAATAACTCAGCAACCCGACTACAATCGCCAGGCAAGTCAGGCCAAAAGCCTTGCGTGCCGTGCGGCTCCAAACTGGCGCCCAGACCAGCGTAAACATAATCGCGCCGATGATGGCCAGGCCCATCGAGACCAGCGAAGCAATGTTGTTGCCGGCTGCGTCGAACGGTTCGAGATATTGAAAAACAGCAATCAGCCCGCCGCCGATGGCCAACAGTCCGATCGGAACACCGATGGCCGCCAGCCACTGCCGTGCGATGGGAGCTTGACTCATTGAACCGGGTGCGTCGGACATATCAAATAACCCACGTCAAATTCTGACGGTGCAACTCTGATTCATAAACGGCTAGTCGTTTCGGCTGGTCACTTCCAGCAGATGATAACCAAATTGGGTTTTCACCGGACCCTGAACTTCGCCTACCGGCGCACTGAATACGACTTGATCGAACTCTGGCACCATTTGTTTAGGTCCGAAGGTGCCCAAATCGCCACCGCTGCGGCCCGAGGGGCAGGACGAATGCGTTTTGGCCAGGGCGGCGAAGTCCGCGCCATCGGCGATCTGCTGCTTCAATTCCGCGCATTTCTGTTCGGAATCGACCAAAATATGTCGGGCGGATGCTTTTGTGGCCATGCTGGCTCCCTGAAGTCGCGTTCTGCAAAATGAATTGACAACCTGCCGGTCGGTGGCCCGTTGATCGGGCGGCGCACCGTTTCCGGCAATCGGAAGATTTTAGCAACTTTGCCGCCGCGAATGAACGGGGGACCGGCCAACCGCGAAATCAATTTGCCGATTTGCGCCCCAGTCCTGACAAAATCCCCGCTCCGCAGTAGACGCCGCCGCGCGCGGCAATCATTCTAAAAGCTGAACTCCGCAGTCATTATGGTAGGAAAATTGACATGCTTCGCTCGCTCGTCGCTTCGTTAGGCTTGCTCCTGATTGCCGGTTGCGGCCGCATCGAAATCGTCATGCCGGAGCAACCTCTGCCCGCCGCCAGCGAAAACCGCCCGGCCGAAAATCCGCTGCTGGCGCAAGCTGCGCCCTCCGTGCCGGCGCAGGCACCCGCGACGATGCGCCCCCCGGTAGCCATCGGCGGAGCCTCCGCCCCGGTTGTCGTGGTGGCCGTGCCCGCATCGCCCGGCAATGCCATGACGCAACCGGCGATCAGCCAGTGGACCGAACGTGATGTGGCCATCGACGCGCTGGGGCGCATCGGGCCGGCGGCAGTGCCCGCATTGTCCGAAGCGCTGGCCAACCGCGACGCCAAAGTTCGTCGCGAGGCCGCGCGAGCATTATCTTACATCGGACCCGAAGCCAAAGAGGCCGTCAACTCGCTGATTTTGGCCACCAAAGACGAAGACGCTGGCGTGCGGTTTCTGGCAATTCGCGCGCTCGGCCAAATCGGCCCCGGCGCCAAGGACGCGGTGCCGATCTTGATTCGCGCCATGCAATAAGCCGTCGGCACAAGCACAAACCTCGGCGTCTCGCTATAATCGCCCTGCCATCGGTGTTTACGGGTTTATCCGGACCCGAAGTTTGGGATAATGCAGCCAACGCGTTTCGCCGCCCCGGATTCCAATCAGCCACGGCGGATTTTCTGGCCGGCGCGCGAAGTCCGCTGCAATTTCGGTTTTGTGATTCGACCTTTCAGGAACGATTCGGTGAAGTACGCTGCGATTGGCCCCATCGCCATCTATTTGCCCGAGCGTGTGGAAACCAACGCTCAGCTCAAAAGCGAATATCCCGACTGGGATATGGACGCGATTTATGTCAAGACGGGCGTTGCCAATCGACACGTGGCCGCAGCGGACGAGTGCTCGTCGGATCTCGGCGTGAAGGCGGCCGAAAAGCTGTTCGCCGCGCATCGAATCGATCCGCAATCGATCGACTTCCTGCTGTTTTGCACGCAAACGCCCGATTATCCGCTACCCACCACCGCCTGCCTGGTGCAACATCGCCTGGGCTTGAAAACCAGTTGCGGCGCGCTGGATTTCAACCTCGGCTGTTCCGGTTATATCTACGGTCTTTCGCTGGCCGACGGGCTGATTCGTAGTGGCGTGGCCAAACGCGTGCTGTTGATTACCGCCGAAACCTATTCCAAATTCATCGACCGCGGCGATCGATCGCTGCGTACCGTGTTTGGCGACGGCGCGGCGGCCACGCTGGTGGAATCGGCCGACCAGCCCAGCCTGGCGGGTTTCGTTTTTGGCACCGACGGTCGCGGCGCCGACGCGCTGATCGTCAACCGTGGCGGCTTTCGCACGCCCGAGCAAGCCATTCAGCCGCGCCGCCGGCAACGCTGGCAAAGCCCGCTCTACATGCACGGCCCCAGCTTAATCACGTTCGCCACCGAGTCGATTCCGCAGTTGGTCGACGCCGTACTTACTTCGGCCCAAATCGCCCGCGCTGACATCGACCTGTATCTGTTTCATCAGGCCACTCGGTTGATGCTCGACAAACTGCGCGAAGGCTTGAATTTGCCAAGCGAGCAACTGCCGCTGGCGCTGGAAAATTGCGGCAACACCGTGTCGTCCACTGTGCCGATTTTGATCGAACAACAACGTACTCGCGGGCAAGTCAAAACTGGCACGCGCTCGCTACTCATTGGTTTTGGCGTCGGTTACTCGTGGGCCGGTTGCGCTTGGACCGAAACCTGGCAGGACCAAAGGCTTTAGTCGCAGCTTTTTTACGCGTTTCATTCACGGACGGAGTTTGCACGATGCCCATCGAATTGCGGCCGCTGTCGCGCAGAAACTTCATAGGCGGGATGTTGGCTTCCGGCGCGCTGGCGGCCTATCCACCGTTGTGGGCCGCCGAAACGCCCGCCGATCCGCACCGCTGGTTGTTGTTTTCCGACGTGCATATTGGCGAGTCGGCCGATGTGCAGCGATCCGACACCAACATGGCTCGTCATCTGCAACAGGCGGTCAAAGAAGCGCTGGTGTGGGACAAACGTCCGGCCGGATTGATGGTAAACGGCGATTGTGCCTATCTGTCTGGCAAGCCCGGCGAATACCGGATGTTTGTCGAATTGATTAAGCCCATCCGCGAGGCCGGTTTGCCGGTGTACATCACGCTCGGCAATCACGACCATCGCCAGCGGTTTTGGGAAGGCGTGCCGGAAGCCAAACCCAAGTCGCCGCTGCTTGCCAATCGGCAAGTGGCGATTATCGAGACCGAGCGCGCGAATTGGTTTTTGCTGGATTCGCTGGAAGAGACCGCCAAATCGCCCGGACGCTGCGGCGAAGAGCAGCTTGCCTGGCTCGGCAAAGAGTTGGACGCGCGCGCGAGCAAGCCGGCAATTGTCATGGTGCATCACAACCCCGAACTGCCGGGGCTAAAGCACGGCCTGCTGGATGGCGACGCGTTGTACCGCGTGATTTTGCCCCGCAGACAGGCGAAATGCCTGGTATTTGGTCACATCCATCATTGGGCGGTTGCCAAGCAAGCCGATTTGCATGTGGTCAGCTTGCCGCCCACCGCGTACGTTTTTGCACCGGGCGATCCCAGCGGTTGGGTCACGCTGGACTTGCGCGACGACGGCGCGACGTTTCAATTGCATTCGCTCGACCCGACGCACAAAGCGCATCTCGAAAAAGCCGAACTCAAATGGCGCGCGTAAGTTTTGCGACGCGCCGGCGCGAAGCAAGTCAATTTCTCCAACTCGTTTCAAGGCGCTCTCGAATGCCACGATTGTCCGTTGTTGCGTACGTTCGCGCTGCCGCTGGTTTGTCGATTCTGCTGTGCGTCTCGTTGTGCGGCCAACTCGGCCGCGGCGAAGATCGCGCTGCGAGCGCCGAATTTCCGGCCGGTAAGTCAAAGGTCGTGATCGATCTCGAAGGTACGAAATTCGACGTCTTCACATATCGGCCGCAAGGCTATAAAGATGGTCCTCTGATCCTGGTGTTTCACGGCATGGACCGCAATGCCGAGGATTACCGCGACAACGCTATCGAACTGGCCGACCGCAACGGTGCGTTGATCGCCGCGCCATTGTTTGATAGCGACCGCTTTCCGTCTCGCCAGTATCAGCGTGGTGGATTGGTCACGGCCGAAGGCCAAACCCGCGCGGCCAGCGAGCGCACCTGGCATTTTGTTACGCCACTGGCCGAAGCAATTCGCCACTTGGCCGGGCGACCAAAGATGCCGTACTACTTGATCGGGCATTCCGGCGGCGCGCAATTTCTCAGTCGCCTGGCTGGCTTTCAAAACACCGAGGCGCGGCGAATTGTCGCGGCCAACCCCGGCAGCCTGTTGTTTCCAACCACGGAGCAAGATTACCCGTACGGTTTTGGCACGCTGCCGGCCGAATTACGCAGCGATGCGGTGATCAAAAACTATCTCGCGCAACCGCTGACCATCTATCAAGGCGCGGACGACAACGTCAAAGACGATAACCTGGACGACAGCCCGCCGGCAAACATCCAAGGCGGCAATCGCTGGGAGCGGGGGCAGCACGCTTTTCAGGCGGCGCAACATTTAGCCAAAAAGAATGGCTGGCCATGCAATTGGCAAATCGTGCCGGCCAAAGGCGTTGGGCACGACGGCCACAAAATGTTCGCCAGCCCTGCCTGCGATGTCGCGCTCTTCGGCGACAAACACAAATAGACGATTGGCCAACTCGCTTAGCGAAAGAACAACAGCGTGACGATCACAAACAGCGGCACCAGGATCGTGCAAGAATAGGCCATGTAACCGAAGAAACTCGGCATCTTAACGCCGTGTTCTTCGGCAATTGCCTTGACCATGA
Organism: Pirellulales bacterium; assembly: GCA_038205115.1. Taxonomy (GTDB): domain Bacteria; phylum Planctomycetota; class Planctomycetia; order Pirellulales; family JBBRCE01; genus JBBRCE01. The sequence goes on from JBBRCE010000030.1 coordinate 16,547, forward strand.
AGTTCGGTCCGTTGCCGATGTACGAATTAGCGCCCATGAACACCGAACCGCAAGAGATGGCCGCCAGAATCTTAGCCGCTTCGGGGCCGTGCTTCAAAAACTCGGCCAGCGAACGGCCTTCGACCGGCACTCCAAACTGACCACAGGCCGCGGCGGCAAACGTCAAGTATGTGGGCGCGTTATCCAAAAAGCTGGAGAGAATGCCCGACGCCCAAAAGAATTTCCACGGCGCGTTGATCCCCAACTCGCTGCCGCGGGCGTTGAGAATCTCCAGCGCCGGCACCATGGTGATGAAGATGCCTACGAAGAGAATGGCCACTTCCAGAATGGGCCCGAAGCTGAAACGATTTTTTTGATGCAGGTTTTTGGGCGTCAAAAAATAGGACGCCAGCGCCAGTCCGGCCATGCAGGCTTCAGAGATGCCGAAACGCCACGATTTGCCGTCGTTGCCCCAGCCCTGCCCGGCCGCCAGAATCACCACCACGATCGCCAGCAGAAATACAATGTTGAACAGACCGTGCAGTCGCAATGGTTCGTGCTTCATGACTTCTTCCAACTGCGAACCCGGACGCTCTTTTTCTTCTTTGTCGAGCACGTACTGATCCCAAACATTGAAGATCACCAGCAGGGCGATATTCACCAGCAACCATTGCGGCCACAGTTGCAGTGTCCAGCCGAATGGCACGCCTTGCAGAAAGCCCAAGAACAGCGGCGGATCGCCCAGCGGCGTCAACATGCCGCCGCAATTGGAGACGATGAAGATTAAAAACACGTAAACATGCGCTTGCCGCTGCCGCGATTTATTGGCGCGTAACATCGGCCTGACCATCAGCATCGACGCGCCGGTTGTGCCGACCACGCTGGCCAGCAGCGCGCCGAACGCCAGCATACCGGTGTTGACCAGTGGCGTGCCGGACAGCGAGCCCTGCACGTAAATGCCGCCAGAAATGATGTACAGCGCTCCGAGCAGCAAGATGAACGAAATGTATTCGGCCGCTTTCTCGGTGAGCACATGACCGGCCGCGTGGCCCCAGCCGCTCAGCAGGTAAAGCATCAGCGGAATCGACATGGCGGCCACCACAATCGCCTTGTTACGGTTCTTCTCCCACCAATGCGGCGCGGCCAGTGGCAAGATGGCAATGCACAGCAGCATCAGCGCAAACGGCGCCACGGTGAACGAAGGCAATTCGCGTCCGAGCGAGGTTTGCTCGGCCGCTTCGGCAGCGAAACAATTCAAAGGCGCGATCACAACCAGAAATCCGAGCAACGCCGCGAGAGTGAAAAATCGTCGCATCATATTCGCACGTTTAATGTTTGATTGATAAGTCGCAAGAAATGGAGACCTCGCCAACGCGCCGTTCGCGATGATCGTAGCCGCAGCCCGTCGACAATCCAAGCTTGACATCGCGAGCGAAACGATCCAACTCAATAGAAAAGCCCCTGGAAGTCGGGCAACGACTTCCAGGGGCCGCATATTTTATCCCAACCACAGTCACAAGACCGCGGTTGAAAATCGGTTGACTAGCTCTTGCTGATCGTGAAGTCTGGGTAACCGTGGGCACCCATTTCCGGACCATCGAGACCTTCGATTTCGATCTCTTTGCTCACGCGAATCGGCGTGATCAAGTTGCTGATCTTGAACAAGATGAAGGAGATCACGAAACCCGTGATGCACACCACCAAACAACTCATCAACTGAGCATAGAGTTGGCCCCAGTCACCATACATGCAACCGCGCACGCCGTTGAGCGAATCATCGACCACACTGGCGTTCTTAGTGTTGAAAGTGACACCGTTGAATCCAGCACCGTATTTTCCGTTGGCGAAAATGCCGAGCGAGATCACGCCCCACAGGCCATTCACGCCGTGGACCGAGATGGCGCCGACCACGTCGTCGATGCCCATCTTCTCCCAGAAAAACACGCTAAATACCACCAGCGAACCAGCGATGGCACCAATTGCAAACGCTGCCCACGAGTCGACGAACGCGCAGGGAGCCGTGATCGCCACCAAGCCCGCGAGCATACCGTTACAGAGCATCGAGGGATCGGGCTTCAAGCCCTTGAGTGACATCGTGAGGTGACAGGACAGAGCAGCGGCAATGCTGGCCAACATCGTGTTGACCACGACCACGCTGATCCGCAAGTCGGCACCAGCCAACGTCGAGCCCGGATTGAACCCGAACCAACCAAAGGCCAGGATGAACGTGCCGAGAATCACCATCGGAATGTGATGTCCGGGAATCGGCTGTGGCTTGCCGTCCTTGTACTTACCGATACGCGGTCCGATGATGATACCGCCCGCCAAGCCGATGACACCGCCCATGGCATGCACCACGCCTGAACCTGCGAAGTCGACGGCTCCGTGACCCCAACCCCAGCGCACACCCAATTGCGCCAGCCAGCCGCCACCCCAAACCCATCCGCCATAGAGGCAGTAAGGGAAGGCAACCCAAAGTCCGTAGAGCAAGAAATTTTTCCATGCCCAACGTTCGCAGAGAACGCCCGTGGGAATCGTGGCCGTTGTGTCGAAAAACACCATCATGAAGAAGAACAGCGCCATGATGCTGACGTCGTCGCAATCTTTCAAGAAGAAGCCCTTGGTGCCCATCAAGTTCCATTTGTAACCGCCGGTAGGCGATGTCACATCAACGCCCTTGTCGTCCTTGGTCGTCGTGGTCTCGGCCTCGATTCCCACGCCGCTGCTCAATTGCTTCAAGCCCGGTCCAAGTGTGGCAACGTACCCCGGCGGCACTGCTCCCGAGTTCCAGTTACCCCAGCCGATGGCAAATCCATACGCATAGAACGCCGTGCAGCCGAGTGCATAAATCATGAAATTCATGGCCATCGTGTGCGCGGCATTTTTTGCGCGGCACAAGCCCGTCTCGACCAGTGCGAAACCGGCCTGCATGAACATGACCAAGAAACCAGCGATCAACGTCCAAACCATGTTGATCGAGTAGAAATTGTGATTGATCCTGTCCAACAAGTCGCCCTGCTTGAGCTTGGACGGATCGTCGCCCGCCATTTCACCCGTGGGCTTCCCGTCTTTGTCAACCGCCGGATCGAGTGCCGGTTGGGTGACTGTGCCGGCGTTACTTCCCGTGGGATCGGGCCATTTCTTTGGATCGCTGCCGGGGTAGTAAGCAGGCAATTCCGGTGCTTTGGCAGCTTCGGGAGTTGCCGCCTTGGGCGCATCCGTAGCCGTAGGTTTTGCGTCTTCCTTTTTCGGCGCATCGGCCGCAGCTGCGTCCGGTGCAGCCGCGACGGCCGTAGGCGCGTCTTTCTTCGCGTCCTGCGCCATCGACGCCCCAATTTTGATCACGCCCAAGAAGACAATCGTGTAGAGCGATAGCTTCAGCACCCGCTTCGATAACATCAAGATCCGCCTGCCGCTTGACATCATTGTTACCCTTTCGAAAAGGCCTCGTAAAGAAACTGTAAACGTCCGAATGCCCGTCGATAGCAACACACGTGCCAGCAAACTGGACACAGCTCGTCGTCCGCTTGTGCGTCGAGTAAAGTCATAGCGATCGGTATTCGCAAGATGTTACAGAAACGTCTGTTACGACAATTGATTGTCCAGAGAAAAGTTCGTGCAAAACTCAAGGAATTACTCGCCCCGGAGGCCGCATGCGGGTTGTCGCAACGGTGTTAGGCATTGGCTGCCTGAACTTCGTGCAGAATCATTACCGAATCGAAATACGATCTCGGCAGCAAAACGGCGTACCGAAAATTCCGGCAGCGCGCAATTCGAGACGGCGGCCAATCCCGAATTATCTGTACTCAGCCAAAACAGCGGATCGGATCAAAGCTTCGGCGAACTCTCGACGACGCGATCAAGGATCATGATTTTCTGCCAGATGTTGCGTGACAGATCGTTGGTCAGCGAGGCCAACTGATCGGCCGCTTCAAACGCTTCGACGTCAGGGAACTGCTGCACGTAAATGGCGCCGATCTTGCCAATTAGCGACAGTAATTCACTGCAATAGTCAAGATAGCGGCCGAGTTGCGACGTTGTCAGCGTACGCTTGGGCGAAGACGGCGTTGGCGAAGCGCGGGTGATCACTTCCGGATCTTTGGTAAGCTGGTGCATGTCGACAATGTGCGCCATCGCCCGCAGTTCGCGGATGGCGGCCAAGGCCCGTTCGCGCTTCCAGCGTCGTTCGAGCGATGCCAGAAACAGCACCGCGGCGGAGACGAACACAATGCTGCCGATCGAAGACTCGAACGACTGCGCAAAATGTTCGAGTTCCCAGATTTCGTTCTGCAATCGCAGGTTGCGGACCAGCATGATCAACAGCGGAATCAAGCCGCCAATCAACAGGCAAACCAACAACCGCAACCACAGAATCGGCTGGCGGATTTGTTCCGCCCTGACGACCGCTTCGCGGGCAATCGCCACCAGCTCGCGCACCACGCTCACCAGGTTGGAATCCGGAAAACGTTCGGCAATGCGATTCTGCAGTTGGATGACCGTCTCGACGATTTTGGCCGGTCGCAGTTCGCGATAACTTTCCGACGCGCCGGCGCGGCCGGCATGCGTCACGACAACGGGATCTGACATGGATGTTCCTCAACTCAAATCGCCGCCGCAGTCCTCACAGAATGAGCATTGTAAACTCGCCGAGGCCGTGCATCGCCAGCCATTCGTCGCGAAGTTCCGAATTCCACAAATTGAGCGCGGAGAAAAAACTCAATCCAAAAATTCAAGCGGAAGCAGGTGGCCTCGCGGCGCTCTCCAACGCGGCCACCGTCCAGATCACCGGATACAATTCTTCGAAATACCAAAGCTTGGCGAAGTAAAAACCAATGGGCGACGGCGGGAAGGTTGTGCCGCCGGCCGTCGCACGCAGCAGCGCCGCCACTCCACGATCCAACGTCGCACGAACCGCGGTTGCCAGTTCCCGATCTTTCGAGCCGGTCAGCGCGACAATCGCCAGCGCGGTTTCTTCGATCGAGCCCAGCGCCGACGAATTTCCGCCCCACAGTCCATCCGGCTGTTGTGCCGCAAGCAGCCACCGCGTGGCCGACTGCGCAAGCGGAGCAATCCGCGGGTACATCGCTGCGTCCAAATGATTGAGCGCCGCCAGCACGCGCGAGGTGCCGTAAACGAGATTTTCATCGCCTGTTGCAAATTGATTGCCGAACCACAGCGGCGACCACGCACCGTCGGCCGTTTGCATTTTGGCTAGATATTCGAGCGCGCGGGCGGTTGCCTTGCGAATTCGCTGCTGCGCAACCGTGCGAAGTTCGCCGCTCCAGGCATGCCAAGCGTGCAATGCATGGGCCGTCAGGTCCGCGCCGCTGCGGTCGAACGGCAGCACGCCCCAGCCACGGCAAAACGTGGGCAGACCGCCATCGCGATTTTGCAAATCCAACAGCCAATCGACGCCAGCCTGCGCCGCGCCGGTCGATTCCGCCGAATCCACCGCCAAATGGCGCAGCGCGATCAGCGCGCCGGCTGTATCGTCCGCGTCGGGCACGCCGCCGGGCAAATTCGTCCAAGCCCAACCGCCGGGCGCGGCGCCCGTGTACGGATGACGCTGCCGGTAATGCTGCGCCAGCAGCCAACTTGCAATCGACGTGCGGTCTTGCTCCGAAAGCGCCGGCGCACACTGCGTTGCGCTCGCAGAAGGACGGTTCGATAGAGCATTGACCGCCAGCGTGGTGACCCAAGTTGCCAGGTTGGTATCGATGGGCCAACTGCCGTCGGCGCGAATTTCGCGCAGCAAGAAATCGATCGATTGCCGAACAACCGGATGATCGCTCAAACCGGCGCCGATCAAACTCATGCTCACGAAGCTGGTCAGCGGCGTGGCTTCCAAAAAGCCGCCACCCTGCGGCTGAATTTGCTGCAACACGCTCAGCGTACGCCGTGTGGTCAAACTACGCAGCATGCGGCTCAGCCAATTGCCATTTGGCCCACGACGATGCCGGACCAGTCCGATGGCGATCAGCGCCGGCAGCGCGTAGCTGACCACCGGCAAACGCAAAAATCGAAACATCCACTGCGGAAACGCCGCCAGTTCGAATGGCAACTTCGGCACCAATTTCCAAGCCTGGCGACCGTCGCCGAAACGCCCCGCCAGCACGCACATCGTCAAAATCGGTACGGAAAACGTGCGATCGCGGCCATAGCGGCGGGCAATCGCCGCGGCCAGTGCCGGCGGTTCCAGCGAGCCGACGGTGCGGCGCAACCACGCCGCGGCCGATTGGCAAACGGCATCGTCGGTCGGCAGATGCAGGCCAATGGCCGCCCAGCAGAGCGTGGTGGTGCTGATGTTGCTGATGCTGAGCGTCGTATCGCCCCAGCCGCCATCGGCATTTTGATTTTGCCTCAGCCAGGCAAGACCGGCGTCGACTTGCGGCTGGTGCTGTTGCCGGGCAGCAAGATTTTCGGCCGCGCGTTGATGCAACGTGAGCGCCACAATCGCGGTGGCTGTGGAAAGTGCGCTGCTGGAAAGTTTGCCCGTCCAATGCCCTGCGACGTTGCGGGCGGCGAGCAGTGCCTGCCGCGAATGATTGAGCGCCGCTTGCAATTCGCGGCAATCAACATCTCGCGGTGCAGCGTGCGGCAACTCCTTCGAGGCATCGTTGGGCCCGTTCATAGGCTCAAATGCCCTAGAGCCAGCAGGCCGTAGTAGGTGTACTCGCAATCCAGCGCGTCATCGGCCCAATTGCCGTGAAAACCACCCTGATTGGTCCAGAGCGAATCGATGAAATCCAGGCAGGCGTCTTGGATCGGTCGAATGTCGGCATGCAGCCCTGTCAGTCCGTGTAAGGCGGTGGCCGTAGAAAGTAAATCCGGCAGCGGCGCGCCCGGCAGGGCATAAAAACCGCCGTCGGGCGCATGCTGCGCCAATAGCCAATGGTCCAGTTGCGGCGGTGTCGATTGGCCGAAATAACGCAGCAACGTTGCCGCGGCGGCCGTCGATGGCGTTAGGCCTTGCTGCATGTTCGGTAGGTTGGAATAACCGCCATCGGCCGAACGTAATTTTTGTACGCAATGCATGATTGCCTCGGCATCCGGCGGTTCGCGGCCCAAATCTTGAAACGCGTTGACCGCCATGAAGCAGCCGTAAAGATTTGCCTGCCGCGAGTCGCCATCGCCATTGTAGCCGCCGTCGACCGTGCGATAACGCGCCAGCGCCGCGGCAATCGGTGCGGTCGGTTGACGCGCGCGAAGTGGCGACGGCAGATCGGCCCAACAGCGGGCCAAACAGGCCAGGTGAACGAAGTCGAGTTCCGCGCCCTCGCCAAAGCTCCGCAAATACGTGGCCACCGATTCCGCCGGCAGTTCAGCCTGCAGCGCCAGCAGTCCTTCCAGCCCAAACACGGTGTAGTACAGATCGCTCGCGCCGTCGCGATCGCGGAAGCCGCCGTCGGCGTTGAGTTGACTGAGCAGAAAGCCACGGACCAGTTCGGTCGAATCACCCAACAGCTTCGGCGCCAGCCGGGCGACCTGCAGCATTTCGAGTCTCAAACTCACTGCACCAACCTTTCACTTCAATGTGGAATATCTTACTGACCACGCGGCGCAACAAGCCTTTCAGACTGGCGTTATCGAGTTCGGCCAACGAGCGAATGGCTTCTTCTTTGTACGATTCCAACAATCCGCGACACTTCTCCTGCATCTCGGGCGAAGCGACGATCCTACGCAGTGCGTCGCGATCGACGTCCGCCACCTGTCGCCGCCACGCCGCGGCAACCAGCGCTTTGTCTTGGTCTTTACTCTTCTCGTGCGCCAAGGCCATCGGCAGCGAAGGACGCAGTGCTTCTAAGTCACCGATGCCAGACTCTTCCGCCAGATCGTCAAGGTCGTCCCGAATTTGGTAGGCGATGCCGATCGCTTCGCTGTAACGCGTCAGCACGTCGGCCACGTCTTGATCGGCTTGGGCGTACGCCGCGCCAATCTGCAGCGCCACTTCGAAGGCCGGAGCGGTCTTTTGCCGAAAAATATCCAACACCTGTAGCGAACCCAGGGGACGCGGCGCGCGGGTCCAGCACAACTCCGCGCCTTGGCCCAGGCAAAGCGTGCGATGCCCGGCCGCGGCAATTTGCAGCATGCGGTTCTTGACATCGTTCGGCACGTCGCATTCGGCAATCAAACGGTAACCGTCGCCCAGCAACAAATCGCCAACATTGAGCGCCACGGCTACGCCATGCAATTTGTGCAAACTGGGCTCGTCGTAGCGGAGATCGTCGTCGTCTTCGATATCGTCGTGGACCAGCGACGCTTTGTGAAAACATTCCACAGCAATCGCCAGCCGTTTGAGGTCGTCGGGAATGCTCGCGTCGCCGTCGCGCAGCGCGCGATAGGCGCAGACCGCCAGGAACGGCCGCCAACGCTTACCGCTTTTCGCGAGCCAGTCGCGACCGATTTGCTCCGTTTCGGTCGCTGCTTTTCCCAGCAGTTGATCCAGCGACGCGGGCGTGAACCAGGTCTCGACTTCATGGCGCAGCGCGTCGAGATCAACGCGATACGTTTTATCGTCGCTGGTCAGATGCACCACGTCCCACAGCCAATCCAAGTCGAGCGTGGTATCTTTGCAATCGTCCTGCAGCAGCGGAATGGCCACGCCCGGAATGGCGGCCGATTCCATGTACGGAAAGGCTTTTTCCAGCACCGACAAACAGCTCACGCCCACAATGGCGTCGATCTTGCCGGTCTGAATCAGCGCCATCACCAGGGCCGAACCTTCGGCCACCAGACAGGCGTAGCCGAGCCGCTCGGCTTCGTTTTGCAAGTCTTGAATCGAACACAATCCGCACTGTTTGCAAAGCAAGCCGAAGTCATCGAACGGCGCAGGGCAGCGATCTTCGATCCGCAGGCACTTAGGCATCAGCAGCAGCCGACGCTCGAAGGGCACAGCCGCTAGCGCGTCGCGCCACACGCGGCTGTTCATCACGACGCCGATGTAGTCGACGTACTTTCGCGCCCAACCGCCGGCGTCGGCCAGCGCTTCCGCGTGCGTTCGTAATTCCGCGCTCGCCAGCGGCGGCACCGGTTGTACTCGCAGCACGTAAGCTTCGATTTCTTTGCGAATTTGTTCGCGCTCGCCGCGCGTTTGCGGAATGGTATCCTGCGGCGCGCGGTCGGCCATCACCGGCACCGGACGCGGCAAATTCAGCACGGGCAAGTGCATGTCGATCATCTCCACGAGCAAATTCGAATGTACGGTTCTAACGAATCAACGGACCATGCGACACGCCACGAAAGCTCAAGTGTAAGCGCCAAAGCCAAAAAACCAATGCTTTTTGGCAAAGCGGTACATCCAATGTTCTTCGGGTATTTCCTGGCCGGGCAAATGCTGGCTGTTGCGCGGCTCAAGTTTGTCTAATTCGGCCAGCGCCGTCTGACGCTGCGTGGTGTCGTGCGCGCCGTGCTTGAGGACTAATTCCTTGACCAAATCCGGTCGCTCCAGCACCACACAGCCGCGCGTGGCTTTGGCGGACGTCGTGCGGAAGTCCTGCAAAAAGGCCGAATTACTCATTAAGTCGTACACGCTCGGGCCGTCGTTGATGCCTTCGGTCGCGAACTGAATGATGGGACAGGGCTCGATCTTACCCGACGGACCAATGTGATGGCTCACGCCGGTCGCCATTGGACACAGTGCTTCGCCTTTGTCGTCCCAGTAGGCATCCACAATGGCAATCGGCAACCGAGCGCGCATGCCAACGATGAACTTGCGGACGCGGACAATCTGTTCCGGGCTCAGCGCGATTTCCGGCGACGGATGCGGACCCACCACACGATAGGTATGAAACCAGGCGTAATGGACATTCATCGAAATCAGCTTGCGCAGCCACGATTCTTGAATCAGATCGTCGATGTTGGTTTTGCAAACGCTGGTGGCCACGCCGGTAATCAGCTTATGTTTGCGGCAATTTTCCAAACCGGCCAGCGATTTATCCAGCACGTTCATTCGCCCACGCCGCTCATCGCTAACGATCGATGTGCCTTCGATGCTCACCAGCGGTGAGGCGTTGCCCAAGCGGCGCAGCTCGCGAGCCACTTGATCGGTAATCAAATGTCCGTTGGTGAAGATCTGAAAATAACAATCTTGATGCGCGGCCAACACGTCGAGCAGGTTGGGATGCATAAACGGCTCGCCGCCCAGCAAACCAAAGTAGCTGTTGCCGTGCTGCTTGGCGTCGGTGATGACGCGATTCAGATCGTCGAGCTTAATCATCTCGCGCGGCGATTCCACATCCACCCAGCAACCTTGGCAGCGGAGTTGGCAGCTATTGATGATCGAAATGAACAGAAACGGCGGAAAGTGGATGCCCTGCTTGAGACGGCGCTTGTAATGTTGCACCGAGCGCATGCCTTTGTAGCCGAAGTTGTAGCCGAATTTCCACAGCGATTTTTTGTCGGTCTCGCGAAGCATTCGCGTGGCAAGTTGCAGCAACATTCGAGCGACCGGATGGAAAGGGATGGCGGAAAAGTTGAGACCCGTGAAGCGACAACCGGCAATGCTAATTTGGCGACGAACCACTGTCCGCCAAGGCGTGATCGGCGGCAGAATTTTTCTGCAGCGCCGCCGCCGCGCGATTCTTGGCTTCGACCGCCTTGGCCTGAATTTGATCCAGCGAAGGCAGCGACGCCATCACTTCGGCCGGAATATCCATTTGCTGCTGCAGTTTGGCCAGGCAGCGCTGGCGCTCTTTTAAAGCACGGTCTTCGTCGCGCTCTTTCGAAAATCGCGACTTGGCCTTGGCGCTGCGGTCGCGCAGCGCGGCGTAAATATCGCCGCCCAGCAACGACGAAATATCGACTTTCATAGCCTCGCGACGCAGATCGTCAGAATTGATCTCGTCGCCATTGATGGGCCCGGCTTTATACTTGGGAAACAGAATCGCCACTTCCGGACAAACCCGCGAACAGGCAGGGCAGTCGGTCTTGCAATTCTGATGATTCTGCACCGTAATCTTGCCGGCCGGCGATACCGCGTACACGTCGAACAGGCAAAAACTCAAACATTGCATGCAGTTGGTGCAGCGGCCAAAATCGATGACCGGAAACCACGGCTTCCAAGGTTTAACGACCGGCAGTTCGAACTCGGCGCGCACCGAAGCGGCTAACTCCAAAACCTGCAATGCATTGAGATTGCCCACCTCGCGAAACAGCGCCCGCGTCTCGACGTGCTGCGACTCGTCGACTTCCGGCGGTGCGCCGGCGAAGCGTCCCAGCACCAACAGCGTGCCACTTTCGGCCGCATCGCTGACTTGGCCGCCGGGCAAGCAGCGCGTCACGCCATAGCCTTTTTCGAGCAGCGCGCGAGTAATCTCGTATCGCTGAGTTTTATCGAGCGGCGTAGCGCCGTGGCCTTCGTACAGCACGACGCGCAATCGATGAGCGGCAACCATCAGGATACGGCCTCGTGAGTAGAAGCGGCGTCGGTCGCCAGCAGCGCGGCCACAACTTGCTCGGCCGTTTCGACACGCATGTTTTGAATCTGCACGCCTTCGGCCGGCAGCGGCGCGCCTGCGGCATCAAACAGCCACTTAACCGCGCGGGGATAACAGGCCGCAATGCGCAATCGCCCTGCCGCGGCGAGCGATTTGAGTTCCGGATCGAACTTGGCGGACATTTCGCACAGATCCGGCGCGGCGTCAAATGCCACATCGGCCTCGCTCAGTTGGCGCAGCACCTCGTCCTTCACCGCCTTAGGCACAACTTGCGCGTAAGCGCAATGGCAGTACAAGATGCGAGCAGTAGCAGACATGCCAATCCTAGGCGCGAGGCCGGATAAAGGAGCGTTGGAGTGCAGGGCGGGGATGCGGCGAGCCCAGCTATTATACAGCACTGAGTCGATGAGTTGGAGTAGGTCGGCCTGGCCGAAATGCCTCGAAATGCGCTAATTCCAATTTAAGTGGATCGCTGGCGGCGCTGGTAACCAATTGCTGGACGATCTCGCGCAGCACGGCTGGATCGGCTTCGGCCCGCAAATTGACGATCAACTCACCCGACTGCAGCGGCTCTTGCAGCAGATACGCTTGTTCGGGAAGAGCGTCGCTGGCAACCAAATTGAGTACTGCCAAATCGTTGCCTTCAGCCGGCGAAAGCGTCAATTTCAGGTGCGCAATCTCGATGCGGCGACTGTCCAATTCAATTTTGATTCGCTCGGCAAAATCGCGCAACCATTGATTGCCGTCGAAGTCCGTCTCGGAGTCAATTGTGATGGCCGCATTGAGCCAGCCGAGCAGCGCTTCGCCTTCGGCGTAAATGTCGTAATCCACGTCCATCGCGCCGCTGGTTTGCACGGTTTGCGAAAGCAATTGATCAAGCCAGGCATCGATTCCCGCGCCGCTGCGAGCGGAAATTTCTAGCAGCTTGGCTTGCGGATATTTGGCAATCAGACCGGCGCGCAGCGCGGCCAGGCGTTCTGGCGAAATCGAATCGATCTTGTTGATGACGATGATCTCTGCCTCTTCCAACTGCTTGCTGTAGATATAAAGCACTTTGGGCGAGAAATTCTTGCCTTGCTCAATGCCTAGCACTCGTAGCGCCCGCGCGGGATCGACCAGCACGCAAAACGGCGCCAGCGCGTACTGCGCACCATACATGCGGCGCAGTGGGTAATCGACCGTGGCTTTTAAATCGGTGCAACTCCCGACCGGTTCGGCGATGAAGGTGTCCGGCAGGCCGCGCTGGGTCAGTTTTTCGCTGGCGTCCACCAAAGAATTGAACTTGCAGCAAAAACAACCTCCGGTGATTTCTTCCACCGGAAAACCGGCCGCGTCGAACATTTTAGTATCGACCAGTCCGTAGCTTTGATCGTTAGAAATCAAGCCCACCGTCTTTCCCCGTTGTCGCAGCAGGTTCGCGAGCTTGATGATGGCTGTTGTCTTGCCGGCGCCCAAAAAGCCGCCGATCATCAAGTACAACGCTTTAGCAGGGCTTGGATTGATCATCGTATTGCTCTTTCATCTTGTCGATGGTGAGATTCAGAAATTCCACATAACCATTCACATCCACGGCATGTGCTTCTGGCGCGCCGCGAACTCGGTACAACCAACTGTCCGGTTTCGATTGCGCGTCCGCCAGTGTCAGGTCGGCATCGAGCGCCGGATTGTGCCCAAGAAACACACCGTCGACCACGCAGTAAAGTTCGCTCAGCGCTTTAAAGCCTTCGACAGTGCCGACCGTTTGCCCGGTATCCACGGCATCTCCGCTGGCTGCTTGAAAGTTCAACTCAACCAGATCGCCCAACATGCGGGAGGCGAATTTCGTAAAACCCACCGACCACACGCCTGGCTCGTCTTCCAGTAGCCAAAAGTGCGAAGGCGTGTATAACCGATCGGTCGGCAGCCGTGCCGAAAAACGACCGCGCCGGTAGTAGATGGTCTGTGGCGAAGATTCTTCCGTCATATTTGCGCTCGATGCGAGGCTTGCAGGCTCGATGACAGCGCGGTCGTTGTCCGGCCCACGGACATTTCGCGACGCAGGTCATGCACCGCGGCCACGAACTCCGGCCAGTTCGGTTCAGGCGTGCCGTGATTCCAAGAAAATCGCAGCGCACCATCGATCCGCGCGTCGTCCAGTCGCATGGCGGTCAGCACGTGGCTGCACGTTTTGGCGGACGTCGTGCAGGCCGCGCCATGCGATATGGCCACCAGCCGGCGTGTGGCTTCGATGACAGAATCCGCGTCCAAACCTCGAATCGACAAATTGACGATTTGCGGCAAAGCCCGTTGTTGATCGCCGTTAATTTGCGGATCGAGTGGTTGCAGACCCGCTAGCAATCGCTGTTTGAAGGCCAAGCATTTTCGATTGCGATCGTCTGCCTCGACCAGTGCGATCTCGGCGGCCCTTCCGAAACCCGCAATCAATGCCACCGGCAACGTGCCAGGCCGAAGTCCCAACTCTTGCCCGCCGCCGTACGCCCGCGGCTTGAGCGGGGGACGCTGGCCCGCGCGACGCCGCGCGATCAGCGCGCCCACGCCCTGGGGCGCGTAAATCTTGTGCCCACTGACGCTCAGCAAATCGATCCGCTGGTGTTGCAGCGGCTCGATCTGTTTGCCAAAGGTTTGTGCGGCGTCGACGTGAAAATAAGCCGAGTGTCGCTGCGATTGCAAACCCCCGGCCACGGCATTCACCGGTTGCAGCACGCCGGTTTCGTTATTCGCGTGCATCATTGTCACCAGCAGCGTATCGGCACGAACGGCCGCGCACACATCCGCGGCCGTCACCGCACCCGATTCGCCCGGCGCGACATAGGTGACTTCGAATCCCCGCGACGCCAAATACGACAGCGGTTCCAGCACGGCGGCGTGTTCGATGGCGGTGGCGACAATGTGACGTTTGCCCTGCTGACGGCCGGCGTCGGCGAGGCCTAGCAGCGCCAGGTTATTGGCCTCGGTGGCACCACTGGTAAACACGACTTCGGAGCGTCGTGCGGCTGCCAACGCGGCAATGTGTACGCGGGCTCGCTCAACCGCGCTGCGCGCTGCGTCGCCATAAGCGTGCGTCCGGCTGCCGGCGTTGCCGTAATCCACATCGAACGCGTGCAGCATGACATCGCGGACACGCGGATCCAGCGGTGTGGTGGCGGCGCAGTCGAGGTAGATTGGTGGCGGATTAGTCATGGCTGGCCGGCATTTTTCGCGAGGCCAGCGGTTGCGGCTTTGACTTCACAGCACCCAATTCCAAGCGGCAACAGCCCAGATCGATCACGTCCAGAGTGCTGGCTCGACTGGCCGGCCGATACATGGTGGATAACGAATAAATCACGTTTTTGCCGCGTTTCTTGCTCTCTAAAAAACCGGCGCGCCGTAAGATATTCAAATGATGCGAGGCGTTGGCAAGTTCATCGTCGAGCGCCTGGGCGACTTCCGATACACTCAGCGGACCGGCCTGCAAACATTGTACGATCTTCAATCGCGCCGGCTCTGCCAGGGCCTTGAGCAACTCAGCGCATTTCGAGGCTTGTAATGGATCTTTCATGGCTGACTTCGATTCTCCGGCGACGATCATTGAACTGCGAGCCACGAGCCGCTCTTCCGCTTGCGACTCCATAATACGTTATGCTGACGGCAATTTCAGCGCCGCGCGAAGGAATAAAAAAGGCGAGGAGAATTCTGATTTACATTTACCACACAACACTCTAACATTCTTGCGAGTGTATTGTTTTGCCGGCCGACGCGTCAAGCAGTGGATTACGCCGTCAGACTCTAACTGACCTCCAACCACGAAATTTCATGGCCAAAATCCATCACCAGCTCGGCGCTCAATGTCTGGCCGAAGCGGTCGGCACCTTCATGCTGGTTTTTTTTGGCGTCGGCGCGGTACACGCCGCCGTTATTTCCGGCGCGCAGTCGGGTTTGTGGCAAGTGGCCATCGTCTGGGGCGTGTGTATCATGCTGGCCATTTATGCTGTCGGCGGCATTAGCGGGGCGCATATCAACCCGGCCATCACGCTGGCCTTTGCCGTCTGGGGACGTTTTCCCTGGAGCCGCGTCGGGCCTTATCTCGTGGCGCAACTGTTCGGCGCCATGCTCGCGGCGAGCGTGTTGTTTGTGCTTTGGCAGCCGTGGATTGCCGAACGCGAGCAAATCAAAGGCGTCACGCGTGGACAGCCCGGCAGCGAGATCACCGCCATGTGTTATGGCGAATATTTTCCGAACCCGGGCGGACTGGCCGGCGGCGATGGCAAGCTGGACATCGAGCAACTCACCGCTCAGCGCGGCCGCGTTCCGGAAAGCTTGGCCTGCTTCGCAGAATTCTTGGGCACGTTCATTCTGGCTCTGGTCGTCTTCGCTTTGACGGATGATCGCAACCATGGCGCGCCGCCGAGCGGACTGGCGCCCGTGTTCATTGGCCTGACCATTGCCGCATTGATTTCGGTTCTGGCGCCGCTCACGCAAGCCGGCTTTAATCCGGCACGCGATTTTGGACCGCGCGTCGTGGCCTACTGTTGCGGCTGGAAATCGATTGCCATTCCCGGTCCATCACCGACTGGATTTTTCACGGTCTACATTTTATCGCCCATTGCAGGCGCGATCGCCGGCGGCGGATTTTTCCAAAAGCTGATTGCGCCGGCACTCGTCGTTCGAAAAACGGAATAGGAGCATCACCCATGCACAGATGTTTTTGTCCTTGTCTGACGGTCCTTTTGGCCTTAACGGCAACCAGCGCTTCGCGACCGTCTCGCGCCGTGGAGCCGGCCAAGCCGCAAGTCCGCGCGCCGCAAGCCAGCGCCCCGGCCGCCGCCGCCGTATCACATCCCAAGCTTGATGCCAGCCTGCCGTATCAGGCGGAGAAATCGAATCCGGTGACTTACGACGTCGATTTTTCGGTCGTCGTCACGCCACCGTACCATGCCAAACAACTCAAGGTTTGGCTCCCGCTACCGCAATCGGACGTGGGGCAGGAAGTGACCGAAGTCAAGCTGTCCGCGTTTCCGCTGGAAGTCAAACCGCAAATCAATGCCGAACCGGAATTTGGAAATCGCTTCGCCTATTTAGAATTCGATCACCCCGAGGGCGCGCAAATCATTCGCCATCAGTTCAAAATTCGCGTCTGGGAACTGCACTGGAACGTCAAGCCAGCGAACGTCATCGCCGTAAAAACTTGGCCGGATTCGTTCTCGAACGATTTGAAAAGCGATAAGTCCGTGGTCGTCGACCAGCGGTTCGAAGACCTCGTCCACGAAATTGTTCCTCAGTCGCAGGGCGAATCGCTCGATTTACAACAAGTCTTCAAGTGGGTCAATTCCACCATGAAGTACGACCACGATCGGGCATCGCTACAAGCCAGCAGTGAACACGCGTTGCTGCAGAAAGCCGGCCATTGTAGCGATTACCACGGCTTCTGCGCCGCGCTTGGCCGCGCGATGCACTATCCCACGCGCGTCACATATGGCATCAATCCGGCGCCCAAGAATTCGCCCTCGCACTGTAAGCTGGAAGCATTTCTGCCGCCTTATGGTTGGGTCAGCTTCGACGTTTCCGAAACACAACTGCTGTGCGCCAAAATTGGCCAGGACAAAACGCTGACGGACGACAAAAAGACCGCGCTGATCGTCGCGGCGACGGAACGATTGGCTGGCGGATTTCGCGATAACACCTGGTTTCTGCAAACCCGCGGCACGGATTACGAGTTGGCGCCTCCAGCGTCAAAACGAGTTAACGTGGTCCGCACGGCTTACATTGAGGCCGATGGCAAGCCGCTGGCCGATCCCGATCCGGCCGATTCCACCAAGCGCGAATTCTCTTGGATGACCGTGCATAAATATACGCCCGACCATCCCGTAAAAAACCCATTCAAAGAACCCGCGATGTTGACCGTGAAGTCGCCATAGAGCGGATGCCCAACCGACGATCGCTCGCGACTCTGCGTCGCAAGCGGCAGATCAGGGGCGCGGCGTACGCGGCTTGCGCGTCAACAGCAGCGCCATCCAGCAGATGATGAACAGCGCCATCATCCCAAAAACCGTCAAACCGCGGTTTAGGCCGTGCCGCGGATCGTGTGCCAGCTTGCCGCCGCCAAGGTACGAACCGACAGCCAGAAAGACCGCCCAGCCGAGGAGTCCCAGCACCAGCGCCCAGATCCAGCGATTCGAGAACGGCGCGTGCGGGCCGGCTGGCGGCGAATCATTCATAATGCAGCGCGTCCGTCAGTTTTAACATTGTCGCCCTGCGCGCCGGCAGCCAGGCGGCAATCATCACAATCAGAATCGCGCCAAAAAACGCGCCCAGCACGAATCCGGGATAGATCACAAAGTCGATGTCGCGGCCAACCGCCGTGCGCGATGCAATGTTCATTACGTAAGCCACGACCAGCCCCACCAGCGCGCCGGGCGTCAGTCCGAGCAGCGCCATGATTGCCGCTTGCGCCAGAATCGTGCGGCGCACTTGATACTTGGTCATCGCCACTACGCGGAGCATGCCGAGCTCGCGCGTTTGTTCCAGCACGTTCATGGTCAGCGTATTGACGATGCCAAAACTGGCGGCGATGAAGCCGATGGCCAGCAGCACCCACAGCGTGGCCACAACGCCATTCATCATGCCGTCCACCAATCCCGAGAAACCCTCGTAGGAAAGCAGCAATACGCCGAATTCTTTGCAAAGCTTTTCGAGTTCCGGCTTAATCTCAGGAATTTTCGATTGATCGACAAACAGAGTGAAGGCATCAGCGCCCTCGACATGCAACAGGCGTTCGGCCACTTGGCGCTGCATGTACATGGTCATGCCGCCGCCGGCATACTCGTTGGCAATGGCGGCAATTTGGACTTTACGCAAACCATCCGCGGTGCGAATGGAAAGCTGATCGCCGACTTTCAGATGCCGGCGCTCGGACAGCACGCTACCGACGACTACTTGGCCGTCGTGCAGTTTTTCGACCAGCCCGTGCGTGTCGCCGCGTTTGATATCAATGGCAATTGGCTTATCGAGCGGATATTCGCGAACGATCACCAGCAACTGCAAATCCGAATTTCTGCCTTGCCCGCCCTGGCGCGGCGATTCTTCGGCCTGCTGGCCGACGGGCTGGCCGCGATCCGCGAGTTTTGCGTCATCCCCGGGGGATTCGTTGGGACGGGCTTCGGACGGGCTTGCTTCAGATGACGGGTGATCGGCTTGCATTGCCGCAACTGGCGACGAATTTTTTTGATCGTCCTCTTGCAGCGTAACACGGGCGAACTTCACGCGTTGCACGTCTTTCACGCCATCCACATGCCGCAGTTTTTCCAGCATTTCGTCCGGCAAGTCGGCCGCCGTGGTGCTGCCCATGTTTGGCATCATCGACCGCACGAAGAAGTCGCCATTTACTGTGCGTTTGAACCATTGCTTGACGTCTTGCGTGCTGTTGATGATTGATGTGCCCATGCCGATCCCCACAGCCAAGGCAATGAATAGCACGCCCACGGTCAAGGTCGTTCGCACGCGACGGCGCAACACCTGGCGATAAGCCAGCATGCCTTCGGTGCCGAAAAGTGGCGAAAGGATGTTTCGAATCGCGGTCGCCCACGGCGTAAGCACCAAGGGGATCAGCGCCAGGCAACCGAGCAGAGCGGCGACGGCAGCCGGAACCGAGGCGTCGATTGAGATTTTGCCAAGCACGCAACCTGCCAGCACGGCACCGCCAGTCAACAACGCCAGGGCACCGGCGATCGAAATATAGATTGGTGACTTTTGCGTGCGATCTTGCTGCGAAACGCCGCTCATGCCTTCTAGCGGAGTGAGCTTGCTCGCCAGCCAGGCCGGAACTAGCGTTGCTAAGAACGCGACGCCCAGGCCGAAGGTTGTGCCTTTGAGGATCGGTTTGAACGAAAACGCCACGTCGGGCTGCGCGGATTGCATCAGCTTACTCATGGCGATCGACAGATAATGAGCGCCAAACAAACCCAAGGCAAGGCCAATCACCGTGCCGAAGATTCCCAGTGCGACGCCTTCGGTCAGCATGATTTTCATCACCTGATTGCGCGTGGCGCCAATGGCGCGCATGATTGAAAGTTGCCGGCGGCGTTCGGCCACGTTCATCAAGAACGTATTGAGAACGATGATGACCGAAACCAGCAGTGAGAGTCCTGTGGCCAAGTCCAACCCTTGTTCGGTGGACATCATGGTTTCGTCAGCTTGCTGCGTGTTGGCTTTGGGAATACTGACCGTCACGCCGCGCGGCAGCACCTTGGCGATGGCTGCCATCTCTTCTTGCGGTACGACCTTAGGATTCAGCACAATTTGCAGCACGTCCGCCATGTTGTTGCCGGTCATCAGCGCTTGCGCTTGATCGATATGCATGAACGCCATGCCGGCTTGCTTCATCGCCGCGGCTCCACGTGCGGAAACCATGCCGACAATCTTCCAATCGATCCGTCGCCGACTGAGCTTGGTCGAAATCCGAGCCGTATCGCCAAGTTTCACGCCCATGTATTTAGCGAAGCCAGCGTCCAGCACCAGGCCCTTGTTGAGATCCTCATTGTCCTGCTCCGCGTCCGCTTGGTCGGCATCTGGCTTTGCGGCGTCTGGCTTTGCGGCGTCTGGCTTTGCGGCGGCGGTTTTCGCCGGCGGTTTACCGTTGACCGCCGGGTCAATCCAACTGCCTGGCACAAACTCCACCACGTCGAACTCGCGAACGTAGTGATCGCGATGCGGATCGATGGCCAGCACTTGCATGTTGGTCCGCGTCCAATCGTCAACGGTCTGGTCTTCGGAGGGCGTTTCGCGCTTCGCCTCTTTAATGAGCGAAACAGCTAGCGGCCGTTGCAGCAGCGGCACCGCAGCTTTTACGCCCGGGATGGCTTCGATGCTGTCGATCAAGTTTTGATCGACGCCTTCCAGGCTGTCGGCCGTGACTTCCAAATCCGACTTGCCGTTAATCGCCTTGAACATCGAGTGATAGGCTTGCCGCGTGGCCGTGGTCGATTCGCTGACCGCCACCACTGCCGCCACACCAATCACAATGCTCAGCACAGTTAACACCGCGCGGCCGGGGCGCGCGCCGACCTGCCGGATACTGAACTGCCACATCTTCATCGTGGCTTCTCCGACATAGCCATGGCTTGCGCAAACGAGCGAACCGGCTGTTGCTCGTCGTCCTGCACAATCAGCCCGTCTTGGATCATCACCAGCCGGTCGGCCATTTTGGCCATCTTGGGATCGTGCGTGACCATGATGATGGTGTGATGCCGCTCATCGACCAGGCGTCGCAACATGTTGGCGACCGATGCACCGTTTTTGCTGTCCAAGTTGCCGGTTGGCTCGTCGGCCAGCAGCAAGGCCGGTTCAATAACCAGCGCCCGGGCCACGGCCACGCGCTGTTGCTCGCCGCCCGACATCGTGCTGGGGATGTGCGACCGACGATGGCCAACATTCACCAGTTCCAGCACTTCGGCTGCCCGTCGCGCGGCTTCGGCCGATGGCACGCCGTCTAGCAGCAGCGGCAGCGCCACGTTTTCTTCAGCGGTGAGCGTCGGCAGCAGGTTAAATTGCTGAAAGATGAAACCCAGGCGTCGGCGGCGTTTGAGCGTACGCTGGTCGTCGTTGAGTGAAGCCATGTCGATGCCTTCGAGCAGCACTTGACCTTGGCTGGGCGTGTCGACACCGCCGAGCAGATGCAACAGCGTGCTTTTTCCGGAGCCAGACGGGCCCATGATGGCCAGCATCTCACCTTGGTTGACTTGCAAGTCAATGCCGTGCAAGACTTCGGTGCGCGCTTCGCCGTCGCCGTAATGCTTGCGCAGATCACGAGTTTCGATAACGTACATCAAAAGACCTCGCCCGAAATCCGCGGACCTTGGGTCTGCAACCATTGCAGCGCCCCATCAACGATCCGCCGTGGCGTCGATCGAAGGCGGACTACAGACGTGCAGTTTACCCGATGAATTGGCCCGCGCCACCCCGCGTATGACGTTGCGCCGCAAATATTTAGCGTTAAAGTCATAGCTCAACACGCGAGTTTAACGTCATTGCGATCCCTGCATTTGTCGCAGTTTGCCTAATTCGCGCAAGCTTTGGTCGTGCGAGCATGCACGCGTTCGATCTCGCTTCGATTTCTGCCGGCAGCTGGCACCGCAGGCAACTCGGCCCTCGTTCATAAGGGCAGGCTAAACCAGATTTGCGTCTGCCCGGCACTGACCTTGCTCCCGACTTTGCCGCCGTGCGCTTCGATCAATTCTTTGACAATCGTCAGCCCGACACCGGTTCCACCATGCGCGCGCGAACGCGACGGCTCGGCACGATAAAATCGTTCGAAAATCAATTCTGGATCGGCGCGGTCGATGTCCGCGCAATCGTTGCTAAACGAAACTGTGATTGCCGCGGGCGACCGCTGAGCCACAACGGTCACACGCCCGCCTGTGGGCGTGTAACGCCAGGCGTTTTCCAGCAGGTTGGTTAACACCTGCCGCAGCTTGTCCATGTCGGCCGCGACGTCTAAGCGAGCGGCCGCCACATCGAGCGCCACGGCCAACTTCTTTTCGGCAAACTTCAATTGAAACAACTCGACAGTCTGCTCGATCAGCGGCGCAAGCTGAATTGGCTTCGTGTGCAAATTATCGCGGGCGGCGTCGGCGCGGGCGAGATTCAGCAAATCTTCAACCAGCGAAACCAACCGCAAGGTTTCTTCGTGCAACGATTCAAAGGTTTCCGTCGAGGGCGGCATCACGCGATCGATCAGCGCTTCCAAATACCCGCGAATGTTGGTCAGTGGCGTTCGCAGTTCGTGCGCGACATTGACCACCATCTCTTTACGAAGCTGTTCGATATGAATCAAGCTTTCGGTCATGCGATTAAAAGCGCTGGCCAGATCGCCAATCTCGTCGCGGCCATGCGCGGCCACTCGTTCCGAATAATCGCCGGCGGCAATTCGTCCCGCGCTCTGCGTCATCTCCGTTAACGGCTTGAGTACGCGACTGGTCCACCAAATGCTCAGACAGAACGCAATACCGCAGCCTGCCAGGCTAGCGAAAGCCAAATAATGCTGCACCGAGTCGAGAAACATGCGGTGCGCTTTTTCCGGCGCAATGCCGTAATCCTTGCTCAAGGTCATGAAATAATCGGCGGCCAAAAAGTGAATCGCCAAATCGATCATCAGCGCCACCATCACGACAATCGTCACGTTGATCAGCGTAAATTTCCAAAGTAAGCGAAGTTTCACGGGGCCGGATGCTCCTGATCGGCAAATTGATAACCGATGCCGCGTACCGTCAAAATCAATTCCGGGCGGGCGGGGTCGGTTTCGATCTTCTGTCGCAATTTGCCAATGTGTACGTCCACCACGCGATCGACCACGATCTCGCCGTCCGGATAAAACTGCTCGACCAGTTCCTCGCGCGAAAACACTCGGCCCGGCGCGGTCATCAATGTCTTCAACAGCGAATATTCGATGGGAGTCAGAGCCACCGGCGACCCGTTGAGCGCCACGCGACGCTTCTCCAGATTCAACACGAGTCCAGCGTGGCTGCGCGTGGGGATTGGCGGAACAATTGTCGCGACGGTCCGCCGCAGTATCGCTTTCACCCGCGCGACCACTTCGCGTGGGCTAAACGGCTTTACAACATAGTCGTCGCCGCCAAGCCCTAACCCCAACACGCGGTCGGCCTCTTCGTCACGGGCAGTCAGAAACAGAATGGGCGTGTTGGATTTTGCTCGCACCGCGCGGCAGACTTCCCAGCCATCGACCAGCGGCAACATGATGTCCAAAATCAGCAGTTGCGGCTGACTGGCGTGGAAGACATCGAGCGCCTGTTGGCCGTCAAACGCCACGGCCGTCGAGAAGCCATCACGCTGCAAATAAGTGACCAGCAGATTGGACGTTTTCTTGTCGTCTTCGGCGATCAGAATCAAATTGGCGGCGGAGTCGTTCATAACGCGCTGATTGGCAAGTCTATGGTTGTGCTGCGATTTTCGAATTTGCCGACACAAACGGTGCCGGCCGCGATCACGGCGCGCGCGGCTCGAACTTGAGCGCTACGGAGTTCATACAGTATCGCAAGCCGGTCGGCAAAGGGCCATCGTCAAATACGTGACCGAGATGCGCCCCACAGTTGTCGCACATGATTTCCGTGCGCGCCATCAGCATGTCGTAATCGGTCTGAGTCCGCACCGCGCCCGTCAACGGCAGCCAAAAACTGGGCCAACCGGTGCCCGAGTCGAACTTGGTTTTCGAGGCGAACAACGGGTGGTCGCAGCACACGCAGTGATAGATGCCATCATCGTGCGAGTGGGCGTACTCGCCCGAGTATGGCGGTTCTGTGCCTTTCAGCCGCGTGACGCGAAATTGCTCGGCAGTCAGTTGCTCTTGCCACTGAGCTTGGCTACGATTCACGCGGAAACTTTTTTCCGTACTTGCCGCGGGCTGTTCCGACGATCGCGACGCCGACGATTGCGACGCCGACCAGCCGCGCCACGCACAGCCGGCGGTAATGGCTAAAATTACCGCGAACAGAATTTTCGAAATCGCACCGCGACGGCGATTGGAATAAGCACCAGACATCGAAGTCTCCCCGTTGAAAATTCGGACGGATTCAATTGCGTCGTCCACGTGCGCAGGCACCAACGATTGCCAAATCCACATTGCAATTATTGCCGACAAATCGCTGGCGAACATGCTGGAAAGCTGCGGATTGGCCATCTTTACCGAATCGTTACGCAATCAACGCTCAATCGATACTGCCCTGCTCTAGACGAAAACCCAGCCAACTCCAAAGATGAATTCGTTGCCCAACGGCACGCGCCGGATGCGGCAGTTTCCATCTCGTTTTTGGTTTTTTTAAGGAGCGTTGGTTATGGTTCGTTTCACGATGTTTTCTCTGATCGCCGGATGTTGCCTGATTGCGAGTTCCACCGCACAAGCACAAGTCAAGACCGAAGCCGCGCCGGCCAAGAGTGGCGATGCGGATGAGATGATGATGATGAAAAAAATGATGATGGATCCCAGCGCCATGATGATGGCCAAGAAGTCGATGATGAGCGACGACAAAATGGCGTCCATGATGGCTCGCGAGATGCTGATCCAAGAACTGATGCACGACAAAGACGTCACCATGGCCATGCAGAAAGACATGATGTCGGCCAAGGAAGACCCGGCGATGATGAAGGCCCACGCCGACAAAGTGATGATGGCCAAGTCCGCCATGATGAAGGACAAGCAAGCCATGGAGTCGATGATGCACGAGATTATGATGCGGCACATGGTTGCCGATAAAATGAGCAAAATGATGAAGTCCGATGCGCCGATGCCGCGCAGCGAAAAGCGATAATTGCCCCACGCCAACCGTGCGCGTCCGCTCTCCCGCCGCGGAGCGGACTCGTCACGGGCGAGAGTACATGATTTCCGTAGGCAGAATTTGTCAATCAATTTGGAGAACTCGCGATGCCGGCTCGATCGATCATTCGAAATGTCCTGTTCTCAACCGCGGCTTTGGCGGCCATCGGGCTGGCAATCATGCGCTCACGACCATCCAGCGCGGATGAAAAAACGGCTCCGCCCGCCGCCGCGCCCGCCAGCGTGGCCGTTGTGGAATTGTTTACGTCCGAGGGCTGCTCAAGTTGCCCGTCGGCCGATAAGCTGCTGGCCGAACTGGCCAGCGATCGCGTGCTGCCGCTTGAATTCCATGTGGATTATTGGAATCAGCTTGGCTGGAAAGATCCGTTCAGCAGCGCGGACTACACGAAACGCCAATACGAATATGCTAAGACGGCGGGCGCAACGCAGGTTTACACGCCGCAAATGGTCGTCGGCGGCGCGGACTCGTTTGTCGGGTCCAATCGCGGCATGGCGAAAGCGGCTATTGAAAAAACATTGAAGGAACCGGCCGAACATCGTATCCGTTTGGCAAGCAGCGAAGCGAAAGACGGCGCAATCAACGTCAGCTATGCCGTGCAAGGCGACAAGCTGGCTGGCACACTCTTGAACCTGGCCGTCGTACAAAGCCGTGCGACATCGGACGTGACCAGCGGCGAAAACAAAGGCAGCACATTGCCGCACATGAACGTGGTCCGCGTACTGAAAACCAGCGAGCTCGATGCCAGCGGCAAGGGTCAAGCCGCGATCAAATTGCCAACCGGCGTGGCGGCCAACGATCTAAAACTCGTCGGCTTTACGCAACGGCCCGAGTCGCGTAAAGTCACCGGCGGCGTCAGCATCGAACTGAAGTAGTTGCTGGACGGAGTCCGGTCACAATCACGCGCGGAGAGATCGTCCACTTACGATCGCTCCGCGTTGTTGTTTACACTGGCGACGATCGATCGCCGCGACGACACGCGGACTAAATGCATCAGAGACTTGAGATCGTGGCCAGCACATTCGGCTTGTCGACTCGACTTTCGGCCAGCGTAGTATCCAGCGCTAACCGCATGGTCACCGACCAACGGCCGTCGGCATCGCCCCGCACGAACCAGTGGGGCATCACGCACACGGATTGATGCACCAACTCGAACCCGCCTTCGGATTGGCTGACCGTCTCAATCGGGAACGTCCAGAAGTTGGTCTCGCGCGAGGCGCTTAGCCCAACGTCAATGCCCAACCATTGGTCAACCAGGTTCAATTCGCTGACATCGCGAAGATCGAGCCGCTCGCCCAGTTGACCCAAGCGTTTACCTTCGGCTCCATAAAAAAAGCGGTCGTCGGCGCCCGATGGCATGGCTGCGAAATTGAATTCCACAGCAAAGTGCATCGTCGCTTCGGGCGGCAAGCCCTCGATCATATAGGCCACTTCCAGCGAAGAATGGCCGGCCTCCATGGTGATGCCCTTGGTGATTCGCAGCGGCACTCCCCAGGCGTTGCCGGCACGGGTCATCTGCACTTGAATCCGACTGGGATTGCGGCGGACCTTAGTCTCGTAGGCGCCATGTACGAAGTCGCCACGCTCCAGCGATTTTTCGGCAGCCACGGATTGCAACGTGGCGTCGTTATCGAAGAAGTGATCGTGCAGGCTTTTGCGTTGGTACGTGTCGTACTGAATGCGTTGATCCAGACCGGCTTGTTTGAAAATCACTGGCGCGTTGGCGTCAATCACGCTGCCGCCGGCGCCGTTGGGGCCAGCGAGCACGCGGCGATGGTAAGCTTCCGGTCTGCGCGCCAACGTAGCCAGCAAGTTCGTGGCGATGGCGCGCACGTCGAGCTCGTAAATATGCCCTCCGCGGCTGGGCGCGATCATGGCGGCGAGCTTGTCGCTGGCTAAAAAGATTTCTTGGCGGGCGTCAAAGTTGTAATCCGAAGCCGTGGCTTCGACCCACGGTTCGCTGCGCCCTGCCGCGCGATCGAGCAGATTTTCGGCCGCAATCAGATGCGTGAAGATTGCGTTACGCAGGTGCGGCAGATAGATGCCGCCAAACGCGCCGTGCCAATAGCTGCAGTTGCACTGACCGCGATACAGTTCGGTCCGGGCACGTTTCAGCAAATCGCCCCGCGCGCCGGGGTGTTCGTCTTCGCCGTCACGCGTGGTTTCGTCCAGGCGGCGGCTGATCATCATCATCCGCGCGTACATCTCGTTGGTTTCCGGATAACGGACTTTGAAGTTCCGCCAATAACCGCCGCGGGCAAATCGCGAGATGGCATCCCAGCGATTGTCGCGCTTCAAATTGGCACGGGTTTCTTCATAGCTGGAAAGCTGTTCCGGCGGCAGAACCCATTCGGTCATTTCGCGGTAGCTGCCTTCTGGCAGGTAGACTTTGCCCAGCGGCGTGACGCTATCGACCGTTTCGGCCAAGGTCACCATTTTGATCCAATGCTGATTTTCGGCTAGCATATCGAACAGCCGCACCAGCCAGCCTTCGTCAAAGACGGTTTTTTTGGTTTCGGGCCAAACGCCGAATTTCTCGCCATCGTCGCCAAACACGCAAACGGCGTTGGGATGTTGCTCGGCCACGCGGCCCAGATATTCGATCACCTGATGCGGCTGACCGAACGGAATGATGTACCGCAACGGCTCGCTGTCCGGAAAGACGGCCAAGGTGTTGCCGTTGTCTTCCGTCATGTAGTAGCCGTGCAACTGATCTTCGTGCAAGCCGGCGTTCTTGAAGTGGAAATCGTCCAGCAGCGTGTATTGAATGCCGGCGGCCACCAGATCGCTGGTCATGCTTTGTTCCCAAACCCGCTCGGGAATCCACATGCCACGGACTTCCCCACCGAGGCGATTTTCCAGCCAGTTGGAATACGAACGAATCTGCCCGACGCGATCGCGCGAGGGAATCATGGCCAAAATGGGCTCATAGTAAGCGCCACCGATGATTTCAATCCGTCCAGTACTGACGTGGCCCGCCAACCGATCCAAATAATCCGGATGGTGGATGTCCAGCCACTCCATCAGCGGACCGCTGGTGTGCAGACCAATCTTCAGATGGGGATAGCGTTCGAACAGATCCAGAAACAGCTTATAGCTGTCTTGATAAGCTTGTTCGAACACATTGTCGAAGTTGCCGACCGGCTGGTGATCGTGGAGGATAAAGGCAAAGCGGATGGTGTTCGGCATGGTCAGCTTCTTGCTAAGAGATCCGGGGGCGGGGACGAGCCATGGATCGCGGTTCCCAATTTCTACGCATCCGGCATGCCGGGCGTCTTAAAAAACGTAGCTAACGGGTCGATGGGCGAAGTCGCTTCCGAGCAGACGCGCCAACCAACTCACCAACTTTACCGCCACGGCAAGGTTGGCATCGCTAGCAAACTCCTTTCAATCGTTTCATTCTCAGTCTGCGAATTCTTTGGTCAATTTCCGTTCGACGCTCGCTGCGAGCCGGCTCAATCGCCTGCTCCCCACGCCTCATGCCCAAATGGCAGGCGTGCGTCGCTGGAGTTTTGCTCAGTGCCCCGTCCGCCTGTGGGCGCTGCGCCATCTCCGTCGCCTCCATCGAGCACCACTTGGCGCATGCGCTGGGCGGCGTCTTCCGGCGAAATCGGATTGATGAAACATCCGGTCGCCAACTCAAACCCACCGATGTTCGTCAAACGTGGAATAACCTCTATATGCCAGTGATAGTGCCCCGCCGCACCGGTGTCAAAGGGCAGTGTCCGCAGAATCAGATTATAAGCCAGACGCCCGGCGGCATGTTCGATACGACCGATTAATTCTCGCAACATGCAGGCGAAAGATTTTGCGTCTTCGTCACCAATTTCCTCAAACGCACACTCGTGCCCGACCGGCATCACTAGGGTCTGCAGCGGAAAACGGCCGGCCGCTGGACAGAAGGCAATGTACTTGCCCGTTTGCAGCACAATTCGACTGCCAGACGCTCGTTCGGCGGCGACCATCTGGCAAAACTGGCAACCGCCATACTCGCGGTGATGCGCAGCTAAACGAGCCAGTTGCCATTGCACTTCGCTAGGCACAAACGGCAGCGCCAGCAATTGGCTATGCGTGTGCGAAAGCGTTGCTCCAGAAGCCGCGCCCACGTTCTTGAAAATCTGCACGTACGCCGCGCGACCCAGACGGCGATGAAATTGCAACCGCTGCCGATAGACCAACAGCGCGGCAGTCAACTCGTCGGTCGTCAGTTCGCTTAGGCTGCCAACATGCCGTCGACATTCGATGATCACCTCGTGCGCCGCCCCGCTGCCGGCATCGCGCAGCACGGCCGGATACTTGTTGGGCACCACGCGCGCGTCCCAGACGTGAGGTTCCGCCAATACGTTCGGTTCCGACGAATCAATGAATCGCCCGCCAATCTTCGTCAGCAGCGCCGGCGGCGTTTGTGCTTCGTTACCTGGGCAAAACGGACAATTGTCGCTGTCGCCGGCAAACTCGTTCGGTCGCCCCGCGCGGCCGGCAGCCAGCAATACTTGGCGCTCAGTCAGCGGATCGAGGCGGATTTCGGACATGGAACCAGCGAGCATGCGATGTTAAGCGCCAAACCCCAGCTTGCGTTTTTCCTGCTGTTTCGAAAGTTCGCGGAACGCCCGCGGCAGGTAGTCGATCAAATCGCCGGCAATCAGCGAAATCTGCCCCAAATCGGCCGCTGCCAAGTCGCCAGCCAGCCCATGCAAATGCACGCCCAGTCGCGCGGCATCCCAGGGCGAAAGTTCTTGGCACAGCAAGCCGGTGATAATGCCGGTTAGCACATCGCCGGCGCCGCCCGTGGCCATGCCGGGGTTGCCGGTTTGATTGAGTTCCAACTTTTGGCGATCGGCCACGACCGTCCGATGCCCTTTGAGCACCAAGGTGACGTCGTACTGCGCCACGAACTGCGTGGCCAGTGATTCGCGCTCTGCCACGTCGAAGCGCTCGCGCCCGATCAGCCGCGCGAATTCGCCGGGATGCGGCGTCAGCACGCGCGGACCGGCGTGCGAATCGAGAATGTCGGGTTGCGTCGCCAAGGCGTTGAGCGCGTCGGCGTCGAACAGCGCAGGCCGAGGCAAATCGCGATAGAGAATTCGCACCAGTTCGTTGATGGCCGTCGAACGCCCCATGCCCGGCCCGCAAGCGACGATTGTGGCCTGCTCGCAAAGCTCGATCAGCGAATCGATGGCCGCAGCGGCGAAGCGCCCTTCGGCATCTTCCTGCAGGGCGATGGTCATGTAAGCCGGTTGATGCGCGGCGACCACTGTTTGGCAACCGGCCGGCGTGGCGATTTTCACCAGACCTGCGCCGCTGCGGAGCGTGGCGGTTCCGGAGAGCGAAATCGCGCCGGACATTCCACGCGAACCGCCAATCAACAGCGCCGCGCCAAAGTCGCCTTTGTGGCTGTCGGGCGCTCGCGGTGGAATCTTGGGTAGCAACATGGGCATTCGATCTGCAATCCGCAGTTTCGGGTCCGGTACGTCAATTGGATGTTCGCGCGGCGCGCGTGGCAATCAAACCGGCCACGTACCCGCCTTTAAAGCCGGCGTCGATATTGACCACCGTCACATTCGCGGCGCAACTGTTAAGCATGCTCAATAGTGCGGAGAGCCCGCCGAAATTGGCGCCGTAGCCCACGCTGGTGGGCACGCCAATCACGGGGCAGGCCACGTACCCGCCCACCACGCTGGGCAGCGCGCCTTCCATGCCGGCCACCACCACCACGGCGTCAACGTTGCTCAGCGCCGCGAGATGCGCCGGCAACCGATGGGGCCCCGCCACGCCGACGTCGCGGACAAACACGGTTTCCACGCCCATCCAGGCCAGTGTCTCGCGCGCTTCTTCGGCCACCGGTAAATCGCTGCTGCCGGCGGTAATGACGGCCACGCGTCCGGCGCTGGCCGCTGTCGGAACCGCACTTTTCGGATTCGAATTGGGCACCCGAAATGTCCGCGCCGCGGCGTTATAAATGCCGCTGGGAAATCGCAAAATCAATTCCTCGGCTTGTTCCGCGGTGACGCGAGTGGCCAGCGCATGCGTGCCGTTGGCCATCAGCGCACGAAAAATCTTTTCGAGCATCGGCACAGTCTTGCCTTGGCCGTAGACGACTTCCGGAAAGCCGCAACGTCGCTCGCGGTCGAGATCCACCTGCGCATCGCCCACGTCTGCGGTGCGGGCGTCGCCGGTTTGCGTGGCTGCGACAAACGCATCCAGCGAAAGTTCGCCGCTGAGAAGTTGTTTCGCCATGTACTGCATTTGGTCTGCGTTCATGTCTTCCATATTAGTGGATTTACCGCGTAGCACTAGCCCGGCAGGCTGTGAACGGTTGTTGTGCAAAGCCTGCGTTTTGACTGCGGCGCGAATGGTTGGCGCTGCCGGTCCGTAGGGATATAACCTAACTCGTATCGCTGCGAAGTTTGCCCAACCAGCCGCTCTTTGAGGATTTCTGAATCATGCGTGTTCATTCTGCCGGATGGCTTTGCTGCGCTGCGCTCGTGGCCATCAACTGCAGCCAGCGCACCGCACTGGCCGCCGAAGCGCCGGCCGCCAAAACCATTTCCCCCGGGAGCAAAACGACATTGGACGTCCAACACAAAGAGTTCGGTAAAACCAAGGATGGCGAAACCGTTGAAATCTACACGCTCACCAACGATCATGGCCTCTCGGCCCAAGTCATCACGTATGGCGCAATACTGAGCTCCGTTCGACAGCCTGATCGCGATGGCCATGCCGCGGAAATCACGTTGGGCTACGACGATTTGGCTGGTTGGACCGGAATTCATCCGTACTTTGGCGGCACCATCGGTCGGTTTGCCAATCGCATTGCCAAAGGCAAATTCACGCTCGATAGCAAGCAATATACGGTGCCCATCAACAACGGCCCCAACTCGCTGCACGGTGGCGTGCAGGGCTTCGATAAACGCATCTGGCAGGCCGAGCCGATCAAACAGGCGGATGCCGTGGGCGTCAAATTAACGTATCTCAGCAAAGATGGCGAAGAAGGTTTTCCCGGCAATCTGCAAGTCACCACCACCTACTTGCTGAACAACAAGAACGAGCTGAGCTTTGGCTATATGGCCACCACCGACAAAGCCACGCCCATCAATCTCACCAATCACGCTTATTGGAATTTGTCCGGCGCAGGCGCCGGCAAGATCGACCAGCACCAGCTCAAACTGCAGGCCGATCAGTTTCTCGTTTTGGATGACGTGCAAATTCCGACCGGCGAAATGAAAAGCGTGGCCGGAACGCCGCTCGATTTCACCAGCACCCACGCGCTCGGCGAGCGCATCGGCAAGATGGGCGTGGGCTACGACCATTGCTATGTGCTGCGCAATCAGACTGGCAAGCTCGCGCCGGCCGCGACGGTTTACGATCCTAAAACCGGCCGCGGCATGGACATTGCCACCACGCAACCCGGCATTCAGTTGTACACCGGCAACTATCTGGAAAATATCAAAGGTCGCGGCGGCGTGTTCGACAAACACGACGCCTTCTGTTTGGAGACGCAGCACTACCCCGACGCGGTGAACCAACCCAAGTTCCCCTCAACGATTCTGCATCCTGGCGAGACGTACAAGCAAATCACCGTACACACGTTTTGGGCGAAGTGATCGCGGTCACTATGACGAATCAAAGCAAACAAGCGACGATTTGAGGCTCCGATGCGGACGCGCATATTCCGAGTATTGGCGGGTATTCTGGTGGTGTTGTTCATCTGGGCGTTTGTGGTCGGCGCGTACGAAGATTGGCCGTGGTACAAGTTGCTCTTTTTCCGGGGACTCACTCTGGCATTCGCCCTGTTTGCGTTATTCGGCGAGCAGGGCACGACAAAATGACCACAGCCCTGTCCACGAGCGTGCGACAAAATTGACTAACAGCGGTTCTCCAGGTTCGGACGAGGTTGAGTTTTAAAAAATCTTAAGGATTTGCCATGCACAATATTTTCGGCCCGATACTTCGTTGTTGCCCTCGCTCGACCTTTCGGATTCTGCTGTGTGCAGCGCCGTTTGCATTACTGAATTTCGCCCAGGCTGCGGAGGTCACCGTCGAAAAAACCGAGGCCGGCGCCGATATTAAGATCGACGGAAAAATGTTCACACGCTACGTCATCAAATCCAACACCAAGCCGATTGTGTATCCGCTGATGTCGCCCGACGAGCAGATGCTGAATCGGGCGTATCCGGTGGAAAAGGTTGCGACCGAAACCGACAAGAAATTCCTGGATCATCCGCACCATCGCAGCCTGTGGTTCACGCACGGCAATGTGAACGGCATCGATTTCTGGACCGAAGTTCCGCCCAAGTCTGACGGGGCGAGGATCGGCCAGACCGTGCATCGCAAGTTTGTCGAAGCCAAGTCCGGCAGCCCGGCCAGCATCATCACCGAAAACGACTGGCTCGCGCCCGAAGGCCGGCGCCAACTGAAAGATCGTCGGCATTTGCTGTTTGGCGTGGATGGCGATCAGCGCTACATCGATTTCCGCATCACGCTGATTGCATCCGACGGCGATGTGAAATTCGGCGAAACCAAGGAAGGCAGCTTTGGTGTCCGCGTGGCCAATTCGATTGCCGTCGACAGCAAACAAGGCGGCCAGATTGTCGCCAGCAGCGGCCAGACTGACGCCGCCGCCTGGGGCGTCAGTTGCCCTTGGGTCGATTATCACGGGCCGGTCGGCGGCAAGACCGAAGGCATTGCCATTTTGAATCACCCCAGCAGCTTTCGATATCCCACGTACTGGCACGTCCGCACGTACGGCCTGTTCGCCGCCAACGTGTTTGGACGCAACGAGTTCACCAAGGGCAAACAGCCCAAAAGCGATTTTGTGCTGCCCGAGGGCAAAACCATCGAATTTGCTTATCGCGTGATCTTGCACGCCGGCGATGAGAAGCAAGCCAAAATCGCTGAAGCGTTTGCCAAGTATGAAAAAGAGAAGCTGCCCGACTGACCGTTGGTTGGCGTCGACGTTACGGCGCGATCAATTGCCCTCGCGCAGCGCGACCGGTGGCTTGCAGATACTCGTTGGCGTGCGTCGCGATCCCGACGCTGGTCAAGGCCGCGGCGAATGCGGCGCGGAGCCATCGTCGCGGAACAGTCATCGTTTTAGCGGAAGTCGCGCGATTGGGGGCGAACGGCCACCACCATGTTTTCCAGCTTGGATACCAGCACGTGAATCACCTGGTCTTGATGTTGCAACCGGCCGTGAGCGATGAAGGCCGACGCCGTACGCGCCACCTGATAAAACTTTTCCCAAACATCCATGCGGATGATCAAGTTCGCCTGGCCGGTTTCGTCTTCCAGCGTGACGAACGTAATGCCCTTGGCAGTGCTCGGCCGCTGCCGCAACAACACCAGCCCGGCAACGCGCACCTGCCGACCCGATTTCAACTGGCCCAGCGATCCAGCCGGCACTACGCCCAGCGATTGCAACTTGAGACGATAAAACGCAATCGGATGCCCTTTAAGCGATAAACCGGCCGTCTGGTAATCCTTGAGCACTTGCTCTTGCGGACTCATGGTCGGCAGAAGCGTTTGCGGCTCGGCATCGTCCAAGTGATCCAGCAGCGGGCGAGATTCTTTGCAGCGACTCAGCGCCTGCCAGAGCGATTGTCGGCGGTCGAGTTGCAGCGAACCAAACGCATCGGCATGAGCCAGCTTGGTCAAGTTGGCTCGACTCAATCGGGTGCGCAGCGCGAAATCGTCGAGCGTTCGATAGGGCTGCCATTGCTCGACAATTCTGGCCACGGTTTCGCCTAAGCCGCTCAGCATTCGCAGGCCCAGCCGCAGCGCGCCGTTTTCCAGCGTGCAATCTCGCCGGCTGTGATTCACATCGATCGGCAAGATCTGGATGCCATGTTGTTCCGCATCGCGTATCAGTTGTGCGGGCGCGTAGAAGCCCATCGGCTGACTGTTGATGAGCGCCGCGCAAAACTCGGCCGGATAGTGGCATTTCAGCCAAGCCGAAACGTAAGCTAATAGCGCAAAACTGGCTGCATGACTCTCCGGAAAGCCATACTCGCCAAAGCCGCGGATTTGCTGGAAGACCTGTTCGGCAAATTCGGTGGTTAATCCGTTGCCTAACATTCCGTTGATGAGTTTGATCTTAAAGGCATCGATCACGCCCGGCCGTCGCCAGGCGGCCATGGCCCTGCGCAATTGATCGGCCTCGCCCGGCGTGAAGCCCGCGGCAACCACCGCCAGCCGCATGGCTTGTTCTTGAAACAGCGGAACGCCCAGCGTTTTATGCAGCACCGCGCGAATGGCCTCGTTCGGATAAATCACGGGTTCTTGTTCGCTGCGACGACGCAAATACGGATGCACCATGTTGCCTTGAATCGGACCGGGCCGAACGATCGCCACTTCGATCACCAGATCGTAAAAACATTGGGGTCGCAGCCGGGGCAGCATCGACATTTGTGCGCGGCTTTCGATCTGAAACACGCCTGTGGTATCCGCGCGACAAATCATGGCGTACGTTTCTCGATCGCCTTCCGGGATGTTGGCCAGCGTTAGGTCGCGGCCATGATGCTGACGCACCAGATCAAAACTTTTATGAATGGCGGTCAGCATTCCCAGCGACAGGCAATCGACTTTCAAAATGCCTAACTCGTCCAAGTCATCTTTATCCCACTCGATGACCGTCCGCCCTGGCATGGAGGCGTTTTCGATGGGCACCAGCTCGCAGAGCGGCCCGTTGGTGACCACCAGCCCACCCACATGCTGGCCCAAATGTCGCGGAAAACCGACCAGTTCGGCGACGAATGCCAACAGTTGCCGGCCAAGCGGCGAATGCGAATCGAACCCTGTCATCTGGCAGCGCTGCTCGATTTTATCCGCGTGATGATGATCGAGCATTTTCGCCAGCACATCCACCTGCTCCAGCGACAGCCCGAGCGCCTTGCCTACGTCGCGGATGGCCGATCGTGGCCGATAGGTAATGACTTCCGCCGTCATACCGGCGCGTTCGCGCCCGTATTTTTCGTAAACGTACTGAATGACTTCTTCGCGCCGCTCGTGTTCGAAATCCACGTCAATGTCCGGCGCTTCTCCGCGCTCTTTGGAGATGAATCGCTCGAACAGCACATCCAGGCGATCGGGATCGACGGACGTCACGCCCAGACAAAAGCAGACGGCCGAGTTGGCTGCCGACCCGCGCCCTTGGCACAAAATATTTCGCGAGCGCGCAAACCGCACTAAGTCCCAGACGGTCAGAAAGTAGGCTTCGTAATGCAACGCCGCAATCAAATTCAGTTCATGCTCCAGCAGTTGGCGAATTTTTTCGGGAATGCCTGCCGGGTAGCGCCCGCGCGCGCCGTCCCAGGTCAGCCGAGTCAGATACTCCAGCGGCGTTTGCCCGCGCGGCGCCAATTCTTCGGGGTAGTCGTAACGGAGTTCGTCCAGATTGAACGTGCAGCGGTCGGCAATATCTACGCTGCGTCGAATGGCATCAATGGGAAACAACTCGGCCAGTTGCTCGGCCGTTTTCAAATAACGCTCGGCGTTGGGAAACAACAGTTCGCCGCACTCGGCCACGGGGCGGCCCACACGAATGGCTGTCAGAATGTCGGCCAACGGGCGACGGCTGGGCGCATGAAAATGCACGCCACCCGCGGCCACCAGCGGCACGCGCGTGCGTTTGGCCAACTGGATCGCATGGGCGAGAGTTGTCTGATCGTCAACGTGATGCAGTTCAGTCACCAGATAACAGCGGTCGCCGAACACCTCGCGGTAACACGTCGGATCGACAAGCGCCCCGGCTAACAGCCCCGCGCTATGCTCGGCGATGTCGTCCAGCGTGATCCGGCAGTCGCCTTTTTCGGCATTCCGGCGTCCACGCGTAATCAACCGAGCCAGGCGGCCGTAAGCCTGACGATCGGTCGCCAGCAGCGTTAGCGGCGGTGCGTCGATGGGCACGATCTCCGCGCCAATCAGCAGCTTGACGCCAACTTGCTTGGCCGCCGCATGCGCCCGGACCACGCCCGCCAGGCTATTTCGATCCGTAATGGCCAGCGCGTGATAACCGAGCTCGCCCGCGCGCGAAACGAGTTCGTCGGCATGCGACGCGCCTTCTAAAAACGAAAAGTTGGTTTTGCAATGCAGCTCCGCATACCCAACCTTGCGCGCGCTCGGCGTGGATAGATTGAGGGCCCGCTTTGCATCCGGTTGATCAGGCATCAGAAAACACCATGCAAAAACCATTTTCCTTGCGAACAAAACAGCCAATAACAAGCCGTGGTGGTTTCTACCCGGTAATAATCGCGGCGAATATATTTGTAACGCCACCAACCGGTTTGAATCCGCTCCGGTCCCCACACCCGTGTCGCCCGATGTTGCTGGCCATCCAAGCGAAACATTGCCGGGCGGCCCGCGGTGGAAATCACCTCCACCGCAACCGGTCGCGGTTCTACCAGCAACGGCCGCAATGTGAGCTGTTGCCGATACGTTCGCTTGCGGGCAGTCAGCGGCTCGTAGCGAAAAGCATGTTCGGGCTGCGCATCCGGCACCAACACCGCGCGCAGCGCAAGCGCGCGGCAACTCACGCGATCCACAAACAAGGCCAGTTGCCGCTGCCGGTCGAAACTGTCTCCGAACAGTTCGCGCTGATGGGTTTGCAACCGCGCGGACAACAATACAGAAACCTGCACGCGCGACACGGGACCGGCGATTTTGACCCGCTCCAATTGCATCTGCGCCAATTCGCGCAAGTAGCGGCTCGATGCGCTCGGCTGAAACAAGCCCACCATGAACTCCACGCCATCCAACGCAACGCACAGTCGGATTGCGCCTTGCTGTCGGCTGGCAAGTTCGGCGGCGACTTGCTCGATCGCTTGGGCCACGACAAATTCGATCATGTCTTGCCGTTCGATCGGATATTCCAGATCGCGCTTGACCACAATTTCCGGCGGTTGCCGGCAGGTTCGAATGGGCTCCGCCAACAGGCCCATGAATTGATCCAGCCGCTCGACGACCGCCGGAAATCGCGCGGCCAAGCGGTCGCGCGGCAGCGCTTGCAAATCGGTCACGCGATCGAGCCCTAGTTCGCTCAACAAGGCCACGGTTTCGGCCGGCAACCGCAGCGATTCAATCGGCAGCGGTTCGTCGTAATGGGCCAGCGCCCAGGCTTTTCCCACCGTTTCCGCCACCGCCACCCGCGCGTCGAGCATGCGGGCAACTTGCTCGGCATTGAATGGCAAACCGGTGATGTCCAGCAGCAGCGTCTCGTGCTCCAGGCCGACGATGGGGCTAAACTGATCGCCCCAGGTGATGGTGGCTTGAGGAGAATGGATCGCGGCGATCATGAATGCGGCCCTCTTCAATCGTGAACTCAACCGAGCGGTCTTGAATGTCGACTCGCCAGCAGCCTGTCGATCGCTGGACAACCATTTGCACGTCGGCCCACGAGGGGCTGCCGCGGGCCGTGTGCGGCCGCACCAGCAAGCCGACGCTGCCGCCCCGCTCGGCCGCCAGTTGCCAACGCCGAAACATCTTGCCGTCCAGCTTGTGCGGCCAGCACAACACCGCGTCGATGGCCAAACAGCCCAGCGCTTGAGTGACAATCCAATCCGATTCGCTTGGCGATCCGCGTTGAATGACAATCAGTCGGTCCAGATCGATCCCCAGCGCCGCCGCTGCGGGCGGATAAAATCGCTTG
The DNA here is from genome assembly GCA_038205115.1 of Pirellulales bacterium. Taxonomy (GTDB): domain Bacteria; phylum Planctomycetota; class Planctomycetia; order Pirellulales; family JBBRCE01; genus JBBRCE01. The sequence continues at coordinate 54,922 of JBBRCE010000030.1, forward strand.
GCCGGATCGACCACCACGATCGCGCCGCCCTCGCGCAACGCTTCGCGGGCCAGCACCGCAGCCAAGCGGGTTCCGTTGCCAAATACCTCGACCAACGAACCGCGTCGCAGGCTGTTGCCGGTCAACGCCCGATCAAGAACGCTATGGGTGGAAAAACGGCCGCAATCGGGCCGAATTTGCATTTTCTGGCGAAGTTCAGCAAGTGATAGCATGGGGGCACTCATGTCCACTACTGTACTTCTGGATATTATCTTGTCAAGCATCGCAAAAAATTCCGTTCGCCGCGAATCAACGCCCAACTTTTGCCAGCGGTTTTGGTTGCCGTTCGAGCGGCCGTCCCCCAGAACAGATCGGGCCAGGCAGCATGTGACGGCCAAAATCTTCGCATGCTGGCATTCTCAAAGCGCTTGTGTCCCCGGCCGGCAAAAAACTCCGCTCAGTTCGTCTTGCCCCGACAGGCGGAGTTTGATAAAAACCTGCTCTCCAAAGTGCTGCTCGCCAGGCGAATGGAATTCGCCCAGGGCAGTCACCGCTGAAACTTATCTGCCGCCCGCAACGAGCCCGCGCTCATTGCCCGGCAACCAAGGAAGGGAATCCTCGATGAGTATCAAACAGCAACTGCGTGTCCACATCCGTTGGATGATCCGCCGCGACATGGAAGAAGTGTTGGCAATTGAAAGCGACAGCTTCGAATTCCCCTGGGGTGACGAAGATTTCGTGCGTTGCTTGCGGCAACGCAATTGCATCGGCATGGTGGCCGAACACGACGATCGCGTGGTCGGATTCATGATCTACGAGTTGCACAAGGCACGGCTGCACGTACTGAATTTTGCCGTGGCCCACGATTGCCGCCGCTTGGGCGTGGGCGACCAGATGCTCGAAAAACTGATCGGCAAGCTCTCGCAACAACGCCGCACTCGCATCATTCTGGAAGTTCGCGAAACCAACCTGCCGGCGCAACTGTTCTTCAAATCGAAGCGGTTCCGCGCGGTTTCCGTGCTCCGCGACTTTTACGACGATACCACCGAAGACGCCTACGTCATGCAATATCGTTATCAGACCACCGAAGTCGACATGGCACCGGTAAATCGAATTGCTCGCATGGCCGGCTAAGTTTGCCGGCAAACCGCATCGCACGCTTAGCGAACCGCGGCTTTGCGCGGCATGCGCTTGGCAAACAGAAACCAACAAACATTCACGAGGCTGGTCGCGCGGATTGCGTCCAGCCTCGTTTTATTTCCGAATATCGTCGGCGTCCGAAAAATCGCGATGTGTCGTGCTCCCGCCCGTCGAAAGTCGGATTAAACCGCAATCACGGTCTTGGCAACGATTCGTCCGTCACGCACGCTCGCGGCTTCAACGTCCACAAAAGTTCGGCGGAGCGCGATGTCGCCCGGCACTTCGACCGGCGCGTAGCGACACGACGTGCCCACCATCAGACCAGGGCGCTCTTCAAGCGGCGATTCCACCAGCACCCGCAACGGACTGCCGAGCAGCGATCGAAAATAACGGTCGCGCAACCGAACTTCCAGCGCGGCGAGTCGCGCGACGCGATCAGCCTTAACGTCCGGCGGCACTTGGTTGGGCATGGTCGCCGCCGCGGTGCCGTGGCGCGTGCTAAACGGAAAAATGTGAATCTTCGAGAGTCCCAATTCCTCGGCCACCTGGCAGGTTTCTTGAAAGTGCTGCTCCGTCTCGCCCGGAAAACCGACGATGATGTCGGTGGTGAGCGCCGGCCGATCGAGCGAATTCTGAAACAGCCGGCAGCGATCAACCAACCGCTTGGCTCCCCAACGACGTTTCATCCGCCGCAGAATTTCGTCCGAGCCGCTTTGCATCGAAACGTGCAAATGCGGACAGATCCGCGCCGGGTGTGCGGCCATGGTGGCAATCAGTTCGCGCGTGACCTCCGTGGCTTCGATGCTCGAAAGCCGAATCCGAAAGTCAATGTCGTCGATCGTCGCCAGCCGCTGCAGCAGCGTCGACAGTCGCAGCCACTCGGTTTTTGGCAGCCCGCGATTGCGTTCCACGCCGTAGTGACCTAGGTGAATACCGGTGAGAATCATTTCTCGGTAGCCGTCGGCCGCCAGATTTCTGACCTCGGTTTCGATGTGATCCAGCGGCCTGCTGACCAGGTGCGGGCGAATGCTGGGGATAATGCAAAAACTGCAATGCAGCATGCAGCCGTCTTGCACTTTGACGTACGCGCGCTGCCGATTGGCAAACGTGGAGATTCCGCTCGGAATATCCACCACGCCAAACCGGCCCAGCAAGTCGGGCAGTTCGCGCTTGTCCGTCAGCACTTCCGAGACGCCGGGCAGCGCCGCGACTTCGGCCGGCGCGCGCGTCGCATAGCAGCCCATCACGACAATTCGCGCGCCCGGATTGCGCTTGGCCATTTGCCGGATGGTCTGGCGGCTTTTGGCGTCGCCTTCGGCCGTGACGGTACAGGTATTAATCACGCACAGATCGGCCGCTTCGCCGCGGGCCGCATCGCGATAGCCAATCTTGGCCAGACCCTGGCGGACGAATTCCGTTTCGTACTGATTGACTTTGCAACCCAAGGTGGCAGTACGAATGGACGGCATGATGATCGTTCGCGACGGAAGGTGTGATAATGCCATGGCCAAGCAATGAGCGACATCAATCTAACGAGCCGCATGCGCAGCGTAAATTCGTTCCACGACCTGCCGCCGAAATCAAACTTCCGGCTCGATGCTGCTCGACATCGAACCTTTGCAACCAGCAGTCAGCTTATCTTTGCCGTAAGCGTGAATCTGATCAGCCTTGAGTTCCGCATGCTCGCGGGTAGTCGTCAGACAGATTGCCTTGCCGGAGCTGTCGACTTCCTTGGCAATTTGATATCCCTGTTCGACGGTGTGCCCAAACAGTTTTTGCAACATCTCAACCACGTACTCAAACGAATGATCGTCGTCGTTCCAGAGAATCACATGATAGCGCGGCTGACGTTTGCGCTTTTTCTTGGGCTCGGCCGTTTGCGTTTGTACGACCACGTCTTGCAACGGTTCGGCAACGGAAGTCGAAGATTCATCATTCATGGCGAAGTGCAGTTAAGAAAATGGCGGTTTGCATGGCCTCGTGCCACGCAGGGCACTATATTGTACCGAGCGACGCCAGCCGAGTGAACCATTTTTACCAAGCGGTCGGACGCCGGCGTTGAGTGGCCCCTTTTCAATCGTGATCCACGGACCTGTACGATGACCTTGGACGAATATCTGACGGCACATGCTGCCGACTTCGAAAACGATTTATGCGAATTACTGAAAATTCCCAGCGTCAGCGCCGACAGCCGACATCGCGCCGACGTCAGTCGCGCCGCCCAATGGGTTGACGCGCAGTTTCGCAAGATGAAGATCACGTCGGAAATCGTGCCCACGCCAGGGCACCCCATCGTCTATGCCGAATCACTGTTAGCCGGCGACGCGCCCACCGTGCTGGTGTATGGCCATTACGACGTGCAACCGCCCGATCCGCTCGACCAATGGCAGACACCGCCATTCGAACCGACCGAGCGCAACGGCAATCTCTATGCGCGCGGCGCCACGGACGACAAAGGGCAAATGCTGACGCATGTCAAAAGCGCCCAAGCGTGGATGCAGACCGCCGGCAAACTGCCGATCAACATCAAATTCTTGATCGAAGGCGAAGAAGAAGTCGGCAGCAAAAATCTCGATCAATTCATCGCCGATAATCGCGCGCGGCTCAAGTGCGACGTGGTGGTGGTCAGCGACAGCAGCCAATTCGGCCCCGGTCAACCGGCCATCACGTACGGTCTGAAAGGCATTGCGTATTACGAATTGCGGCTGACCGGTCCCAAACAAGATTTGCATTCCGGCACGTTTGGCGGCGGCGTGACCAATCCGGCCAATGCGCTGTGCAAAATGATGGCCGCGCTACGCGACGAGCATGGCCGCGTCACCGTGCCGGGCTTTTACGACGACGTCGTGCCGCTTGAGCCGCGCGAACGTCAACAATTTGCCGCGTTGCCGTTTAGCGAAGCCGCATTCATGCAGCAAATTGGCGTGCAGGCGGTCAGCGGCGAAGATGGTTACACCACGCTCGAACGACGTTGGGCGCGGCCCACCTGCGACATCAACGGCTTATGGAGCGGTTACCAGGGCGAAGGCGCCAAAACCATCTTGCCGGCCAAAGCCGGCGCGAAGTTCAGCTTCCGCCTGGTGCCTAATCAAGATCCCAAGCGGCTCAGCCTGGCGCTCGAAAAAATGCTGCGCGAACTTTGCCCGCCGGGTATCACGATGGAACTCATCGATTTTCACGGTGCCCCGGGCATCGTGATGTCGCTCGACAGCCCCTACATGCAGGCGGCGGTCAACGCGGTGGAGCGCGGATTTGGCGCCAAGCCGGTGTTCATTCGCGAAGGTGGCTCGATTCCCGTGGTCAACACCTTCCGGCAGGAACTTGGCGTGGACACGCTGCTGCTGGGCTGGGGCTTGGACGACGACAACACGCACAGCCCTAACGAAAAGTTTTGCCTGGCCGACTTCCACCGCGGCATCAAAAGCAGCGCGCATCTGTGGGAAGAGTTGGCCAAGGTGAAAGCCAGATGAATCCGTAGAACAAGCTCGGCTGCGGCAATCGCTGGTAATCCTCGACGATTTACTGCACGAAGGCGGCTTACTCACCGGGCGTTTGAAACCCGAAATCGCAGTTGTGCGGTACCGGACGCGTGTGGAGTTGCAACGCCGCGCCGCGATTCGTCGGCAATGGTGCGACTCGCATTGGGCGAATTGTCAAGCTGGCAGCGCACAAATGCCAACCCGACTCAATCCATTCCGCCGAT
>JBBRCE010000031.1:0-59484 GCA_038205115.1 Pirellulales bacterium
TGCCTGCCTTTGCACGCTGAGTTGTCAGAGCCCTGGGTTGGCCTCAAATCCGTTGTCCCGCATTGGGCAGACTTCCGCCCGCGAGATATATGAACAATAGTATACTATATCGCGTTGCAAAAGTCAACGGGTGCAAAGCGGTGCGATCGGCGTTTCGCTCGCTTAAAGCCAACTTTGCCATTGCCGCATGAGCTTAGCGACCAACGATTTGCTCGCTTAACAGTTTTTCGACGGCCGGTTTGTCGGATGCGGCAATTGGAAACGTCAGCAGGGTTGGCGATTTGCCGATCAAGACGATCAGCCGATTGTCGTCCTAATGATACGCGCGGCAATGTCGCCAGCGGACCAAGGCTTCGGCTTGCCATAAACCATGCGCGCGCACCTGCTGACGGCCGGTGGCAACCCGCAGACAGACCAAGCCGTTGAAGAATGTCAGCACGGCCAGTGAGAGTTGGACCGTGGTCGAAGCGGTCAGAAATTGCCACGGTTGCCGCGGAATGTCGCGCAGTCGCAGTTTGAAGTCCGCCAGCGATGCCCGCAGATCGGTCCGAGTTGGTAGAACGACTTTCAGGATTTGTTCTTCGAGGGCAATCTTCTGGTCAATCCGTGCTTTGAGTGGTTCCGACTCCTCTCGCTGCTGCCGAATCGTTTCCGCCAGTTTGGCGGCGGTTTGCAAGTCGGGCGGGGTCGATTCAAGTGACGCGCGCTGCTGGTTCAGCAACAACTGGTTGCTTTCCAAAAGTTCGTGCCGCCGCTGCAGCAGTTGCCGGATGCGGATGTGAACCGGTTCTGCTTCGGCAATTCGCCGGGCCGCTTCGACGAGCAGCAAACTGGTCAACAGCGAGAGCGCGGCCAGCCAGGCAAACAATGTTTTACGCGAATTCGCGCCGGACAGCGCCACCAAGGATCCGCGCGTCCAGTAGTTGCGCAAACGAAATATCACGGCAACTGGGCCACCGATCACGGCAAACAGATTGATGATGGCTAACATAAAAGTCGCGGTAGGAACTGGGAAAACGAACGTCGCCCGTTAAAATGATTGTAACGCAACTTAGCGCCGTTGTGCCGTGGCTGCGTTTTTGCAAAGTGCCAAAAACCGTGTGCGTCGTCGGCAGACAGACCGCATGTTTCGGATGAGAAACGTGCAGCGCGCGCCAGCGCGGCCGACGAACCGGCCATTGCCAATGGAATTGAATTGGCCGATTCAAAGTAACTCGATGGATGTTCGTGATGACAGTACCGCAGAAGAATCGGCGCGAACGATGGATCGACGCTTGGATCGGCGGCGTGGCGGATGGCACGAAGACGATGAGTTCGCGGCGAATGACATCGATTGAAAAATTCGCGGGCAGCTTGAAGTCCATCAAGGTAGTCGCCAAGCAGCGCGGCGTACACTTGTTACTGCTGATGGACGACAACGGTCACAAGGTCGTGGCAGCGAGCCGGCATCCGTTTAAGGTCATCGTCTGACGCGTCAGGTGCGAATCGACAGCAAGCGATGCACGCAGGTCACGGCCATCGAGCCATCGCCCACGGCAAACCCCACGCGCTTTGTCGAGCCCGAACGGATGTCGCCGGCGGCCAAAATGCCTGGCAGGTTCGTTTCCAGCGGGCAAGGATCGCGGTCAGCAATGGGCCACAGGCCGGCGCGCGAGACGTCTGCGCCGGTGAGCAGAAAACCTTGCTGGTCGCGGGCGATTTCTGGCGGCAACCAGCGGCTGCCGGGTTCGGATCCGATGAACACAAACACCGCGGCACAGGGTACCTGGCAGAGTTCGGCGGCGTTTTTGGTTTTGATGTCCATGGTTTCCAGCCGCGATTCGCCCTGCACGGCGGTGATTTCCGAACGTTCGTGCAACACGATGTTGGGCATGTTGCGAATTCGGTTGGCCAGATACGACGACATGGCTGGCCCTAGCATGCTGCGAACCACCATGTGCACGGTGCGGGTGCGGCAACATTCGGCCATGTACATGGCAGCCTGGCCGGCCGAATTGCCGGCACCCACCACGGCCACGTCTTGTTGGTCGTAGAGCGTGGCTTCGACCGCAGTGCAGGCGTAGAACACGCCCGCGCGCTCGAAGCGATCGGCTCCTTCGGCGCTTAGCTTTCGCCAATTCACGCCGGTGGCAATCAGCACCACGCGACTGCGAATTGCCGCGCCGCAATCGACATGGACGATATGAAAATCGTCGGCGGCCTGGGCAACTTCAAGCCGCTGCACGGCGACTGGCGCTACGATCTGTGCGCCGAATTTGAGCATTTGCAGCACGCCGCGCGTGGCCAGATCGGCGCCGCTCAAGCCAGCCGGAAAGCCGATGAAGTTTTCGATTCGCGACGAACCGCCGGCCTGACCGCCTGGGCCGAGGCTGTCGACCACAAGTGTCGAAAGGCCTTCCGACGCCGCATACACGGCCGACGTGATGCCGGCCGGCCCGGCGCCGATGATGGTGAGATCCACTTCCGAGGTGGGGCAGCTTCGCCAAATGCCGGCTGCCTTGGCCAACTCGCGCAGCGTGGGATTCACCAGCACCTGTCCGCCGGCGCACTCGATGGTGGGCGTGCGGACCTTGATGCCGGCCGCTTCAAGTGAGTGGCGGACTGTGTCGGTCAGCGTTTCCGACCAATTGAACGGCACGAAGTTTTTGTAGAGAAATTCGCGGACCACGGTGGTATCGCGACAGTAGGGCGGGCCGACGACGCGCAGGCCGAGCGTTCCGGATTGGCTCAGCAACTCGCGACGCAAGGTGAACGCGCCCATGAGTTTTTCGCTCAGCGACGGCACGCGATTAAGCAACTGGCGGAGTTTATGATTCGGCAGTTGCAAGATACGCGTTGCGCCCTTGGCCCTGGCGGAGACAATTACCGGCCGACCGGTGAGCAGGTCGATGTCTCCGGCGAACTGCCCTGGACCGTGGGTGACCACATGCTGGTCGTCGTTGGCTGGGTTGGTGATTTCCAATTCGCCGAATTCGACCACGTGAAAATCAATTTCGGCTGTGCCGGCTTGAAATACGGTTTCGCCGTCGCGATAGTCGCGCGATTGAGCCGTCTTGCGCAGGCAGCTCAGTTCATCGCTGGACAGGACCGGAAATGCGGCGTCGGTAATCATCAGGAAAGCGCTCGTTTGGAAACTGCAAAGAAACGTTGACGGTTTGATTCTACACAAACGCACTCTGCCGAAATACCAGTTCAAAAGTGTTTGAAAGTTCAAAGTAAGTCGGAACCCGCGGAGCTGCTGATTCGTTTCACTGACGCACTCATCCCTCATTTACCTCTTCGCGCGGATCGGTTAGGCTTTGCGGCTGCATGTTTTCGTTTCAACTCCATCACGTCGACGCACATTCGGCCGCGCGCCGCGGCACGTTTGTTACGCCGCACGGTGCGGTCGAGATGCCGGCGTTCATGCCGGTGGGCACCCAAGCCACGGTCAAGGGATTGGAGATCGGCCAGGTGGCCGAGACCGGCGCGCAGATGGTGCTTTCCAACACCTATCACCTGGCGCTGCGGCCCGGCGAACGCGTGGTTGCCGAGTTGGGCGGACTGCACCAATTCATGGGCTGGACCGGACCGATTCTCACTGACAGCGGCGGCTTTCAAGTTTTTAGCCTGGCCGACAAAGTCAAAGTCACCGAGCAACATGCGCTGTTTCGCTCGCACTTGGATGGCGATTTGATTCAGCTTTCGCCCGAGCGCGCAATCGAAATTCAAGAAGCGCTCGGCAGCGATGTGGCGATGGTGCTGGATCATGTCGTGGCGCTGCCTAACACGCCGGAAGCGGTGGTTGACGCGATGGAGCGAACCATTCGTTGGGCGCAGCGTTGCCGCGACGCCGCCCGCCGCGCCGACCAAGCGCAATTTGCAATTGTGCAAGGCGGGTTGGATGTTGATCTGCGCGTGCAGTGCGCCGAGCGGCTGGCGGCGCTCGATTTTCCGGGTTATGCGATCGGCGGTTTAAGCGTCGGCGAAGCGCCGGCCGAGATGTATCGCGTGCTGGATTCGACCACGCCAGCCATGCCGATTGACAAGCCCCGTTATTTGATGGGCGTTGGGCGACCGCAAGATTTGCTTGAGGCGGTGCGTCGCGGTGTGGATTTGTTCGATTGCGTGCTGCCCACGCGCAACGGACGCAATGCCATGGCGTACACGGACGCCGGACAGATTCGGTTACGAAACCGGCAATACGCGTTGGACCCGCGCCCGCTGGAGGACGGTTGTCCGTGCGTTGCTTGTCGGCGCAGCCGCGGTTATCTGCGGCATTTGTTTATGACCAACGAGATGTTGGGCGCAATACTACTGACCGCGCACAATTTGACCTATTATCAGCGGCTATTGGCTCGTGCGCGCGTGGCGATTGAAGCCGATCGATTTGTGGAATTCGCCGCCGCGCGGATTGCCCAGTGGAATCAAGCCGCTTGAAATGTGAGAAATTGGCGTTGACTGTTCAGGCGATGCTCCTATAATCCCGCCCCGAACAGGCTTCTCGTTAGCGAGCATTTGTTCCGCTAGCGTTTGGTAATATCTAGGGATTGTATCAATTCCGCCCGGCGGAATGTCGATGAGCACAGTGGCCCCCGTAGGCCGTTGTCGTTAATACAGATTTAAAAAATGTTCCCAGGGAAGGGAACGTCTCAGCGGGCGTGGCATGGATGCCACAACGCCTGTCTGGACGTGCGCCTTTCTGTTTTCGAGAAGGTGCAGCAATGCGATGCTCCACGGGACGATTCATGTTGGTCGTCGGATCAACATTGGTGATGCTGACAGGATGTCAAACACCAAGTTGGATGCAATGGGGAAAGAAGCCGGACAACACGGTTCCGCTGGCCAGTAGCAGCACGCCCAAGGCGTTGCCGGCGAATTCGACGGTGACCAAGCCCAGCGTCGCCGCCAATTCCGCGGCGCCCGCTTATGGCTCGGCTTACGGCGCACCTGCGGCGACCACGCCAGCGCCGACTTCGTCAAATCCTTACTCGAACGCAATGGTCGGCGGCAGCGCTCCGGCAAGCGGCAGCGCTTACGGCGCGCCAGCGGGCAGCCCATACGCGCAGCAATCGGCTTACAGCACGCCGTCGTATCCGAACTCAGGTTATGGCGCGCCGACCACGTATCCCTCGACTGCCACGCCGGCAGCCGTTACCGCCAACAGTCCTTATGCGAGTGCGCCGACCACTCCGCCGCAATCCGGCTACTACGGTTCGTATCCGGGCGCAACCGCCGGTCCTACGACCATCAACAATTCGTATGCCACGAGCCCGGCAATGGTCGCGCCCAGCGCATCGACCGCAATGCCTTCGCGATATACCGCGGCCGACGATGCCCTCGGACCCCGTCCGAATGCAACCAGCGGCCAACTGGCCGTCGCGCCTGCCGCGCAGACCGTGCCGGCTCAAGCGGCTCCGGCTCAGTCTTGGAACAGCAGCCCTGCGACCAACGATTACGGTATGGCCGCTCGACCGACTTCAGATCCCATGGCCGCGCAATCGCCTGCCCAGGCGATGAACTCCGGCATGGCGCCGGGCTATGCCGTCCCGAAATCTGATGTGGGCCAAACGGGTTACACTCCGCCAGCCGGTCCGGGCTACGTACAAGTTGCCACCAATCCGCCCAGCTCGTATCACCCGGGCAGCGTTCGCGATTACAAGGCTCCCGCGGCTCCCGCAGCGGCTACCAACTGGCCGCCAGCGGCCGGCGCCGACAGCAACAACGGCGGAATGGCGCCGCCGCCATCGGCCGGTACCGCGGCTCCTGCTCGGTATAACAGCAACTATCCGACCACGGCGACGCCAACTGGCAGCTATGCACCTGCCCCGACTGGCAGCTATGCACCAGCCGGAGCGTCGAGTTACAACCAAGTTCCTGCGTACAATCCCAGCGCAACCGGCACGGGTTACACCCCGCCAGCCGCCGGGTATCCAGGCGTCGGTATCAGCGGATCGGCCGCAGCCGGCGCCTCGATGGCACGTTAGTCGCCCAGCCGGCGTGCTCAATCGCCGGTCGGTTTCGAAGAATCTCGTCAAATGCAAATAGCCCCCGTATAAATACGGGGGCTATTTTTTGTAAGCCGCAATCGGTTCTCATCGGCGTGAGGTTGCCTACCAACCCATGACCATATTGGATTCGATCACTTTGCGGGCGCGCTCCAAATCCGTGCCGGTCTCGTGCATGTAGAGACGGATGGCGTGGACTTTGTCGCCGGCGGCCTTTGAGAGGCAATCACGCGCGGTGTGACAGGGATCGGTCCGCCCGGCGATGCCGAGTGCCGACTTGGAAATCACCCAGGTATCGCGCGGGCGTTTGGTCATGCGGATGACCTTCTCCGTAGGGTACGCATCGTTGACGACGTCTGTCGCGGCGTCTTCACCGGCGGCCCATGTGATGATGATATGTGCGTCCGTCTCGACCTCGAACAGCGGCATGATATGCCTCCCTTGCTAAAAGCGATCAATGATCTGTGCGAGACTGCCGCCGGGCAAAACGTGCGGACGGAGCCAACAACTCGCTTTCAACCGCATGTTAAGGCACAATCCGCCGTCCGTCAACCTTTTGACGATTCGCAAACGGCAACTCCAGCGACATTTGTCGAAGGCGGCACAATGCGTCCGCTGCAGTCGATAAACTCACTCGGCGGCCGCTTGAAACGCCGGGGCGGATTACAGAATTTCGCTCGCTCCGGCACGCAATCGACCAGTGCTACGCCGCGCTGCGCTGACAACGTCGTTGGTGTCGACGCCCAGTTTGTCATACATCTGGCAGTGACCGGTTACTCCACGGTACAGCAGGCCGCCGCCGATCATCGCTAGCATCGTGCCGGCCATCGAGAAACGACTCAACCCAAACACGGCCAAACTGGCACCAACGGCAGCGGAAATGACCCGCTCGTCTTGCCCCACGTTAACCGCTTGACTGCTACAACAACTCGAATTCGACAACGCGCGACGTACCATGACTTAGCTCCAAATTGTTCTTTAACGAGTTTGATGATCGTAGGCCGCCGACGTTCCCGCCGGCGGCCGCGGAGTTTCCACCTGGTCATCCGTGAGCAAACGCCGTTCCGTTAATGAGCGCGACGGGCCACTACGCGGTGAAAATGGAGTTGCACTTCGCCCTCGACCACCCGGCGAACGCCTTCGACCAGGCAATGCGGTTCGTTATCTTCTTGCCCACGGCGAATGATATCGTCAAGCTTCACGCCTGGTGGAACGGTGTAGGTCGATTGATAGATGATTTGGTTGCCGGCATCGAGTTCCGGCACAATGAAATGGCAGGTGGCGCCGTAGGTCAGCATTCGCGACGCGTAGGCTTCGTGGTAGGGCCGAATGCCCGGAAAGCTGGGCAGCAATCCGTGGTGCAAGTTGACGATTCGTCCGCCGGCATATTTCCAGCAGGCCGCAGGCGAAAGCACGCGCATGTATCTGGCCAGCACGATGTAATCGACCTGATACTGATCGCAAATGGCAATTAGTCGATCATCGTTGACGGTGCCGTTTTCATCGCCAATTTGATGCCAGTCGACGCCAAATTGTTCGGCCAGCGAACGGCAGTTTGGTCGGTTGCCCAGCATGACGGCGGCTGTGGCCGGCACGCGACCATCGCGGATGGCGCGGAGCAGCGCCAGCGCGGGCTCGGGCCGGTAGGTGGTGCAAATGGCCAGTCGGGCTTGGCCGCGCGGAATCGTCGGTGACCAAACGCGGATTGAGAGGCCCGTTTTTTCGCCAATCGCTTGCATCGACTGCTGCAGATCGGCGAGCATGTTGGCGTCCAGTTCAATTCGCAACAGCATGGCGAACAAACATTGTTCGTCATGGTCGTACATTTGAATTTCAGCGATATTTGCCCCGCGGCCGGTGACATCGTGAATAATCGGGTCGGCCAGGCCACGATTGTCGGGCCCGACGGCGGAGATGACAATTTGCATCGCAAATTCCGGGAGACGGCGGTTGGGAACGCGGACCTTCAATTTTAGGCCGCGGTTGGCGTGCTTGACAGGGTCGATTTTCGAATCCCCGGAGCGTACGCCCAGCGGCGGACGGCGCAGCTTGTCGTGGCGGCCGGCAAACCGGCGAACAATCGGAAAAACCGGCGCTTTCGGGTCGTTCCGCGAGTGAGAAATCGGCCTAATTTTGTTGCGTTGGTCGTTTGGCTCAATTATTATCGATGAATGCAATCATTCGGCGATTGCTCATTTCCTGACTTCCACACGTCAACAACAGTCCCCATTTTTTGGCCTGAAAACCAAAAATGGGGGCGAATCGGTCACTTCTTTGGGACTTGAGGAGAACGAGGCATATGGCTGCGGCATCTATCCGACGAAACAGCGCAGCACGTGCGGCATGCGGCGCACTGCTGGTGGCCCTGGTCATGATTTGTCCGCGATACGCCGCGGCCCAGCAGACCATGCCCACCAACACCAACCCCACGCCGGCATTGGGCTTTGGTAACGGTTTTGCCGGCGTCGTGGTCGACGCCAACGGCACCTTGCGTAAGCAAGTGGTCACCGATCAAACCGGCCAAGTCGGCCGCCAGCGCGTGATGGCTGCCAAAGCCGCGCTCGATCCGAAAGTCGGTAAAAAGAGCGCGCTGCGCAAGGTCTCGCTCAATCGTTTAGAGGCCGCGTTCAAAGATCAGTTGGACAACAATCGCCAACCGACGGACGAAATGCGATATCTGGCCGGACTGACTCGCGTGCAATACGTATTCTATTACCCAGAAACGAAAGACATCGTGATCGCCGGCCCAGCCGAAGGTTGGCTGACCGATCCGGCGGGCCGCGTGGTGGGCATCGAAACCGGGCGGCCTGCCATCGAACTGCAAGATCTCATCACTTCGCTGCGGGCGTTTGGTCCAGACAAGCAAAAAAATCAGGCGGTGATCGGTTGCTCGATCGATCCCACCAAAGAAGGCTTGGCCAAGATGCAAGCCTTTTTGAAGAAGCTCGGCGGCATCGATCCGCGCGGCAACGCCGACAACATCGCCAGCGGATTGCGAGAGAATTTGGGCCTGCAAAATGTGACTGTCACCGGCGTGCCGGCCACGACGCACTTTGCCCGGGTGATGGTGGAAGCCGACTATCGGATGAAATTGATTGGCATTGGGCTCGAAAGGCCGCCGGTCAAGATGGCCAGCTACATCGATAAGGCCACGCCTGGCAGCGTCAGCCGCAATGCCATGCAGCGCTGGTACTTTGTGCCAGACTATCAATGCGTGCGCGTGGCCAACGACGGCCTCGGCATGCGACTGGAAGGCGAGGGCGTGAAGCTGATTGGCGCCGACGAAATGGTGTCCTCCGACGGAACGCGTACGCAGAGCCACGGTGGCGACGGCGCCGGAAAACTGTTTGTCGATGCCTTTACCAAGAAGTATCCGGACATCGCCGCGCATTCGCCGGTCTACGGCCAGTTGCGTAACTTGATCGACCTGGCTGTCGCATCGGCGTTTATCCAAGATCGCGGCTACTTCGCCAAGGCCGGCTGGAAGATGGAAACGTTTGCCAGCGAAGACAAGTACAAAGTCGAAACGTTGCAGTCGCCCAAGCAAGTGGAATCGGCCGTGGCGGCTGTTTGGAAGAACAACACACTGATGACGCCCATCGGCGGCGGCGTTCACATCGAGCCGCTCAAATCGCTCGATCAAAGTAACTTGCTGACCGACGACGGCGGCAAAGTGCAAAACGCCAAGGACGACATCAAGCTCGATAATCTGGCCAAGGGTCAGTGGTGGTGGGACTAGCTCTCTGCCATGTCCGGCTCAGTACGGTAACGCACTGAAGCAGGCTGTGTTTCGAAAACAGGCGAACGCAGGTTGGATTGATCCAACCTGCGTTTTTGTTTGTCGACAGAGCACACCGGTAGCGGCCCGCCGTGACCGTGGGCCGATTTTTCCGACGGCCATGTCTGTAACGTGTACCGAACGGTTTAGCGGTAGATTGCTACGGGTGGAAACGCGTGCCGGCAAAATTTCGAGCCGCAATCGAGTGCTAAATTTAAGTCGTTCGCCGGCGCGGAGGCAATTTGCCGCGCGCCATTCATCCGCGAGAAAGCGTTCCGCAAACAACAGGCCGGCAGTGATGTCGAAAAAAATTCATTTGGTGTACATGAGCGCCGCTGCGCGTCCGATGAGCGAGGACGAGCTGGCTGAAATCCTGGCGCGTTCGCGCGAGAATAATGCCCGACTCAACATCACCGGCATGTTGGCCTACCATTTGGGATCGTTCTTGCAGGTTTTGGAAGGTCCGGAAGAAGCGGTCGGCACGCTGTACCAACGCATTTCGCAAGACCCGCGACACACCAAGTGCGAACTGCTGCTGCGCAACTACATCGATCGGCGAAGTTTCGCGGAGTGGCAGATGGGGTTTGTCGACACCCATTGGACTGCGGCCGAGCAGGCGCCAGGATTCATCGATTTGTTTGGTCGCCATTTTTCGCGCGAGTTGTTTGTACGCGAACCGGCCACGGCGCAGAAACTGTTGCTGGCGTTTCGCGACGGCAGTTGGCGACAACTGGTCGAAACCGACGCCGACAGCGCGATGGTTGCCGGCCGTTAGCCGACAGCGCGATGGTTGCCGGCCGTTAGCCGACAACCCGCGCCAAGGTGAAACCGTCGTAGCCTTTGCCACCAACGGTTTGCAGCGCCGTACATTCGACGCGTGATTCGGTTCGCAGTCGATCGTGAAGTTGGCGCACGCCGCGGACGTTTTCATCGCTGCTGTGGGCGTCGATGACTTCGCCTTTGCGAATCACGTTATCGACGACGATCACCGTGCCCGGCCGGCTCAGTTTCAGCGCCCAATCGAAATAATGAGGGTTGTTGGGTTTGTCGGCGTCAATGAAAACCAAGTCGAAGGGGCCGCGCGCTTCGGCCAAAAGCTTGGGCAGCGTTTCCAGCGCTGGTCCCAGCCGCAGTTCCACGCGATCCTGCACGCCTGCCTGCGTAAAGTTTTTCTGCGCGACTGCAGCGTGACTGGCTTCCAGCTCGAGCGTGACGAGTTTGCCGCCGGGTGTCAGGCCGCGCGCGAGCCAGATGCTGCTGTAACCGCCCAGCGTGCCGATTTCTAAAATGCGGTTGGCCACCTGCATCTTGGCGAGTATTTGCAAAAACTTGCCCATCGCGGCGGTCACCTGGATGGCAGGCAATTCGCAGGCCTGACTGTTGCGAATGGCGGCAGCCAGCGAGTCGTCGGGCTGGATCAGCGTTTGTTCGAGATACTGATCGACGGCCGACCAAAGTTCTTGTGTCATCAATGAACTCCGCGGAAGAAAATCGAGCGCTGCATTTGCTGCTGCCCTATATGGAGCCAGGCGCGCAGTGCAACGGAAATGAAATTGCTAGCAGGCGATCGGCTGAGAATCGCGAACCTGAATGATCGTTATAGAATCTCTCATTGTTGCAACCAACAAATCCGATAAAATAGTCACGATGATTTTGAGAAAGTCGTGGGCCAGCATTCGCCCAGCCAATCTGCCTTGACTGATCGGCAAGGTTTTCTTAATCTAATCGCATCACGTCGGCGCCGTCGCCAAGAGGCTAAGGCAGCGGATTGCAAATCCGCCATCGTCGGTTCGACTCCGACCGGCGCCTTGATGTTGATTATGTTGGTGCAAACGCCAAGCGATAAACTCGCTTGGCGTTTGTCGTTAGTGGCGGTCGAGATTGCTGTTGCAGCGGTCAAAGCTTGGTAAAAGTCGCCGGCCAGAGTTTGAGCTTGGCAAACTCCGATGGGCGCTTGCGGCAATTTGCAGTACGATTTCGGCCGGAGCAAGCGTCGATCAGCCAACAAAAAAGCCCGCCTGCAAATGAATGCAGCCGGGCTAATAAGTGGAGGATAGGGGATTTGAACCCCTGACCTTCTGGCTGCCAGCCAGACGCTCTCCCAATTGAGCTAATCCCCCAGTGATGCAACTTCCATCATGCAACTTATCGGCAACGCCGCGACGCTTCTGCCGCGTGTATTGCACGAAACAGAAAAAATATCAGTCGCACGGCTGACTGTCAAGCCGTGGTGTTGCTAACCGTTTCCCTTGAATTGCCCCTGCGCTGAGGATGTCGTGCATCAACCGCTTTGGAAAAAGCTCGTCATTGGGTTCATCAAGTGGGGGCTTTCGTTGGCCATTATTGGCTGGCTCATCTACAAATCCAGCCAAGACGCCAACTTCCACACACTGCTTCAAGGCGAAAAAAATTGGCCGCTGCTGGGCGTTGCCTTTGCCCTGTGCTTTGCTGCCGTTTCGGTCACCATCTGGCGCTGGCATCTGTTGGTGATTGCGCTGGGGATTCCGTTTACCAACAAAGATGCGTTGCGGCTGGGCTTCTTGGGTTTCTTGCTGAATTTTCTGTCGCTGGGCATCGTTGGCGGCGATCTGTTCAAAGCGTTTTATGTTGCCCGCGAGCAGCCCAAGCGCAGGGCGGAAGCTGTCGCCACGGTGGTGCTGGATCGAATCATTGGCCTGTACGCGCTGTTCGTACTGGCCACCGTGGTCATTTTGCTTTCGGGCATGCTGCATCATCCGTCGGAAAAACTGCAGGCCATTTGCCGCGTGACTCTGGTGTGCACCGTGGTAGGCACGATTTGCATGGCGGTTTTGCTTGGACCCGGCACGCAAAACGCCCGGTTCACCGGCTGGATTACGCATCTGCCCAAGATCGGTCCGCACATGACGCAACTGCTGTGGGCGTTGCGATTATATCGTCATCAATGGGGCGTGCTGACAGCCAGCATGTTGATGAGCTTTGGCGTTCACAGCTTGTTTGCGCTGGGCGTTTTCGTCGCGGCCAAAGCGCTGCTACACGATAGCGCGCCGTCGCTGGTCGATCACCTGGTGGTGGTGCCAATCTCGATGCTGACCGGAATTCTCCCGCTGCCTGGCAATGGTCTGGGCGCATTCGAGGCCGCGCTGGATTTCATGTATCAGCAAATTGGTGGCGCCGCGATGGATAAGCAAGGACTGCTGGTCGCCTTGGCTTACCGAATCATCACCGTGCTGATTGCTTTGGTGGGCGTGTGCGTTTATCTTTCCAGCCGGCGCGAAGTTTCGCAGGCCATGCACGACGCCGAAGAACAGCAACCGGCGGCAATCGATGCGGATGCTCTGCTTGAGCCGCAGGTGGCCGGACCGGCGGTTAAAGCCAAGTAATTGCCGCGCGATTATTTGGTCAGGCGATACGGCGAGCGGTACGCCTCTTTGTCTGGCGTGACTGGCTCCGTGGTATCGCGGCGCTCGACGGGATTGGCGGCATCGTGACCATCAATGGACAGCTTGCCGCCCAGCAATTTCCAGCGGGGCGCGGTGTTGTCGAGCAGTTCGCAGTTGCGGACCAGCGTCTGCCCCAACCCGTCCAGCAGCAGTTGCGCCTGGCCATTGTCGCCCACAATCGAATCTTCCACAGCCACGCGGGCTGCGCCATTAACGCCAATTCCGGCGCGGCCGTTGCCTCGGCAATTTACCCGCAACAGCAAGCAGGGGCCATCGGTATCGTTGCAATTGATGCCGTCGCGCTGAAAGCCTTGCACGATCAAATCCGCGATCACCACGTGACTGACTTTGTACAAGGTGATGCCGACCGGCGATTTGGCGTAAGTCAGGTTGTATTTCCGCGGCACCTGGTTGGCTTCGGTGCGGAAGTAAATGTATTGGCCGTCGCTGGTCCACTCGAGCGGCTTGAGTGCGGCGAGCGGCAATCGCCGCGACCCTGGCGGATGCATCGTCAACGGCAGGCCGTCGCTGAATAATTGCTGGGTGGTTGCGCGGCCCGGCTCAAAGCGGTAGACATCGCCTTCGATCTGCTTCCAACTGTCTTCCGATACGGGCTCCGAACCATCCAGCACGGCGCCGTTGCCTTGCAGACTGAACGGCACGGCGGCCAATCCGCTGTGCTGCGCGGCCTGCAGGCTCAGGCTCTCGTGATACGCTTTGCCGGAGTTTTCGATAATGATCCGATCCGCCAACTGCGCGATTCGCAGTGCCTTGGCGATCGTGGCCGTGGGGCCATTGCGAGTGCCCACGCCGTTGCCGCTGATGGCCCGCTGCGAGCTGCCATCCATTAAGTCGTCGCCCGCGACATTACTGACGTAAATGTCGCGCGCGTACGCCGGCGCGCTCAAGAGCATCGCGATGGCCAATAGTCGCAAACCGAGCGATCGTCGGTCGTTGATCAACAAAAAACGCATGGGATTGCACTCCAGGGTATCATCTAGCGTATCGACCGCTGTCGGGCGTCGGCTGTCGAGTTCTCGGACCGCTCGATACAATCGCTAGAGGCTCGACGGGCAGCGCGGAATCGATGTTTCGACGTCTTATTCGCAGAAAAAAAACCGTAGTCACTCGAATATCTCCTCAAGCGGCAACTGGTAGGCATGTTGATTATGCAGTATCGAATTGGCCAGCGCACACTTGAATTAACACAGGGCGATCTAACCCTGCAACAGGTCGATGCGCTGGTCAACGCCGCAAACTCGGCATTGGCGGGCGGGGGCGGAGTCGATGGCGCCATCCATCGCCGCGGCGGGCCGCAAATTATGGACGATACTGATCAAAAATATCCCGACGGTTGCCCAATCGGGGCGGCCGTGATTTCGGTTGCTGGGCAATTATTCGCGCGATTTGTGATTCACGCCGTGGGGCCCGTCTGGCAGGGCGGTCAGCGGGGCGAAGCGGAACTGCTGGCCGCGGCATATCGGCGGTCGCTGCAATTGGCTGAAGAAAATAACTGCCGCAGCGTCGCGCTGCCGGCCATCAGCACCGGTGTTTACGGCTATCCCATGGATCTGGCCGCACGCTTGGCGCTCAAGGAATCAATCGATTTCTTAAGCAGCGCACGGCAGCTGGAACTGGTGCGGTTTGTGCTCTTTGGTGACGGCGCTTACGGGGCGTTTGCGGCCGCGCTCGAGGAACTCACCCAGCGATGATCACGCGCAAATCACTGGGCTGGCCCATCACGCTGGGCGTGATCATGATCGTGCTGCTGGTGGCGCTGATCGTTGGCTGGGTGGTCGTCAATGTCAGCGCCGGAGTTTCGCTGCCAAACCCCGGCGTCTACTGGGCGATTCTGGCGGTCGGCTGCACTTTCTTCACGCTGCTCTTGGTAGGCGTGGTGTTGTATTTGCTGCTGACCGTCAAAGCGGTACGGCTCAACCAGCGGCAATCGAATTTTATCGATAGCGTCACGCACGAACTCAAATCGCCATTGGCGTCGCTCAAGCTCTATTTGCAAACGCTGACGCTGCGGCCGGTCAACGCGCAGCAACAGGCCGAGTTCCATCGCTTCATGCTACAAGACGTCGAGCGGTTGGATTCGTTGATCGATCATCTGCTGGACGTCGCGCGGCTGGACCGCCAAACCGGCGCCGACGCCGAGCAAGTGGCGCTCGGTCCGCTGCTGACGATGGTTGCGGAAACGGCCTGCCGGCGATATCGGCTGCCGCTGGAAACCATCTCCTTGCCGTTGGAATCGGCTAGCGTGCTCGCCCGACCTGCCGATTTGGAAATGATTTTTCGCAACATCATCGACAACGCCATCAAATATTCCGGCGAAACGCCACGCGTCGAAATTTCAGTATCGCTGCAGGCGGAGCAGGTTGTCACCCGCATTGCCGACAACGGCCGAGGCATACCAGCCAAACTACGCCGCAAAATGTTCGGCCGGTTCGTGCGCTTGGGCAGCGAGCTACAGCGCGAGCAAACCGGCACCGGCCTAGGCTTGTACATCGTCCGCACGTTGGTCAAGCGACTGCATGGCACGGTCAGCGTCAGCGACCGCGGCGAACTGCCGGGCGCCGCCTTCGAAGTGCGGCTGCCGGCCGTGCGAACGAACGCCAGTGAAGGCGTTTCCCTGGAGGATGCGAATCGGCCGGAAAAACGTGGCGTCAAATCGTTATAATCGACGTTAGACTGGGCTGAACGCTGCAAGCCACCTCCCGACGCCGCACTTTATGCAACATATTTTGATCGTCGAAGACGAGCATCACCTGGCGATCGGCATGAAGTACAACTTCGAAGCCGAAGGCTATTTGGTGACCACCGTCGGCGACGGGCGCACCGCGCTGCGGATGGTCGAGGCCGATCCACGCTCGATCGATTTGATCATTCTCGACATCATGCTGCCGGGCATCAGCGGTTATGCCGTATGCGAAGCGGTCCGCCAGTCGGGCAACGACGTACCCATTCTGATGCTCACTGCCCGCACGCTCAAAGAAGATCGGCTCCGCGGTTGGGAAGTGGGCACCGATCAATATCTGCAAAAGCCCTTCGAACTGGACGAACTGCTGACCATCGTCCGCAACCTGTTGGGACGCCGCAATAAAACCGCGGTCCCGCCCACGCCCGATCGGACCGAGCTGGAAAGCTTCAGTTTTGGCCAGGCGGATATCAACTTCGACAGTTACAAAGTGACCGTCGCCGGCAAGTCGCTGCATCTGACCAGCTTGGAAATGCGGTTGCTCAAGTATCTGGTCGAGCACGAAGGCTCAGTCGTCACACGCGGCGAGCTGCTGTTGCATGTGTGGGGCCAACCGCACGGCCCGACAACGCGGACCGTCGATAACTTCATGCTGAACTTACGTCGCTATTTTGAGCTCGATCCGGCAAACCCACGGCACTTTATCAGCGTGCGTGGCGCCGGCTATCGATTCGTGGCCAAGCCAGAATTGGAGCAACCGCCGGCCAGCGAAACGCCAGCCGGCGAATGATGGCCAGCGTTTGTTAGCCGAACAGCCGCAGGTTTTTCATTTGGCGGAAAAACAAACGTCCTTCCAGCGCGGACAAAAACTCGCGCAGGTCCGGTTGCCGCGCGGACGGAGCAGATTCGATCCAGGGTTGGGCTCGCTGGTGAAATTCGTTGAGCAAAGCGATTTTACTGGCGCTGGAAACCGCCTTGTTCTCGCCGGAGGCAGTAGCATTTTCGCCTTCGCGCAGCCGCGCAATTTGATCGATGACACCCCAGCCTTCAACGCGGCCAATCAGTTGGTCGAGCAGGCGATTGCGATCGTCGGCCGCAGCGACACGATAAACGTCCGCAATTTGCTGGAACCACAGTTGGCAAAGAAATTCGGCGTTTTGCCAAAGCACGCAGCACTGACTTTCGTTCAGGCACGACTGCACGGCCGAAATCTCCACGCCGTCGTCGAGTTCGTGCAGGACGCGTTTTAGCAACTTCTGCTGTGTGTCGACCGGCTGTTGGGCAAGATCCGTGGTCACCAACCAGCGGCCAAGTCCCAGTCGAGGGCAGCTTTCGGGATCAGGCATGCGCGCCAAAATGAAAACCGTGGCCGCGGCAACCGATCCGGCCGTCAGCAGCATCAGCGCCAGGGCAATCAGTACCCGGCGTCGTGTGCGCAGAGGAGAGGCTTGCAGCCAGAGCGGTCGAGGTAAGCTGATCACGCCAATTATCCGTGCGGGCCGTTTGCTGTATGGCTTTGATGGTATACGATGGGTGCCAGCCGAGAAAGAGTTCGCCACGTGAAACGTTACGCCAACTATCTGGAATTTGCGATATGCCCAGCCTGAAAATGTCGATCCCGCATGCCCTTGGTCAGGAAGCCGCGACCGAAAAGCTGAAAAGCTACTTGAACATGATGCTGGAAAACTCGAAGGACAAGGTGTCGAACCTTTCGCATTCGTGGACCGATAATGTCCTGCAAGCGGCGTTTACGACGATGGGTTTCGCCGTCAAAGGCACCATGGCCGTGCAGCCGGAACAAGTGGTCATCGATGGCACGATTCCGTTTGCGCTGGTCATGTTTAAAGGCAAAATTGAAAGCGAAATTCGCGAAAAGATGACGCGCATTCTCCGTTAGCGCTGCGGCGCATGCCCCGACGACCGCGGGTGCTGACAACATTGCCAGCGCGGCGCGAATCACGGATCGGTAACCCGTGTGAACCGGACAGCGTAATTACCCACGCTCTTCGGTCGATGTTTCGGCAACGATCGCCAAAACGTCATCTGCCCGGTTGAGATTGGAGTCTTGCTGAAGCGTCGCCGTGGATTATCGCTTCAACGCCGGAGATCGGCCAAATGCGCATAGAACCTTGCAACGCAAACGTGCGCCGCCAGGCAGACCAAGTCGCGAAGCGCTTGGCAGATTCATTTCGCTGAGCAAAAGAGTGCTAGCAATTACGACAGCGAGTTCGGCGGATATCCGAGCCGAGTCAGAATCGCCATGCGCGTGACTGAACTGGGGCTGGCATCAGAAAATTCGCGGCTCGATGCGGCGTCGACGCCCCACTTGATCGCAGTCATCAAATACGGATGCGAGGCGATTTCGCAAGATTTGGGATTCGAATGCACATCGCGCAATTCGGTAGCGATATGTCCGGCCAAGCTTCGCTTAGAGAGGCGGCACCAGAGCCGCGAGCGATAACGCTCAATAATTGCGTCCATCCAATGTGGAGTGGACTCGCGAAAATTTGGATGCATTAGCGCTCTCTCCCGTTTACCAAAAGCCACTCGATCCGCCAGCGAGTTCCGCAGATGCTGACGGATTTCCTCGTTCACATTGCCTATCCTAATAGACTTGAAACCTCAAATCAAGCAGATTCTCAAAAAATGCGCAGGGTCGCCACTTATTTTTCCACCTCGAAGCGATAGTTGAGGATTCGCTGGCCCCCGATTTCCTCGGCTCGCAGCCACAATCCCTTGCCAATCAGGTTGGCTCCGTCCGGAAAGCGATAAATTTTCTTGTCGCCTGATCGACCGAGGTCGAGCACTTGCGAGACCATGCGTCTGCGGTCCGGCGCAAACAGTTGGCACTTAAAACTGACCAATTCGTCCGTCAAATTGACTAATCGCTGTTCGACTTCCAGATCGCCATTGTCCCGCAGGTGCGAACTGACTTCGATTTTTACGTCGTCCACGCCGACGTCGATCGAGCGGTAGACGCTGAATTGATAGCGTCGATCGCCGTTGACGTCGCAGTCGATGCGGATTCGCTGCTTGCCGCTGGTTGCATCGTAAGGCAACGTGATTTCGAACGGCTGCGTTTGCGTTTCGCCGGCAGCCAGCTTGACGTTCATGTCACGCGGCACGGTCCGCCAAGCGTCGGGCGTAATAAGTTTGACGCGGACGCCTACGCTTTGTGAAAAATAGTTTTTTAGCGAAATTGTGTTGCTCTGTGGCCGGCCAAACAAGCTGGTGAGTTGCGAATTGCCAAACGCTAACGACATTTGCATCCGGACGATCGGTTCGCTCAGACCGGTGATAAACGTCGGCGAGCGTCCAACATCGAACGACTGACGATCATTTTCGGACGTCATTGGCAGTGTCCGGCCCCAGACGTCAAGCTGTTTAACATCGTCGTTTTGATAAATCGTTTCGCGCTGCGGCACATCGCTCCAAACGACCATGGTCACGCTGCCGTTGCGCACAAAGATGGCGTTGGAACTGCCGTTGGGCAACTGAATCGAACCCTCGTACTGCGCGCCGGCGAGGACATGCGTGGCGGTTCGCCAGGGCAGCAGCAGTTCGCCGACGGTGCCGTCTGGCGAAATCAGGCCATGCTGCGGATCAAACACGTCGGGAACAAATACCGCATCTGCTTTGTGGATGCTGGCGGTCACCAGTCGATGGACCAAGTCCGCAGCGCGATCTTCCAGCGAGTATTGGTCCTTGGCCAGCGGTTCCATTGCCAAATAGCGCTTTGCCGCGCTGGGGTTGGGTGTGTCCAGGTGCGCCGCCAACTCGTCGGCGGTCAGAGCCGGCGTCGCACTGAGCGTGACAAAACTCCACGGCGGGTTCTTGTCGGCCGGCAAGACATTCGACCATCGCCAGCCCACGCCGAGATTCACTTGTTGACCGAACCGCGCTAATTTGCGTCGGATTTGCTCGATTTTTTCCGCCAAATTCGGGTAACCGACAAAACTGGTATCGTTATCGGAGCCAAGCTGCCACCAGCGGACGGTCAGCGAAAGCCGGGTAAGCGCCGGTTCGATCGAGTCGTACCAAAGCTTGCTGTCGGCAGAAAAAATGCTTGCGGCGGTTAAAGCTTCGGCTTCGCCCAATTGGCTTCGCAATTCGCGCGGCGGATCGTTGAGAATCCCGATAATCTCGACGCCTTCGGAATTCAGCCGTTCGGAAAACCACGACAATTGATCGATGCGGGCGTTATCGTTGGGGCCGACCCAGATCGGAAACTTCAATTTGCCGACGCTGCAGATATCCATCAGATCGCTCAAATCGCCGAGCGACAGCGCCTGTTCGCCGCGCGGCGCCGCCCAACCGTATTCGCTAGAGCGGATTTTGTCCTGCGATTTGACCACGGCAAATGCGAGTTCGCGTTGATGTACCACCGTCGACCGGCTGGGCATGGTCACTCGCACGCGGTAAAAGCCCAATTCGCTGACCGGCGGCACCCAGACGCAACTGCCGGCAAACGCTTTTCGCGTTTCGCCGGTCAGCGGATCGACTTTGATTTGCGGCTCGCCGTTGGACGAAACGGCCTCGGGGCGCAGGCTCTTTTCGGCATGCGCCACCTGTTTGCCGAACACATCGACCAGCTCGAACTGCATGGTCGGCTCGTGATCCAAGAAGCCGGCCACGCGGCAGGCAATCTCCGGACGTTGATCGTCCAAGTAAACGTTATGGCGGCGATTGGTGGTCAATGTCACACGCGGCACCTGCGCCAGCCAAACGTCGTCGAACCACACGCTGCCGCGCAGATCGGGGCGGCCATTGGGACGAGTACACAAGCTGATGACGGCCGTCCGCGATTCGCCCCGCGCTGGCGCAAACGGCCCCAGACGGACCGTCGACCAATCGTTGGTGCCGCGGACCACTGCCGATTGCAGCGTTTCGACCAGGTTTTGCTTGGCGTCGAAAAAGGCAATACTAAAGAAGGCCTCGTCGTCGTTTAGCCCCTTGGTTTTGATCCGCGATTCCAGCACGTAACTGTAAACCGTGGCCACGGGAATGGGTGGACTATCGATCCGCGCGGGGCCGCCGTTGAGGTCAAATCGCAGCGAACCGGGGCTGCGCCCTGAGGATTCTTCGCAGATGCCGATATTAATATACTGAGGATAACCGGCACCGCGATGCCGCACCCAATCGTCGGGCCAGGCGTCGAAATTCTTATCAGCGGACTCGTCAAACAGGCAATGGTAGACTTCCACCGAATCCGGAAATCGCGCGTCGCTCGGAGCCGGGGCGGCCGCTACAATCAGTAAACTAAGAATTGCGTGCAACATCGCGCGTTCATTCCGGTTTTGAAAAATCGATCTCCCTACGTTATCGACCGTTGTCGGTAACCGGGATAAGCGACAGCCGGCCGACAGACGGAACTTTCGATCGTCGGCCCGCCGATTTGCAGCCCGCGCCACACCCGTGCGCCACACCAGGAACTCGTCGTGCCAGCATTAAAGATTGCCGTTCAGCTAGCAAGCCTGCGATTACCGCTGCGCGAGGCCCTAAAGACCGCGCAGCGCATGGGTGCCACGGCGGTGGAGTTGGACATTCGCAATGCGTTGCGACCGGAGGATATGTCCGAAACGGCCCTAAGGCAGTTTCGCAAGCTGATGGACGACTTGAATCTCAAAGTGTCGGCCGTTGCTTACCCCACGCGGCGCGGATATCACGAGCTGGCCGACCTGGACCGTCGCGTTGAAGGAACGAAGCAGGCGATGCGATTGGCCCACTCGCTCGGGACGCATGTGCTGATCAATGATGTTGGCCAGATTCCGGAGAAATCGGAAGGCCCGCAATGGCAACTACTGACGGAAGTCTTGACGGACCTGGGCCGTTTTGGCCAGCGATACGGCGCGCTGCTGGCCGCACAGACCGGCCCTCTCGGTCCGGAACCACTCGATCGATTATTGAAGGCACTGCCGGACGGTTCGCTAACCGTGAATCTCGATCCGGGCAATCTGATTATTCATGGTCATGCCCCGCTCGATGCCGTAGCACAACTGGGGGGTGCGATCGTGCATGTGACAACCAACGACAGCGTGTTGGATCTTTCTCGGCGACGCGGGCTGGAAGTGCAAGTCGGCCGCGGTTCGGTCGATTACCCCGCGCTTCTGGCGGCCCTGCACGAGCGCGGTTACCGCGGCTATTTTACCATCCAACGATCGGAAACTCGTGATCCGGTGGGCGAAATCCAAGCCGCGATGGCCTATTTGCAGTCGCTGTAATTGCCGCAATTCCTTGCCAGTTAGGGTCTTGCGGTGCGCCTTGCCTTTGCGTGTTTTTGACCTAGGGTTGTAATGAGCAACTGCCAGGGCGCGACGATCGTCGCTGCGCACCGTGAGGTGTTGCTGCTTGACTCCGATTTTGGGGCGTCACAATGCTAAACGCCTTTCTGCGGCATTACGTTTACCATGTGCCACGCGACCAGTGGCTCTTGATGATGCTGGGCGTATTCGTCCTGGGCATGCTGCTCATTCGTGGTCCCGGCTCGCGTAAAACCGGTTGATTTTGCGCGCCGACGCCGAACAGGGCGGTCGGGCACAGCGTTTCTGAGCGGTTTGCCGTCATAAACCTGAGCGTTTGTGTCGCAGCCAGCAAAATCCGACCTAGAGTTGTATCGTTTGTATTCGAGATTGATCGCTTCGTCGCGCAAGGATTTGCCCGTGCTCACTGTACTATTAGTGGCCGAAAGTCAGCTTTGGAATCTGCAGCTTCCCGTGCCCGTGGCGCTGGCCGCGGTGGCTGTGCTGGGTTATGTGATGGGGCGGAAGAATCAATATGCGGCCGTTTCGCAAGAGATTCAGGCCCGCCGCGAGATCAAGCGCGCCCAAGGCGTGGCGCGCGAACTGGAAAGCATTGCCGAAAACCTACGGCGGAATCTGGCCGCGCATCATTCGAGCGTCGGCCGCTTCAAAGACCGCATTGCCTCGATGTCGGCCAATCAGCACGATCTGGCTTGGAAAGAACTGTGCGAGGAAGCCGAGGAGATGCTGCAGCCCACCATGAAGCTGGCATCGCAACTGGCCAACGCCTACGATCATATCCGCCAGCAAACGAATCATTTGATGACGTTTACGGAAATTCGCACAGATCCGTTGACCGGCATCTGCAACCGGCGGGCGTTGGACGAAACGTTGGAATCGCAATTCGCCCTGCGGGGTCGGTACAATTTGTCGTTTGCGATTGTCATTATTGATATCGATAACTTCAAGCAGTTCAACGACCAGCGTGGACACTTGCACGGGGATCATATCCTCAAACTTGTTGCACGGTTGTTTGACGAAACCATGCGCGACACCGACGTCGTTTGTCGTTACGGCGGCGAGGAGTTTGTGATCGTGATGCCGCAAACCGATCTCGAAGGAGCATGCGTTTTCTCCGAGCGCCTCCGCAGCCTGGTGCAAAGCACACTGGATGTTACGGTCAGTTGCGGGGTGGCCAACGCGCTGGACGGTGACTCGCCGCAGTCGCTGCTCTCTCGCGCGGATAATGCGCTGTACAGCGCCAAGGCCGCCGGTCGCAACATCGTTTATCACCACGATGGCCAAGTCACGAGTGATAGCACCAACTTGGCTGCCGCGGCCATTGGTTTGCCGATGCCACAAGTCAGCGAATCGCTCAAACGGCTCGCCGCCGAACTGCCTCAACACAGCGGTTCGTTGAACTAAATCGAAGCAAGCTTCGGCATGGCCTTGCTCGCGTCGGCAATCATGGCTACCGAGGCCTAGTTTTAAAAGCTAAGCGTAACGCGGCGGCCTTCAATGTGGCTGGTCTTGGCTGCTAGCACGACCGTCAACGCGCGATAGGCGTCTTCCAAGCCCGAAGGGTTGTGGACAAAGCTGGTCACTGCGCGATGGAACTGCGAAAGCAACTGCTCGCCGACCGGTCGCTCGCTGTCCAGCGACTCTTGATGGCGTCCGGCTTGATCGAACCAAACCAGCGTCGACGGCAAGTCGATGAACGCAATGCCATGCTCACAAGCAACTTGCAGCGCCGCCGGCGGGCGATAAGCGACAGCCTCTTCCCAAATTTCCGGCATATAGTAGCCGCAACTGATCTGGGCCACCTGTCCTTGGCCGGGCATGCCGCTCGGGGAGAAGTCCAAACTCATCATGCGGTAGTCTTCTTCTGATGAGTCTGGCGAAATACTGTGGCCAAGTCCCAGCACGGATGTTGGCTCTTTGCCGACCACATACCGGCACCAATCCACCAGTTCGATCAGATCGCGGGTGGCAGCCTCTTTTTTCCTTGGCGCGCCGGGGCTGCCGATAACGTCCTTGGCGGCCACGCGCCGATGGCAGAACAGTAGCCGCGGCTGGCCCAATCGTGTGGCGATGAGTTCTTTGAGTCGTAGCGTGGCCGGCGCTTGGCGTCGCGGGAATTCGGCCATGAAAGCGACGCCGGCCTCGCTCACGCGATGACGAATGGCTTGTGCCTGATCCGGATCGATATACATTGCCGTGCAGTAGACGGCCTTGCCCGCATCGCAGGCTGCCAACAGTGGCAATGTGCCATACCACTGCTCGGCCAGCAGTAAAATCGCGTCGACATCCTCGCGCGCCGCCAGCGCCCGATATCCGTCGACCACCGTGGCGTTAAACTCGCGCGCGGCTTGTTCGGCACGATGCGAAACCTGTTCGCAGATCGCCCGCACTTCGAAACGATCGCTCAGCGCTCGAAGCGCCGGACGATAGCGGACCTCCCAAGCGTCGCCCAAACCGATGAGTCCGACCCGAAGTTTCATAGCGTGGCGTCCAGATCGGGTTTCGAAGGAAGTGTGAGCAAGGTGCGACAAAGCTCGGCAGTGTACCACTGGGCCGCGCAGTTGGCGACGAATTATATTCCGCGACGACGAAAACTGCCAAGCTTTTTTGCTGGAAGTCAGGCGATTATATAGATTTACGCATTTTTGCGAGCGGACGATGTTAATCCTGGATAAAAAATTTATTTAAATATAAAATTTTATCTATTCAACCAGAACGCGGACAACCGCAGCATTTTACGTATCCTGCCCCCCTTGAACCTCGTTTGATCTTGTATACATTGGCGGCACCTCATGTACGTTTTGGTTTTGGACGGAAACACATTGGGAAGGATTCCAAATCGGCACGGATGGCAAAGTAAAACCAGCAGACGTGTTGGTGCTGTTCGTGAAGGTTGGAATCCCAAGACAGCTGATCTCAATGTGCTCTTTCCTCGCAGTCCCGCTCAATGGTTTGGGCAAGTGAGGTTGTCCGTGCATCTCGATGTGGCACGGGCAGTACGTTTTTGAACACGTTTCAAGGAGACATTATCGTGGTTCATTTCGCTTTCGCGGCCATGCTGCAAGTTTCAGTCTTGGCTACCGGCGCAAATCCCAGTTACGAGAAGGCCTACGCCGCCTCCGCCGAAAATGGTCGCCCGTTGGTCGTATTGGTTGGCACCGACTGGTGCCCAGGTTGCCAATCGATGAAGCACAGTGTGATTCCGCAAGTCACCCAAGATGGTGCGCTCGGCAAAGTTGAATTCGTTCAGGTCAACAGTGACGTTGACCCGCAATTGGCGGACAAACTGATGCAAGGACGCTCGATTCCCCAGCTCATCATGTATCGCCACACCTCTTCCGGCTGGAAGCGCGAGCAGATGACCGGCGCCCACAGCGTCGCCGAAGTCGAAGGGTTCATTAGCAAGGGGGCGCTTGAAAACGATCCCTCGACCCGCGTCGTGAGTCATGCGACCGACAAATAACGCCTGAACAACCACGGATCAAATCCGTTTTGCAATTTTTTCAGGCCGGGCGAATCATTAGGATTCGCCCGGCCTTTTTTCGTTGGCAGCCCGCGGATTTGCCTGGAATTTTCTGGCGAAAGCCAAAAAGTTTCTTGACACGGCGCTGGCATTCGATTGTAATTCTGTCTAGCCGTGTTCGCTAATAGACTGCCCTCGTTGGCGGCGGCGACTGTCAATCGTTTCGACCGGGAGTTGCTAATGCGTTTGATCCACCGCCGATTTCTTTTTGTGGCCGGAGTGGCGTGCGCGCTACTTTGTAGCTACGGCACCGCCAATGCGCAACCGGGCGTTCCCGGAGCGTTTGGCACATTCCCCGTACTTTCCGGTGGCAGTTACGCGGGCATCTCCTTTGGTAATTCGCAGCTTTACGGTGGCGACACCAGCGGCGGCACCATCAACACCGTACCTTCGGGCAGCAACGGTCTGAATTCCGTTGCGTCCATTCTAATGGGCACCAACACGGGTCCCGACCGTACCGTCACGTTCAGTTGGCGTTCTCGCGCCGTGAACGAGACTTATCCGTTTACCGACCCCAGCAATCCCAATTCGCCGCTCGGATATGGCGAGGCCGAAAACGGGCTGTTTAGCGATGTCATCACAATTACCGGCATGGGCAACAAACCAGATGGCACCGGCACATCTGACGCATTTGTGTTGCAACTGTCTTACAGCGAGAATGCGTATATCGGCACCATTCATGGCACGAATCCCAACAATGGCGATTCGCCGTTTACCATCCACGCTCCGTTTAATAATGCGGCAACCGGCTATCCCTATTCGCAACTGATTCAGGATCAGGAAATCGAACTTTGGTGGCTCAACCCAGATGGTAAAGGTCCGGGCACGCCGGGTTGGCGGCCCTCGACCGATGGCGACAGCGCTATTGGCGGCCAAGCCGTGAACAATTACCACAGCGCTTTTGGCGGCAATGCGGTTGGCTCGTTCGATTCGTTTAAAGCACAATACGGTGTTACGCCGAGCAATCTCAATAACTTCCTTGGCGCCAATGGCGTGGACGACACCAACCATGTCGTTTGGGCGGTGGTCAATCACAACAGTTCGTTCGCCGTGGCACCAGAACCGCCAGCGAGTGTTCTGGCCGGTTCGATGGCATTGATTCTGGGCGGGTATGCTTTCGTCCGTCGGAATCGCAGGCAAATCCTGTCGCAGCAGGCGTAAAGGCTCGGCCAAAGTTTTGGCCAATCGGCGGAGCGCGGATCGCAATTTTGGATCGATTTTAAACTCCTCTTGGCCAATCTGGCCGCCGGAACGGCTTGCGCTCTGTTAATTAAAAAACGCTCTGAGTAAGATAGCAAATTGGTTTTGGCCCACGCTATCACCGCGAGGCGGCCGATCGATCCGACCAATTCTGGCTTGAGGTGCGTTGTTTATCCATGAGTTCAGCAACTGGCAATTGGAGCGAGAGTCTTGAACATGCCGTGCTAAGCGACATCGGCATGCGGCGGTCGAACAATCAGGATTCGTACGCGGTTGCGTTGGCGGCCGACGAAAATAACTGGCAACAACGCGGACATGTGTTTGTCGTAGCCGACGGCATGGGCGCTCACGCGGCCGGCGAATTGGCCAGCAAGATCGCCGCCGATGGCATTCCGCATTCGTATCACAAGCTGGCTGCGCTTTCGCCGCCGGATGCACTGCGAAAATCCATCGAAACCGCCAACCGCCAAATCCATGAACGCGGCCAGTCCAGCCCTGATTTTCACGGCATGGGCACCACTTGCAGCGTCCTGGTATTGCTACCGCATGGCGCCGTGGTCGGCCACGTGGGCGATAGTCGCGTGTATCGGCTGCGGGATCAGCACCTTGAGCAACTCACCTTCGATCACAGCCTGGTTTGGGAGATGACAGCGTCCGGTCAATTGACCGAAGACGCCATCCAAGGCTTCGTTCGCAAAAACATCATCACACGCTCGCTCGGACCGCATGGCAAAGTGCAGGTCGATCTCGAAGGTCCGTTTGCGCTTGAGCAAGGCGATACGTTTCTGCTCTGCAGCGACGGGCTCAGCGGACAAGTCACCGACGAAGAGATGGGCGTGCTGATGGGCTGCTTGCCGCCGGGCGATGCCGTTCGCGTGCTCATTGATATCGCCAACCTTCGTGGCGGTCCGGACAACATCACTGTGATCATTGCCCGCGTGAAAGGTCAAGAGATCACCACGGCGGCCGCAAATCCAGCCGAACCGTTGCGCGTTTCCGCGGAAAGTCCGGCCGATGTGCAACCGAAGTCGGGCGCGCATCCAGCGTTTTGGATTTTGGCCGGTGTGCTACTGGTGATTGCGGTCGTGCTGGCGGCGCTTGGCATGTTGATTCCGGCTGCCGGAACGCTTGTCGGGGCGCTGCTGATCGGCGGCATTGGTGCCATGCAGCAGTTTGGCAATGGCGGTCAGGTTGGCGCGGCGATGCATCCCGGCGCAATGCTCGGCGCAGGTCCGCACACCAACACGCCATCGGTGGCCAACGAAAAAATGGTCAAAGTGCTAGCCGACCTGGTCGATCAGCTCCGCGACGCGGCCACCAGTGGCAAATTCAATTTGGATTGGACGCGATTCGACACCTATCGAAAGCGATCCGCCGCGGCCGCCGCCAAAAGAGATTATCCCCTGGCGGTGGTCGAGTACAGCCGCGCGTTGCGATTCATGATGAGCGAACTTCGCAACCAAGCGGTTAAACGCCCCAAGCCCAGCGATTCGGACGTGCTCTGATCGGTACGCGTCGCGCCGGACGGTCGGCCTGCCCAAACGCGGCTCGAACGAACGACTCGTTGGTGCGGATGTTCAAGCCGCTCGTAGGGAATGTTGCGCCGGCCGGTCGGACGACTGCTTTTGCGGCTGAACGGCGGGCTCGGCTTGCTTGCTGGCAAGGTTCGCACGGTAAATGGTGACGACGGTCGCTACGGCAAACCAGGCTGAAATGCCCATACCGAGCAACCCTGCGCGGCCCGTCCAATCGAGCAGCAGGTAATGCGCCAGAACCAACGTCAGCGGCGTGGCGGCAAAAAGTCGAGTTGACCAGCCGCGGCGTTGCCAGTCCAGCAAGGCCGGCGCGAGCAGCGCCGCCGGCAGCAGGAGCGTGTAGTGGTGGCCCCAAGACAGCGGCGAGACCACCAGCGTTGCCAGGCAAGACAGCGCGAACGCCACGGCTAGAAATCGCGGATCGCTGGCGCGGCAGGCGGCCCATATTGCTCCAGCTAATAGTGCTGACAGTAGCAATTTCGTTGCGAGCATTGTAAACGTGAATGCCGCCGAGTCCAACGGAAATTTCACGTCGCGCGACTTGGAGATATCGTCCAGCAGCATGTCGTCCGGTCCTTCGCCGATCGCGGCAGCCAGCCAGTTGCCGCCGCGGTATGCCGCGTTGCTCAGCGATTGGTTGCGAATGCCGCGCGGATTGAAATCGTTATCCGTGCCGATGTTCTGATTGGTCACCACTCGCGACACCCACATGTGCAGATGCGATACATTCGCCGCCGGTCCAACCAGCAAGCTCGGAATCAGGACGAATCCCAATAGCAATCCCAGCGCCGTGGCCAGCGCCGCCCGCCGTGCATACCGTAAATCGATAGCCAGCGGGCCTCGCGGCCGCGACACTTGCGATTTGCGGGCGTGCAGAAATTGCTGGCGAATGGCGATGCCAAACAGCATGCTCAGCAGGCATAATGTCGGGAGTAGTGGCGTAAGTTTCAGCGTTACGGCCGCCGCCAACGAAAAGCCACCGAGCCAAACTGCCGCCCGCGTGCGTGTGACTACCATCAAGCGGAAACCCAGCAATAACAGGTACAAGACCTGCACGCCCACTTGGCCGCGTTGCAGGCAATTGAGTACCGGCAATGCCACGGTGGCGGCTGCCAGCCAACCCATCCAAGCAGGCAACGCGCGGTCCGCTTTAGAGTCCCAGAATACGGCGATTTTTTGGCATTCGCGCCAGCATCCCCAGGCGGTAAGCACGCTAAAGAAAAACCAACAGACGGCCTGCCACTGCGGGGCCAGATGCGACAGCGGCGCCACGAGAATCGCGAACATCGGCGGGTAGAGGTAGTGCCAGCCGCGTGGGCTGGCCACGGCGTACGGGTCGCGGCCATCGAAAAATGCCGCCCCGGCTTCAGTGTAAACGGTGAAGTCGCTTTTGTGCGCGCTGGGATCGTCCGGATCGACGCGCGCCCGATTTCGAACATCGGTCAGTCCCCAGACGATCGACGCCAGCACCAGCGCCGCGGCCAATCGTTGTCCGCGATCTTTCAGCAATGAGCCGAACATCGGTGGGTTTCCTATTTGATCCGCATCAGGGTGATTTCTTCTTCATCGTCGTCATTGTCTTCTTCCATCTCCACCAGCAGATGGCCTGTGGCGTCAAAGCTCACGCTCCAGGTTTCCGGAACGTGCGTGCCGTCAGGCGTGAACGCGACTTCTTCGCGCCCGGTGACTCGAAACGCGCCTGCCGAGCGTTCGCGTTTGCCAGCCGAAAACGAATAGCTCGCGCGACCGTTGGCTTCGAACATCACGGTGCAAATTCCGTCTTCGTGGGATTGGCCCTGCCAAATGCCAACGAGCGTTGGCGCTGCCGCAGCGGCCCCGCCGGGCGGCGGTTGCTGCCGCGACATTGTGCCCAGTGGCGTTGTGCCCAGTGGCGTTGTGCCCAGTTGCGAATTCGCAGCGCCCTGGCGAAGCGCCAGATTCGTGTTTTGCCCCGGCGGTGGCACGACATATTGCGGCGGTGCATACGGGGCCGACGGATACTGTGGGGTTTGATATTGCGGAGCCTGGTACTGTGGCGGCGCATATTGAGGTTGTGAATACTGCGGCGGCATAGATTGCGGCGCGCCGGTTTGCGCGGGCGCGAATGTGCTTGACTGCGTGGGAGACTGTGGGCCACTGGCCGCTTGTGGCAGATTCGGATATTGCGGCGGAGCATTAAACTGTGCTGGCAAGGCCGGCGCACGATCGGCCGCATCGCGCGAAGTGGCCCATTGTCGCGCCTGCGGCGGATTGTTCGACGCGTTCGCCGGCGGCAGATATCCGGGCGATTGCGCCGGCAGCGGTTGCGCATCGACCAACGCAAACGCAAAAACCGGCATCCAAACGCCGGTCAACAAACCACGCAGCCAAGAATTGCGTCGATTCATCTGCTCTGTGCTCTGAGTTACAATGGAATGATCCAGCGGCGGGGCAGTACTGTATGAGAAATTCAACGGCCGCGTCAATGCGGGCTCGCTTACCGGCCAACGCAGTTTTCGCCAATGGCGGCGAACCGCGTCCCAATTCCATTGCTAGCAATGCCAACTCATGACTGAACAACCACGCGAGCCGGCCGGTTTTCCTGAAACTCGATTGCGACGGCTTCGCTATCATCCGCAGGTGCGAGCCCTGGTGCGCGAAACGCGGCTCACGCCGGGCAATTTCGTGCTGCCAGTGTTCGTACGCTCCGGAAAAAATCTTCGCCGCGAGATCAGTTCGATGCCGGGGCATTGTCAGCTCTCGCCCGATCTGATTGCCGCCGAAGCCGAGCAGGCGGCGGCGTTGGGGCTCGGCGGCATCATTCTGTTTGGCATTCCCGATCATAAAGACGCCACCGGCAGCGACGCCTACAACCACGACGGCATCATTCAGCAAGGCATCCGCGCGGCCCGGCAAGCCGCGCCGCACTTGTTGATCGTCACCGACCTCTGCTGCTGCGAATACACAGATCACGGACACTGCGGTATCGTAAATCAAATCACCGGGCGAACCGATGTCGACAACGACGCCACGCTGGAGCTGCTGGCCCGGCAGGCCGTCAGTCATGCGCAAGCCGGCGCCGATATGGTTGCGCCCAGCGGAATGATGGACGGCATGGTCCGTGCCATCCGTGGCGGGTTGGATGCGGCGCAATTCACGCACGTGCCAATCATGAGCTACGCAGCCAAGTACGCCAGCGCGTTTTATGGACCGTTTCGCGAAGCGGCCGAAAGCACGCCGCAGTTTGGCGACCGGCGCGGCTATCAAATGGATCCGGCCGCCAGTGCCGATCAGGCGCTGCGAGAAGTGGAACTCGATCTGGCCGAAGGCGCCGATCTGATCATGGTTAAGCCGGCGCTGGCCTATTTGGATATTCTCCGCAACGTTGCCCAGCAATTTCCCGGCGTGCCGCTGGCCGCCTACTGCGTTTCGGGCGAATACAGCATGGTCAAAGCGGCGGCCGCCAACGGTTGGCTGGACGAGCGTAGCACGGCGCTAGAAATTCTCACTGCCATCCGCCGCGCCGGCGCGAACATCATTCTGACCTACTGGGCCAAAGACGCCGCACGCTGGTTGGCATAGCATTTTTGCCGCAGGCTGTGAACTTGCGTCGAGTTTCGCCGATTGGCTTTTCGTCGCTGCGTATTCTGTTGCGCTGCGGACGCAGAATCGTTACATTAGCGGTATGTCAACCGCCATGCCGCAGCCAATTCAAAAACGCACAGGGCGCTATTTCATCTGGCGGGTCGCACGGCCGTTTCTGATTGCGCTGGCCATCTTCATTCCAGGCGTTATGTTGTTTGAAGAAAAGCTGATTTACTTTCCGTTGCGTTATCCGGCCGGCGAATGGCAGCCCGCCGGCCTGAACTTCGAAGATGCAAACTTCGAAGCGGCGGACGGCGTCAAACTGCACGGCTGGTTTGTGCCTTGCCAGGGGGCGAAGGCCGTGGTGCTACTGGCGCATGGCAACGCGGGCAATGTGACGAATCGTGCGGAACTGCTGCGGGAATTGCACGCAGCCAAGGTGGCCACGCTGGTGTTCGACTATCGCGGTTACGGGCGCAGCGACGATCGCCAGCCCAACGAAGCTGGCATTCTGCAAGATGCCCGCGCGGCGCGGAGTTGGCTGGCCGAGCGAACCGGCTTGCCGGAAAAGCATTTGGTAATGATGGGCGAATCGCTCGGCGGCGGTGTGGCCGTTGACTTGGCCGCCAAAGACGGCGCCCGCGGGTTGGTGCTGATCAACACGTTCAGTTCGCTGCCGGATGTGGCGTCGCAGCATTATCCGTTTTTGCCGGCCCGTCTGTTGATGCGTAATCGCTTGGATTCGGCGTCCAAAATCGGCAGCTTTCACGGCCCGCTGTTGCAAACGCATGGCGACGACGATCACACCGTGCCGTTTTGGAGTGGCGAAAAATTGTTCGCCGCGGCGAACGAGCCCAAGCAGTTTGTTCGCGTGGCCGGGGGCGATCACAATGACGGCGTCGACGGCGAGTTTTTCGCGGCGCTGAGCAAATTTCTCAATCAACTGCCTGCCGAGTAGGGACCGCCGTTGGACACGCCCGATTTCGTCACCGTCGCCAAAGTTGGTAGTATTCCGGAAGGCCAAGGCAATACCTTTGCTGTTGGCGAGCGGCTGGTGGCCGTCTTCAACCGCGGCGGGAATTACTTCGCCATCGACGACCTCTGTCCGCACATGGGCGCATCGTTGGGCGCGGGCGAGTTGTACGAAGATACCGTGCTGTGCCCCTGGCATGCCTGGCGATTCTGCATCACCGATGGCACCTGGTGCGACAATCCGCGGATCAAGATCGACGCCTTCGAAACGCGCATCGTCGGCGACGAAATTCAAGTCCGCGTGCCGGCCTGATCGGGCCGAAAGGCTGGCGTGTCGCACGAATCACTACGCGGTCGTGATCCGCAGCAGCTTGGCTTCGGCCAGCGCTTCGAGACGGGGATGCATCACAAAATATTGGCGGCCAGCTTCCACGCGTTGCGGTTGCGGCGTGATGTCGCCCTGTTGCAGGCCGACGATGCCGCGGACCATGAGTTCGGCCATCAGGCGTTCCATCCGCTGCCGCAGCGTGCGGAAGGTTTCGCCCGGTAGCAGCTTGAGCGGTTCTTGCAGCAGGATCGGTCCGGTGTCCAAACCTTGATCCATCACGTGCAAGGTTAGTCCGATGCCTTCGTCCGCCAGGCGTTCTTCAACCAACGGATATTCCACCACGTCCATGCCGCGATAGCGCGGTAAGATGCCCATATGACAATTGATGACGCCGTGCCGCGGCATTTGTAGCAGTGGCTGACGAATCAATCCGCCGCCGGTAAAGGCCATTGCGTCGGCCGCCAAGCTTTGCAAAAACGTCAGTGCCGCGGCGTCGTTCGGATCGTTGGCAACGCGGTAGGCAATGCGGTGCAACTGGCAAAGATCGCGCAGTGAGTTGCCCGGCAGTTGGCACTCGCGCGCCAGGGCCAGTAAATTTTGCGAACTGGTCTGATCGAAATCGCGTTGCCGGAGTACGAGTTTGCGGTACGCTTTGCGCAGCAACCGCGCGCCATCTCGCCGAAATTCCGAGCGTACACGCTGCCACGTCCACGGCGTACGAACCAGCACGCCAACCACGTCGATGCCGGGCGTTTGCTTGAGCAGGTGGGTTACGCATCGCGCGTAGAGGCTGTTACCGATGGGCGCGAGGATGGCAACTCGCATGGCCGACTCCAATCCAGAATTGAGTATTCTTGTTCTGCCAGCGCGAGCACCAATCGCGCACCGATCAGCGGATGCACTTGCTGGCCGCGCTGGCCGATTGCCCAATCGTTGAGCTTGAGCGCCGCATTTAAAAAGCGAATGTCCTGCGCGCGCCGCGCAT
The DNA here is from genome assembly GCA_038205115.1 of Pirellulales bacterium. Classification (GTDB taxonomy): domain Bacteria; phylum Planctomycetota; class Planctomycetia; order Pirellulales; family JBBRCE01; genus JBBRCE01. The sequence goes on from JBBRCE010000031.1 coordinate 34,256, forward strand.
GCCGGCTCAGCAGGATCGATACATCGTGGCGCTGCAACCAAATATCCTGCTGGCTGTAGAGCGGCGGATCGAACTCCCGCAGGCACGCGTTGCGACGAAGTTCGACGTGCCTTAACATCGCTTCCAGCGCATCACTGGGCGAGACTTGCCGGCCGGCGAAAGCTGCCGCGTCGACGGATTCCAATCTGGCTCCGGCGTCGCGCTGGACGACACCACGATTCACTAATTGCTGATTCGGCAATTGCGTGAGCCAGCGGGTCGCCTCGGCCACGGCCTGCTTGTCAGCGCCCGTCGGCCGTGTCCGCGGCGCGTCGGGCAGCGACAATAATTCCACGCCGGTCCAACCTGCCATGCCGGGAATCTGTTGCATCAGCCGGGCCGCGTTGCGGAGGTCACGGCGAATTGTCGGGTTGGACGCCACGGCCGCATGTTCTTCGGCCAGCGTTTGAAAGCGATTGCGTAGATATTGCTGGGCGGTCTGCTCGCTGGAGGTTTGCTCCAACCAGCCGCAGATCATTCGCAGAATTCGATTTGCAATCGCGCCCATGTTGCTGTCCACTAAAACGTCGTTACCGCGATTGGTCGGATTTGCGCGAGCGCTCGTTCGTCGCTTTCAAGACACATCCAAAGCACAGCGGACCACGCGCCCGTCGAGTTCTTGCAAACCTTCGCCAGAAAGGTAAAAGTCCTGCAGCTCGAATTGTCCGCTCGGAAAACTGATGACGCCATATTTAAAAACGCTCATCGGCCGGAAGGCGTCTTTGCGAAATTGCGCGGCCACTTGCCAATGAAATCCGTCGCGGCTGACCAGCAACGAACTTTGATCGGACTGAATGCCCGGACCGGTTTCCACGGTGGTCCCAGCAACATAATAACCCGAATGGGTTTGAAATCCATACCATCCGGAGCAATCGACTTTTTGCCCAAATTCGAGTTGACCGGTCTGGCGGTCCATGCGGCAGGCAAAATTCTGTTCGAGCTCGGTATCGGTAATCCAGCAGAGGTGCGTGGGCGTGAAGAAAAGTTTCACGGCCCGCCACTTCTGCGAACCGTCGCCAAATTCGATCATTGATTGAAACCGTAGATCGGTTTTAATCACGCAGCACTCGTCTTTACTGTCGCCGGCGGTGATCCAAAACGCGTCGGGATCGAACGGGTCGCGGAACACGCCATGGACGTGTCGCACCTTGCCGGCCGAGAATTCGTGCGCCACGTCCACGCGGCTCAATTCCGCATTGGTCCGCCAAATCCGCACGGGCCGCCGCTCGGCGTTATCGAAGTACTCGCCAAAATAGATGCAGCCATCATCGTCTTCGGCAAAACTGTCGTGCAGCACGCGATCGCCTTGGATTTTGCCAATTCGCCGCAACTGCCCATCCTTCACCGCGTAGACGGCCTCGGCGCGGATCGCCAACACATGGCCGTGCCGATTTGCGTAGACGTTGCATTTATCGCTGCGCGAGGCGCGCTGGGCCAGACGATGGAAGTTGAAGAAGTCTCGCGGAAAAACACGCGGAAACGTGCCCAGCAGCGTCCGTCGACTTTCCGTCAGGCAGGCAATTTGCCGTCCAAACGAAAGGTAAACGCGCCGTCGGTGATCGACGTGATGCACGATCGTCGCCCGCGGAATAGGCTCGATCACGCGAAACTCCGCCCGCAGAGGCTGATCCACGAAAGAAAATGTCCTTAAATTCAGAAGTGCGGCGGAATCGCCAATCGCTGCCATTTTAACGCAAAGCCAGACCTCAATCTAATCGGGATTCGCAAACCATTTGGAATAATCAGCCGCCGAAAGGGAGCGTCGCTTGCTGCGAGGAAATGCCCCCCTATTAGAAGTAAGCAGCCGGGCGATGGCAAGTGCCCCGCGTGGCAAATTTTTCGACCAAGATTGCACCCGCGCCGGGGGGATTCAGCAGCCTGGGGTTGAAAAATGCCAGACTGCTTCGGCTCAACGGAAATACCGAACGATCACGACCGGCTCCGGCTGCAATTGGATGCTCTGGCAGGAGCGAAGGCAATGTCTTCCGGCCGAGCCAAACGCGATCCGGCGGCCGGCGAGCGCCGCGCGATCACGCCAAGATCGGTTTGATCAGTTCGCCGTGGACATCGGTCAACCGCATATCGCGCCCACCAAAACGGAACGTACTGCGCTTGTGATCGATGCCCAACAGATGCAGCATCGTGGCGTGCAGATCGTGAATTTCGCATTTGTCGGCGACGACTTTATAGCCGTATTCGTCGGTTTCGCCGTGGATCGTGCCACCCTTCACTCCGCCGCCCGCCAACCAAATGCTGAACGCAAACGGATTGTGGTCGCGGCCATGGCTGCCTTGTGCGAACGGCGTGCGGCCGAATTCACCGCCCCAGACCACCAGCGTTTGGTCCAACAAACCGCGCTGGGCCAAATCGCCCAGCAGCGCGCCGATCGGTTGATCCACGGCCTTGGCGTTTTTTTCGTGCCCGGATTCTAGATCCGTGTGCTGATCCCAGCGATCGACGCCAACGCTAGGACAAGTCAATTCGATGAATCGCACTCCGCGCTCCACCATTCGCCGCGCTAGCAGGCATTGCCGACCAAAAATGGCGGTCGGCTGATACGAAGAATCCAAGCCGTACAGTGCTTTGATCTGCTGCGTTTCGCCGCTGAGATCCGTCAGCTCCGGCACTGCGGCCTGCATTCGATAAGCCAGTTCGTAATTGGAAATGGCCGTTTCGATTTGATCGTCGTGGCAGGCGCGCTCCGCGAGCCCGGCATCCAACCGCTTCATCAGGGCTAACTTGTTTTGCTGCATGACCGCTGTCAGCTCGTGGCGTTTGACGTTGGCCAGTGGCGGGTCGTCAGGCCGAAACAGCGAGCCTTGATACGAAGCCGGCAAGAATCCGCTACTGAAATTGTCGAGTCCGCCGGGCGGAATCAAGCCGCCATTGAGGACCACAAAGCCGGGCAAATTGCGATTTTCGCTGCCCAAGCCGTAACCGGTCCAGGCACCCATACTCGGCCGGCCGGCCTGACCATTGCCGGTGTGTAGAAAATAATTGGCGCTTGTGTGTTCGGAAAACTTCGACGTCATCGAACGGATCACGGCCAGCCGATCGACATGTTTGGCGACAAATGGAAACAGTGAGCTGACCGGGATGCCGCTTTGCCCATGCTGTTGGAATTTCCAAAAGCTACCCAGCGCGTTGCCGTTGTTGTTGAACTGCGTCGGCTCTTTTTTCATGGCGAACGGCTTGCCATTTTCACGAGTGAGTCGCGGCTTGGGATCAAACGTATCGACCTGCGACGGCCCGCCGTCCATGTACAAAAAGATCACGCTCTTGGCGCGCGGCGCGAAGTGCGGTTGCCGGGGCGCCCATGCGTCGCGCTGGCCGGACGAGCTTACGCCGTCTGCGACCGGCGCGGCGGCAGGTGGGGTTTCGTCGCGATCCGCGCCGATGCCGTCTTGCGCCAGCAGGGCCGTGGCGGCCACCGCGCCAAAGCCCAGCGCGCTGCGGACCAGCATCTGCCGGCGTGAGATCGCGGGGGTCGCAATTTGGCGATACGGAAACATCAACCACGTCCGATCAATCTAAGTAGATGAATTCTTTCATGTTGAAAATCACGTGACACAAATCGGCCCAGGGCCGCACGTCCGTTTGCCAAGCGTCTCCGCTGAGTCCAAGATTGCCGGCCTGCGATTTCACGAACTCGATCGCTGCCAAATTTTCGGCCTCGGTTGGCGCGCGCGCCAAGGCCGTGGCATAAAGCTGCGTCACGCGCGCCGAAGGCCGCGGCTCGGACAGAGCGTGCGCGGCCCACAGCCGCGCCTGCCCAATCACAAACGGATCGTTCATCAGCATCAGCGATTGAGCCGGTACGTTCGAGAGGTTCCTACGGCCTACGCAAGTGCTGGGCGCCGGCATGTCGAAGGCCATCATCATCGGCGAGAGGAAATTGCGCCGCACGGAAATATAGATGCTGCGTCGACCATCGCCATCCAACGGGCCGCTTTCGCTCGGACGTCCGCGGCCGTCCATAAATGGTGTGAGAAACACCGGCACGCTGCGGCCAAAATGCGCGAGGTTCAAGCGACCGGAGATGGCCAGCATTTGATCGCGAATCGGCTCGGCTTCCAAGCGACGGATGCGCGCATGCTGCAACAGCAGGTTGGTTGGGTCGCGCTGTTGTGATGCATTGCTGGCCACGCTCGACACTTGGTAGCTGCTACTGAGCATGATGCGGCGAATTAGCCGTTTGAGCGACCAACCGTCGCGACGGAAATCGCTGGCCAAAAAATCGAGCAGTTCGAGATTCGCCGGCCGCTCGCCGAGCACGCCAAAATTATCGACCGAGGCCACGATCCCCCGGCCAAGCAGATGGTGCCAGACACGGTTGACCATCACCCGCGCGGTGAGCGGGTTATCGGCGGCCAGCATCGCCTGCGCAAGTGCCAAACGGTTGTTGCCCGGGCCTAACTCCGTGAGGCGTTCTCCGCCGAGTGCGGTGAGGAAGCGCGGCGGCAGCTTCTCTCCTGGCGTTTTCGAATTGCCGCGAATGAGCAAGAATTCGCCGTCGCTGCTGCCCTGCCACATGGCTGGCGCGGCGTGCGACTGCTTTTGGATTTTGCCGATCAGTTCCGCGCGCTCTTTTAGGTAACTGGCGGCAAGCTGCTCCAACGGGCGTTGGTCCGCCTGTTCCGCAGGCGCGTCCGGAAACAAATTGGCATGTTTGATCAGCCAATTCCAAACCGGCGAGAGGTCGTCGGCCGAAGCGGCCCGTTTGCCCTTAGGCAGCAGTTCGTCGCTGGCCAAGCGGGTGAGCGTGGTCTCAAACAACCGCTCGTAGATCGCGGTCAATTCCAGCGACGAACGAACGATCGGCTGTGATGCGGGTCGATCGCTCGTCGCCAGTTCTTGCGCGGCATCCAGCGCCTGGATCACCGCCGCCGATGGCAAATCCAGCATCGCCGCCGGCACGCGCGGTGATTGAACCACCAGCAGCACTTCCAAATTTTCGTCACCGTCTGGCGAGAACTCCAAGTGCGCCCGCTGCCCCTGATAGCTGGGCAGTTTGTGGGTAATCCAGCGCGGCCGGCCACCATCGTTTTTCCATTGATGCACCAATGCTTCGTGGAGCGGCCCATGATTGACCCAGTGCGATCCAACCGCGGCGTAGACATTGCCGCCACCGCGCACCAGGTAATGCACGGCTTCGCCAGTCAACGTGAATGTCCGCGTTTTCAGCGTCAGGCCCGCGCGCGGCCAATTGATCCGCCCAGGTTCTATTTGGGTCTGCTCGGCGGCTTTCAAACCGATCAAGGCTGGATCGCGAATCGCCGTCGAACGGCCCGGCGCCAAGCCAATCAGTTGCGCGGCATCGAGTCCCAACAGCGGTCGGCCCGCCGCTTGCGGGCGCAAGCCAAACGAATAGCCATCGGCATACCAGCCGTCAAAGCCGGGGCGATCATAATCCAAAATGATCTGTTCGGGCGAGACCGCCTGTTCCGCCTCACGCAGGGCCTGTTTCCAGTTGGTCATTTGTTTGGCATCTGCGTCTTGCTCGCGCTGCCGCGACGCTTGGCTGCCGCTCAGCAATGACCTGGCCAGCGGAGCGAGCAAATCGCGATCGTCCTTACTGCTCAACTGCAGGTCCGCAATCCATTGGGCCAGTAGTCGATCATCCAACTCATGCTCGCGCGCCGCTTGGGCAAGCTGCCCGCGTCCGTGTTCGGTCAGATCGCTGAAGTCGACGCTGGCCAACGTTTCCGCAACCTGCTTGAGTGGGCGTAAGCGATGCCGCCAGCTTTCGGCCGTTAGCTGCAGCAACCGTGGCCGGTAACGTTTTTCCAAATCGTCCAGTTGCTGAGAAATCTGACGATGATTTTCTAGCGACTCAAAAGCGACTTGCCGGTAACTGGCGCTTTGCAAATAGCCGGCCAGCGAGTAGTAGTCTTTTTGCGAAATCGCATCGAACTTATGATCGTGACATCGCGCGCAGGCAATCGTCAGGCCGCAAAACGTCTTGCCGAAAACGTCGAGCATGTTGTCCTGCCGCTCGACTTCGTCGGCGCGGATATCGACCGGCGAATGCACCCATTCGCCCAGATACCAAAAGCCGGTTCCCAAGATCGACTCATTGGCCTGCGTCGCGGGGTTTAATCGCGGTTTGTCGAGCAGATCGCCGGCAATTTGCTCGGTGACAAATTGATCGTACGGCAAATCCGCGTTCAGCGCGCGAATCACGTAATCGCGATATTGCCAGGCATTGGGCGTGTCGTAATCGAATTCATGCCCACGCGACTCACTGTAGCGCACCAGGTCCAACCAATGGCGAGCCCAGCGCTCGCCAAATTGCGGCGAACCCAACAGCCGATCGACCAGTTTCGCGAGCGCCGCGGGATCAGAATCGGCGATGAAGGCTTGCGCCTCGTCGGCCGTCGGCGGCAATCCAATCAGATCGAAATACACGCGGCGGACCAGCGCGTGGCGGTCGGCCGGCGCGGCCGGCGCGAGTTGTTCGGCCTCCAGTTTTGCCAGCACAAAGCGATCCAGCGGTTGCTGCGGCCAATCGGCCTGCTTGACGGCCGGCGGCGCGCGGTCCTGAATGGGCTGCCAGCACCAATGTTCGGCCTTGCGCCGTTGCAGATCGAATGCGGCCGATTTCTCTTTGTCCGCGCCGCGGCCGGGAATGTGTTCCAGCCCGCTGGCACCTTGCTCAACCCAGCGGGTGAGAATGGCGATTTCGGCCGGCGGTAGCCGCGATTTGGGCGGCATCTGATAAGTTTCGCCGTAGTTGATGGCGTCGATCAACAGGCCTTTTTTCGTGCCGGGCACAATGGCTGGGCCGGTTTCGCCGCCGCGCACCAGTGCCTCGCGCGAGTTGAATCGCAATTTGCCTTCCGGCTTTTCAACATCGGGACCGTGACATTCGAAACAGCGGGCCACTAAAATCGGGCGGACTTGTTTTTCGAAAAACTCGCGAGATTCTTCACTCGCGACTCGATCGGTCGCCGGATCAACCGGGCTGGCCGCGACAGTGGTTGTCGCTGGAACTTCGGTTGCCGCCGCAACGTCGGCCTGCTCGCCAGCAACGCTCCAGCCAACCGCCGCGCAGGCAGAAACGGTCAGCAGCAGGCCGAGGCAAAAACGAAGATGATAAAGCGGCATGGCGGGCGGAGGGTTGGGGTTGGTTCGCCGCTGGGAATGAACCCTCAGTTTACCCATCGCCGCGCCGCTGGGTCAAACTTTTGCGATTGAATTTCAAATCAACCTGGCGGCTCTCCGTCACATGCCATTCGTGCGGAGCGTATCGATGGCCATTCCTGGAGCGTCATGTGAGCGACGCGACGTGATTCGTCGGAAATGCTAGCGTGCTGGCAGCGGCCATTCCAGAGAGTCCGCGTTGTGGCAAGCGAACCGGGACGATACAATCCCCGGCGGAATCAACGATCGCGCTGGCAAGGATTGCGGCGCGCGCAGGCTACTCTCGTCAAGGATGACGGCGATGCAAACCCAGCAGCAGAATTCAACGCCCCGTTTAACTCCGGCCGAACAAATCGCTTTTGGCCAGCGGGTGATGAACGTCGAGGCCGCGGCCATCAGCGCAATTGCCGCCCAACTTGGCGAGGATTTTCATCGCGCGGCCGAACTCGTTTTTCACTGCCGCGGCAACATCATTGTCAGCGGCATCGGCAAAGCGGGTTTGATCGGCCAAAAACTGGTCGCCACGTTTGCCTCGACCGGCAGCCGCAGCCACTTTGTGCATCCAGGCGAAGCGGTCCACGGTGATCTCGGCCGTATTCATGCCGACGATCTGGTGCTGATGCTCTCGCAAAGCGGCGAGACTGAAGAAATTGTGCGATTGCTGCCGTGGCTCAAGCAGGCTGGCGTGCGAATCATCGCCATCACTGCCAAAAAAACCAGTCAACTTGGCCGCGCTGCCGTGGCTGTGATCGAACTCGGCAGTTTGCAAGAAGCCTGCGCGCTGGGTTTGGCGCCAAGCACGAGTACGTCGGCCATGTTGTCGATTGGCGACGCGCTGGCGCTGACGGTCAGCCAGATGCGGTCGTTCGATCGCGAAGATTTTTATCGCTTTCATCCGGCCGGCAACTTGGGCCGCAAGCTGGCCAAAGTCGAAGAGCAAATGCGAACATTGGCCGATTGCCGGCTGGCGCGTTGCTCGATGAGCGTGCGGCAAGTGCTGACCGAGCGTCACTTGCCTAGCCGCCGCACCGGGGCAGTAATGATTGTCGATCCGCAAGGCATTTTGCGCGGCGTGTTTACCGACAGCGATTTGGCCCGGCTATTGGAAAGTCGCCGCGACGGCACCATTGATGGCCCGATTCGTGACGTAATGACCAAACGCCCGAGCCGCGTCATCCAAGGTTCGCTATTGTCCGAAGCCATCGCCATCATGGCGCAGCGCAAGATCAGTGAGCTGCCGGTGGTCGACAGCGATGGTCGACCAGTAGGCTTATTGGATATAACGGACGTCGTGGCGCTGTTGCCGGCCGATTCCAAATCACCGCCAGCGACGTCGCCCGGCGTGGATCAAAAAAACAACGCGGATTCGACCAAGACCGGAATCGTGCCACGCCCAAAAAGTGTGGCCTTTGGGGCGACTGCGCAAAACATGCCGCAAAAAAGCTCCTGAACTTGCCAGCAGCCAGAGATGTTCGGGCATCCGCTGGCGCGCGACTTTGTCGCCAGTAACGGATACGCGTGCTAGCAACGCAACATCGCTGAGCTCCGCTTGGTCGAATAGTCGAACGAAATTCGTAAGAGGTGCGTAGATGAGTGTGGATTCCAAATGGCAACGGATCGAACTGATCCTGTCCGACGTCGACGGTGTGCTGACCGACGGCGGCGTGATCTTCGACAACCAGGGCATCGAGATTAAACGGTTTCACATTCGCGATGGCCTGGGCATCAAACTCTGGCAACGCGCGGGTTACCGGTTTGGACTGGTGACCGGGCGGGCGTCGCATATCGTACGTCTGCGTGCCGCCGAACTAGGAATTGAAATCGTTCGACAGGGCGTGGATGAAAAAGCGCCGGCCGTGCAGCAAATTATGAGTGAACTCAAACTGCGACCCGAACAAGTTTGCTACGTTGGCGACGACCTGCCCGACTTGCCCGCCATGCGCGCCGTGGGGCTAGCCGTCACGGTGGCCGACGCTCCGCAAGAACTGCTGGAAGCAGCCGGATATGTGACGACCGCTGCTGGCGGCTGCGGCGCGATTCGCGAAACCATCGAAAAAATCCTGAAAAGCCAGCAGCGCTGGGACGATTTGATCCAAAAATATCGCTAACTTCAGCGACGGCAACACACGGACCGCGGTTCTGTTTTTCTCGATAACTCGATCGACGTTTTCATGACCAACACTCGACCTCAACGCATTGGCATGGGCGCCGTCGTGGTGGTCGTGGCGTTTTGGGCTTATCGATTGGTGGCGGTGCCACTGATCGAGCCACCGCTGGATGAGACGCCGGTCGTCGCGAGCGACCGTCACCGTGTGGATGTGGGCGATTCGCAAATTGCCGAATTGAAGCCATACTTCGCGCCCGGTTCTTGGGAACTCGATCATCCGATCGTGCTCGAAGGCGAACAATTCAAACTGCTGTTTAAAGAGTATCAGACCACGCCCGATGGCAAGGTCAACCTGACGCCTTGCACGGTTGTCTTCTTGCCCGGCGCCGCGCCAGCAGTCACAAATGCGCGGCAACCCCGTTTTATCATCATGGAAGCGCCGCAGGGCGCGCTGCTCGAATTCGACAAGCCGTTGGATTTGAGCAGAATGCAAATCGGGCATCTCAAAGGCGGCGTTTTCGCTGGCGCGATCACCATTCACGGGCGGGGCAGTGTCGAAAAACCGGGTCAGCCCGTGACGTCCGTCAATTCGAGCAATCCGAAGTACGCCGGCGACGACCTGCTGATCACCACCCGCGACGTGCAGATGTCCGACAATCGGATTTGGACTCCGCATGACGTCGATATGCAATTTGGCGCCAATACGGTGCATGGCCGCGATCTGCGGATGGACATGCAATCCAATCCAGCCGGAAAAAAAAGTGGCATCGGGTTAGGCACCCTACAAGCATTCGAACTTGGCCGCGAAGTGAGCATGCATTTGCAGCCCGGTGCCGGCGGATTTTTGCCAGGCGACAAGCCCGTTGCCAAAGATCTGACTGCGCCGGCGGCGGCCACCCCTGCCGCGCCGCCGCTGCCGGTGGATGTCCGTTGCCAGGGGCCGTTTCGCTTCGATCTGTTGGAGTATGTGGCCACGTTCGAGGAACGCGTCGATGTGCTGCGCGCCAGTCGCGCCGGACCCAGCGATCAGTTGCAGTGCGAACTGCTTTCGATTTACTTTCAACCCAAGCGGACCGCCGATGGCGCGGTGCGACCCAAATCGGGCGTGCTGCCGCCGCTGGAACCACGACGCTTCGAAGCCAAAGGCCGCCCCGTGATTGTGCGTGCGCCTTCGACCGGCGGTAACGCGCGCGGCGAACGTTTGGACTACGACATTCAAACCGGCAAGTTGATTTTAGAAGCGTCCGACGAGGTGCAGTTACAGCAGAAGAATAACGAGATTCACGCCCGCAGCGTCGTCTATCAGCGCGACGAACATGGCGCTTTGCAACGCGTGGTGGCGGTCGGACCGGGTTGGCTGCGCGGCTCGTCCGGCGATGCCGGCAACTCGCAATTCGAAGGACACTTCGAAACCGAACTGCGCGTGCGCCCGCAAGAACAAACGCAAGTGGCTTCGCTCAGCGGCAACGCAACGCTGAATTTTTCTGGGCAAGGCTCGATCCGCGGCGACGAAATTCACATTTGGTTTTTGCCACCACCCAAGAAACCGGCGACACAAGCGTCGCATGGCGCGACGGCGTCCAATGCCGGCGGTTTACCGGCGATGATGCCCGACCGCTTACTGGCGCAAGGCGCGGTCAAGATTCTCTCGCCGCAACTCAACGGCGCAACGCCGCGTTTGGAAGTCTGGTTCAAACCGGCCGTTCGTTCGCCGCTGGAGGCCGATCGATTGGCCGCCGCGCGCGCGGCACGCGCGCCCGGCGGCAGTTTGCCTTCGCCATTTCCGGCCGCGGCACAACAAAATCCGCTGGCGACCGCGTTACCGCCAGCCGGGCAGCCAAGTTCGCCGCTAACCGGCGCGGGCGCGGCCGGCGCTCTTGCCGCGTCCCCGGCAACAACTGCCCCGGCAACAACTGGCGCGGCTCTCCAGTCTGGCGTCGTGCCCGGCAAGTCGCATTTTGACGTCGCGGGCGATTTGATTCGCGCGCAGTTTCTGCTTTATGGGCAGGCCACGGAATTGGACGATCTGAGCATTGATGGTCACGTCGTCTTAAACGAAACGCAGACGCCGCAACCCGGCGAGCGGCCGATGATCATCCGCGGCGAGCAACTGCAAGTGCTCAAAGCGCAGTCGCCGGGTATGTCGATGTCGATTGCCGGTCAACCGGGTTTTGTCGATGCCCGTGGGCTGACGCTGGAAGGCCAAACGATTCGCATGAATCGCGAACAGAACCGATTGTGGATCGATGGCGCCGGCCGCATGGTGCTGCCCATCGATCGTGATTCGGAAGGTCGCCCGTTGAAGCAGCCGACGTCGCTGGCAATCACCTGGAAAGAGCGTATGCAGTTCGATGGACTCACGGCGCGTTACGATCGCGATGTGCTGGCTCAAACCGACGAGCGAATGTTGCGCACCGAAATGTTGGCCGTGACGATGGCCCAGCGTGTCGATTTTGCCGCGCCGCAGGCGCAACAGCGTCCGCAAGTGGAATGGGTGGTTTGCCAAGGCGGCGCCAACTTGGAAAATCGCACCATCGCGCTGGGGCAGGTTGTTTCTGTCGATCGTCTACAACTTCGCGATCTGACGCTGCAACAATCCACTGGCGCCATCAGCGGAAACGGACCGGGTGTCATGACCAGTTGGCGTCACGGCGGGGCAAACCTGCCGGGACAAAACATCATGCCAGTTGCGGCCGGGACAACCGCTGCAACCAGCGCATCGGTTGCCGCCAAGCCAAACGATCAATTGAATTACGTCAATGTGCAATTCCAGCGCGGTATGACCGGCAACATGCACAATCGCGAGCTCACTTTTTCAGATCGCGTGAAGACCATTTACGGTCCGGTGAAATCCTGGAGCGAAAAACTCGATCCCGACAGCACTGCTGGCTTGGGCCCGCAAGATATGCTGCTGACTAGCGATCAACTGCGAATTTCGCAACCGGCCGCGCAACCGAACGTCAAGCCATCGACGGAGATCGAAGCCATTGGCAACACGCGTGCCGAGGGCGCCACGTATACCGCCAACGCTTACCGCGTGAGTTACGCCCAAGCCAAAGACATGCTGATTCTCGAAGGCGACGGCCGCAGCGATGCGCAACTCTATCGCCAGGAGGTTGTCGGCGGCCCGCAGTCGCAGGCCATCGCCCGGCGAATTCTCTACTACCCCGCCACGCGGCGCGCTGAGGTTGACGACGCCCACTTTTTGGATCTCGGGCAGCTTGGCAGTCAGTCGTCGGCAAAAGCCGCCACCGACAAAGTGCCTTCGACCGCCGCCAAGCCTAAGCCGGCCGAAAAGCGGAAGCGATAAACGTGATCGCTCACTCGGCAAACGCGCCCAAGTAGGGTTTGCTGGCGGCCGACTTGCCTTCGCCCGGCTGGCCTTTGCCAATCCATTGACTGCCTGCCGCCAGGTGCATGAAGCTGATGTTTGGCAGATCGCCATTGGCTTGCCGCGGGCCAATCAATTGCGCTTCGTCGAGGCTGACGAAGTCGTTGTCGCCGGGTTTGAGATCGAGCGCAAACGAGTTGTGCTTGGCTTCGCACTTGGCGCTGTCCATGTTGGCGATCTCGCTGCCGCCGCGATAACCCAGGTTATTCAGCAGTAAATGATCGTAACCGGGCACGTCGGTGACATTGTCTTTCAGGCGGCATAGCATGTTGAAGTTTCGGCCATTGCGAAAAGCCGTGTTGTTGAACCAGTCGTCGCCGCCAATGTGATGATTGGCGTAAAAACCGTTGGCCTTATTATGAACGGCCAGGCAGAACTTGACGGAGTGTCGCGGAATGACGCTCGGCAATTTGCTGATCGGCGAACTGCCATAACCGCCGGCTTTGAAACCGTTGCCGTCGCCGAGACTCTTGAACTTGGTCGAATAGCCGTTATCCATGGCCCAGCAATTTTCGAACGTCACCGACTCATGCGCGTTGATGCAGTCGTAACCGTCGTCGCTGTTGAACCACGCCCGGCAACCGCGAAAAACATTGCCTGTGCCACCGCGCGGCGGATGACAACCGAAGCCGTCAACATTGCCGCCGCGGCCATCTTCGGAAGTAAAATCGAAATTCCGATAAGCGTCGCAATTCAAAAAGACATTGTCCGAACCACGGACGCTATAGATGCCAATCGCCTGGCCGTCATGCATTTTGAGCTGCTCATAAATATTGTGGCTGCCGTCGTTAGCAAAGCAGATCGATTGCGTGTGCGTTTTGATGGTGACTTGCACGCCGATCACTTCGATGCCCTTGAAGTGCAGCCAGGATGCCGGCACGTTGAACGCGTTGACGCGCAGACCGGCTGGCTTGATGGCGGCAAAATCGAAAACCGGATGCTCGTCTTGATAGGCCCAGTAGCGAATCGGTTGATCGGCCGTGCCACTTTTATCCAGGTGAATGACTTGCGCGTAGATGCGTTCTTGTTTAGCGATCTGCGATGGCTGCATGGAATATGTCCCGCCGCGCAGGTAAACCGTGTCGCCCGGACTGACCGCTTTCTGCGCCTGCATGACGGTGGCAAACGGTTTTTCGCGCGTGCCTGGGTTGCCATCGGCGCCATTCGGGGCAACGAACCACTGGCCGGCGAACACGCCGCCAGCGTCGCGCGCGATCAGCAGGCAGGCGATTGCCAACAGACTTAAAACGGGCGTGCGTGTTTTCATCGGAAGGATCCGCGGATTCGGCCAGTAGCGTTTGCAAGAATCGTATTGTAAGCGATTGCCCACCAAGCGGCAGCCTGCCGCCGCCGAGCGTCGTTGTTGGCGAGTCGCGGTCAATTGCGGCGCGGCAGCGGCCTCTTGATTTCCGTCGCAAAGCGTCGCACAATGGCCTGCATGCGGCCAAGCATTGGCGTCTGGCCGCCGCCTGCCCCAACTTCCTGCCCGTTTGCGAGAACACATCATGCGTCGCATTTTTCACCGTCGCGCTGTCGGTTCGAAGAGCCTTTTCGTCCTGGTCTTGCTTGCTACGCTGGGTGGCGTGCCGGCACACGCCAAAAACGTCGAGCTCGCGGCCATGTTTTCCGATCACATGGTTTTACAACGCGACATGCTGGTTCCGGTCTGGGGCACGGCGGGCGCGGGCGACAAAATCAGCGTGCAATTTGCCGGCCAAACCAAGACCACCGCCGCGGATCGAGACGGTCGTTGGAAGGTCGAACTCGACAAACTCAGCGTCGGCCAGCCGCAAGCGCTGACCGTCAAAGGCGAAAGCACAATCACCGTCAGCGATGTTTTGGTGGGCGAAGTCTGGCTCTGTTCCGGGCAGTCGAATATGGCATTCAACGTAAAAGGATCCAACGACTTCGAACAAGAAAAAGCCGCCGCGCAATACCCGCAAATTCGTCAGTTCACGGTGCAATCGTCGCATGCCAAAGAGCCGCAGTCCGACTGCAAGGGCTCGTGGGTGGTTTGTAGTCCGGAAACGGTGGGCGGTTTTTCAGCCGCAGCGTATTTCTTTGGTCGCGAGTTGCACAAAAAATTGGGCGTGCCCGTCGGGCTCATCAATTCGTCGGTGGGTGGCACGCCGATCGAATCGTGGACCAGTTTGGAAGCTCAGAAAAAGTCAAGCGAAATCGCCCAGGGCATTCTCGAACCGTGGGAAAAACGTATTCAGGAATTCGATGCGGGCAAGGCGCAGGCCGCATTCCAAAAGCAAACCGCTGCGCATAAGGCCGCAGTCGAAAAAGCCAAGGCCGAAGGTAAAACGCCGCCAGCCGCGCCTAAACCGATCGCTTCGCCAGCCGACAATAATCATCGTCCCGGCACGCTGTTCAACGGCAAGATCAATCCGCTGGTGCCGTACGCCATTCGCGGCGCCATCTGGTACCAGGGTGAGTCCAACGCCAACGGCGTCGCCAATCTCTACGGCCAGCAACTGAAAACCATGATTACCGATTGGCGCACACGCTGGGGACAAGACTTTGCGTTCGGTTGGGTGCAACTGCCCGACTTTCACGAACCGCAAAAGACGCCGGTCGAGCAAGACGGCTGGGTTGAAGTGCGCGAAGGCATGTTGAAAACCCTGAGCGTGCCCAAGACGGGCATGGCCGTTACGCTGGGACTCGGTATGCCCAAAAACATTCACCCCACCAATAAGCAAGGCGTCGGCAAGCGGTTAGGCGCCTGGGCGCTGGCCGACGTGTACGGCGAAAAGGGCCTGGAAGGCAGTGGCCCGTTGCTGAAAAGTCACATCGTTCGCGGCAACGAAATTGTGCTTAGCTTTAGCCATGCTGATGGCCTGAAAGCGCAAGAAGGCGAACTCAAAGGTTTTGCCATCGCCGGCGAAGACAAGAAGTGGGTCTGGGGCAATGCCAAGATCGACGGCGATCAAGTCGTCGTCTCCAGCCCCGATGTCGCTAAGCCCACCGCCGTCCGCTACGCCTGGGCAGCCAACCCGCAATTCAGTTTGGTCAATGGCGCAGGGCTGGTGGCATCACCCTTCCGCACCGATGATGCGGCGACCGATACGAAACCGAAGTAAGCAAAGTGGCAACGGGCAAGCGACAACCGGCTCCGCGGCATCGAGACCAGTGGCAGCGAGACCAGTGGCAGCGGATCGAACGCGTTACTTCTTTGGCCAGTGCGCGGCCGTGGGGTCGAAGAAGTCGGCATCGACCATTTCCACTTTGCCGTCAGCAAAGATCACATTCGACCGCCCCCGGTGCCGATGATCCTGCATCTTGGGAAGGTCGGCGGTTGCATCATTACGACGATTGATGGTCGGCTTTTTATAGTCGGTAAAGAAGGCTTGCCCGGAGCGCGCAAATCCGGGCGTCGACACTTGGTCGTTCGCGCCGTAACTCAACTTGGAGCCGGGCTCGGTGATCACGCGGATTTCTTCAATTGCCGAGGTTGTATAAAAGCGACTGATTCTTAGTTCGCGCATGTCGTCAGACAGTGAGATCACATCCTGGTTCTGCTCCAGTCCGCGGCCGCCTTGACTTCCGGCATACTGCGTGGCCGGATTGCCCAACACTTGATCGGTCGAAGCTAAGTCCGGCCCTTTGAAGATGATGCCTAATATTTTTCCACCGAAACCCACCGATGCGTTTGCGATCGTGGTGCCGGAAGACTTAACCGGATCGTAATGCAGGATGTAAGAATCGACCTTGGTTTTGGCCTGAATCGATTTGGGCGAATCGTTGCTGTTATTTTGCCAGGTGACCGGCATTGATACATTCACGTTCACATCGCGCGGCAATTCATAGTTCGACCGCTCGCGGACCAGCAACACGGCCGCGCTGTCGGGCATGGCATTGAATTCCAGCGACGCCGGCGGAGTATCCAACTTGCGGATGAAACCGCCACCTCCGGCCTCCGCTCCCGAACGATTACCCGCGTCGCCATCCTCAGGGCACAACAGCACGTTCGTATCCGTACCCAGATAGGGCTGCAACTCGCTGCACCACCGAAAGGCAAAACCGCCGGTCTCGGCTTGCGGATCGCGCGAGGAATAATTGGCGCAAGCAATCACAATCTGATGCAGGTTGTTGGCGCATTGCGTTGCGCGTGCGGACGCGCGGGCCGCGCTCAGCGCCGGCATGATCAACGAGACCAAAATCCCAATGATGACCAGCACCACCAGCAACTCGATGATTGTAAAACCGCTATGCGCCGTGCGCTTCGATGCCCATCGCTTGGGCATCCACCGCCACGCGACGACAGTCCCAACGTCAAAAACGCTCATCGTTGCCCCCTGAAACGGTCCGTCGAACGGCTTGGCATGACCGCAATCGATGCCGACCAGAAATGTTGCCGGCGCGGGCGTAGCTCGGCCCGCGCGAACCATCATTTAACAAGGTTCGCTGCCTTGTATGCAAGCCTTTTTTCCAGAAAATTCTTGGAAAAATGACCAGCTAGAACGGTTTGTGAATTTCCGACATTTTTTCGAGTCGCTTGAAGTTGACGCCCAGCAGCTCAGCGACGTGATCCGCCACGGACGTGTAGTACTTGCAAATGGCTTTGCCTTCGATTGGGTAGCCGTGATACTTGCCCGGTGAATGCGGCTGAAATACGTAGAATTTGCGGTACGCCACGGCGACTAACTGTTTTTTGCCGGAGACCACCAGACAGCGTCGCGAATCGTTGAGCAGCGATTGCGCTTCGGTCGAGCCGAGATCCATTCGCGTGCCTTTGGCGCCGCGAATACCTCCGCCGGAATGTTTCGGGTTTTCTTCGTACAGACGCATACGCAAGCCGCCACGACGGGGTGACGTTCGGCAAACAAGGCCTCAAACATCGAACGCTAGTAGATCACCACAAACGAACCATCGGCACGGGCAAATGTGGCCACCAAGCTCCAAGCCGGCACGCCCGTGGCTGATCCCTGCGCCCCGGAAATCGGTTTTCCGTGCGAATCGAAGACTTGCCAGACCAGATTTCCGCCGGCGTTCCAGTTCATGTTTTCGGTCCAAGCCAGCAAGATTTGTCCCTGCGCGTTGGTCGCCAATGTCGGATATTTGCGCCGCTTGGCTGACGCGGGCGCGGCGATGATTCGCTGCGCGCGACCGGCGGCGTCCAGTTCACTCCAATAAACTTGCTCGCGTGCTTCCCAAGCGGCAAGTGTGGTTCGTTTGCTACGCGGCAATAGTGACGCCAAGCTCATCACGCATTGATTGATCTCCCAGGAGTCGATTTTTTCGGTCGTAAAATGATCGCATTGGTCGCTGCTGGCGGAAAGGTACATGTCCCGATGCGTGCCCTCGGTTGCCGAGCGGAACAGCAGCAGCAATTTGCCATGTTCGTCGACAGCGGCGCGCATTCCACAGCAACCGCAGCAGCCAAGTGCGGCCGGACTGGCCGGCACTTCGGCGGCAAACGTCTGTCCGCCATTGGTCGATTTGCTGACCCACAGGCGGCGATTGGCTTCGTTCCGCGGGCCGTCGTCAAACGCATGCCAGACGACGTACACATTGCCTTGCGCGTCGGCGGCAATTGCGCCGCCGCCATCCAGCCCCACGCGTTTCTGAATCACGTTGCGTTGCGGCTCGAAAGCGTCGCCGGCGTCGCTGAGCCGCGAGTAGAGCATGGGCGTTTCTTGACCGGGCGCTTTCGGTTCGGCTGTTCCGCTGCCATTCCAGGCCACATGCACGCGGCGATCCTTGCCAACGGCCAACTGCGGGCCGCGGATATTGCCAATCGCCAGGGCGCTGCCCGCCTGGCTGTTCACGCGCCGCGGCGCGGAAAATTGTGTTTCGCCCGGGCCGAGCGTCACATAATTGATGTCTGCCGCGCGGGCGTCGCCGGTCAGATAAATCAGATGCACTCGGCCCGTATCGTCTAGCGCCACTTGCGGCTGAATGCCTTTGTCCGGCGCCCGCAACGTGCTCACGGTCGGCACGTCGTCGGCCGCGCGCAGTCGCTGCGCGCCGATAAGTATCGCCATGATCGCCAGCAGAAGCCGGCTGCCGTAACGCCGATCGGATGTGCTGTTCATCGCATGCCTGCCCATTGGATGCCGAAACCATCACTGCAGGCACGATAAGGCTTGTCGCAATCTGCGTCAATCAAATCGAACCGGGGTTCTGACTTTTGGGCTCGTTTTGGTTAGAATGGAGCGGTTGATTTCACCCGAGATGCATTTCGATGAGCTTACCGGTCCAAGCGCCGCAATTCGACAAAACGTCCCTGAGTGTGCCGGTGGCGCCGCTTGCCGGTCAGTCTGGTGCTCCGCGCGTGCGTCACGAGATTGACGGTGTTTCCATTGACGATTTGATCCAGCGCTTTGGTTCGCCGCTGTTTGTGTTTTCAGAAAGAACCATCCGTCAGCGATTTCGCGCGGCCCAGCGCGCGTTTGTCAGTCGTTACGCCAATGTGCAGTTTGCCTGGTCTTATAAGACGAACTATCTGAGCGGAATTTGCGATCTCTACCGTCAGGAGGGCTGCTTCGCCGAAGTCGTTTCGGAGATGGAATACGATAAAGCCCGTTCGCTGGGCGTGGCGGGCGAGCAGATCATTTTCAACGGGCCGCTGAAAAGTGCGGCCGCGCTCGAAAAGGCGGTTGCCGAAGGCGCAATGGTGCATATCGACCATCTCGGCGAACTGGCCGATTTGGAATCGCTTGCGGCACGCCTGGGGCGCAGCGTGCCGGCCGGCATCCGCCTGAATCTGGATGCCGGCATTCAACCAGCCTGGTCGCGGTTTGGCTTCAATCTGGAATCCGGCGAAGCCCTGCAAGCCGTGCAGCGAATGGCCGACCGCGGCAACGTCGTACTTCGCGGACTGCACAGTCACATTGGCCGATCGGTCATGGAACCAGCCGCCTATGCCATGCAGGTCGAAAAACTGATCCGTTTCAGTGGCGAGTTGCAGCAGCGATTCGGAATTTCGCTCGAGTATTTGGATATTGGCGGAGGTTTTCCTTCACGCAGTCGGCTGAAATCCAGCGGCTTGCCCAGTAATGTCGCTTCGCCATCGATCGAGCATTTTGCCGCGGCAATTGGCGACGCGCTGGCTCGACATCTACCGCCGGGAAAAACGCCCAAGTTGTTCATCGAGTCGGGCCGCGCGCTGATTGACGAGGCCGGCATGCTGGTTTCGACCGTCGTTGGCGTGAAGCGGCTGCCTGATGGTCGGAACGCGTACGTAGCCGATGGCGGCGTCAATTTGCTGGCCACCAGTTTTCTGTATGACTTCGACGTGGAACTCGACCGCGAAGTTCTGGGCGAGAGCCAGCCAAGCGTCATTTACGGGCCCATGTGCATGAATCAAGACGTCGTCTGCGAAAACCTGTTACTACCGCCGCTGGATCGGGGCACGCGGCTGATTTTCTCGCCCGCCGGCGCGTATAACGTCACGCAGTGGATGCAATTTATTGCCTACCGGCCGAACGTCGTTTTAATTGGTTCCGGCGGCGAATTGGACGTAATTCGCGCGGCGGAAGACCTTTCGGACATCACCCGCCGCGAGCAACTGCCGCAGCGATTTCGTCAATAAGCCCAGAATTTTGAGATACCTGCCGAACTGTCGCGGGTTAAATCGCGTAGTGTGAAGAGGGCTTAAAAACCTCAGTCGGCCTCGATTTCAAAAAAAAAATTGAATCGACTCTAACAATTCCCACCCAGCGACGTTAATATCGTTTAGAGCCGTTAGCCGGCCCCCACCAGACGCCTCGCAGAGCGTCGTTGCAGCAAGTTCCCAGTATTGACGTATTGGTAACTCAACACCCTTGGAAATTTGATCGCGGTCGCAGGCACGCGTTGTTCCTGGCAGCGATTTAAATCGGCATTTTTTCAATAGGAGCATGCCATGTTTCGTTTGTTTGCTTTCACTTTGGCCGCATTGGTTGTCACCTCGTTCACTGTGGCCTCGGCCGCCAAGCCCAAAGGCGACAGCCCGCATGGCGTGGTTGTCAGCGCTGGTGCCGGCAAGATCACCGTCAAGATGAAGATGGAAGAAAAGAGCTACGATCTGACCACCGATGCCATGGTCACCATCAAGGGTGCAGCGGGCAAGATCGAAGACGTCAAGGCTGGCGATCACGTCAAGTTGACCATGACCGGCGACAAAGTCAGCGCTGTTGCGGTTGAAGAACCCAAGCCGAAGAAGTAGTTTCTCTCCGGTTTTGATCGATGGAAATTGAGCGGCGCCGAAGTTCGATATCTCGAACTTCGGTGCCGTTTTTTTTGGCCTCGACTAGAAGTTGTACCGCAATTCGAAGCGGAGCAGCGTGCTCGGCCAGTGGGCGTTGGTCAACGCGAATTCGCTGCCAATGCCGATCTCGATCAATCCCAAATCGCCGCCGGTATCCCACTCGATGCGTGCGCCCGGACAGGCGTTGATGACGGTCGAACTATCGGCTGAAACCCGCAAACCGGTGGCCGGATCGGTTTCGTAACCGTCTTGCGGATACAAGCCCACGAATTCCAACGTCGGCAAGATGGCAAACGAGTCGCTCTCGTACCAGACGTGGCTGACGCCGATGCTGGCGCGGATGATCTGCCCAGCGTAATCCGAACCAGCCAGCGGAATCCAATATTTGAGTTCGCTGTGAATGTACGTTTCTGGTGACCACTTGTAGCGGAACAGAAAACCGGGCTCCAGCGAGACGTGTCCGGTGCCCAAACCTTTCATCGACGAGCCCGTGTTGATCGTGGTCCGAAACACCTGGGCAATCTGCCAGCGGGCGCCGTCCATCAGCAGAATCTTGGTCGCCACTTGCATGTCGCCAAAACCGTTGGTGTTATCGTTCACTTCGGGCGCGAGCAGCCGAATCGGATATTCGGTGGTGGCCGAAAAGCTCTTGCCGCCGACTTCAGAAATCACGCGGAATTCCTGGTAGTCGACGTTGCGTTCGAGTTGCGCCGGCCCGCGCCCCGCTGGCCGACTCCGCGACTTGGCCCAAAAATATTCATCGCGATCCGGACGATTGACGTTGTAGCCGGCATCGAATCGCAGCCGCAAATCGCTCATTGGTTGCGTGCATTCGATCTCCAGCGGCGCGAGCATGACCCGCTCGTGGCCAATGCCCGCTTCGCCATCAGCACAAATCGGCGGATGGCGGAACAGATGCCCGGTGATGTTACACAGGTCGTCCCAAATGGGCGAGCGAATTTCGTCTTCAGGACATAAACCGTCACCGGGCACAAACGGCTCTCGTCCCAGTGGTTGTCCGAGCGACTCCGGCACGACGCTATTCAGCGGTACGCCACCTGGCTGCGTGACAACACCTGGCGGATTCGGCAAAGTCTCGATCATCATGCCTGGCGGTGCAGGCACCTCGGCGCGTGGCGGTGGTATTTCGAAGGCTGTGGGCAGCGCCCGAGTTCCGCGCGAGGGATTTGCGTCGCGGGGCAGATTCGCTAACTCGGCCGGCAACGGCTTGTTCGCTGGCGCGGGGCCGGGAGGTGCGTTTAGCGGGTTAACATTTGCGATCGGTCCGTTGGCGCCGCTGGACGCCGGCAGCGGCGGTTCCATGCCTGTTGGCGGGCGACGCTGCAGATTCGGAACCAAGGTGACTTCGCCCGTCGCGTTGGTTTGTGGCAGAGGCAAACCAACGTAAATCGGCCGGCGTTCCATTGGTTCGGCCGAAAAAATACCGCTGGGCAACGCCGCTGCGGCGGGTTGCATTTGATTGGCAACCGATGGCAATTCGGCAGCTTGAAACGGCCGGTTGCTGCGCGGCGCCATGTCCGCACTGTTCTGAAAATTGGCAGGCGCTTGACTGACTGGCGGAGGCGACGGAGCCGTGTTCGACGGCCAAGCGGTCTGAATTGCTTGATCGCCGGGACGATTCTGCGGCGGATTGCCGGAAGGCCCATTGTTGGTCGGACCGTCGTTGGCTGGACCATTGTTGGCCGGCCAGGCAAAGCTTTGGGCCAGCGCCAACCGCGGCAGGCTGATGAGCATCATCAGCGCCAGCAAGATTTTCGCGTTTGCCTGCGTGCTTTGTCGCACCGAACCTCCAACCGCATTCTTGGGGACGGCCACCCGAAATGCGGCCACGATCTTGCGCCACGATTCTGATAAACCTTGCCGGTTGTATCGACCAAATGAGGCGACTTCGTAAACTTTGCCGATAATTTCGTCTAGGTTTATTGCTGGCATCGCGAACTTGGCTGCCGCTCTGCGCGTCGATGGACTTTAGTCAAGTTGGGCAGCCGCTGGCAGTGAGCGGTGGGCACTTTTTCGGGGCGGTGCTGGCAACCGGCTGCCTGCGCATCGGCAACACTCCCGTTGCCAGAATGCTTGCGTTACAATGCGACCAAACCCTTCATAACTGCCCTTGAAATCAGAACTTCATGCGACGCATCCTGGTCACATCCGCACTGCCCTACGCCAACGGCCATATTCATCTTGGCCATTTGGTTGAGTACATCCAGACCGACATCTGGGTGCGGTTTCAGAAACTTCGTGGGCATCGCTGCATCTATCTGTGCGCCGACGATACACACGGCACGGCGATCATGATTCGCGCACGCCAGGAAGGCCGTCCGGAAGAGCAAGTCATTGCCGATATGCGTCAGCATCACGTCCAGGATTTTGCCGGCTTCGAGATTGCGTTTGACAATTACGGCAGCACTCACAGCGACGAAAACCGCACGCTGTGCGCCGAGTTCTGGGCCGCGCTGCGCCGCAAAGATTTGGTCGTCGAGAAACAAGTCACGCAACTTTACGACGCGCAGCAGGGCACCTTCCTAGCGGATCGCTTTGTCAAAGGAACCTGCCCAAACTGCAAGACTCCCAATCAATACGGCGACAATTGCGA
The DNA here is from genome assembly GCA_038205115.1 of Pirellulales bacterium. Classification (GTDB taxonomy): domain Bacteria; phylum Planctomycetota; class Planctomycetia; order Pirellulales; family JBBRCE01; genus JBBRCE01. The sequence continues at coordinate 57,747 of JBBRCE010000031.1, forward strand.
AAAGTGCAACGCCACTTACAGCCCTACGGATCTGATCGATCCGGTCAGCACGCTCTCGGGCAGCACGCCCGAGATTCGCTCGGCCGATCACTTGTTTGTGAAGATCGAGCAGCTACACCCCTTTCTGTCCGAGTGGACGCAGTCGGGCGAACATCTGCAGTCGGAAATTGCCAACTACCTGCAAGGGCATTTCCTCGGTGAACCGCTGCGCGATTGGGACGTTTCGCGCCCTGCGCCGTATTTCGGTTTCGAAATTCCCGACAGCCCCGGCAATTATTGGTACGTGTGGTTCGACGCGCCCATCGGCTATATCGCCTCTACGCAGCAGTGGTGCGCGCGGCACGGCGAGAAACTGGCCGACTGGTGGCGCGCGGCCGATACGGAAATTCATCACTTCATCGGCAAGGATATTACATATTTCCATACGCTGTTCTGGCCCGCCATGTTGCAGGCTGCCGAATACAGCTTGCCGGCCAAAATTCACATTCATGGTTTTTTGACCGTCGGCGGAGAGAAGATGTCCAAAAGCCGTGGCACGTTTGTGCGCGCGGCCACCTTCCTCAAATATCTCAACCCTAGCTATCTGCGTTACTACTACGCCAGCAAACTTTCTGCCCGCGTCGACGATTTGGATCTCAATCTCGAAGAGTTCGTTACCAAGGTGAATTCCGACCTGGTGGGCAAGGTGGTCAATCTGGCCAGCCGCACCGCCGGCTTCGTCGCGCAAAGCGGGCTCTCGGCAAACTATCCGGACGACGGTGGCTTGTTTCGGCAGGCGGCCGCCGAAGGTGACGCCATCGCCGCGGCCTACGAAGCCTGCGAGTTCAGCAAAGCCATGCGGCTGATCATGGCGCTGGCCGATAAAGCCAACCAGTTTGTCGCCGATCGCGCGCCCTGGTCGCTGCGAAAAGATCCGGCCCGCGCGGCCGAAGTGCAAGACGTGTGTACGATTTCGCTGAACCTGTTCCGGCAGTTGGTCGTTTATCTCTCGCCCGTGCTGCCCAAGCTGGCCGAGCAAACGGCCGAGCTGTTGGGCACGCCGATTTTGCATTGGGACGACGCGCAGCGGCCACTCGCGGGCACGCCGGTCAATAAATTTCAAGCCATGATGACTCGAGTCGAAGAAAAACAGGTGCAAACGATGATTGAAGAAAGCAAAGAAGCCGCTCCGGCAGACGCCGCCAGCGTTGCCGCTCCAGCCGCCGCAGTGGTCGATGGTCCCGAACCGCTGGCCAACGAACCGCTCCAGCCGGAAATCACCTACGATGATTTTGCCAAAGTCGATTTACGCGTCGCCCGCGTGCTGGCGGCCGAAGAGTTGCCCAAGGCGAAGAAACTGCTGAAGCTCACGCTCAGCCTGGGTGGCGATCAAACCCGCACCGTGTTTGCCGGCATCAAAAGCGCGTACAAGGCCGAGCAGTTGGTTGGTCGGTTGGTGGTCTGCGTGGCCAACCTCGCGCCGCGGCAAATGACCTTTGGCTTGAGCGAAGGCATGATCGTCGCGGCAGGCGCCGGCGGCGAAGAAATCTTTCTGCTCGCGCCCGACAGCGGCGCCAAACCGGGCCACCGCGTGCATTAAGCCAATCCATTCGTCACCAACATCAAGCGGGCGGCGGAAACCGAAGTCTCCGTCGCCCGCGTGGTTTTGATTGGTGTGATTCAAGCGTCCAGGCAGCTTAGTTGGCGGGCAGGGCGGCAACCGCGTCGGCCGGCAGCACGGGCGGGGTGTCCAGTTGTT
>JBBRCE010000032.1:0-57877 GCA_038205115.1 Pirellulales bacterium
AACAGGCCGCAAAGCAACCGCGGAGTTTCTGGACAACAGCCCAATCCGCTACAATACCTTCCTACCACAACTCAATTACACCGCTCCCCGGTTCGACTGATATGAGTCAAAAGCGGAAGTTATTTTTCGGCTGTTCCTAAGATGCTCTGCGTAGGTAGCTGCGTCGAATTGCAATTCCAAAACTCCTTGCCCGTACACATTATCATTGTACTATTGAGCCAATTCGATTTCTTTGGAAGAATAAATATTTCCATCTGCATATGGGGTGCCACCAGGGAATTTCGCCGGATCAAAGCCATTTTCTAGGAGTTCTTGCACCATACCTGGCTGAGGCGCTTTGAAAATAGATACTATTTGTTCGAGTTCTTCTTCAAGAAGCGGAGCTTCGTGCTCGACTTCTTGTTCCAATGCTAGAGCTGATCCGCCGGTCAACGTAGCTTCCGTCGCCCCCCATCCGGCGAAGTACGCGACTGCTCCATTAAACAACGCTATGGTTCCTGCGGTTGCCCCGGCAGCAACTGCGACGACCTCACCGCCCGTTGTTCCTATCTGCAATGCGGAATCCCAGGCGTCAACATTGTGATGCTCTCCCCGCGGGTTCAGCATATCGAAGTATTTCGCCCAGAACTCTTTTTCTTCGTCGCTTTCGGCAGGTCGATCCTTAAAGGGCGCAGGAGATGGCTCGTTTCATGGAGGGTCGCTATCGGCGATGCGAAAAAGTGATCCTGGTCTGCGACAATCTGAACACGCACACCAAAGGCGCGTTTATACGAGACCTTTTCACCAGCCCGCGCGAGAGGCTTGGTCCGACGGATCGAGTTTTGTCACACGCCCAAGCGTGGCAGTTGGCTGAACGTTGCCGAGAACGAACTGAGTTCCCTGACTCGCCAATGTATCGGCAGTGAACGCATCGGCGAGCTGCGCGCGATGCAGGAGCGGATCGCCGCATGGTCCAAAGACATCAACCGAACGCAACGCGGCGTCGATTGGCAAATGCAAGTCAAAGACGCCCGTTGCAAATTGAAGTCGGTCTATCCCAAAATTAAGCTGTGACGAGGCACTAGGCGTTGCCGCGTTGAGTGAAGACGCTCGACAGTCTGGCTGCTGTGCTGGTGACTCAGAAATCTTTGGGCGAGATGGCAATCGTGTGAATGAATTCGCCATTTTTATCGTAGTATTTGTGGCGAATCTCGATGTTGTGCTCGCGGAGATCCTCCATGTTCTTTTGCTCTTTATACTGTTTGATCAGCGGAGCCCGCAGTTCTTTGACGCGCTTTTCGATGTTGACCTGCCGAGCGACCAGATCCGTATAGGCATACTTGTAGGCCAGATAATCGCGTCCGGTTTTTTCGTCGCGGCCGACAACCGTCTCTTCGATGCGTAGATGATCGTCGATTTTTTGCGGCAGCGCCTTATTCATGGTTTTGGAAAACACCTGTAATGTTTCGTTGTACGTTACGGTTCGGTACCAGTGAACGCCGAGAACGACAACCGCGCCAATCAGAATCGTCGCGACGGCACTGACAATCCGCATGGTTGGGATGCCGGCGATTTGCGCAGGAATGCCGCCGGAGGTGGGCTTGGCTTTGCGCCCGGCGGCTGCGGCAGTTCGCCCCGCGCCAGGTTTTGCGGACGACGATTTTTGGTTTTCGCCGGGCGAGTCTAAATCGGTCGGCTTTTTGGCAACGTACTTGCCGGTTGGTTTAGGATTGGGCTTCATGCGAAAACGGCTCAATGCAGCGATGAGAAGCGGCCGGATTTGGCCGAGAAAAGTTCCTTGCAATGTAGCCGCTGTCGGCAGGGTTGTCAAAAATGCTGTGTGTAGCGACGGCCATGAACGGCCGTCGCTACACACCGGGCAGAACGGCTCGTTTTTCGGGCGCTGCCACTTATAATGGGTCGATTGAATTCTTCGCTCCGCATGAAAAGGCCGAACATGTCCGAATACGTGGTGCTGCTGTCTGTTCCGGGATTACGCGGTCAAGATGTGGCGGCGATGCCCCATCTGAGCAAACTGGTCGCTGGTGGCGACCGCGTGACGCTCGTGCCGAGTTTTCCGGCGGTTACTTGCCCTGTGCAGGTCAACATGACGACCGGCAAGCCGCCTTCGCAGCATGGCGTGGTGGCCAACGGGTTTTTCTGGCGAGATAAAAAGCAGGTCGAGATGTGGACCGCGTGGAACGAAGCCGTCACTTCGCCACAGATTTGGGACGTGCTGGAACAACACGATAATCGCATTAAATCGGCCGTTTGGTTTCCGCTGTTGGCTAAGGGCTGCGGCGCGGACTTCATCTGCACGCCTGCGCCCATTCACAACCCAGACGGCAGCGAATCGCTGTGGTGTTACACGCAGCCGACCGAAATGTACGGTCAACTACGCGACGCGCTAGGGGATTTTCCGCTCAAGCATTTTTGGGGGCCGCTGGCCAACATCCAATCGACCGCTTGGATCATCGACTCGGCGGTGATTCTCGCCAAGCAAGAGCGTCCGAACTTTTTTTACATTTATCTGCCGCACTTGGATTACGCCGCGCAAAAATTCGGTCCCGACAGCCCACAAGCGCAAACAGCGCTCCGCGAACTCGACGACGCGCTCGGGCGGCTAATTGCTGGCTTTGCCGAGGCCTATGGCGAAATGGGCACAGGGCACACCGCGCCGCTCTGGCTGGTGGCCAGCGAGTATGCGATTGTGCCTGTCGATCATGTGACGTATCCCAACCGAGTGCTCCGCGAGGCGGGGCTGCTGCACGTTATTGATGGCGACGATGGCGAGCAGCTTGACCTCGATAGTTCCGCCTGGGCGATGGTCGATCATCAACTGGCGCACGTGTTTGTGAAGGATCGAAATCCGCAAGTCATCGAAGCGGTGGCCGCTTTATTTAGAGATCGCGACGGGATCGCCGAAGTGCTCACAGGGCACGATCGCTTTGCTTACGATCTGGATCACCCGCGCAGCGGCGACGTGGTCTTGATTTCCAAACCCAACAGTTGGCAGGCGTATTATTGGTGGAATGACGACGCGCGGGCACCGAAATTTGCGCGGACGGTGGATATCCATCAAAAGCCCGGTTACGATCCGGTGGAGTTGCACGTCGACATGGCCACCCGCAGCATTCCGCTGAACGCCACGCTGGTCCGCGGTTCGCACGGAGCGCCGGCCAAAGACGAATTCCAACAGGGCGTGCTGCTGGCGTCGCAGGCTGGTGTTTTCGAAGGTCCGCCGGTGGCCGATACGGACGTGTACGAAATTGTGTTGCGGCAGTTCGGAATTTAGTTGCGCAGGCCGCCGGTGCGGTTGAAGAGTGCGGGCCAACCGCTTTGTCGAACGATGTCGACGACACTCCTTTGCCGCTAGGTTCGGGAAGCGTCGCCGGTGGAGAGCGGATTTTTCGGCGACAAGTGTCCGGCCGCAATCTCGCGTTTTTTGGCCATCACTTGCACAAATTCCGCGCCGTAAAACAACAGGCAACTGGCGTAAAAGAACCACAGCAGCATCGCAATGAAGGCGCCCACCACTCCGTACGCCGAGTAGTTCTTGCCAATTACAAACGAGGCCAGCACCTGTCGGCCGATCTCCCAAGCGATGCCGGCCAGCAGAGCGCCGCCAGCCGCTTCGCGCCAGCGAATTCGCCGTTTGGAAAGCGATTTATAGATCACAAAAAAGTAGGCCGAGTTAATGCCCACGCCGGTCGCCGATTGCGTGAGATGCCAAATGAAGTTGCCGGCCGGCAAGCCCACGGCAAACTCGCGCAAGCCGGTGATGATCATGCTGCCAATAAAGGCCGCAACCATCACGACGCCCATCAAGAGCATCATCAGAAACGCGCGGAATTTGCCGTGCAGAACATCGTAAATCGTATGCAGGTAGCCGACGGATTCGGTGGCTGGCGGCACCTTCCAGATCCGATCGAACGAGAGATCCAAATGTGCAAAGATGCCGATAGCTCCAAACAGCAAGGTGGCCACGGCGACCGGTCCGTTGACCTTGGCCATCTCTTGCACTTGATCGAGCAACTCGCCAATTTGTTTTTCGAATTGCGGCGACGTGCTTTGTTCGACCACGTGCAGCAACTGCTCGCGCTGCTGCTGTGCCAAATGCGAAAAACTCAATAGCCAACCGAGCACCGCCATCACCACAATCAGCAATGGAAAGGCCGACAACACTCCGTAGTATGCCAGCGAAGCGGCGAGTGTAAAACCGCCATCCGTACTCCACTCTTGATATGCCTGCCACAGGTTGGGTGCAAAATGTCGGCGAATCCATTTCCACATCGGGCACGGTCTCTGTTTGCGGCAGCGGGTTTGATGTGCGCATTAGAATGCAAGATTGCGCCGACAAATAGGTGTGCGACGAGCAGACGACACGCATGCCCGCCGCCGCTGAAGTTGCGCCATCAAAACGGCAGCGAAAGCCGAGGCATCGGTTGCCATCGGTTGCGCGTTAATTACTGCGAATCCGCTGCGGCGTTGCCGTCGGCGTCGATCGCAAACGATTCGCCCAGGACATCGTCGGTCAACAGTTTTCGCAACTGCTGTTCCGGATACAAACAAAATGCGAACTCGCGCGAACGCAGCACTCGATCCGCCTTAATCTGGCGCTGAAGTTGGTCGCGCTCGGTCAGTAGCTCGTCTTTCCGCGCGGCCACCAGGGGTTGCATCCTGGCGTTCGAATCTCGAATGGCCTGGCACCGAGTCTGCGCGGAACCGGCATCGGCCGTGGTATCGATCCACTGGCGTTTCTGCCGGGCCAGCGTATGCCACTCGGCCGGCGCTTGGCCGTTGGTCGATTGCAAATAACTCTCAGGGTGGAATTCCAGACCCCGTAAGGCTTGCGCATTGAGCCGCAATGCGCTGGCGTCAACATCCGGCCGGGCGATGGGTAAGCGTAACGTGGCCGATGCCACTAAAAAACTCGGCGGTTGCAAACCGAAGAAGTTTTGAATCAAACGGTCGGTGAGTTGATCGTACTTGGCGCCTCCGATGCCGTGCAAAAACAAGTCGCCGAGCATCAACCGAGCCATCATCGTGGTGATCAGCGCGCGAGTCCGCAATTTGATGCCTTGGCTGGCGAGCGCGGCCAATTGTTCGGCGGCCAGGTCGAGTTCGCCATCGGCCGAAACATCGAGCGTCAGCAGCAACTGACCGCGATCACTAAGCTGCAAGCGATCGGAATGTTGACGCACAAACAGTCGGCGGCGACGGGGATCGGCATCGGTCCAAACCCAGAATGGGGCTTCGAGCCAATCGCCTTCGCTGGCCAACTGTGGCGCGGGATGCGCCGTGCTGCGGACGTGATTTTCGCGACGGAACTCAATCAGCGCGGCGTTGTAGATGTCCCACAGTCGCGGCAGGTGAGCCAGCAAGTGCGCGGAAAAACGATGGAATGCCGGCAGACAACAAACGCTGCTTTGCGGCAATTCCAACGTCGTTGCGCCCCATTGGCCTTCCATTTGATGACGCGCTTGCGCCAGGCAAAGCCCTAAATTGTCGGTGAACTCGGCCCGCTGCAACACGTGCGGCCAATACTGTTCGACCAGTGGCTGTTTGACGAGCGGCGCCAGTGTGCGGGCGGCGCGCTCGGCAAAATCGCCAAACATGCCGCGGTCCAAAATCTTGCGCTGTTCGAAGGGAATTTCTTCGGTCGGCTTATCGATGGCCACGGCTTCCAACTGCGGTCGCTGCACGCTGCCGGTGGGCACGCGAATGGCGGCCGACTTGATCGTATCACTATCGATCACCAAATTGATGGCGGTTGCCGCGTGGTTTTTTGCCAGTGCAGAAAGGACGAAGTTCTTGTACCACACGCCGGGATGGAAAATTTCCGGTTGGTGTCCGGCCAGAAACAATCGCTCGCACGAAGGCGGACAAGAAATGTCGCGGTAGGTCCGTGTGTAGTTGTAAGCGGCAATCACCAGTTCTTTGCGCGCCTGCGTCGCGAGTTTAGGCAGCGATTGCCCTTGCACGTCGTAATCCGATTCGGCCAGGCGGCGGCGATTTTCGGCGAGTAGATCGCCCAACTGCTGAATGTCCGGGGCAATCAGCGTGCCGCCATCTTGCTGGGGCGCTCGCAAATGTTGGTTCACCGCTTCTTGGCTCATAAGCATCGTCGCGCCCATCTCGATCGTCGAAGAAAAACTAGACTGAAATGTACTTTAACTGCCACATTTCGGCCGGATCGCGGCTTTCAACTCCGGCCCAACAAACCTCGGCCCGGCTGGCGTGGCAGCGCGCCAGCGAGACGGTTAATCATACCACGCTCAGCTAACGCGCGGCGGCCTCCGCTAGGCATCGATCCAATACCTTCTGATAATAGTCCAAACGCGTATTGGCATCATCCAGCGAGCCGCCAAAAGAGCGCTTTTCGTCGAGATAAATTAGCGGAACCGGCCATTCGACGACCTTTAATCCGGCTTGGGCAATTTGTACCCAAGCTTCCAGCGGCATGGCGTATCCCATTTCGGTTACATGTAACGCGCTCAACTTGCTGACGCGGTACGATTTGAAGCCGCAAAAGGCGTCGGTGAGTCTCAAATTCAGGCGGTCGTTGACCATTTTGGTGACGATCTCGTTAATCCGCCGACGGTCGGCCGGCGGCACGCTGTCGTGATCGAATGTTTTCAAATAGCGGCTGCCCGAAACCACATCGGCCTGCTGATTGTCAATCGCGGTGACGAACTCCGGAATGCGACACGGCTGATGCTGGCCATCGCAGTCGATGGTCACCAGCACGTCGAAGCCTTCGGCGCGGGCGTATTCGAACGCCGACTTGAGCGCCGCGCCGTATCCACGATTCACCGGGTGCGTTACGGTCCGCACATCGTTGCGCGCGGCCAGGATTTCCGCTGTGCTGTCCTTTGAGCCGTCGTTCACAACCAGCACGTCGGGGCTGTAACGCAAAACTTCGTCTAAAACGGCAGGCACGTGCGCCGCTTCGTTATAAACCGGGAGCGCCGTCAGGAAACGCATGGCTGTATCAGGGGTTAGAGGGCGGGGAACAGGGATCAGGAAGTGATCGAAAGGTGTTTGCGGCAATTTTTCGGGCGACCAGGTTGGCAGTCAATCTTCGCCGGAAATACGCCGCAGGATAAGGAGTTGCGGCGCTGGACAGGTCGCCAAGACGCGGCGGCGGTCCGTACCAATTCGGCATGCAGGCGTTAACAAACGCACAGCGGATCGGCTTCGTTTCGGCTCGGCCAGATGGAGATTGCCGGGAATTCACCCGCAAGTTTTTCCGCCAGACTTTCGACTGCGAAGCGCTCGCTGGCGTAGTGGCCTGCCAGGATTAGCGAGATGCCGCGGGCTTCGGCCTCAAGGCAGGTGTGGAACGTCACCTCGCCCGTCAACAGGGTGTCGCAGCCTGCCGCCACCGCGAGCGGCAAGAATTCGCCGGCGCTTCCACAGGCCACGGCCAAATTTTGACTTCGGGCACCAGGCCGCGCAACGACTTGCAGCCACGAGAGCTTCAAAAACGTTTTGACGCGAATCGCCAAATCCGCAAATTCGCAGGCGGCTGAGAGCTGCCCGCAACGTCCCGCGCCCAGCGCTTGCGGGTCGCCAGCAATCGGCTTCAGGATTTGCACGTTCTGCAAACCGAGGCCGGCGGCCAACTGCTGATTGATGCCGTGGAGCGTTGAATCAAACGCGGTGTGCGGACTGTAAATGGCCACTCCGGCGCGAATCAAATTCAGCAGCAGCTTGCCGCTAGGATTATCGGCCGTGATCCGTTTGAGTGGTCGAAAAGGCAGCGGATGATGCGTCACAATCAATTGCGCGCCAGTGGCGATGGCTTCGTCGGCGCTCTGCGATGTGATTGTCAAGCAGGTCATGACGCGCGTGACTTGCGATTGCGCATCGCCGACCAACAAGCCAACATTGTCCCAATCTTCGGCCAGCCGCGCCGGCGCGAATTCTTCCAGCCAGGCGGCAATGCTTGCAACCGTAACCATACTCAGTGAAATCCCAGCCCACGAAACCTTTTTGCAACGCACGCCCATCATAATGCAGGCCTTCAGACCACGTACAGTGCCAGCGAGCGCGCCATCGCCCGTGCGGACTGCGCGTCAAAAACCCCCGATTGCCATCCGCGGCAGAACAGTTACCCTGTGACGATTGATCGGCCGTTGATGTTGCGCGCCGTTTATCCCGCGAAATGCGTTGAGGTTGTCATCGGATGTTTTCGGATTTGGAACCAGGCGACGAAGCAGCGCCGCCGATCTTCAGCGTTTCGCAACTCAGCGCGCAAATCAAAGAACTGATGGAAACCGCTTTTCCGGCGGTTTGGGTCAGTGGCGAAATCTCGAACTTCTCGCGGCCGCAGTCAGGGCATTGCTACCTGACGCTCAAGGACGAACAAGCGCAGATCAAGGCGGTTGTCTGGCGCAATACGGCCACGCGCCTGCGATTCGATCTGCGCGACGGATTGGAAGTCATTTGCCAGGGCAATTTGGACGTCTACGCACCGCGCGGCACCTACCAATTGGTGATCCGCCAGATCGAACCGAAAGGCGTCGGCGCGCTCGAATTGGCATTACGCAAATTGCGTGACCGGCTCACGGCGGAAGGGCTTTTTGACCCCGCGCGCAAACGGCCCTTGCCGCTGTTTCCGCGCCGCGTGGCATTTGTCACCAGCCCCACGGGCGCGGCCGTACGCGACTTTCTGGAAGTCTTGCGGCGGCGCTGGCGAGGTGTCGACGTGTTGGTAATTCCCGCGCGGGTGCAAGGCGCCGGCGCGGCTGAAGATATCGCTCGCGGCATCGCACTCGCCAATCGACTGCGGCACTCCGTCGACGTGCTGGTCGTTGGTCGTGGCGGCGGCAGCCTGGAAGATTTGTGGGCGTTTAATGAAGAAGTGGTAGTCCGCGCCATTCATGACTCGCGGATTCCGATCATCTCGGCCGTAGGGCATGAAATCGATGTCACGCTGGCCGATCTGGTGGCCGACGTACGGGCGCTCACACCCAGCGAAGCAGCCGAACGCATCGCGCCGTCCGAGGAGGATATTCGCGCCGTGCTGCGTGGCCAGCAAGCGAGGCTGTTGAGCGTGTTGCGACGAAAAGCCCAACTGGCGCGTCTGCGACTCGATGGATTAGCCGCTCGTCGCGTGCTGCAAAAACCGCGCGAATTGATGCACGATCGCGCGCGGTATTTAGACGAGCAGGACGCGCGATTATCCCGCGCCGTGAGGCAATTGCTCGATCGTGGCGCTCAAGTCACAGGCCGGTTGGCCGCCAAGATCGAATCGCTCAGTCCCTTGGCCGTTTTAGGGCGCGGTTACAGCATCACGCAGCGCAGCGACGATGGCACCCTCGTTCGGGCAGCGAGCGAACTCCAAGTGGGACAAACCATCACGACCCGACTGGCCGATGGCACCGTGCGGAGCCGCATCGAACACTTCGAATGACCGCCAAGGCGTGGCCGCAATCGATCGCGCGAGCAGCGGCGTTTGGTGATTTCGGGCTTTACTTGAGCAATTCGCGCCGCTAGCTTGGTGGCCAAAGCCGCACAAATCGTAGGCAGCGATTTGCTGCGGATCATCGGACAGGCAAACCTTCAGGCGGATTGCCCGCGTTTGTGACTCTCTCGGGGATTAAGGAGCTTTTCATGGACGGCTTGGTCCGTAAGGTCGTTTCGTACCTCGTAATGGTGGGCGTGATGGCGGTTGCGCTTTGCGAAGGCGTGCGGGTTTTCGCCGCGACTCAGGACGGCGCGCCGTCAACGTCGAATCAGGAAACGCCAGACAAAACGGAGAATTCCAAGCCGGCGGCCGCCGTACACTATGTGGATCTTTCTAATCCCCACGCGAAAGTCGATGTGTCGCAATTAGCCGGCAACAACGCGTGGATGCTGACGGCTTCCGCCCTGGTGTTGCTGATGACCGCGCCCGGCCTGGCCATGTTTTACGGTGGGCTGGTTCGCAAAAAAAATGTGCTCTCGATTATCATGCAGTGCATTACGCTGATGGCGTTGATGAGTTTAATTTGGGCGCTATGGGGCTATTCGCTAGCCTTTGGCGGCGGCGCTCATCCCAACCCGTGGATCGGCAATGGCGACTTTCTGCTGCTGAGAAATGTCGAGTCGCATTTCGATGATTCGAGCAACGCGTTGATCGTGCCGATCGTTGGCAAAATTCCCAGACTCACGCACATGCTGTTTCAAGGCATGTTTTTTATCATCACGCCGGGACTGATTTGCGGCGCGTTTGCCGAACGGATGAAGTTCAGCACGATGGTGATCTTTAGCATTCTGTGGGGCACGCTGGTTTACTGCCCGCTGGCGCATTGGGTTTGGGGCGGCGGGATGCTCGGCTACGGCAACGATGGCGCAATTCACGGCGGAGCGCTGGATTTTGCGGGCGGCACGGTGGTACACATTAGTTCCGGGATCTCCGCGTTGGTCTGCGCCGTGCTAATTGGCAAACGGCTTGGACATGGCACCGAGCCAATGCCGCCGCACAATCTGACGTATACCGCGCTCGGCGCCACGATGCTGTGGATCGGCTGGTTTGGCTTTAACGCCGGCAGCCAACTGAGCTGCGACGGTATTGCCGCCGGCGCGTTTGCCGCCACTCACTTTGCCGCGGCGGCCGGCACGCTCACTTGGGCCGGCATGGAACGATTCTTTCACGGCAAGGCCAGCGTGCTGGGTGGCTGTTCTGGCGCGGTGGCCGGATTGGTTTGCATCACGCCCGCTTCTGGGTACGTGACGCCCATTTCGGCCATGATCATCGGCGTGGCTGGCGGTGCGGCCTGCTATTGGTCGTGCATGACGCTCAAGGCGAGGTTTAAGTATGACGATTCGCTCGACGCTTTTGGCATTCACGGGGTCGGCGGCACGCTGGGCGCCATTCTGACCGGTGTATTCGCCACGCGGAATGCGACCAGTCCGGAGTTCAGTCGTGGAAATGCGCTCGGTTTGATCGACGGCTCGCAGCACTTGCTGATTGCTCAAATGGTCGCCACGCTGGTGACGCTGGTTTTTTCGATTGTCCTGACTTTCATACTGCTTAAGATTCTGGATGCCACGCTGGGGCTTCGCGTGACCCAACAACAAGAAATTCAAGGATTGGACCTGAGCCAACACGGCGAAGAAGGGTATATTTTCTATTAAGCAGCGCCGCGAGGCGCTGGGCCACGGCTCGATTCGATTTGTTTCTTGAGGGATTCCACGACATGAAGAAAATTGAAGCCATCATCCGCCATTTCAAACTTGAGGACGTCAAGAATGCACTGAACGCGACTGGCATTCAGGGCATGACGATCACCGAGGTGCGCGGATTTGGACGGCAAAAAGGTCACACGGAAATGTATCGCGGCACTGAATACACCGTGGATTTCGTGCCCAAGGTCAAGGTAGAGTTGGTCGTCGCCGAAGACTCGCTGCAGACGGCCATCGACACGATCATGCGGACCGCGCAGACCGGTCAGATTGGCGACGGCAAAATCTTCGTCTCGTCGTTGGATAACATCATCCGCATCCGCACCGGTGAAACCGACAGCGACGCTGTTTAAACGCTTCCGCCGCCCCGTATGATCGGCCCTGCTGCGCTGGCAATCACGCCGGACGACGTTCGTCGATTGAGCGTCCTGGCGACGGAATTGTTTTGAAAGGATCGCATGTCCGGTTTGAATTTGCGCCCCAGCGTGCTGGCCGCCAAAGAGTCGTTGGCCAAAGGCCGCGAAAAGCTGATGCGCCAGCATCGATCGGGCTCGCCCGGCATTCAAGTTTGCGCCCTGCTGACCGAAGTGCTGGACGAAGTGCTGATCGCCTTGTACAACGCCGCCTTGGCGGAGACAGATCCGGCCAACGTCGCGATCTGTCGCGAGCAACTCACGCTGGTGCCCATCGGCGGTTACGGTCGCAGCGATGTCGCGCCCTTCTCGGACGTCGATCTGCTGTTCTTGCACGAACCGGCTGCCGAAAAACGCGTGGCACCATTGGCGCGCCGCATGATGCACGATCTGTACGATGTGGGCCTGCAACTGGGGCACAGTGTCCGCACGGTGAACGACGCCTGCGTGATGGGCCGAAAAGACGCCACCATTTTCACCGCCCTGGCTGAGTCACGATATTTGATCGGTTCGCAACCGCTGTACGATAAATTCGCCGGCAAATTCAAGCACCAAGCGCAGCGGCACTGGCGGAGTTTGGTGACTTCCATCGAAGCGGCCCGCGATGAAGAACGGCGTCAGTTTGGCGAGACTGTCTATCTGCTGGAACCCAACGTCAAGAAATCGCGCGGCGGCCTGCGCGACATTCAATTGCTACGTTGGATTGGATTTGCCCGCTTTGGCGAGGCCGATCCTAATAGCTTGCAGTTGACGGGGCATCTCTCGAAGGCCGATTTTCTAGCGCTCCGCTATGCGTTGGAGTTCATGCTGCGTCTCCGCAACGAAATGCACTTTCATTGCGGCAAGTCGGTGGATGTACTGACGCGCGACGAACAAGTTCGCATCGCCGAAGTGTTCGGCTACAAAGGCACGGAAAGTTTGCTGCCGGTCGAACAGTTCATGAGCGATTACTTCAAGCACTCCGATCAGGTGACGCACATCGCCGCGCGGTTTACGGCCAGTATGCGACCGTGGCGCGCGCTCGCCGAATGGTTTGCGCCGCTATACACCCATAACTTCGAAGGCGATTTTCGGGTTGGGCCGCAAAGCATCAATTTCACCCCGCGAGGCAAGGCGCAGGTGCCGGGCGACGTTAACCAAGTGTTGCGGCTGTGCGACTTGGCGAGCCTGTACAACAAATCCATCGCGCCGTCGGCTTGGCGAGCCGTCAACGACGCCGCGCCAACATTGCCGGATGCGTTGCCTGCTGCCGCGGCCGAGCGATTCATGTCGGTGCTTTCGCAGCCGGCGCGGCTTGGCGAAATTTTGCGCGGCTTGCACGATTGCCGGGTGTTGGAAAAAATCATCCCCGACTTCAAGCATGCGCACTGCCTGCTACAGTTCAACGAGTATCACAAGTACACGGTCGACGAACATTGCATTCGCGCGGTGGAACGTGCCTGCGCCATGGCGCAAGAAGATAGCCCGCTGGGTCGCGTTTATCGCAACCTCAAGCAAAAGCGCACACTGCATTTGGCGCTGCTGATTCACGATCTCGGCAAAGGCTACATCGAAGATCACAGCGAAGTCGGTTTGCGAATTGCCGAGCAAGTGGGGCAGCGACTGCGGTTGCCAGCGCGCGAGACGGAAACGCTCAAATTCCTGGTCCACAAACACCTGACGATGGGACATCTGGCATTTCGACGCGATACCAGCGATCCGCAGTTGATCGTCCGCTTTGCCGTGGAAGTTGGTTCTCCAGAAGTGCTGCAAATGCTGTTTCTGCTCACCGCCGCCGATTTTGCCGCGGTTGGTCCAGGCGTGCTCAACGACTGGAAGGTCGAGGTTTTAGACGATTTGCATCAGCGGACGATGCGACATTTAGCCGGCGAAACCGCGCTGGCCAATACCGAAGAACAACGCGCCGCCATTCGCGCGCGGCTGGCGAGTGAAGATCGCGACGATTGGTACTCGCGGCATCTGGACGTGCTGCCAACGTCGTACCTGTCGAGCAGTACGCCAGAAAGCATTGCCGACAATCTCAGGCAGCTTCGCAAATTGCAACGTGGGCAGGTGCTCAGTTGGGGACGCTATCTGCCAGAGAGCCAAACCGTGGAATACACGGTTGGCGTTTACGAAGACATCACTCCAGGGCTGTTTCACAAGCTCACCGGCGCGCTGAGCAGTGCCGGATTGCAAATTCTCTCGGCCGATATCAATACCTTGATCGATGGCATCGCGCTGGATCGATTTGTGGTCCATGATCCCGACTTTTCCGGCCAACCACCGGCGTCGCGGTTGGAACAAGTTCAACATAAGCTGGAAGAAGCCCTGCTGAACGGCGGTCCGCCAGCGTTCCGCCGGTTGTGGAAGAGCAGTCAGCAGCAAAATCAGGCCGCGCTGTCGCGGTTGCCCACGGTCGTCAAAGCCGACAATAGTTTTTCGGATCGCTACACCATTATCGACGTCTTCACGGCCGATCGCATGGGTTTGCTGTACGCGGTAAGCCGCGCCCTGTTCGACATGCAGCTTTCGGTTTCGTTGGCAAAGATTGGCACGCACTTGGACCAAGTGGTCGACGTATTTTACGTCACCGATCAAGATGGCAACAAAATTCACGATGAAGCTCGGTTGCAAAAAATTCGCGACGGGCTACTGGCGGCGATCAACGCCAGCGATAAACTTTAAAAATCACGCCGGCCGGGAACGAATTGTTCAACCATTGCGTCGAATGAACCGCGTCAATCGCGAAACGTGCTGACGCCCGGTGGCTGCGGTCATCACCGAATTCTACTTCTCACCTTGCGGAGGTTCGCATGCTGGTTCGATCGGTCCTCGTTCGATGGTCACTCACGGCACTTCTGTTGGCGTCGGCCACGCTGCCGGCCCACGGCATGTATGCCAAGCCGCAGTTGGAAGAAGTGCCCGTCGAGCGACTGGTCGAAAACCTGACGAAGCAAGCCGACGCGAATCCCAAGGACGCCACCATTCGCTTAAACTTGGCTCGCGTGCATGCCATGGCCTACGCGAAAAAATCTTCGTCGCTGCAATCGCAAAAGGGTCGCAAAGATCAGACCGCCTGGCTGGGTTTCGAGCCGCGACACGTGCCATTCGATATCAAAAAAACGGAAGATGCTGGCCAACAAAAAGCGGCCGAACAACAATTGGCGGCCGCTGTGGCCGATTATCAAAAGGCGGTGGAACTCGCGCCGGATGATTTAACGGCCCAACTGGGCTACGGCTGGTGCCTGGAGCAGAGTGGGCAAAAAGACAAGGCCATCGCCGAATATCGCAAGGTGATTAAAAAGGGTTGGGACAAAGAGCGAAGCATCGAGCTGGGCGACCTCGGTTGGCACTCGGTTGTGGTCGAAGCGTCCGGCTATCTCAAGCCACATCTCGACGCCAAGACCGACAAGGCCGAGTTGGATGACCTCAAAGCCAAGTCCGACAAACTCGCGAAAGTGCCGCGACCGGTCACGCCCATCGCCATTCCGCTGGCGGCAGGCCTATCGGCACAGGACATTGAAGCCCGCAATGCGCACGTGAAATTCGATCTGGACGGCAGCGGCAAAAAAACCTGGTCGTGGATCAAGCCCAACGCGGCGTGGCTGGTTTACGATCAACACGACGCTGCCAAACCGGCTTCGGGCCTGCAACTGTTTGGCAACGTCACCTTCTGGTGCTTCTGGGACAACGGCTACCAAGCGCTACATTCGCTCGACAACAACGGTGACGGTCAATTGACCGGCGACGAACTGCAACATTTGGCGCTGTGGCACGACGCCAACGGCAACGGCATCGCCGACCCGGGCGAAGTGCAGCCCCTGGCGCAGTACGGCATCACGGCACTGTCTTGCGAATACAAAATCGATGCCGCGCATCCCGACCGCATCGCCTGTTCGCCACGCGGCGTCACGTTTCGCACGGGCGAAGTGCGGCCCAGCTATGACTTGCTGTTACATCCGCAAAAATGATGCGATTGCATGCGGATCCGCTGACCACGGCGATTTTAAGCGCGGGCGTGACTGCCAGTCAACAAAAACCGTCGCGACAACGTGGTCGCGACGGATGGATTGGCCGCAATGGTGAAACCTTTGGCCATCAACGCAACAACTCCAATCGATCCGATTGATCGATTGGAGTTGGGCGATAGACACATCTCGTTAGACGAGTTCTTTACGGGCACCGATCAAGGTCCGCAGACGTTCGGCCAGCAGGGCCACGTCAAACGGCTTCTTGAACGTTTCGTTAATGCTCGAACGATCGAAGCTCGTGGAGCTACCATCGTCGGGCAGTAAAGCGATCAAGATCGTCTCGCTATATTCGGTATTGCGACGCAGATTTTGGCAAATCTGCAGCGATTCAATCCGACCAATCGAGAAATCGACAATGATGCAATCAGGGTGGAAACTCTCGGCTTGAATACCGGCTTCGAACCCGCTGGCGGCCACAGCCACCTTAAACGAGCGCTCGATCGGCAGTTGGCGTTTGAGGTTTTCGATCAGCACTTGATCTTGACCAACGACCAAGACTTTGGCCATTGCTTCGTCTTCAAGATCACCCAGCGGCATCCCATGTTCTTTGAGGAACTTGATGAGATACTCGCGGGGAATTCGTCGGTCTTGTGAACCGGGAATGCGATAGCCGCGAAGCCGACCGGAATCGAACCACTTACTAACTGTGCGCGGGGCCACTTTACAAATCTTAGCGACCTGACCAGTTGTGAAGACCTTCATGGGAGGCTCTCCATTACTCTCTTTTGGTTTGGAACGGAGCCGCGGTCCAAAGCCGGTGGCTTTGAACGTTGGCGGTTGCCCCGTGCTGTTTCGAACAGGTTGACGACGACTTTGCGGGCGCCGATTGATCGAGATAGGGTGCTCGATCACTGCCAAAACAACATCTGGGTCGGGGCGTTAATTTGTCTCGCTTCTTTTCCTCTGGCGGTTGGTTCAGGTCCCTCTGATCCGCGCCTCTGTTCAATCTCCATCGGCAAGCTGGCGTCCGGAAAGTTATGATTCTTCTGCAGCACGCGAAATTTACCTACATTCGCTAGCTACGGATCGATCGAACTGACTGGAGCGGACAGTCGCCGAAGCGAATGTTTCGCACTTGGGAGGGAATGCAAGCGAGCGGGACGCACCGCAAGCGCGGAACGTTCCGATTAAGCGTGGCTTTCGCGCAGAATTCCCCCTTCGACGTCCACGTTCGCTCGGCAGCCAATCCCTGCCATCTGCAAACGCTTCGGTCTCCGAAGATTAGTTTCGTTTCGATACGGGGGTAGACTTTAGAAACTTTCGCCCTGTCGTAACGGACGAAACGGTTCAGACGCGAGTGAGGAACCGGGCTGTCGGGCGATTTCGGCCTGATTTACCGATCCAACTCGTCGTTCGGTCTACTCCGCTTGATCGGTGCGCGACCGCAAAACCGCGCAAAGCGAATTGCCGCTGCGTTGCGGAAAGCATGCGAAATCGAAGAATCGTTCGCCACCGTGCGACTGCGCCGCGGAGTTGGTCCCGCGATCTCCCATGCCGAATTCTACGCAACACCGCGGTAAAAAGATCGAGACCGCCGCCGATTTGCCATGCTAGGCAGCCACGCCTGCACGCAGTCGTCCAAGATCCCCGGCGGCAACACTCAATGCGGCGCCGACGCAGTTGAAAGAACAGACCGGTTTGCAAGGTTCGCCGGACTGTCCACGCTTGCTAGCAAGCCCTTGGTTACAGCGCTTCTTTTTCGTCCGGAATCGTTTCCACGATATCCATCGAATGACGCGACACTTTGCGCGGCACGGTGGTGCCCGGCACGATCAACGCACTGGGCGAGTTCTGTTCGATGATTTCGCGCAGTTCGTCGGCGTCGATCACCTCACGCTCGATCAACCGTTTGGTGAGCGCTTCGAGCGAGGTTCGCCGCTGTTCGAGAATGCTCCGCACCTTGACGATGGCATCGTCGATGATGCGTTTGACTTCTTCGTCGATCTCCCGCGCGGTCTGCTCGCTATGCGTGCGACTCTGACCAAGATCCGCGCCCGATCCGGCCAGAAACGGCGAGCGGTTGCTCTCGCGATAATTGACGCGACCGAGCCGGCTCATGCCAAATTCCATGACCATACTGCGGGCGATGGCGCTGGCGCGTTCCAGATCGTTCTGCGCACCGGTGGAAATGTCCGAGTACACGATTTCTTCGGTGATCGTGCCGGCCAACAGCACCTGAATGCGACTTTCCAGCTCACCTTGCGTCATCAGGTAGCGGTCGTCTTCGGGCCGCTGCATGGTGTATCCGAGGGCCGCGATGCCGCGCGGAATGATCGAAACTTTGTGGACCGGATCCGTGTTGGGCAGGCTGTAAGCCACCAAGGCGTGACCGCTCTCGTGATAGGCCACGCGCTGTTTTTCTTCAACGTGGATGATGCGTTTGCGCTTCTCCAAGCCAGCGACGACGCGCTCCACGCCTTCGTTAAATTCGGCCATGCCAACAGTGGTTTTTGCCTTACGCGCGGCCAAGAGCGCGGCCTCGTTCACCAGGTTCGCCAGATCGGCGCCGACGAATCCGGACGTCAATGACGCGATTTCTTTCAGTTGCACGGAGGGGTCCAACTTAACATTCTGCACGTGAACTTTGAGAATGTCTTCGCGTCCGCGGACATCCGGCCGGTCGACCAGCACATGGCGGTCGAAGCGGCCCGGCCGCAGCAGCGCCGGATCCAGCGTTTCCGGCCGATTGGACGCGGCCATCACGATCACGCCACTGTTACTGCCAAAACCGTCCATCTCAACCAGTAGGGCGTTGAGCGTTTGCTCGCGCTCGTCGTGGCCGCCGACGATGCTTGAGCCGCGCGTTTTGCCTAGTGCATCGAGTTCGTCAATGAAAATGATGCACGGCGCTTTCGCCTCGGCTTGCTGAAACATGTCGCGCACGCGGGCAGCGCCGACGCCTACGAACATTTCAACGAAGTCCGAGCCGGACAAGCTAAAAAATGGCACGCCAGCTTCGCCAGCGATCGCCTTGGCCAGCAACGTTTTGCCAGTGCCTGGCGGGCCAACCAGCATCACGCCTTTGGGAATGCGACCGCCCAAAATCTGATATTTTTCCGGAGTCCGCAAGAACTCTACGACTTCGCGAACTTCTTCGACGGCTTCGTCAATGCCGGCCACATCGTCAAACGTGATGCCCAGGTCTTCTTGCGCGTACATCTTGCCGCGACTGCGACCAAACGCCATCGGCGAACCGGCGCCGCCCAGCCGTTTGAACGCGTAGTACACCACGGCCGCAAACAGGCCGGTCACAAACAGCATCGGCAGCCATTTGTTCCAAGGGCTTTCCGTTTCGTAAGAGAAGCGAACCTTGTTGTCCGAAAGCAGTTTCTCAAGTTCGCGGTCAGAATCTCCGCGGGACTTGCTGGTCACAAACTTGACCTGCGGTGCGTTTTCCTTAGCTTGCTGAGTCGAGTCTTTGGCTTGCTGGGTTGAATCTTTGGCTTGCTGAGTCGAGTCTTTGGCTTGCTGGGTATTGTCGTGGTTTTCCAGCACCTCGCGTGTGACGGTGCCTTGTATTTCGGTTTGTCCAATGCGGACGTCCGTCAGTTTGGAATAACGAACGTCGTGCTTATTGTTTTCGGCGCCTTCTTTGATGACGACGTATTCCGATTGGCCAGCCGCCGGATTGCTGTGCTTGACGAGTTCCAGAAAGTCGCTGTAGTTCTCCAGCGGCACCGCGGCTCGATTGTACATTGCCACGACAGCGTACGAGGCCAGGGCAACCGAGATCAGCACCAGCACAAGCATCGATTGCGAACCGTACGGCCCCGGCTTTTTCTCCGGCTGTTTTGGCACTGGCGGCGAATCGGACTTGTTTTCCATCGTGAGAACCCCGAACGGTTTGACTGGAAATGAAAGAATCGACGATTGACTTGATTTTGTCCTTGGCCGGCTGCCACCGCGCACCGTGCGTGGCAACTCATTGCGCGAGGTCTTGCGCGACGGTTTTGGGCGGCCCGAGTGGAGGTAGCCCGTGTGCGTTTACCCGTCAAGCTCGCCGTTGACCGCTGACTCCATCGTACGGACCGACCCGGAAATTTACAACGATTCCATTTTTGGCAGCAGCCTGCGTTTTGTTGCGGATCATCTCGGGTTGTATGAACCTAACACGTTAAATAGAATGCGGTTATCACGCGGATCGACTCATCGCTGTCGGTCGTGCCGGTCCGGCGGATTGTTCTCGACTCTTCGGTTAAACGCAAGGCAGCCCGGCGTTTCCGGCGTTGCGCCGGTTGGCCACACCTGATCGTACCGATTCATTGGACCGCGGAACGGCGTCCCTCGAAGGCTTTTCATGTCTCAATCTGCCCGTAACGTCGCCGTACTCGGTTCAACGGGCAGCATTGGACGCAACACGTTGGAAGTCATCGCCGCATCCGCCGGACAGTTGCAGGCGACGGCACTTTCGGCGCATGCCAATTTCGATTTGCTGATTCAGCAGGCCGTGAAATTCATGCCGCTGTTTGTCGTGGCGACTGACGCCGATGCAGCCGCCGCCCACGATTGGTCCGGATTACCGGCCGCCACCAAACTGCTGGTTGGCTGCGAGGGCTTGACGCAAATTGTCACCGCCGCGGAAACGGATGTCGTGGTTTCGGCCATTGTCGGCAGCGCTGGACTGCGTGGCACTTGGGCCGCGCTGGAGGCCGGCAAGATTGTCGCCCTGGCGAACAAAGAATCGCTGGTGATGGGTGGCGAGTTGGTGACCGGACTGGTCAAGAAGCACGGCGGCCAGTTGTTGCCGGTGGATAGCGAGCATAGCGCGATCTTTCAGTGTTTGCAAACGGGCCGTCGGCAGGAATTGGCCCGCGTGATATTAACCGCTAGTGGCGGGCCATTCCGAAATTTGTCGCGTGAGGAAATGGCATGCGTCTCGATCGAGCAAGCGCTTAATCATCCGACCTGGAGCATGGGCCGCAAGGTCACCATCGATTCCTCGACCATGATGAACAAGGCGCTGGAAATCATCGAAGCGCGATGGCTGTTCGATCTGGCGGCCGATCAAATTGCGGTGGTCATTCATCCGCAATCGATCGTCCATTCGCTGGTCGAGTGGGCGGATGGTTCGGTGGTGGCGCAAATGAGTCCGCCGGATATGAAATTGCCCATCCAATACGCGTTGACGTACCCCGAGCGGCGTACGGGCGTGGCCAAAAAGATCGACTGGGCGCGCGGCCTGCAACTGGAATTCATTCCGCCGGATTTCGAGCGTTTTCCGGCGCTGGAACTTGGTTTGGATGCGGCACGCGTTGGCGGCACCACGGGCGCGGTGCTCAATGCCGCCAACGAAGCGGCCGTCTGTGCCTTTTTAGAAGGTGAACTCGATTATTGCGAGATCGTGCCGGCTTGCCGCGCGATCGTTCAACATCACAACTTCGAACCGCATCCAACGCTCGAGCGATTGCTCGAACTGGACTTGTGGGCTCGTCAGGAGGTCTTGCGTTGGGTATGTACTTGATCGGTGAAGGTTGGGGCGAGTGGCTCATGGATCTCGGCAACTGGCAGGCGATGCTGATGGTGGCGCTCGGCCTGGGCATGGTGATTTTCGTCCATGAACTCGGACACTTCGCCGTGGCCAAAATGTGCGGCGTGAAGTGCGAAAAATTCTATCTGGGCTTCGATATCTACGGCCTCAAGCTGTTGCATTTTCGCTGGGGCGAAACCGAGTACGGCATTGGCATTTTGCCCCTGGGCGGTTACGTAAAAATGCTCGGCCAGGACGACAACCCCGCCAAGATGCGAGAAGAAAAAGAACGCGCGAAAGTTAAGTCGCCCGTCAAGGCGGAGATGCATGGCGACATGCCGGTCAGCGTGGAAACCGATCATCCCGTGGCTTACGATCCGCGCAGTTACATGGCCAAAAGCGTGCCGCAGCGAATGGCTATCATTTCGGCCGGCGTGATCATGAACCTGATTTTTGCCGTGGTGTTCGCGGCCATCGCGTATGCCATGGGCGTCAAGGAAGTGCCCTGCGTGGTCTCGAGAGTCGTGCCAGGCGGCGCCGCCTGGATTGCCGGAATGCAGCCGGGCGATCGGATCATCAAGCTTGGCAATTTAGAAAAGCCCTGGTTTTCAGACATCCAGCGGGTGGTTCCCATTGGCGACGCTGGCACCACATATCCCTGCACCGTTTTGCGAGATGGCAAAGAAGTCCAATTGACGTTGCGGCCGCAGGCGGACGCCAGCGGCATCACGCTGCTGGGCGTGGTTTTCTCAGAATCGAATCAATTGTTGGACACCAATGGTTCCAGCAAACACAAGTCACCGACCGAGCCAGGCTCGCCCGCTGCCAAGACCGAGTCGCAGTTCGCCTCCAACGATCTCATTGTCGGCCTTAACGGCCAGCCGGTGACCGACGGTTATCAAATCGCTCAGGAATTATCGCGGCATTTGAGCGAGCCCATCGAGTACACCGTGCAACGCACGATCACCGACAATAAGCAGTCGGTTTCCAAAACGCTGGCAATTCAGGTCGGACCAAAGCCGATGCGGCTGGTCGGGTTGGCACTGAGCGTCAGCTCGATTACCGCGGTGAGAAGCGATTCGCCAGCGGAAAAAGCCGGTATCGAAGTTGGCGATCAACTCGACGAAATCGATGGTCAGCCGATCGGCGACCCCACAACGCTGGGGCAAGCGCTGCGTGAGCAGGTGGGCAAGACCATCAAATTAACGCTCACGCGTAAACGCGATGGCAAGCCCGAAAAAATCAGCAAAGACGTTACGCTGGTTGAGTCGCCCTCGCTGGAAGAGTCCGCTCCGCGCGGTTACAACTCGGCTGTTTCCGTTCCGCAGATCGGCATTGCCTTTCATGTGCTCGACGCAGTGACCGGCGTCGAGGCAGGTAGCCCCGCCGACAAGGCGGGCATGAAAGTTGGTGATGTGATTTCCGCAGTGGCGATCATCAAGCCCAAGGCCGAGAAGTCGGACGAAAAGTCGGCTGCGGCCGATCAAAAAGCAGCGGACGCAGATCCGAAATCGGAAGATTACGACGATACTGGCCTGGATAGCGAGCCCTACCATCTGGATGCTGGCCGCGCAAACTGGCCGGTGGTGATCTACAGTTTGCAGCACCTTTCCAAACAGGTTCGCCTCAAACTCACGATCGGCAAAGGTAAGGACGCCCACGACATTGAACTAGAACCTGCGGCATCCAACAAATTTTTCTCGAATGATCGCGGACTGGTTCAGCAGTCAAATTTCGAAATCCGTCAGGCGCACTCGGTTGGCGAGGGCCTGTCGTTGGCTTTCCGTAAAACGGGCGAGTCGTTGTACATGGTGGTTGGCTTTCTGAAAAAGCTGCTCGGCGGCGGCATTTCGCCCAAGTTGATGGGTGGGCCGTTGGCGATTGGCGGCCAGGCATTCCATTTTGCGCACGAGGGCGTGCCGGCCTTTTTGCTGTTTTTGACCATGGTTAGCGCCAACTTGGCCGTGATCAACTTTTTGCCAATCCCGGTGCTCGACGGTGGACATATGGTCTTTTTGGCCTACGAGGGCATACGTCGAAAACCGGTTACCGAGCAAGTGGTCAATGCGCTGTCGTTGGTTGGGTTTGCAATGCTGGTCTGTCTGATGATCTTTGTGTTTTCGCTCGACCTCGGATTGGTCGCGCGCTTCAGCAACCGCTGACGCGAATTGAAAATGGATTTCAGCGGTATAAGTGATTGCTGGCGATGTATTCTTCCACCGCGCGTGGCGTTTGATATCGAATCGATTGATCGAGCCTCACTCGGCGGCGAATCTCGCTGCTGCTGAGGTCGATCATCGGAAAATTGACGATCATCCCCAACGATTCGGCGGCGCGTTCGGCCGGAACGAATGGTCGGAGAGCGGCCAAATCAGGCGTGGGCGAACCGTGCCGCTGCACAATCACCGGTGTCGCCAACTGGCAGATGCGCGCCGGTTCTTTCCAGGTGGCAAAGTCGGCCAGTGAGTCTGCGCCCATCAAAAAAAACAACTCGTCGTCGGCGTTCGATTGGCGAATGGCCTCCAGCGTCTGTACTGTAAAGCTGAGGCCGCCACGGCGAATTTCCAAATCGCTGACAACCAGCGCCGGTTGACCGCCGGTGGCCAATCGCAACATGTCGAGCCGCGCTTCGGCGCTGGCCAGCGTTTTCTCGCGTTTGTGCGGAGCAATGGCCGCAGGCACGAACCAAACGCGGTCCAGTTGGCATTGTTCGCGACAGTGTTCCGCCAGCAGCAAATGCCCCAGATGCACCGGATCAAAACTACCGCCGAGAATTCCAATGCGCATGGCCACCACGTGAGGACGAGAGTGATTCAAAGTTCAGCGGCGTGAATTCTACGAGTTGTCGCCGCGCCTTGCCAGACCCGGGCGAATGCGCAACTGCCGAGAAGGTCCGGGCGAAGGTCGAGTTTGCCGAGGCAGCAATTTCGAACGTGGCCCGCGAGTTCCGATTACCGCTGACGCGCTTCGAGTTGCGATTCGCGTGCCAGGCCAGCCGCGCCCAAATAGCCAGCGTCGCCGCCCAGCATGGCGAAGTCGATGAGCGTCTTTTCGGCCGCAATCTCAAACGCCAACCGCGCAACTTCTTGCCGGACACGCTGCAAAAACTCCCGCCCCAGAGGCGTTGCGTGTCCGCCAAAGTTCATCGCACCACCGAGCAGCACGCAATCCGGATCGATCACATGCATCAAGTTGGTGATGCCAATGCCTAAGCAGCGCGCGGTTTCAAGCACGAGTTCGCGCGATAACGAGTCGCCAAGTTCGGCCTGCTGTCCAATCAGCTTGGGAGTCAACGCTTCGTCGGCAACTGCGGCGGCGGTCAGTGAACTGCAGCGCCCTGCCGCCAATGCTTCTTCAGCACGTTTCACCAGGGCCGTAGCGCTGGCATAGGCCTCAAGGTGGCCGGTACGACCGCAACCGCACATCCGCGCGTTCTGCGCGTTATCGATAATAATGTGGCCACATTCAGCTCCCAGGCCATGCTGACCATCGACGGTGGTGTTGCCAATGATGATGCCGCCGCCGATGCCGGTTCCGAGTGTCAACAGGATCAAACTATGGCAGTCTTTTCCGCTCCCAACCCAGCGCTCGCCGTAGGCCGCGGCGGTGGCATCGTTGACGTACGTGACCGGCAACTGACAGCTCAATTCCGTCTGCTGGCGGATCGGAAAGTCGTTCCAGCCAGGCAGATTGGCGGCACATAGAAGTACGCCCCGGTGTCGATCCATCAGTCCCGGCGCGCCGACGCCCAGGCAGGCAACATCGCTGAGTCGTAAATTGGCCGTGGCGATTACTTCACGCGTGGCGTCGCCAATCCGCCGCAGGGCATCGTCTGGCCCACGCGACGTTTCGGTCGGCAGTTCTTGATAGCCGACCGTTCGACCAAGATTGTCAACCAGCCCCAACTTGATGGTCGTGCCGCCGACATCCACGCCAATCGCCAGCGGTTTTCGAGCGTCGGCGGCGGGTAGCAACTCGGTCGAACTCGACATGGAACGGTGATTGATGCGCCGAGAAATGGTTGCCGCCAGCATTCGTATCGCTTATTCAACATTGTCGACTTACTCACACGGACATTGTCGCGCGACAATGTGAGCAGATGATGAGTCTCATGCTTCAAGTATAAATACGGCCGGAGTTTGTGGCAATTGTCGCCAGCGTAAAAATCGGCTGGACGTCGCCGATTAGGCTCATCCGGCAGACCCCAGAATAGGGATCTATTGACGAACGATGGAAAATAAGCGGAATAGCGGCGGCCGGATTCGAACCGGCGACACGCGGCTTATGAAGCCGCTGCTCTAACCAACTGAGCTACGCCGCCACACGCTAAAAATGACTGGGAGGATCGCCAGCAATCGATCGAATGCGAACGTCAAATTCGCCTGCCAAACCGCAAGACTGGCTGATCCAAACCGTAAAGGTTTCAGATAGATTAGCAGAAAAACGGACGCAAACAAGGCCCGTAAAGTTCAACAGGCTGCGGTCAAATTCATAACATGCCGGTGCGTGCGGCAGCAAATTACACGGCTGATATCCCGATCTCTTGAATTGGCTCGCGCCCGCCGCAACAACGCTCGCCCGGTGCGGAAGCGCGTCGCCCTGCGCGGCCTTCAAACAGCATCTAGGCACTGTCCGGACAACCGGTATAATCGTCGCAGTCGGACGGCAATCCGATTCGCGTGCTACGTTTTTTAGCGTCGCGCGATCCGCGGCCTGCAAACGATTCGCTGGTAGCGAATCTTAATTCTGTTCATTTCCGTTGGAGCATCCGGTTTTGATTCGATCTGCGAAGCAAGCCCCGTCAGGCAATCAAAAATCGAAGGCCGCCGCTGAGCAGGCGGCACGCGCCGCTCCAGCGGAGCAAAATAGCGAACCGTTGACTAAACGTAAACGTGGCAGACGGGTCGCGTCGGCCAAAGTCGACGAAGAAGTCGAGAACGGCGCTGCCGGCGAGAATGGCGCTGCCGAAGAAATCGCGACGACCGCTCATGACGTGGCCGATGAGTCCGACGAGGATCAGGCGTCTGACGCCGATGCCGTCGAGACCAACGGCGCGGAATCCGGCCAAGCCAAACGCCGTCGCCGGGCAACCGCGCATAGCATGGCTGCGGCCCAGCGTGATATTTCCGTCAGCGAATTCTTCGCCAAGAACCGCCATCTGCTGGGCTTCGACAACCCACGCAAAGCGCTGCTGACCACCATTAAAGAAGCGGTCGACAATTCGCTAGACGCTTGCGAAGAAGCGGGCATCTTGCCTGAAGTTTGGGTGCATTTGCAACAGACCTCACCCAATCGCTACAAGATTGGCGTGCAGGATAACGGCCCAGGCATCGTCAAAAAACAGATTCCGCTGATTTTTGGCAAACTGCTCTACGGCTCAAAATTTCATCGCCTGCGGATGAGTCGCGGCCAGCAAGGGATCGGCATCAGCGCGGCCGGCATGTACGGCGTGCTGACCACCGGCAAGCCTGTGAAGATCATTTCCAAGATTTCCAAAGGCAAGCCGTCTCACTACTACGAAATTCAGATCGACACCAAGACCAACAAGCCGGAGATTCTGAACAATCGCGGCGAAGGCGTTGATATTCCGGTTGGTCAAAAAGGCACGGAGTACATCGCCAAGCACGGCATCGAATGGATTGAGGTCGAGCACGGCACGCGGGTTACGATCGAACTCGAGGCCAAATACCAGCGCGGCCGTGGCAGTGTTGATGAATACCTCGAGCAAACCGCCATCGCCAACCCGCACGTCAAGTTGCATTACCTGGATCCGGAAAACAACGAGCGAACGTTCGATCGCTCGACCGACGACCTGCCGCCGGAGCCCAAAGAAATCAAGCCGCACCCGTACGGCGTGGAACTTGGTCGACTGGCGACGATGCTCAAAGACACCAGCGAGCCCAATGTTTCGCAGTTCCTTTGCCATTCGTTCTCGCGGGTGACGCCGGCCGTGGCGCGAAAAATTTGCGAAACGGCCAACGTCAGTACGCGGGCCAGCACCGGCAAAGTTAGCGGCCAAGACGTCGATCAACTCTATCAGGCGATCCAGCAAACCAAGATCAGCGCGCCGGCCACCGACTGCATCTCGCCCATCGGCGAACCGCTGCTGCTCAAAGGTTTGCACCACGTGGTGCCGGGCGAATTTTACGTGGCCGCCACGCGTCCGCCGGCCGTGTATCGCGGCAATCCGTTTTTGATCGAAGCCGCGCTGTGCTTTGGCGGCACGTCTACCATGCAGCGCGTGCCGCTGGATACCCTGATCGAATTGCTGGGGCAAAGCGACGCTCGCACGCTGCGGCAATTCATGCTCAGCACGTTTAACGGCGTGGGTTCGGTGGCCGCCGACAAGATTTTGGACGAGGCCGGAATCGGAATTCGCGTCTCACCGTCGAAGCTCAAAAAAGCCGAGATCGAAAAACTGCACGGGGCGATGCGCAGCGTCAATCTGGACGATGGCCAAACCATGAATGTGCTGCGCTACGCCAACCGCGTGCCGCTGCAATTTCAGCACGCGGCCTGCGCCATCACGCGCACGGTGATGACTACCAACTGGCGCAGTTACGGCTTGAGTCAGTCGCGGGGCGGTTTGCCCAGCGGTCCGGTCACCGTGATGGTCCACATGGCCAGCGTCTGGGTGCCGTTCACCAGCGAATCGAAAGAAGCGGTAGCCGGCTATCCCGAGATCGAAAAAGAATTGCGGCTGGCGCTACAGGCCGTGGGCCGCAAGTTAGGCATGTACCTTCGCCGGCGAATGAAAGTCAAGCAAGAGGGCGAACGCCGCAATATCTTCTTGCGCTACTTGGGCGAAGTGGCCACCGCCGTTTCCGGTATTAACCAGTCCGATCGCGAGCAGCTTTACAATCAACTCGTACAGGTTGCCCACAAGAAAACGGCCGAGGCCGACGTGCAATTGGACGAACGGGGCAAAGCGATCGAAGAAGAAAGCGATTTTGGCGACAACGTGCTGATTGTGGACCAAAGTGCTGCTGTCGATGTCGCGTAAAATAGGCCGACAGGCATAAGCGGCAGCAATGCTTGCGTTGCAGGATATTCTTGCATAACGTCGATCTCGCCTACTTTATCATTCTACCGATGCGTAAGATCTGATTATGAGCAACACGGATTCAGTCGACTCCGCTGCAGCACGATTTGGACCTCAACCTCAAAGTCCCGGCGTCATCCCTTACGAACGCGGAATGTCTCAGGACTTGGAATATGCGATGAGCGAAGGCAGCCTGTTTTTCGAAGGTCGCGGGAAGGTGCAAGAGAGTCTTAAGCGAATCACTCAACGGCTTAACGATTTGCGGATCCCCTACGCTGTTGTCGGCGGGATGGCCCTTTTTCTGCACGGTTTCCGACGATATACCGAA
Organism: Pirellulales bacterium; assembly: GCA_038205115.1. GTDB lineage: Bacteria > Planctomycetota > Planctomycetia > Pirellulales > JBBRCE01 > JBBRCE01. The sequence goes on from JBBRCE010000032.1 coordinate 28,418, forward strand.
GACATTGATATTCTGGTGACCCATGAAAATCTGCAGCGAATCCATAAGGAACTTAGCGGTTTCGGGTACAGAGCACCGTTCGAAAAAAGTAAGAATCTTCGCGACAGTCGATCGGGAGTCACGATTGAGTTTCTGATCGCGGGCAATTTTTCAGATGATGGTCAGCCCAAAGAAATTGCATTTCCTGATCCAGACTTCGTTGCTGAGACTCGCGACCAAATTCAAGTTCTCAATTTGGCAATGCTGATCAGCCTCAAGCTTGCCTCCGGGATGTCTGGCGAAGGCCGAACGAAGGATCTGGCCGATGTCGAGGAACTTATCAAGCTCCTTCACCTTCCTGAGTCATTGGTCGAAGCATTGAATCCTTTTGTGCGCGAGAGGTTTGCGGAATTATGGCGCCAACTCCACGCGAAGCCGAAGCGTTATCTGATGCTCTGGCGTAACAAAGGGCTAACCTCCGATGCAAGGTCGATCAACGACATGATCGCCACGTTGCAAGGTGCAGCGGCGGAATTAGCAGCGATGGCCGCCGATGGAGTCGTACTCGATCCCGAAGGCGGAACAGAAGACGATTATGCCCACTTGGTTTGCACAGATCGTCTGATCGCCGAGAAATACGGAATGGAAGACGAGTCCGAGTATTTTGGGCTTGATGAAGACGACGAATCTGAAGAATCGGACGCAGTTCAGCCGACACGCTCAATTAGGCATAATTAAACATTCATGGCAAAAAAACCCAACAAACCCAAAAGCGCCGCGGCTCGTGCCACGGGCTCCGCCGCCAAAGTCAAACTGCCGCCACGCGATCAAAAAACGATGAACGACCTGCTGGGACTGGCAGATCGAATTACTGACGACGCAAATAAGAAGCGCGATCCGTACTTGGATATTCCGAGTCGCTCGCTCTCCAACGTGCGCTACAACAAGAGTCGCAAGTTCATCGAAATGGGGTCCGGCAAGAACCGTCGGCAATTGTTCAACCTGTCGCAAGCCAAGAGCTACATGCAAACGCTGTTGGTGGCCAGCGGTTGTAAACAACTGATCGAGCAGCAAAAAACCACCAGCTTGCGAGGGCTCTACTACCTACTCAAGCACACCATTGAAGGCACCAAAGAAGAAACCTTCGACGATCAGGATCAATGCGATCCAGTCATTGAGGACATGGAAGTCACGCTCAATTCGTTGCGAGAAGAACTGCATCTTTACGCACAGAAGCGCGGCGAAATGGTCGGCGCCTTAACGCTGGTCGATAGCGGTGACGAAATCGATTGCACGCGTATGGGCTCGGGCGGTTACGGCATTCCGAGCATCGTTGAGCCGGAACGAATCCAGTTCAAAAAGTGCGACGCCACGTTCGTGCTGCATGTCGAAAAAGACACGGTCTGGCAGCGGTTCAACGAAGATCGTTTCTGGCGAAAACACAATTGCATTCTGACTCACGGAAGTGGGCAACCGCCCCGCGGCGTGCGGCGGATGCTCAATCGACTGTACAACGAATTGAAGCTGCCGATTTACTGCCTGTTGGATAATGATCCCTGGGGGTATTACATCTACAGTGTCATCAAGCAAGGTTCGATCAACCTGGCGTATGAGTCCGCGCGGATGGCCATCCCGGACGTCAAGTTCCTCGGTTTACGCAGTATCGATTACAAACGCTGCGACCTCTCGCCGAGCGTGAAAATCAATCTCAACGAGCAAGACGTCAAACGCGCCAAGCAGATTGCGGCCTACCCGTGGTTCGCGCACAAAAAAGCCTGGCAGAAAGAGATCGATCAGATGCTACAGAACGGGTTCAAACTGGAAGTCGAATCGTTGATCTCCAAAGACATCAGCTATGTCACGGAAACCTACGTGCCCGAGCGACTGGCCGAAAAAGATTGGCTCGATTGAACGCAATTTCCACCTGCCTTCATCCTCGCCTCTTTCGTCCCTCGTCTCCCTTCGCCCCTCTTCTCCCGCTCATATGCCCAGCTGGATCGCCATTGCCGCTGTCGATGATTGTCCGCCCGGCACGGCAATCGAGCGCGTGGCGGGCGACCGGATCGTGGCGCTGTTCAATGTTGACGGAACGTTCTATGCAATGGATGGCGTGTGCCCTCATCAGGGCGGCCCGCTGGGCGAAGGCGCTCTGCAGGGTTGCATTGTCACTTGCCCTTGGCATGGTTGGCAATTCGACGTCCGTACGGGGCAAAATCAACTCTCCTCGCAAATGCGGCATCCAACATTTGTGGTTAAAATCGAAGACGACCGCGTACTGATTGATCTGGAAACTGGCAAATAATCAGGGCGGTCGTTGAGCCAGTGACGCGCAGTTAGGAACGACCAAAAAACAACTTCGCCTTTTTGTACGTGTCGACGCGTGCGATCATGCGTAGATCCTGACTTGCTCGAGGTAGAAGGCGTGCAGTTCACCGCGAAGGCGCAAAGGAACGACCGAAAAATAACTTCCGTTTTTCGTTCGGGTCGACGCGCGCTATCACGAGCAGCGGGCGTCTCACTCAGAGGAAGTTATTTTTCGGTCGTTCCAAAGGACGCGAAGAAAAGGCAAAAGAGTCGAGGAGCAAAAAAGTGCGTTCAAACGTGGTTGAGCAAGCTCTGAGCACGTGATGGTTCTGACGGATTTTTCTTCGCGTCCTTTGCGCCTTCTCGGTGGAAATATCGGATTCCAATTCATGCGACTCGACAACGACCGATCGATACGCCCCGTTTTGTCTTCAAATCTGCGGGGGCAATTCGTGGGCAGCGTGCGTCTCATTCAGAAGAAGTTATTTTTCCGCCGTTCCTAAGGCGTTGGTCAATCGACAAGCTGCGGCTGTCTGGATGGCCGTCCTTTTTTTAAGGCCAGATATGTTGAACGACAAAAAGGTTTGGCGCTCGCCAAGTCTGAACGGATTGCTGGTGGCGGCATCGCTGCTGCTTGTGAGCAATCCGTTGCCGGCGATGGAGCCCAGCGGCGCTCGCAAACCCAACATCATCGTCGTGCTGATTGATGATATGGGTTGGGGCGACTTCTCCTGCTTTGGCAACCGCGAAGTCAAGACCGAAGCGATCGACGCCCTGTCAGCCGAAGGTCTGCGGTTCGAGCAGTTCTGCGTCAATTCGCCAATCTGTTCGCCGTCGCGCGCCGCGATTTTGACAGGCCAATACCCGCAGCGCTGGCGAATCACATCGTTTTTGAACAATCGCAAAAGCAACGAACAGCGTGGCATGGCGCAGTGGCTTGACGTCTCCGCGCCCGTACTGGCGCGCGGACTGAAGCAGGCCGGTTACGCCACGGGGCACTTCGGCAAATGGCATCTCGGCGGACAGCGCGACGTAGGCGATGCACCGCTGATCACCGATTACGGCTTTGATGAATCGCTGACGAATTTCGAAGGGCTTGGCGATCGCGTGCTGCCGATGCTGGATGCCTACGACGGCAAACCGGCGAAAAAGCATTCGCTCGGCTCGGAAAACCTAGGGCGCGGCAAAATCACCTGGGAAGAGCGGTCAAAAGTCACCAGTTCGTTTGTCGGTCACGCGCTGCATTTTATCGAGCAGGCGGCCGCCAAGGATCAGCCGTTCTTTGTGGACGTTTGGCCGGACGATGTGCACTCGCCGTTTTTTCCGCCCGCGGCGCTGCGTGGGGATCGCAGCAAACATCAACTCTACAGCGGAGTTCTCAAGGCCACGGATGCACAACTGGCGCCGCTCTTCGATTACGTACGCTCACACGAAAAATTGCGAAACAACACGCTGATTCTGTTGTTTTCCGACAACGGCCCGGAACCGGGTGCCGGATCGGCCGGGCCTTTTCGTGGGCACAAAGGCACGCTGTACGAGGGCGGCATTCGCTCGTCATTGATTGTCTGGTCGCCCGCTTTGCTGAATCCCGCGCAAGTCGGCAAAGTGAATGAGACGTCGTTTCTGGCGGCATTCGACCTCGCGCCGTCGCTGCTGAAGCTGGCCGGCGCTGAAGCACCAAGCGGCGTGCATTTCGACGGCGAACAGTCGCTGGATGTGCTGTTGGGAAAATCCACGGCGCCCCGTGGTCGGCCGGTGTTTTTCCGCCGCCCACCGGATCGACCCAGCGATGCCGGCAAAGACTTGCCAGATCTGGCCGTGCGTGACGGCAATTGGAAACTGCTGTGCCGGTATGATGGCTCAAACGCGGAGCTTTACGATCTGACGACCGATCGTGGCGAAGCGAAAAATCTGGCGGCAAAAAATCCGGAACTCGTCAAGCGACTGACCGACGCGGCATTAACATGGCATGGTTCCATGCCTCCGGATCGCGGTGCCGAATTGCGGTCAGCGGCAACGGACAGCCAGCCCGATCGCGCGCCCGGCGTGGAATCCCAGTGAAGGTGGCTGCCGCGAAAGCGTTGTGACGGTGGCTGGCTGCGAGGATCGATGCCTTCAAACGAAGTTGGGCGGCAAACCAACCGCGGTGCGCCAGTAGCTCATCGAATGCGCGTTGCCAATCTTGCGATCGAGAAATCGATAGAATGCCAGCGCTTCGTCATGCAGTCCGAGTAGCGTCAGCGATCTGAGAATTCGCGTGAATCGCAGCCAGTTGTGGTTGAGATTCATCCAGATTTCGAGATGCGCAATTTGCTGCACCTCGCCATGCGTATAGAGCAGGCCAAAAACCTGCATCAATCGCTGGAAGGATTGCAGCAGATTTCGCTGCAAACGGCGGTCTTCGCGGAAACAGGCGAGTTGCTTTTCGCTCAGAACGGGCGCCGCGGCATTGGTGACGCTCCGCTCCGCCAGCGGGAATAACCAGCCCGTCACATCTCGCGATTCTAACAGCTGCTGGTCGGACATCGCCCAGATCTCGGCCAAGGTGCGGCCCAGCCGATCGGGACTTTCATTGAGGTAAAAACTGATCAGATCGACCATCGCGGACCGCCTTCGCCAAGTGCCCCGGCCGATATCATAACGCGCTGCGCGATGTTCAGCACACGATTTTTTAGGTGGTGAGTTCCCAACCTTTGCGATAGTCTTTGCTGACGAATTTTGCCGCTTCAGGGCAGTTGGTCGCTTTGAGTTGCTGGGCGTTCCACTCGATTTTCTTGCCGGTGCGGAAGGCCACATTACCCAGCAGCACGGATTCAGTCAGCGCGCCAGAGTAATCGAAGTTACATGTGGTTGGATTACCATCGCGGCATGCTTTGAGCCACTCGCGATGATGACCGATCGACTTGGCAATGGTTTCGGCAGGCGGTTTGAAATCCATGAAATCGGTTTCGGGCAGCAACTTGTAACGGTCGTAATTCGAGAGCAACATGCCTTTACTGCCAACGAATAAACTGCCGCCACCGTGGCCAAGATTTTTGGGATCACCAATCGGAACATCGTGTACCTGCTTGGGGATCTTGGTGCCGTCGTACCAGTTGAGCGAGATGGCGGGCTGATCGCCGCGGGCGGCAAACTGGTAATGAACCTCCAGGCCCAACGGACAGGTTTCTGGATGCACTGCCGGCCCAAAGGCTTCGATCGTTGTGGGATGCCGCAGTCCTAACGCCCAGTAAGGCAAATCCATGTGATGGCAGGCCATGTCACCAATGTTGCCACCGCCAAAATCCCACCACTTTCGCCAGTTCTCTGGCAGATAAGTCGAGTGATACGGCCGCTGGGGCGCGGGTCCGAGCCACAAATCCCAATGAATGTATGGCGGCACCGGCGGCGTTTCTTTCGGTCGGTCGCCGCCACCCCAACTTCGCCCGGCCCAGCAATGCACTTCATTGACCGTGCCGATGGCACCGGACTGAATGACCTCGACCACGCGGCGATAATTATCTTCGGCGTGAATTTGCGTGCCCATCTGTGTGGCCAGTTTGGATTTGGCCGCCGTCTCGGCAATCAAGCGTGCTTCGGCCACGGTATGCGTCAGCGGCTTTTCGCAATAAACGTGCTTGCCAGCTTTAAGCGCGGCCATGGTTGCCGGTGCATGGATGTGATCCGGCGTGGCGATCGTGACCGCGTCGATGCCCCGGTGATCGAGTAGCTTACGGAAGTCGTTGTATGTCTCGGCTTTCGGAAATTCTTTTTTGACTTTATCGAGATACTTGTCGTCGATGTCGCAAAACGCCACGATGTTTTCGTGCTTGACGCTTTCGATGCTGTAACCCGCCTGGTGGGCCGTACCGATACAGCCGAGATCGAGCCGTTGGTTGGGCGATGTGCTGTCCTTTGCCGTGGCGCTACTGAAATAGCCCGCGCCAGCCAGTGACACACCAGCCAACCCGGAAAATTTAAGAAAGTCTCGGCGATGCAAACGATTTGAGCGCGAAGGCATGGTGGCGGTGCTCCCAGACGGCGGATTGGCAAGGCAGGAATGCCGCTCATCCTAACCGCTGGCCGCAGGTCAATCCACCAGTCGTGAAACGGCGAAATCCTAGAATCCTTGAGCGATGCAGTGCTCGCTGGCTGAGAAAATCTGGCAACGGAATCGCATTCTGCTTGCCGCGAATTGCTGCTCAACGGAAATAGCGCGCTCCCTCGATACGCTGTCCGACGGCGAGTTTCTGCGCAAGTTCTTGTGCGTCCAAGGCAAACGTCGGAGCGATTTCGACAATGGCGTCGTCGGCCACATCCGCGCCGGTAGTTTTGAGCCACTGGCGATGCAAGGCCGCCATCTGCGCTTGCACGGTCAGCGGCGAATCACGCTTGGCGCCGGCGGCATTTTTGACCGGCGCAAAGGCGACCGCTTCGTCAACTTCCACGGCAATTGGAGTGCGCGCTCGTGGCAGCAGATCGAAGATGAATCGCTCGAACTTGATGGCGTTTTCGACCGTCGGTTCGACAAGTAATCCGGCGTCATTGACGAACGGCACTTTCTTTTTGGCTCGATGAAAGGGCAACGCGTCGGCCGAATCCGCCGCCCGCGAAAGAAAAGCGGCGTCGAACAAATGCACGGCGATGTTGCCGGCCCACAGCGACAACGAACCATCAGCATTTCGCCGCTGGGCGACGTCTTCCGGCAAATCACTATATTCAATGATCCGGGCCTGCCCGCCGATCGATACAAAATTTCCGACTCGGTCCAGCGGCGTCTGCTTGGCCACAACCTGCGTGGAAAGTTCAGACTCGCTGAGCAAATGATAGCCCAGCAATTGCGGATCGCACATTTCCACCAGTGGATTATCCACCTGCAAGTAAAACAACTGCCGCAGACCGCGCCGCTGAAAATCGTCCAAGCCGCCACAGCGTTTGAGCGCGGCCAGCATGCCGCCGTGTCCGTCAGGACTCAGCGCCAGTGCGTGCCTGTCGGCCAGCAGCAACTTGCCGGTGGCCGCCTCAACCGCTGGCATCGTGCCTTGGCAGAAGACCGTCACGTCGTCGGGCGGCAGGCCAAAAAAATGTTTTTCGGTTAAGTAAGCCACGGTCTCGTCGTGCGTGGCGGGGCTGGTCATCACATACAGCGGAATCGCAACCGCATAACGCCGGCTGACCGCTAACACCTTTTCCAGCAAGATTTCGAACAACGTGGCGCCGGAAACTGGACCAATGGGAAACATGCCCTTGGGGTGCGGAAAGCCGAGTCGCGTGCCCTGCCCACCGGCCACGAGCAGCACACCAAGTTTTCCGTCGGCCAGCGCGGCCTGCCCGCGCGATTGAGCTTGTTGCACCGAAAAACGATTGTTTCCGTCGAGCCGAAAGGCTTGCGGCGGCGCGGCTTGTGCTGCCATAACGGCCAGGTTTTCCTGCTCGCGATGTTCACCGCTCAGACTTTCGAGTTGTGCAAAATCGATCGTAGCAATCTGCGCCACGATCTGCTCTTGCGCTGCGTCGTCCAATTGGTCCCAAAACGACAGCAAATGATGCTGCGACGTCGGAAGCTGCTCCAGCAGCGCGCGCTTGTTATTCGCCATAAGTTGCAAGAATGCGTTAGGGCTGCGATGGGTTGGGACGGGTGGCGTCGTCGATCACGTCTTGAATGGCGCCGGCGATGTCTTTGGTCAGCAGCGCCACGCGCGAGCCGCAGCCAACGGTTTGCTTTTGTGGGTTGACCAAAATCGTTGCCGAACGATCGTCTTTGCTGAACTTCAAGGCGTAAGCCCACGACGGGCTGGCCGGCGGGTTGGCATCGAACTGAAAGCTGGAGTTCTCCAAAAGCGCCCGCGGCAGATGGAGCATGCCGCGCGCCGTGGTCACGTCAAGTCGGTCTGTTATTGGATACGAGGCGTTTGCGAACTTCACTCGCTGATCTTCCGGTGCAGAGCTTGCCGACGCTGCGGCCTGCGCATCCAACACCAGCAGTTCGATACGCTGATTGGCAATCATGAGTTCCGACGTGTCGCGGCCCCAGAACTCTACGGCGCGCGCCGATCGCCAGCTTTTGTAGACGACGGCAAACAGCGCCAGCGAAAATCCCATGACCAAAATCGCGACGATGGCAACTTTTCCGCGATTCATAAATTCGTTTACTAACCGCAGGGCTAACTGCCAAAATCAAGCACTGGAAACCGTCAAAACCGCTTCCGTCATCTGCCAGCGTAACCGATTTTGCGACTCCTGGCGATGGCTGGGATTTGCCGCTCGTCACACGCAAATGGCCATTTGCCGCCGCAAACGCGGCCGGTATACTGGAACTGAGCTGCCGCCTGGGAGCCGCAATTTGCAACCCGTTTTCATCGTTCCAACGTCGCCTGGCGGCTGCCAAGTTGGCCCGCTCCCCGCGCAATGGCGTTGGCGCCGCTTTGAGTTTTTTCATGCCCAATGAGTTTGATCCCTACCGCGAAGCCCTGGTTGTTGAAACGGCCACCGTTTGGCCCGACGAATACGAAGGTTGGGAAACCACCGATCGACATCGAGTCGACCGCCTGCTGCACCAGAATCCGCAGAACGCGTCCGAATTGCAGTACGTGCGACAACATACGGGATTTTGCCGTCAAATCACTGTAACCAGCGACGATATCAACCGGCTGGGCTAACATGCTTTGCCGATCTCTTCGCCCGGACGATTGGGCGAATGGATCGCGACCTGCGAGTCGCAAAAACGATCGTTTGGCTTGACGTTCGCTCGCCCAACGTGGCAAGCGTCAGGCTTGCATCCTTCACACACCCCTTCGATCCACGGATGGAACCCACCGCCATGACGATCGCCGACAAAATGCAAACCGTACGCGTCAATCTGGCCGAGCGCGGATATGACATCGAGATCGGCACCGAAACGCTGTCCAGCATTGGCGAATTTTGCACGCAACGCGCCCGCGTGACTCACGCCGTGGTGATTACCGATGCCCGCGTGGAACGCCCCCATGCGGAACTTGTTGTGCAAGGTTTAACTTCGAGCGGCGTGGATGTCGATCTGCTGGTTGTACCATCGGGCGAAGATTCCAAGTGCATTGATGTTGCCAACCAGCTTTGGGAAAAACTGTTCGCGATCGGCGCCGATCGCAAGACGGTGATCGTGGCGGTTGGCGGCGGCATGGTGGGCGATCTGGCCGGTTTTGTGGCGGCCACCTACACGCGCGGTCTTTCGCTGTTTCAAATTCCCACCACGCTGCTGGCCCAGGTGGATAGTGCCGTGGGCGGCAAGGTTGGCATCAATTTGCCGCAGGGCAAAAATATGGTGGGCGCTTTTTGGCAACCCCGCGGTGTGCTGATCGACACCAACACGCTCAAAACGCTGCCCGATCGCGAATATCGCTCCGGACTGGCCGAAGTGGTCAAATACGGCATGATTATGGACGCCGAATTCTTTGGCTACTTGGAGAAAAACGCCAGCAAATTGCTGGATCGTCGCCACGACGTGCTGGAATACATTGTCGGCCGTTGCTGTCAACTGAAGGCCGACGTGGTCTCGGCCGACGAACGCGAAGAATCCGGCCAGCGCGTGATTTTGAATTACGGCCACACGTTTTGCCACGCGCTGGAAGCCATCACTAACTACGGAACATACCTGCATGGTGAAGCCGTGTCGATTGGCATGGTCTGCGCCGCGCGATTAGCCAAGCGACTCGGCAAAGTGGATGCGATGCTCGTCAAGCGGCAGCACGATTTGCTGGCCGCGCTCGGTTTGCCTGTGACGCTGCTGGACGTGGACCACGAGTCAATGTTGACGGCCATGATGCACGATAAAAAAGTCGAGCATGGCAAGCTGCGTTTTGTGCTGCCGACCAAAATTGGCCATGTGGAACTCGTGGGCGATGTGGATCAAGCCGACGTCCGCGCGGCGTTGAATTAGGGCGCGCGAAGCAGCGGTTTCTTGTCTTCGCACGATTACCCCACGCCGTCGCGGGGAAGCCGCAGCAAAAATGCCGCGGCTTCCGTACGGGGCAACAGACCGCCAGACCGAACTTATTTCAGTTCGACCTGAATTCGCGTGACCTTGTTGTCTTTGTCGAACACGACCCAAAACACGGCGTCGTCGTCTTTGAGTTCCCAGCCGAGATCCTCGACTTCTTCTTTGTTCTTTTCCGCGTGATCGGCGGCGCCCATCGCTTTGAGCACTTTATCGCGGCCGTCGCCAATGGAAACACCGCGAACCGCGCCTTTCCAATCCGCCCAGAAGAAGCAAACGGTCACGGTCTTGTCGCGGACTTGAAATCCGTACTCGCCGTACGACAACTTGACGCTGTCTTGGTCGACGTCGCTGCCCCGCACGGCCACTAAGTCGTCAGGCGTGCCGAACTTCGAAAACACTTTGGCCAGCCGCGCGCCGCACATTTCGGAAATCGATTTGTCGCTGGGCGGCGCTTTGGCCGCAGCGGCCGGCTGTGCCATAACCAGCGAAACCGAACCACAGGCAACCAGCAGGGCAATTGAAACACTTCGCAGCATGACCACAAACTCCCAGCGAGAACAAAGGTGAACCAATCCGTGTTGAGCAACTCCTCGGCCGTGGATTCAACCCCAGCCAACGCGGCAAGTGCCGCTCTCAGGCACGATTATCGTTGAAGAATCGGCCGCCACAACCCAATATGCCGCGGAGATGGCAACTGTCGCGCAAATGTGAAACGTGTCACGCGGCCGAGAAATGGGCAAATACTCGCAAAAAGCCCTGCAAAACCGGCCTTTCTGCCCGCCCCGACGCGCGCGACTCGCGGCGAAATCATCACACCCGCATGACAGTCAAGATCGCGCGAAAGCACTGAAAGCGAAAATTCGCAATCTCGTTACACATTACGCAGTAATCACTTGCGACTTGATTTTGGAGAATATCGATTTGAAAATTCGATTTGGCATCAACACTGCTTATAGGCTGCATCGTCAAAACGCTTCGCAATCGCCGGTTCCGAGCGAATCGATAGACCAAAACAATCACCAAGTTGAACCGCAGAAATAAGGGAACATGTCATGCGTAAGATCGAAGCCATCATTCGCCATTTCAAACTGGAAGAAGTCAAAGACGCCCTGAACGCCAAAAACGTTCAAGGCATGACGGTCACGGAAGTTCGCGGTTTCGGCCGCCAGAAGGGCCATACCGAAACGTACCGCGGTGCCGAGTACGCCGTGGACTTCCTGCCCAAGGTCAAAGTCGAAGTCGTTGTCGATTCCAAGGATTCGCAAGCGGTGGTCGACACGATCATCCAAGCCGCTCGCACCGGCCAAGTGGGCGACGGCAAGATTTTCATCACCGAGCTGGTCGACACCATCCGCATCCGCACCGGCGAAACCTCGCGTGCCGCGGTCTAAGTGGGCACACCAGTTTGCAAGGTACACACGTTAGGCAGAAAAGCGGCTGGCGCAAGCCCGCCGCTTTTTTTATGCGCTCAATTCGCCGAAGCAGATCTGGTCGGCCATTGCGGTTGCCGCCGAACGACATTGCCATCGATCCAATCTTAAGAACTTGCGGCCACCTCGGACGCTCGCTGCGGAACCATCAGTCCCACGTTCAGATCGCTGAGTTTACCGAGTTCGCGCTGAAAGCCCGCCAGATCGGCTTGAACGCGTAATAACCGCTGGTCGTGAACACGAATCTGATCGACGACGGCCGTCATGTCCGCGGCGAGTCCGATCATCAAGTTGTCGGCGACGATCTGATCCACCACATGCATCAGCCTGCGTTTCAAACCGGCCGAGAGAATCATCAGCAAACCCGAGCGTAGCAGCCAGCCAATCACAACCACCCAGGCCGCGCCGTACAGAATGAAGTTCCAGTCCATCAGCGGCTTCTGCAGCCAGAGATGCTCGTAAAAGAAGTTGTAGCCCAAGCGACCCACCAAATACGCGGGCAACATCACAAAAACAAGTTCCATCAGCCAATGGACTTTGCCTGCCCGCTGGGCCACGCGTCGGCGTGTTTCTTCGACCACCGCATCGTCGAGCCGACGTTGCAGACGGGCCGCCAAATCGTCGAGCGTCTGCTGGGTAAACCGATCGCGCCGCGCGCCGCGCTGCGTCTCGATCCCTGCATCCAACTGTGCTGCAATGGCGTAACCTTCCAGCACGCTCCGCGCTTGCGCAACGTCCACCGCCGAAATTCCCAGCTCGCTGCCCGTGGGATTGAGCGATCGCTCGTCGCGGTACTGATCGACCAGCGTTTTTGCGGTTCCCGCAGCCGCGACCGCGCCAGCCACGGTCAGTTGCGTGATGGTGCGGGCGCGGGCCAGCGGTATCCAAACCAGCAGCCCGGTCAGTCCGTTGAGCAAGCGAAAGAAGCTGGCGAGCAAACCCCAGCCCCATTTGGCGTAGACTTGTTCGAGCAATTTTGCCCGCCAAAGATTGCCTGCGCCACTGAGATGCTGTGCGAGTCGCGTGCGAATCGCCTGCTGCAGCGAGAGTTGCTCGGCGGCGATCGATCGCTCGAGCTCCAGCAATTTGGGTGTGGCGTCGTCGATGAATTCGCGAATTCGCGAAATCAGCCAACCGCACAGGCCAAGCACGTTGGCCCGTTGAATGCGATGCCGCGCGCGACTGGCCAATTGATGTTGCAACAGCGTGGCAAACTGCTGAAACTCATCTTCGGCCGGTTGATGCTGTGCATGAGCGTTGATGGCCGCTTCGGAATCGAGCCGAAAAATTCGCGGAACCTCAAAGCCTACGGCCGCCAGCGTCTGCTGCCAGTGGCGGCGCGTGTCTTCTTCGCGATCGGCGTGCGACTGGACAAAGACCGTGCAGCGGCCCGGCGCGTGACGCAGCAGTTCTTCGGTCACGATTTGCGAGCGATACTTTTGGCCGGTGGCCACGAGCACCATCACGTCGCAATGCGGCAGCACGCGACGCATGATGTCGCGGTTGCGATTGGCGTCGTCGCTGCCGGCTTGCTCTTGCGTGTCCGGATCGGGACAGTCGATGAGTAGCATGTTCTTCAGCAGCGGCAGATCGCGGCGATGCACAATGATCTGCTCTTCCGGAAAGCCGAGGAACTCCACGTCCACATTCGGGGCGCAAACAATTTCCGGCCGCGTGGTGGTCGGACGCTGCTGATTGCTGGCCCGGCAAACGCATTCGCCCACCAGCGCGTTGATCAGCGTGCTTTTGCCAACTCCGGTGCCGCCGATGAATCCCACAACCAGCACGCCGTCGCTACGCAGTTGAATCTTTCGTAATTCCGGTTCGAAGCGTTCGATCAGACCGCGCGCCCGCACATAGGGTTGCCACGCCGGCGCCTCGGCGCCCCAGCGATGAAGCTGATCGATCAAGCCGGCGAAATCCGCTAATTGGCTGGCTTCTTGCCAGGCTTCCGGCGTCAGCAATTCGGCCCGAGACGGTTGGCTGCTCATTCATCCATTTCCGGGGAACCCAATTGCGAGCCACCATTTACCAATAGTAGCCGCGCGGCGGCAAATACCACGACTGCCCATAATACCAGCGCGACGCGCCGGGACTATAGCCCGGATCAACCGCTTCCGGCGGAGCATTGTATCCGCCCCAAGGGCCAGCGCTTTGGCTGCCATAATAACCGCCCCAGTTGCCGTAGTATCCGCCATATCCGCCGTAACCATATCCGCCGTGACCGTAGCCATATGAGAAACTCGGATAGCCGGCGAATCCCCCAGGGTAGCCTCCGTAGTAACCCCACGGCACAAACGCCGGTGGAGCGGGCGGCGGCGGCCGATCCGCTTCAGGCTCGTAACTGCCATACCGACGCTGCGGCAAGCAGCTATCACAAGTCGAGTAGCCGACAGCCGGCGCGTCATTTTGGGCGCGCGCAATTTCGCCTGGCAACGCAATCAACAGTGCCGCGGAGGCAATCCACAGGGCATTTCGTTCGATCAACATGGCAGCCAAGGGAGCCTCTGACGAGGAAAAAACGGCGCGGAAATGTGAAGCATCGACTTCCTTTTATGATAATTGCCCGCGTTGGAGGATGTCAGAAAAAACCATGTTTCTGTCGAATGCTGGGAGCGGCTTGACCCGCTGCTATGCAGCTTATAGCATGCGGTTGTCGCGTTTCTTGTGTCTGCTGACAGCCAGTCGAGTTCCGATCTGTCGGGCGCTGCTGTTGGAGATTGTCGATTTTACGAGGACATGATGTCGATTCCGCAGATCATTCGTCCCTGGTCCATCATCGTCGCCCTATTGCTGGTTACAGCCGGCAACCACTTGCCCGCCGGCGAGGCGTTGTCGCGCGGCGGAAAACCACCGGCCGAAGACGATACACTGCTGGACTGGTACACCGACGATCCAGACACCTTAAACGTGGTGATCGCCAGCGATAGCGTCAGCGACGAAATGCATCGCCGCGCGTGCGAGTTTTTGGCACAACGTAAGTTTACGAATCCCGAAGAATGGGAACCTTGCTTGGCGGAGTCTTGGACGTTCGATAAGGACAAATTGGAATACACCATCAAGCTGCGTAAAGGCGTGATGTGGCATCCGATCACGCGGCCTGACGGCAAAGTGATCGAGCCGGTGGAATTCACCGCTAAGGACGTCAAATTCACCTTCGACTGCATTCTGAACAAAAATGTCGAAGCGGCCCACATCCGCAGCTATTACGAAGATCCGGATGCCAAGGACGAGTCGCAGCGCTATAAAATCAAGGTCAGTCTGGTGCCGACCGACAAATACACGGTCAAGATTCGCTGGACCAAACCGTATTTCCTGGCCGACGACTTCACCCTGCAGGCAGTGCAGATGATTCCGCGGCACGTGTTCACCGTGGATGAGACCGGCGAGCCATTTTCGTCCGATATTTCTTCCAAGGAATTCGCCGACGGCTTCAACAAGCATTGGGCGAACTCGCGCATCTGCGGCACCGGCCCAATGATGCTCAAAGACTGGCAAAGAAAAAAACAGTTCGTCTTCGAACGCAACCCAAACTACTGGGGCAAGCCATCGTTTTTCAGTCGCGTCACCTACAACTTCAACAGCAATAACAACACCGTTTTGCAGAAGGTCTTGCAAAACGAATGGGATTTTTCTGTGATTGCCGAGAAAGACCTGTACCTCAAGGCGGTGAATAGCAGCGAAAAAGCCGAAGGAAAAATCAATACCGCGGCCTTCGATTATCCCGCCTACCGCTACATGGGCTACAACCTGCGTCGCGAACTGTTCAAAGACAAGCGCGTTCGCGCCGCCATTGGGCATGCGGTACCGGTCGATCAGATCATCGACAAGATTTTTCATGGCCTGGCGGTTCGCACCACCGGCCCTTTCATTCCGGCTAGCGAAGGCTACGACACTTCGCTCAAGCCGCTGGAACTCGATCTTGAGAAAGCCCGCCAGTTGTTGGACGAGTCTGGCTGGAAAGACACCAACGGCGACGGCGTCCGCGACCGCACCATCGGTGGAAAACGCGTGGATGCCGAATTCGATTTAATTATTTATAACAGCGCCCCGCAGTATCAGTTGATCGCCGAATTGATCCGCGAGAATTGCCAGAAGCTGGGCATCAAGGTGACGATTTCGCCCGTCGATTGGCCGGCCATGTTGCAGAAGCTGCGCAAAAAGGATTTCGACGCCGCCATTCTCGGCTGGGCGATGGATTACAAACAAGACCCGTTCCAGCTTTGGCACAGCTCGCAGGCGGAAGTGCCGGAAAGCTCGAACTACGGCGGTTACGCCAATCCGGTCTGCGACAAACTGATCGGAGAACTGCGGCCCACGTTGGATCCCGCCAAGCAGAACGAACTGATGAAAAAAATCCATCGAGTCATTTACGACGATCAGCCCTACACCTTTTTATATTGCGACAAACGGACGGCCGCCTACAGTACGCGGCTGGAGAACATCAATTTTTATAAAATCCGCCCTGCCTACGATAATCGCGAATGGTTCAGCAACCGTCCGCGAGCGGCCAAGTAGCGGCGTGAGCGCGTCCGCCGTGACAAACTCCCGCGACGGTCGTCTGCGGTGGACGGCGGCCAGCGCCTCAAGTGTTGCCGGGATCAGCAAGCAATGTTTCGTCGGACGTAACGTCTTCGTGTACCGGGTTCCAACAGACAATCATTGATCCGGTTTTATTGTGTGGACTTATATTCTTCGTCGGCTGCTGATGATGATTCCGACCTTGTTCGGAGTCACGCTGGTCACATTCATTGTGATGAAATTCGCGCCGGGCGACCCGATGTTGACCAATGCCGATTCCGGCAGCGGCGCCAGTTCGACGAGTCAGCACGAAGCGTTTTTACTGCAGAAGCGCGAGCAAAACCTCGACAAACCGCCGCTGTTGAATTTTCGCTACTTCCACGATTACAAGCCTGAGTTGCGGGCGGCGGCGTTCTTTCGGGCGCGGAAAGATGCGGAGGTGCAGGACGAGATTCCGCATCTGAACGACGACGATCCGCAGTGGCGGCAGCGCCGCGGCTTCTTGCGCGACCTGAACATTCCGGACTTCGATTCCGATCTGGCCGACCCCGAAGCGCATCCGCGGTTGGCCAGAAAGATTGCCGCCTTTACGCTGGTTTGGTGCGAGGACGCCGGCGCGTATGCGGTGCCGGCGGCAATCTCGCTGCTGAACGATTCGCAGACCGAATCGCGCACCAAAATTGGGCTGTTTCGATGTTTGACATTGATGGTGCTCGACCCGCTGATTTACGCGTATTCCAACAAGCCGAGCGAGGCGGAGACGCCCGCCGTGTTGGCTACCTGGCGACTATGGTGGCAACGTAATGAAAAAGTATTCCCGCCCATTGAGGCCGACACGCGGCAAGCGCTGAGCGATTCGCTGCAGGAAATGGTCAATGCCAAGTCTAAGGCCAAACTCTTCGACTTGCTCGATTCGTACGACCGCGATGCATCGCCAACTTTCGCACGCTTCTTTGCCGAAAAGCTACTGGGCGAATCGACGTTGGCCGAGAAAAACATCTGCACGCTCGTGCTGAAACGCAGTGTCGATTTATTGCAGTTGGACACTGCTGCCGACGCCGACGACCAGCGCGTGGCCGATGTGGTGGCCAACTGGCAGTTGTATTACGACTCGCACAAATCGCAGTTCGAACCGACGCTGTGGAGTAAACTGGTGGCCGTTCCCCGCGAGACGCAATACGCGCGGATGCTTTACCGCCTGCTGACGTTCAACTTTGGCACTACCTTCGCGCGACCGCTGCAACCCGTGAGCGAAAAGATCATGGCAGCCTTGAAGGTCTCCGCGCCGCTGATGATTGCCGCGCAGTTGCTGATCTTTTTTGTGGCCGTGCCGCTGGGCATCCTGTGCGCCAGCAACCGCGGCAAACTGGTCGATCGGTTGGTTTCGTTCGCTTTATTTTTGTTGTTTTCCGTGCCGGCCTTCGTGGCGGTGATGTTGCTGCTGGAATATTTTTGCTACGGCCATTTTCTGCGTTGGTTTCCGATGGGCGATTTGCACTCCCCAGACGCGGATCAGATGGGTTGGTGGCATTACACCGTGGACTATTGCTGGCATGCGTTTTTGCCGGTCCTGTGTACGTCGCTGTTCAGTCTGGCGAGCGTGGCCATGTATTCGAGATCGAGCCTATTGGATGTGATCAATCAGGATTACATGCGCACCGCGCGGGCCAAAGGTGTCAGCCGAGTTTCGTTCATCTTCAAACACGCGCTGCGTAACGCGCTAATTCCGATCGTGACTTTGTTTTCCACGATTGTGCCAGCGATTTTGGGTGGCAGCGTCCTCGTGGAAAAACTGTTCAACATTCATGGCATGGGCTGGATGAGCTGGGACATCATCACGCAGCGCGATCCGCCTACGGTGATGGCGTTGATTTACGTTGAGGCCATCGCCGTGCTGCTGAGCGTGCTGGCAACCGATCTTTGTTACGTGCTGATCGATCCGCGGATCGGCTTCGGAAACCGAGGTGACCGCGCATGATCGACGGCGAGACATATCTGGAGATCGTCTGGAAGCAATTCCGCAAGAATCGCCTGGCTTATTGGTCGCTGTGGTTGCTGGCGCTGCTGGTGCTGATTGCCATTTTTGCGCCGCTGATCTCATCGGCGGTGCCGCTGGTATTTCGCGAATCGGGACGGACGACATATCCGTGGTTTGTTTCGCTCTTTCATACCGACCAAACGGTCGATTTTCTGTTCAACATGGCACTGCTCGTGTTTTTGCCCTGGCTGGTGGCAGCGCTGATTTTGAACGTGCGTGCCAAGCGTCGCGGCGTGCGCGGACCGCAGCGCGCGGCCTTGGCGCTGTTCGAGTTTTTTGTGCTGCTGATTGCCATGATGGCGTTTTTCACCGTTCCGCAGCAATTGGGTTTTGCCGGCTTCGCGCCACCGACTCAATGGCTGGACAACAGCGAATTTCTTTCCAAAGAATTCAAGTCGCCGCCCGACACCGTTCGCGCCGTGCATGTGTTGATGCCGTTTGACCCAACGGCCACCGACCTCAACATTCGGCTGCAACCGCCCGGCTTCCGCAAGGCGGAAAACCTCGAGCGCGCTTTTGATGATTATTCGCATTGGCTTGGAACGGAAACCGGCGGCATCGACGTCTTAACCAAAATGATCTACGGAACGCGGCTCGCGCTGACCGTTGGCATCGTGGCGGTGGGCATCTATTTGTCGATCGGCGTAATCCTCGGCGCATTGGCCGGATATTACGGTGGCTGGGTCGATATTCTGATCTCGCGGACCATTGAAGTGGTGCTGGTGTTCCCGTCGTTCTTTTTGATTCTGACAATGGTCGCCTACCTCGGGCAAAGCATTTTTATCATCATGGGCGTGATCGGTTTGCTTGGTTGGCCGTCGATCGCTCGGCTCACGCGCGGCGAAGTGCTCAAGCAGCGCTCGCTGGATTACACCACGGCGGCCGAGGCGCTGGGCGTCTCGCATTTACGAATTGCCTTTCGGCATGTGCTGCCCAATTCGCTAGGCCCGGCGCTGGTTTCCGTGCCGTTTGGAATTGCCAGCGCCATCATTACTGAAGCCAGCTTGAGTTTGCTGGGTTTTGGCGTGCGTCCGCCGGCGCCCAGTTGGGGCAGTTTGCTGCGACAAGCGAGTGAAGATTACGCCAACTGGTGGCTGGTGCTGTTTCCGTCGCTGGCGGTGTTTTTTACCGTGACGATTTTCAATTTGATTGGTAGCGGTTTGCGCGACGCCATGGATCCCCGGCTGAGGATCTAGGCGAATCAAAATTCCGCACGTTTGCCGCCATTCTCGACTTACTTTGCTACTGCGTTTTGCATGACTGAACCGCTCGTCACCATCGACCATCTGCAGACGCACTTCAACACCGACGCCGGCGTGGTCAAGGCGGTGGAAGATGTTTCGCTGGTGATCCCCCGCGGCAAGACGCTGGGGCTGGTCGGCGAGTCGGGCTGCGGCAAATCAGTAACCGCCATGTCGGTCATTCAACTGATATCTCATCCCGGGCGAATTGCCGGCGGACAAATCACCCTGCACGATGCCGCCGGCGACGTGGTGCTGTCTAAGCTCTCCGAAAACTCGATGCGCCGCATTCGAGGCAAGCGAATTTCGATGATCTTTCAAGAGCCAATGACGTCGCTCAACCCGGTCTACACGATTGGTTCACAAATCTGCGAAGCGATCATTCTGCATCAGAAAGTCAGCAAGGCTGAAGCGCGCAACCGGGCCATCGAAATGCTGCGCAAAGTCCGAATTCCCGTGCCGGAGCGAAGAATCGACGACTACCCGCATCAATTTTCTGGCGGCATGCGGCAGCGCGCCATGATTGCCATGGCGCTCTCCTGCAATCCGGAATTGCTGATTGCCGACGAGCCCACCACCGCGCTGGATGTCACCATTCAGGCGCAAATTCTCGATCTGCTGCGGCAGTTGCAGGCCGAGCTGGGCATGTCCATTCTAATGATCACTCACGATCTAGGTATCATCGCCGAAATGGCCGACGAGGTGGCGGTGATGTACGCCTCGAAGGTTGTCGAGCGTGCGCCGGTGCGCGAGTTGTTTGCGCACCCGCTACATCCCTACACGGCTGGGCTGTTCCACTCTCGCCCCGAGCCGGGCAAGCCGAAGACCGACAAGTTGAACACCATTGCCGGCATGGTCCCCAGTCCGCTGCATTTTCCCAGCGGCTGCAAATTCCATCCGCGCTGCCCTTATCGTCAAGAGCCGCGGTGTACCACGGAGGAGCCGGCGCTGCGCGAAATTCGCCCCGGCCATTTTGCACGTTGCCATTTTGCCGGCGAGCTGGATTTTGCGTTCGACAAGAAACCGTAGACCATCCGAGTTTGGCTCGGGCTGCTAGAACGATTTGCGCATGCTACTGAATGTCTCGCACCTGAAAAAATATTTTCCCGTTCGCCGCGGTCTGCTGCAGCGCGTGGTCGGACAGGTGCGCGCGGTTGACGACATCTCGTTTTCGATTGCCGAGGGCGAAACGCTGGGGCTGGTCGGCGAGTCGGGTTGCGGCAAAACCACGGCCGGACGCACGTTACTGCGACTTACGACACCTACCGACGGCAAAATCGAATTCGCCGGGCAGGACGTAACACACCTGCAAGGCCGCCAACTGCGCACACTCCGCCGCAACATGCAGATCGTGTTTCAAGACCCTTACGGTTCGCTCAATCCGCGAATGACGGTGCGGTCGATCGTGGAAGAGGGGTTGTACGTCCACGGCCTCGGCAAAAGCGCGGAGCGACTCGACAAAGTCAAGCAAACGCTGGAACAAGTGGGCCTTGACCCGCGCTACATCAATCGCTATCCGCACGAATTCTCGGGCGGACAGCGGCAACGCTTGAGCATCGCCCGCGCGCTGGCCATCAATCCGCGGTTTGTGGTGTTAGACGAACCCATTTCGGCGCTCGACGTCTCGATTCAGTCGCAAATCATCAACCTGCTCACGCAACTGCGCGAACAGTTGAAGCTGACCTACCTGTTCATTTCGCACGATTTGGGCGTGGTCGAATACATCTCAGACCGCGTGGCGGTCATGTATTTGGGCGAAATCGTCGAAACCGGAACCAGTAGCGATCTCTACCGCCGACCGCTGCATCCCTATTCGATTGCGCTGCTGTCGAGCGTGCCTTCGATCGATCCGGTCAACAAGCGCAAGCGGATCGTGCTGCAGGGGGATGTGCCCAGCCCACTTAATCCGCCCGCCGGCTGCCGCTTCAATCCTCGCTGCCCGCTGGCCATGGACGTCTGCCGCGTCGATCAACCGCGCGAAGTCGATTTGGCCGGGCACAAGGTTCGTTGCCACGCCGTCGAGCAAGCCTTGGCCAACGCGCCGGGCGACGCCGAGCGCGTGAGCCAGATCATCAAAGATCAAATGGCCGTTAAACAGCCCGCGCTGGTGGTGGCGTAGTGCGGCGGAGTGGCTTTTGATATTGTCTCATCGCGCCGCGCTAGCGTTGGCGGCTACAAACTGACAGAATGGAAGTCGCGATTTTCATCCGATTTCGATTCACGAGTTCTTGCCATGTCGCCCACGCTGGTTTTAGCGTTATCGCTCTGCGCGCAGCCCGGTTTGGTTAAGGTCGATTCGGTGTTGATTACACTGATTGAGCAAGTGGAAGTCTCCGCGCGCGACCCTGGCATTATTCAAAAAGTCATGGTCACCGAGGGCATGCGGGTCAAAGCGGGCGACGTGCTGACGCAATTGGACGATGCCGAAGTGGCCATCGCGCTACAAAAAGCCAGGTTGGAATTGCAGGTCGCAACCGCGGAAGCCGGCAACGATGTCAAAGTTCGCTACGCGGAAAAATCGTTAGACGTCGCCAAGGCAGAAATTCGCCGCGCCAACGATGCCGGCGATAAATTCCGCAAAAGCATTTCGCAATCCGAACTCGATCAACTTCGCCTGACCGCCGAACGCTCCGAACTGGAAATCGAGCAAGCCAAGCACGACCTGGCGATCTCCAAACTGACCATCGAGATGAAACGCAATGCCGTCGACGCCGCGACGCAAGCCATGGACCGACGCACCATTCGCTCGCCCATCAACGGCATGGTGGTGCGCATCAAACGTCGCGTCGGCGAAACTGTCCAGCCCAACGATCCGCTCATTCGGATTCTGCAAATCGATCGCCTCCGCGCCGAGGGTTTTGTCGCCGCCAAAGACGCCAGTCCGGCCTTGGTGGGCAGCACGGCGGATTTACTTGTCGATCTGCCGGGCCGTCTCAAGGCGAGTTTCACCGGCAAGATCGTGTTTATCGATCCAGAAATTAACGCCATCAGCAACCAAGTGCGCGTTTGGGCGGAAGTTGCCAACCCGGACTTGCTGCTGCGGCCCGGCATGCCGGCGCAAATGACCATTGGCGGCTCCCACAGAGCGCCGGCCGCTACCGCTCGCGACGATCAATGAGCGGCGTATGTCGGCAACCGTATTTCAATCTGCCGAGTCGCGACCGCTGGGCCTCCGGCATCGCGCCGATTTGATCGTGCAAAGCCTCTGGCTGCGCGGACGCAAATATTGGAATCTGAAAGATCCGATTTCGCTGGCGTACTTTCAACTTCGCGACGAAGAATTCGTGCTCTGGAGAATGCTCGATGGCCAGATCAGTCTGGAGCAACTGCAACGCGTTTTCGAACGGCAGTTCGCGCCGCGCAAACTCTCGCTGACTGAACTACAGGGTTTCTTGGGCATGCTGCACGAGCATGGCTTGGTGGTTTCTGCACGCACCGGCCAAGGCCTGCAACTCCTCGCGCGGCGTCGCAAACAAGGCTGGCAAAAATTCTGGCAAACATTGGGCAATCCGCTGGCCATTCGCTTTCGCGGCGTCGACCCCCATCGGTTTTTCGACGTCTTGCATGCCCGCTGTGGTTGGCTGTTCTCGCGCGGAATGGTTACGTTATCGCTGACGGCGATTTTGCTGACCGCACTGTGGGCGGCCATCCGCTTTCCGGAGGTGTCTGCGCGGATGCCAGACTTTGCCGCATTTTTTACGCTGCAAAGTGCGCCGCTGTTTTTGCTGGCGATTGCACTGAGTAAAGTCTTGCACGAACTGGGACACGGCCTGGCCTGCCGTCGCTTTGGCGGCGAATGCCATGAGCTCGGATTGATGCTGCTCTGTTTTACGCCCTGTTTGTATTGCAACGTGAGCGACAGTTGGATGCTGCCCAGCCGCTGGCGTCGCGCTGCGGTGGGCGCGGCCGGAATGTACGTGGAGCTGATTCTGGCGGCTGGCTGTTTCTGGTTGTGGTGGTTCTCGGCGCCGGGCGTGCTGAATGCCATCGCATTGAAGATTGCCTTCGTCGCCTCGGCCGGCACGCTGCTCCTCAATGCCAATCCGTTGCTCCGCTACGACGGATACTTCATTCTTTCGGACCTGATCGAAACACCCAACTTGCAACAGCAAGGGGCCGGCCTGCTCAGCAGCACCTCGGCGCGATGGATGCTCGGAATCGACACCGGCAACGATCGCACCTTGCCAGAACGCAATCGTCCGGCGTTTGCACTGTACGCAATCCTATCGCTCATTTACCGCTGGCTCGTGGTTGTGGGTCTGCTGTGGTTTTTTTATCGCGCGGCGCAGCCATATCGAGCCGAAGTCGTGGTCGCGCTGTTGGGGACACTGGTGATTGCAGCCATGGTTGCGACGCCCGCAATACAAGGAGTTCGCTCTATGGCCTTGCCTGGCCGAATGCAAGAAGTCGCCAAGCGCCGCGCCACAATTTGGCTGCTCTTGCTGCTTGGTGTGGGCTGCGCCCTATTCGCCCTGCGGTTGCCGTATCGTATTTCCGCGCCCGCGGTTGTTGAATATGCGGGCGCCAAGCCGGTTTACGTGACCGCGCCAGGGCGGATTCTGGAAGCCGTCGCGATTGGCGACCAGCTCGAACGCGGGCAGCAAATCGCGCTGCTTGCCGACGCACAATTCGAATGGGATCTCGCCAGAATTCGGCTGCAACGCGATCAAATCAAGCTCAAGATGGTCAACCTGGAGCGCCGGCGAATCGACGATCCGGGCGCCGAGTTGCAACTGGCCACCGCGCGTGCCTCGCTGGCGGATTTAGAAGAACAATTGCGACAGCGCGAGCTGGACGCTCAGCGCTTAAAGCTTCTGGCGCCGCAATCCGGCAGCGTGTTGCCCACGCGTCGCACTCCGCCACGCGACCGGCCGGGCGAACTGAACTCGTGGCGAGAGACACCACTCGAATTGCAAAATCGAGGCGCCTTTTTAGAAACCGGCACGCTGGTTTGCTCGATTGGCGATCCGCATCGTTTTGAAGCAACGCTCCTGTTGGATCAGGCCGACTTGGAATTCGTGCACGAGTCGCAATCCGTGCAAATCCGATTGAATGATTTTCCGGAACTTCGCTTATCGGGACAGATCGTGGAAATTTCCATGTCCGATCGGCCTGATCTGCCTGGCGACGTGGCCGCTCGACGTGAGCAGGCCGCAGGGCGCGACGACGGCGGGCAGGCCAAGCCAGCCGCCAATTACCAAGCGCGCGTCAAGCTCGATCAACACGACTTGCCGCTGGTCAACGGAGCGCCGGGACGATCAATCATTGAGGCCGATTGGCAACCGCTCGGCAAACGGCTAATTCGGTTCTTTCAAAGCACGTTCGATTTTCGCCGCTAAAATCTTGCTGCGTTTCGTAAACCGCGATCGCCACCAAAAGACCGTGACGCGCAGGCCAGCCTTCGTCGCGCCGTTTTTGCGCCGTTGACTTGATGGCGGCAATATTGTATACTAATGTCCATATATCTCGCGGGCGGAAACTCTGCCCAATGCGGGACAACGGATTTGAGGCCAACCCAGGGCTCTGACAACTCAGCGTGCAAAGGCAGGCACAACACCCGAAGGAAAAATCGAGTTCGCAGCATTCAGGCGTACGGCTCTTCACTCCGCGTCTCCCTTCGCCCCGGTACTCCGGGGAGAAGGGCCGGGGATGAAGGGCCGAGTTGACGATCTGTCAATTCGCGTGCGTTGTTACGCAAAGCGCTGCGAGCCAGATTTTTCCGTCGGCAATTCGCCGGCACTTGCATGAGACTGGTGGCAGGAGATGTCGCGTGGATGGTTTGCTAGACAAAAGTAGGTTCGCCGGTGCGCTGGCCAATCGAAATCGAACCGACACGCGGCCGCAGTAATTAGCCGAATCCCCGTTGAAGCTCTTTGACAACTTAACCGGCGGTCGCTTGCGCCCAAGCAGCCTGGCGACCGCTCACACACTCCGATTTGCAAACATGCGATTCGGCGGGCAGCGTTTTGCGCTTGCGCGCCGCTGGCAAGTAATTCGCAGCTTGCCCAATTCGTGGCCGACGCAGCCTGCGTCGGTGGCCTGTTGTTCGCCATGAAGCAAATCGGCGTGAGGAGCCTGCGGTGCGCGCCGAAGGGGTCAGAAAATCGCAGTTATCGGGCGTTGTGTCCGCACTGTCCACGGCGATTACTGAGGTCAAAACTGTCGCCAAGTCGTTACGCTGTTTAACTTTGCACGCGGGGCACGGAGCGAATTTGCGAAAAACTTTTTTCTCAAACCCCTCGCCCTTCCCCCTTCGTCGTTCTCCGATCTGGCGCTTAATTTGCTCGAGCGCGGGTGATTGGCATTGTTTTCGCTGTGAATTTACTTGACGATATTTGCCCTATCGGCGACAATGCGGGGACTGCCCACCTGACGTTATCCCGCCCTGCTGATCGCACAGACCACGCGAGTTAGCTATTACGCTGACGAGCCTGCGGAAATTTTACGGTACTGTGTGTCGTAATCGCTGGCTCCGAATCAAGCTGGTGTGCCGCAATCTGATGAATTCGAACTTCAAACTTCTGCTGATTGCGTTGGCCGGGCTGGCACTGTCGAATTCGGCCGCGGCCGAAGAGCTTTCGGGCGAGACGATCTTTCAGTCCAAATGCGCGGTTTGCCACGGCGCGCAAGGCGAAGGCACCAAAAAGATCAAGCAGCGGCTGCAGGGCGAGCGAAGCATCGGCCAATTAGCGCACGTCATCGCCGAGACCATGCCGGACGATGATCCCGGCACATTGAAAGCGGCCGAAGTGCAGGCCGTGTCGAAATACGTTTACGAGAAATTCTATTCGTCGCTGGCTCGCGAACGGCAGCGGCCAGCTCGCATTGAACTCACGCGGCTGACCGTGCGGCAATATCGGCAATCGTTGGCGGATTTGATCGGTTCGTTTCGCGGGCCCATGTCTTGGGACGCCGGGCAATCGGGACTCAAGGGCGAATACTATCGCGGCAAGTCGTTTCGCAACGACGGTCGCGTGCTGGAGCGGATCGATCCGCAAGTGGCTTTTGATTTTGGCACGGGCTCGCCGATCGTGGAGAAGATCGAAGCCCACGAATTCACACTACGGTGGCGCGGCGCGGTGCTCGCGCCTGAGACGGGCGATTACGAGTTTTTGGTGAAGACGGAGCACTCGGCGAAACTATGGGTCAACGATCAAAGCCGCCCTTTGATTGATGCCTGGGTTAAGTCGGGCAACGACACGCTTTATAAAGCCACATTGCCGCTGGTGGCGGGCCGCAGTTATCCGATTCGGCTGGAGTTTGCCAAGGCCGTACACGGCGAAAAGGACAAGAAGGTAAAAGATCGCGAGAAGAACCAACCGCCGTCGCCACCGCCGCTGAAACAGGCGTCGATTGTACTGATGTGGAAGCGTCCGCTGGGCGAACCCGAAACGATCCCGGCGAGGCAACTCTCGCCGGCCGCGCCGGCCGAAAGTTATGTCTGCTCTTCGGCGTTTCCGCCCGACGACCGCAGTTATGGCTGGGAGCGCGGTGCCGCGGTTTCGCAAGCTTGGGACGAAGCCACGACCGACGCCGCCATCGATGCGGCCGAATACGTGGCGACGCATTTGCCCGAACTGGCCGGGGTGCGCGACAATGCCAAAGATCGGGTGGCGAAGCTGAAAATGTTTTCACGCACGTTCACGGAGCGGGCATTTCGCCGGCCGCTGAGCAACGAGCAAGCCGCAATGCTGATCGATAAAACGTTTGACGGCGCCGCTGATCCGCAAGCCGCGGTGAAGCGCATCGTGCTGCGGGCGCTCAAGTCGCCGCGTTTTTTGTATCGAGAATTCAGCGATGCGCCCGACCCGTTTGACGTTGCCGCACGGCTCTCGCTGGGATTGTGGGATTCGCTACCGGATCAAGAACTCAACCGAGCCGCGGCAGCCGAGCAGCTTAAAACGAAAGAGCAACTCACCAAACAAACGCAGCGCATGCTCGGCGACCCGCGAGCCCACGCCAAGCTGCTGGAATTTCTGCTGACTTGGGTCAAAGCAGATCAGGTTCGCGATCTGGCCAAAGACGCCCAACTGTATCCGGACTTCGACGCGGCTACGATCGCCGATTTGCGAACATCGCTGCAACTGTCGCTGGAGCGCACGTTGTGGGCGGATGCGTCGGACTTTCGCGAGTTGCTGCTGTCCGACGAGTTGTTTTTGAATGGTCGCTTGGCCAAGTTCTACGGCGTAGATCGCGCGACCGACGCGGACTTTGCGCCGGTCAAGCTGGATCCGCAACAACGGGCCGGCGTGTTGACGCATCCGTACTTGATGGCCTCGTTTTCGCATACCGCTTCGAGCTCGCCTATCCATCGCGGCGTCTTCCTGGCGCGGGGCGTGCTGGGCATGGCATTGCGTCCGCCGCCAGTGGCTGTGGCGCCGCTCGCGCCGGATTTGCATCCCGACCTGACGACGCGCGAACGCGTCTCCCTACAAACGAAGGCCACCGAGTGCATGACCTGCCACGGCATCATCAATCCGTTAGGCTTTACGCTGGAGCACTTCGACGCCGTGGGGCGTTATCGCACCCAAGACCACGACAAACCGATTGATTCGACCGGCACTTACCAGCCGGCTATTGGCAAAACGGTGACGGTGAACGACGCCCGCGAACTGGGGCAGTTCCTCGCAGGCAGCAGCGAAGTGCAGGCCGCGTTTGTGGAGAAAATGTTTCATCATCTGGTGCAGCAACCCATTCTCGCGTATGGCGCCAATCAGCAGCGCGACTTGCAGAATTCGTTTGCCGCCAGCGGGTTTAACATGCGACAATTGGCGGTTGAAATCATGGCCACGTCCGCGCTGACAAGCCGTGACGTCGCCGGCAAAACGCAAACGGCATTGGCAAAGCCGTGAATCAAACGCCCCGTGCTCAGGCGAATAAGCAAAGTTCCAACTCCGATCAAACGCGAGTGAAACCGATGAATATCAAAAACTCTCGGCGCGACTTTCTCCGCAATCTGGGCCTGGGCGCGGCCAGCTTGCCGTTCATTTTGAATTTGCCCAGCCTGGCGTTTGCCGGACAAGGCAAACGTAAACAGCGGTTAGTGGTGATGTTCAGTCCCAATGGCGTTGTGCCGGAACGCTTTTGGCCGACGTCCGAGGGTCAGAAATTTTCGCTCAAGGAGATTCTCGAACCGCTGACGCCCTATCAAGACAAGCTGCTGACGTTGCATGGCGTCTGCGATAAAATTCGCGGCGATGGCGACAACCACATGCGCGGCATTGGCTGCTTGCTCACGGGCGTGGAACTTTTTCCGGGCAACATTCAAGGCGGTTCAGACACGCCAGCCGGTTGGGCCAGCGGACATTCGATCGATCAAGAAATCAAAAACTACCTGCAGCAAAACGAGTCCACGCGGACGCGATTTGGCTCGCTCGAATTTGGCGTGATGGTGCCGGATCGAGCCGATACCTGGACCCGCATGATTTACGCCGGTCCCAACAAGCCCATTGCACCGATTGACGATCCCTACCAGATGTTCGGCAAATTGTACGGAAAGATGAAGGATCGCGAGCTACTGGGCAGCGTGCTGGACGACGTTCGCGACGATCTGAAAAAGCTCAGCGCGGCGGTCAGCGCGGAAGATCGCAAATTGCTGGACGAACATGCCACTTTTGTTCGTCAGATGGAGCAAGATCTCAAACGGGCCGATGCCGAAAACAAGCTCGGCCATCAAGTGCCCGAGATCGAACCGGGCGTCAAGAAAGACAACGACAACATCCCACGCATCAGTAAGCTACAAATCGATTTGATGGTCAACAGCTTTGCGAACGACTTTGCTCGCGTCGCCACGCTGCAATACACCAACTCGGTGGGCGGGGCCAAGATGCGTTGGATCGACGTGCCCGAGGGACATCACGATCTGTCGCATCACGAAGACAGCAAGCAGGATTCGCTAGACAAGCTCACGCGGATCATTCGCTGGTTCTGCGTGCTAGTCGCCTACCTGGCCAAGCGGCTGGCCGAAACGCCGGTGCCGGGCGGCCCAGGCAG
>JBBRCE010000033.1:0-55292 GCA_038205115.1 Pirellulales bacterium
CGCAGTCGTCGTTGGGATCGACCGAATGCGGAGGCTGTCACCGCGCTGGATTCGCTCGAGCGTAGCGGCCAATGGCAAAAATACTGGCCAACTCCTTGCCCCACCGCGGCTTAACACCGCCAAGCACTTTTGTCACACCCAGCTCTCCCGCATTCTTGACGGTGGCGCGCGTGGTTGATAGACTCTTCTCTTCGTTTCGGCGACATTTTGCGGCAGATTGACAGCCGGCCGAGAGCGCGCCTGGCCAGTCGGAGGGCCGAATCTGCCGCTCGATTAACGCGCCTCGCGCGATTTCTAATCGATCGAAGCTCCGGTTTGAAACACGGTTTGCAACACTCAGAGGAAACACGTTCGATGGCCACAGTCGAGAAGAAATCCGACGCCAAGAAGCCCGCCAAGGCCGGCAAAATGACCTACTACTTCGGCAAAACCCGCACCGACGGCAAGGGCAACCAAAAAGCCCTGCTCGGTGGCAAGGGTGCCAACTTGGCCGACATGACCAGCATCGGACTGCCGGTGCCGCCAGGCTTCACGATCACCACCGAATGCTGCGATCAGTACTACAAGCAAGGCAAAAAACTGCCGGCCGGCCTGATGGACGACGTTCGCAAGGCTGTCGCCACGCTGGAAAAAGAACTCGGCAAGAAATTTGGCGACGACAAAAACCCGCTGCTGGTTTCTGTCCGTTCAGGCGCTGCGGCTTCGATGCCCGGCATGATGAACACCATTTTGAACCTGGGTTTGAACGACGTTTCCGTGGCCGGTTTGGCCAACGCCACCGGCAACGAGCGGTTTGCCTACGACAGCTATCGCCGCGTGATCAACATGTTTGGCGACGTGGTGGTGGGCGTGGATCACGAACATTTCGAAGACGCCTTTGATGCCATCAAGAAGAAGTACAAAGTCGAACTCGATACCGACGTGCCGACCGCCGGCCTCAAGGAATTGTGCGAGAGCTACAAAAAGGTTTACGCAGAGCATCACGGCAAGCCGTTTCCGCAAGATCCGCTCAAGCAGTTGGAACTGGCCATCGAAGCCGTGTTCGCAAGCTGGATGCAAAACCGGGCCGTTAAGTATCGGCAGGTCGAAAATATCACCGGCCTGCTCGGCACCGCAGTCAACATTCAGTCGATGGTCTTTGGCAACATGGGCGACGACTCGGGTACGGGCGTAGCCTTCACGCGCAATCCCTCGACGGGCGAAAACAAATTCTACGGCGAGTTCTTGATCAACGCTCAAGGCGAAGACGTGGTGGCCGGCATTCGCACGCCGCTGCCCGTGGCCGAGATGCCCAAGTGGAACAAAAAGATTCACGCCCAACTGCTCGAGATCAAAAAGACGCTGGAACAGCATTATCGCGACGTGCAAGATATTGAGTTCACCATCGAAAAGGGTGAACTGTTCATGCTGCAAACTCGCAACGGCAAGCGGACCGGCGCGGCGGCCGTGCGAATTGCCTGCGACATGGTCAAGGAAAAGCTGATCGACGAAAAGACCGCCATCTTGCGGATTCCGGCTGGCGACTTGACGCAACTATTGCTGCCAAGCTTTGACCCGGCTGCCAAGAAGACGGCCGACGTGCTCTGCACCGGTTTGCCGGCGTCGCCCGGCGCGGCGGTGGGCAAGTTGGCGTTCACCGCGGCGGAAGCCGTCGAACGCACCACGGCTGGCGAACAGGTTTTGCTGGTTCGCAAAGAAACGAATCCCGAAGATATCGACGGCATGCATTTGGCCGCCGGCATTCTTACCAGCACCGGCGGGATGACCAGCCACGCGGCCGTTGTTGCCCGCGGTTGGGGCCGCTGCTGCGTGGCGGGCGCGGGTCAGATCATGATCGACGAAAAAGCTCGTAAGATCACGGTCAACGGCCGCACCTTTAATCACAAAGACACGCTGTCCATTGACGGCAGCACTGGCGAAGTGATGACCGGCCAGGTCGCCACGCACACGCCAAAAATGTCGGGCGATTTCGGCACGGTGATGAAGTTGGCGGACAAATACCGCACGCTCAAGATTCGCACCAATGCCGACACCCCGGCTGACGCCCAGCGTGCCCGCGAGTTCGGCGCCGAAGGCATTGGCCTGTGCCGCACCGAGCATATGTTTTTCGAGGGCGAGCGGATTGTCGCCATGCGTGAGATGATCGTGGCGGAAAACGTCGCCGATCGTCGCAAGGCGCTCGACAAACTGCTGCCGTTCCAACGCGAGGACTTCATCGGCATTTTCACGGCCATGAAAGACTTGCCGGTCACGGTGCGGTTGCTCGATCCGCCGCTGCATGAGTTCCTGCCGCACGACGACAAGTCGCAAAAAGAACTGGCCGAACGTCTGGGCATCAAGCCGGCGCTCATCAAGCAGCGCGTCAGCCAATTGCACGAGCAGAACCCCATGCTCGGACACCGCGGTTGCCGGTTGGCGGTCACCTATCCGGAAATTCTGGAAATGCAAGTGCGGGCCATCGTCGAAGCGGCCATCGCCTGTAAGGCCAAAAAGATCAACGCCATTCCGGAAATCATGATTCCGCTGGTCGGCACTGCCAAAGAGTTGGCTTCGCTGCGGACGCTGACGGTAGCCACGATCGAAGCGGTCAAGAAAGAAAAGAAGTTCACCGCCAAGCTGGATATCCCGGTCGGCACGATGATCGAAATCCCGCGCGCCGCGCTGACCGCCGACGAAGTGGCCGAGCATGCCGATTTCTTCAGCTTTGGCACCAACGACCTCACTCAAATGACGTTCGGCTTCAGCCGCGACGACATCAACAGCTTTTTGCCGGACTACCTCAAGCAGGAACTGTTGGATCGCGATCCGTTCCAAACGCTCGATGTCAGCGGCGTGGGGCAGTTGGTCGACATGGCCGTCACCAAGGGCCGTCGCACCAAGGACGCGCTTAAGTGCGGCATTTGCGGCGAGCATGGTGGCGATCCGCAATCGATCAACTTCTGTCACCAGGTTGGACTGGACTACGTTTCTTGCAGTCCGTTCCGCGTACCGATCGCCCGTTTGGCCGCCGCGCAAGCCGCGGTCAAGCAAGCGAAGTAGCACGAGAAGCACGCCAATCAACATTTCCACCGGCCGCGTGAATTTCACGCGGCCGGTTTTGTTGTTGAGCGAGCGTATCGATTGCCGCGCCAGGGATTTTGCTGCTGTGGCGAGTTGCAGTCGGTGAAATCGCTGCGGCGGTCGTGGCGCATCTGGCCAAGGTAATTACCGGCTCAGACATTTTCCCGCAGGCGGGCCAAGAGATATTGGCCATAATCGTTTTTCATGGCTTGTGCCTGTTGACGCAAGTGATCGGCCGTGATGAAGCCTTTGAGAAACGCAACTTCCTCCAGGCAAGCAATCTTTAGCCCTTGCCGCTGTTCGATTGTCTGGACGAACGAACTGGCTTGAATGAGCGAGTCGTGCGTGCCGGTGTCGAGCCATGCGAATCCGCGGCCGAGAACTTCAACCCGCAATTGTTTACGGCGCAGGTATTCCCGGTTGACGTCGGTGATTTCCAGTTCGCCGCGCGCGGAAGGCCTGATATTCGCGGCAATCTCGACGACTTGATGATCGTAAAAGTAAAGGCCGGTGACGGCGTAGTTGGACTTAGGCTGTAGAGGTTTTTCTTCCAGCGCTAGAGCGTTGCCCGCTTCGTCGATTTCCACCACACCGTAGCGCTGCGGATTCTGAACGATATAGGCAAAGACCGTGGCTCCGTGGGATTGCGCGGCGGCTTTCATCAGAATCGGTTGAAAACCATGGCCGTAAAAGATATTGTCGCCCAACGCCAAAGCGACGGGGTGATCGCCGATAAACTGGCGTCCGATGGTAAACGCCTGCGCCAAGCCCTCGGGTCGCGGCTGTTCCGCGTATTCGAATTGCAGGCCCAGTCGGCTGCCGTCGCCCAGTAATCGACGAAAATTCGGCAGATCGTCCGGCGTGGAAATCACCAGTATTTCGCGGATTCCGGCCAACATCAGCGTCGACAGGGGGTAATACACCATCGGCTTGTCATACACTGGTAGCAGTTGCTTGCTCACGGCTTGCGTCACCGGATGCAACCGCGTGCCAGCCCCGCCTGCGAGGATGATGCCTTTATGATGCTTGGGGATTTGCATTTGAAAACTCGATTGTAAAAAGCAGTGCAGGCAACCAGCGGCACCAGCCCAACGGGGGCACTGCTTAGGTTGTGGTCGGGCGACGGCCCGTTTCTGAACTCAACTCGCGCTACAAGAAAACGAATGACCCATGAATGTTCTGCCTACCAACGTGCCGGATGTCGTTTTGCTTGAACCCAAGATTTTTGGTGACGAGCGAGGTTTCTTTGTGGAGACATTCCACGACGCAAAACTGCGTGCGTTGGGCTTCAATTGGCACTTCGTGCAAGACAACCACTCGCGATCCGCGCATGGAGTTTTGCGCGGACTCCATTATCAGGTCGAACGTCCGCAGGGCAAACTGGTTTATGTGGTTCGCGGAGAAATTTTTGACGTGGCGGTTGATATCCGCCGTAACTCGCCAACCTTCGGTCAGTGGACCGGCATGACTCTGGACGATCGAACATTGCGGCAAGTTTACATTCCGCCAGGCTTTGCCCATGGGTTTTGCGTTTTGAGTGAATTTGCGGATGTGGTCTACAAATGCAGCGACTTCTACTCGCCGATGCACGAGCGGACAATTCTTTGGAACGATCCAAAGCTGGCAATCGATTGGCCGATCATTGCGCCACGGCTTTCCGCCAAGGATTTGCAGGGACTGCCATTTGATGCGGCCGAAATCTGATGCGGCCGAATTACGTGAGTTGCGATGATCGCAAGTATTCTGCCAAAGCCGTTTGCCATTCTGGCATTGCTGGACCGCCCAAGGCGTGATATTTCGACGTGTCCAGCACGCTGTAGCTTGGGCGCGGCGCCCGAGCGCCGTACTGGGCCGTTGTGATTCGCTGCAGCTTGACTGGCAGCTTCGACTGTCGAAAAATTTCGGCTGCGAAGTCGTGCCAGGTTGTCGCGCCGCGGTTGACAACGTGGTAGGTTCCGTAGGCCGTGGTTTCCAACAAGAACAAGATCGCCGCGGCAACATGCGGCACGTAACTGGGCGTGCAGTACTGATCGTCGACGACGCTCAGTTGGCTGCGCTCGCGTCCCAGCCGCAGCATGGTATCGACAAAATTGCCTTGCAAAGTGTTTTCGCCACGCTGACCGTACAAACCGCAGGTGCGGACCACAAAGTGTTTTGCCCAACGCTGGGCTTCGAGTTCGCCCGCCAGTTTGCTTTGGGCGTACACGCCTTGCGGACAAGTCGGGGCGTCTTCGCAATAGGGAAGCGGATCGGCGATTGCGGCGCCAAACACGTAATCGGTGCTGATTTGCAGCAACGGACAGTCCAACTGCCGGCAGGCTGCGGCCAGGTTTTGCACGCCCCACGCATTTACGGCGAAACATGGCTGGCGATGTTCTTCGGCCCGATCAACCAGCGTATCGGCCGCGGTATTGATCACCGCTGTAGGCTGGAGATCTGCTAGCAGCGCCCGGACGAGCTCACCGCGCGTGATGTCAATTTCATCGCGATCGAGCGGCAAGGCGCGAGCGCCCAACCGCCGGCACAGTTCGCCACCGAGTTGTCCACGGCTGCCAAACACGGCAATTGCATTCATGAACGAATCCTGACGATGTGATACGAATTCGCAATTATGACGTGAGGCCGAGATGATCGAAAAGCTGGTTTAACACGATGTTCGAATCGAAATGCGACTCGGCTAGCCTGCGTGCGGCGCGTGAATGTCGAGGATAGTCGCGCTGCAATTCCCCGACAACCGCCAGAATGTCGTCTTCGCTACGAAAAGCAAACAAACCTTCGCCAGTGGGCAGGTGCTGACTAAATCCCGTCTCCTGCGCGATGACGGGCCGCCCGCTGGCCAGGTAACATGCGCTCCGATCGCTGAACCAACCGCAATTGGACAACACGTAGCCGCTCTTGGCGATTCCCAATTCGGCCCACGAGCCTTGCACAAATTGGCGATACGCCGAAGGCGTAGCGGTCACGTGCCGTGGATCGAGCACTTGCCAACCGTTGTCCCGCAGCGCGGACCAATCGGCCGTTTCGCCGGCATGAATCGCTAGCGCCGGCTGACAGGCGACCGGGCAGCGTTGCGGCAATCCGATCAACGTCCGCCAACTGTGCGCCTTCTGCCCGTATTGCACTCCTTGGTGCTCCACGGAGCCATAACCGCGCCAGTTGCCTACCGTGGTTAAACCGTCGTGCGAAATCGATGTCGCCGGCGGCCAATGCGACAGCACGATTGGGGGCAGAGTTTTAATCCACGTCATGCCGCACGTCGGCACAGGGCAGTTGGGCGTACCTAGCGACAGGCCAACAGTGGCAAAGTGCGAGTGCGCATTCAACCGCATATCAATGCCCTGCGAATGCCACAACTGGATGAATGCCGGATCGAGATCGAGATAAACGCGGCAGGCGATGCGCGCGATCAATTCGGCATCCGCGAGCATCCCCGAGACATTGAAAAGCACCGTCGCGCGCTCGGCGGCGGCCTGTAATTCGCGATAGGACAAACCGACGGTTTCACGCGTTTCGGACAGCAGCAGCGCGGCGCGATCTCCGAGGCCGAAGTCGCAGACCACGTTTCGAAAAAATTCCGCGTTGTCAGACTGAGTCCAATCGGTCACGTTTTGCACATTTTTTTGCGGCAGCGGCTCCACAAAGTACACATCGTGCCCCAACTGTCGCAATCCGAGCACATATTGCAGCACAGCCCAGGCCGCGCCGCCTTGATGCGGATCGGCGGCAATCATTCCGCTTACAATCACGGTCCGTACGTCTGCTGGCATCTTTCCAACCCGGCTTTCAGTTAGAAATTCCGCAGTCATTCAAAAATTTCGGCAATACGATTCGAGCATCGAAAGACTGTCGCGCTACGTCCGACGCAGCGCGGCAATGCCGGGCGTAATCGCCGCGAATTTGCTCCGCACCGGCCACCGCCTGCTCCAACGTGCAAAACGCCAACAATCCCGCTCCCACCGGCAAGTGCCGGCCGAAACCCGTGTCTTGGACAAGCACTGGCTTGCCAGCCGCTAAGTAACGCACCGTGCGATCGCTAAACCAGCCGCTGTTGGTTTCGCCATAAATCCCCTGCGCCACAGAGAATTCGGCGTTCGAGTTCCGCACGTAGTTCCGAAACGGCTCGATGCTCGATGCGACTACGCGCGGATCGACGATCTGCCAGCCGTGATCCCCGAGCGATTTAAAATCCTGGCCATCGGCGGAATGAATATCAAGAGCGATTTCGAAATCACAGTCCGGCACGCGGCGCGGCAATGCCAGCAGTTTACGAAATTCGTGGCATTTCAGTCCGTACCGCTGCCCGCCAAATTCGACTGCCCCGAAAGCGCCGCGCCAACTGGCGATGGTCGTGAACCGCAGCCGCCCGCTGCCGGCGTTGCGTGGGCTTTGCGCCTGATTGTGAGTTGCCGGCAGTGAGGCTTCGTCCTGCCAATCCGTCAGCACAGCCGGCTGACGGACGTGTTGCCAGGCAATACCGACCGTGGGAATCGGGCAGTCCGCGCAACCGATGTTTTCGCCAATCGTAAAGAATAAGTCATGGCCAGCCAGCCGCGCGCCGGCGTTGCCACTGGCATGCCAGAACTGCGTGAACCCCGGATCGATATCGATGTACGCCTTGCGGCGCAGTCGCGAAAAGATCGATTCGCAGTGCAGGTGGCCGCTGATGTTGACCAGCAAATCCGCGCGATCCAGCAGACCGTCGAGCGATTGCGTGGGACTGCTGGGCCCAACGAGAATCGCTCCCTGCTGATCCAGCAGATACGCTCGCTGATCCCAGGCCGCCTGTTCGACCACTTGCCGGAAGTGGCGCACCTGCACGGAATGTTGCGGCGCGGCAAGTTGCCCGCGTGCGTCGTAAAGCCCTGTGGTATCGATCTGCTCGATAAAATGCACATCGCAGCCGATTTGACGAAAGCCATTCAACCAGCTCAGCCGCACCCAGGCTTCGCCGCCATTCTGGGGCTTGTTGGCGATCGCACCGCTAACAATGATGTGAGGCATGGAGAATCGCCAGCGTTGGACGCACAATTTTAGTCAAGGCCCAGCTTCGTCACGAGATTTGTTAAGACTTTGTCGGAATCGAAATAGCGCTCCGCGATCTGCCGCGCAGCTTGGCAATGCCGTGCGTAATTCTGCTCGATCTCCGCGACGCCGGCGACCGCTTCTGAAAGATTCGAAAACGCAATGAGTCCCTGACCACAGGGATAGCGCTGGCGAAA
This sequence comes from Pirellulales bacterium, assembly GCA_038205115.1. Classification (GTDB taxonomy): domain Bacteria; phylum Planctomycetota; class Planctomycetia; order Pirellulales; family JBBRCE01; genus JBBRCE01. Next base: position 8,280 of record JBBRCE010000033.1, read on the forward strand.
ACCCGTGTCCTGCGCGAGCACCGGTTTTCCGCTGGCAAGATACGTCAGACTGCGATCGCTGAACCAACCGCCGCGACTTTTTACGTAAAGGTTTTTGGCGACCATCAGTTCCGCGCCCGATTGCTGGATGTACTGCCGATACGTCGCGGGATCCGCGGCGACTTGCCCCGGCGATTCCAGTTGCCAGCCGTTGTCTTGCAGCAAGCGAATGTCGTTGACTTCCGAATGATCGATATCGATCGCCAGCCGAAACGTCGAAGCCGTCAGACGCGGCAGCTCGACGAACTTGCGGAATTCATGGACACGGAGGCCATATGTCTGGCCCAAATAGTCGATAGGTCCAAATGGACCGCGCCAACTGATGACACTGGTAAACGCGAAATCGCTGATCGGCTGAACCACCGGCCACTGCCTCAGCACAATGGGTTGCGGCGTGGTGATCCAGTCCAATCCGCAGCAGGGCACCGTGCAATTTGGCTGCCCCAGATTTTCACCGATCGTGACGAATTGATCGTGCCCTGCAAAAGCGTCGTGCAGTTCCAGGGCGTGCCACATTTGGCTAAAGCCCGGATCGATGTCCAGAAATACCCGCCGCCGGGCGGTCGCCAACAGCGTGGCGTCGGTCAGAAAACCCATCACATTCAGCAGCAGGTCGGCCGACTTCAGTTCCGCAATCAATTCTTGGCGGCTGCGCCCTAGGCATTCGCGTCCGCCGTCGTACAGCAGCGCAAACTCGTGCTGCAGTCCGGCCTGCTCAAGCACGCGCAGAAAATAGCGGACGTTTTCAGAATCGAAAAACTCGGCTGGCTGTCCGGCCGCGTCAAAGCACATCTCGGGTTCCAGCCGGTCGATCAGCAACACCCGCCAGCCGAGCTGCTTGAATCCCAGTAGCCACTGTAAAAACACCGAAGCATGGCCGCCATTGCCGGCGCGTTGAGCGATTGATCCGGCGATAACGATCGAGCGGGACATTCGCGGCACGCAATTCCACCGTGTCCGGCCGACTAAGGCTTGAACTGAATGCTCTTGGGCGACGCTTTGAGTTCGACTTCAACTTCCGCGACGCGGGCATGAATTGCATGCGACTGCCCATCGCCCAGTGCCGCCGGCGTTTTCAGCAGAAACCCGTGCATCGCGTTGCCTTTGTTGAATGGCAACAAATCTTTTCGCAACGTGTTGGCGGGGATTTTCGAGAGTAATTTGTCGCCGTCGTAGACTTCGACTTCGACAAAATTATTCGGCTCGGCCGAATTCCAGGCCCAACCGCTGATCGAGGTGGGGTCGGCGCCGTCGAGACTGCCCGGATCCAAAGCGACGACCTTTTTGTCGAGTGCCGTCGATTTGACCGGCGCTGTTTCTGGCGAAGCGGCCGCGGGTGGCTTGGAGTGATCGGTCGAACAACCGAGGCCAGAACCGGCGAGCAAAAACAACACGATGAATCTGCCTGGCTGCATGGCAATTGTCCTTATCGCTCGAGCTGAGCACGCGTCTCGGGGGTGGCCAGTTGGTTTTGCCGGATGTCGTACAAGATGCAATCGTCATCGTGATGGACGCAGCAAAAGTGCTGCGCCAGATGTCGGCCAAAGCCATGGTAGTGCTGTAACCAAGAAAATGCAAACTGTGGAAAAAGCAAGAAGTGCGCGCCGCAGACGCGCTCCTGTGCAACTGCCGCAATGGCTGCGGCACTGTTGGCAAAATGCGACTGCGTTCCAGCGACGCCGGGAAACGGTCGGCACACGCGGCCCGCCAGCGGAATCGATGCATCGTCGGCCTGTCCGGCAATCAGAATTGCGGCTCCCAATGGCACGGCGTTCAGCACCGCCCGCGTAACGCGGTTCAGCAGCGCCAACTTTTCTAACTCCGGCGTGGAAATTAATCCGCACTGCCGCAATATGGAGCCGCAGACGTTCAGGAAAATGGTTTGCTGTTCCAGCGTCCAACTCACCCACGGGCGATGATCGGCAACGGGCGGCGAATCGCCCGTGCAACTGACGCCGAAGCTGGAGTTGGTGCGTATGCTTTTCAAGTAGCGAATCGGCGATTCTTCATGATCGAGGCCAACGAAGTCGTAAATTCGCCGAACTTCGTCGGCCGTGTCGGTGAGCAATTGCTGTTGTCCAACGGTCAAACAACGATCGGGCCGCTCATCAGCCAACCGTGTTGCGGCGGCCACATATTGAGTCCACGTCTCGCAGGCCACCTTAAAATCGAACGTCCATTCTGGATACGTGCTTAAATCGCCCGCATCCGCCATGTGCGACTGTTTGATGATCGCCGCATAGTGAATCATCGAATGCACCGCGCTGCGGCCATCGCGCAGCACATGTACGAAGTACGCGCCGGGAAACAAATTGGCCAGATGATGCGACAGCAGCGCGTAAATGGGCGTGTGGTCAATCCAACGCCGGCCGCCGCTGGCGCGTGTAAACATCGCGTTCAAGCCGATTCCAAGGAACGACAGAAATTCAGGCTGCCGAATTCCCTGCTTGAGCAGCCAGCTTCCGTCAGGGCGGACCACGCGTTGATAATTCGTGTCGAGACATCCGTTATCGAATAGATCCCAAAGAATTTGCGTTTCGTCCGAGCCCCACAACTGGCTGTGTCTGCTGAGCGCGTGCGCGAGCGCCGTCGTGCCAGATCGTGGCGAGCCGACGATGAAAATGGGATTCGGACACACACAAAGACTTTTTAGAGCGTCTGCCGTGTGCTCGATGGGCGCGCTCAGGGCGACCGACTCACCCGCCGCCGCGTGATCATTACCACTGGCGTTAAGCGGCTGATTATGAACATCGCGAGCCAATAGGTCCGTCATTGGCACCGCTCCCAGATGTTGCGCGAGACGTTGCCGCAGGCAGAGTTTGAAATCTGGCGGAAATTGATTTTGTGCTGACTCGGCATTTTTTGGCAAGCTCCCATCAGGCAATGGCCACCACGGCGTATTCGCCAGCCGATTGGTAAGCCGTTTGCGTGAAGCCTCCGCCGCAGGGGTAGAACACACGCGCGCTGGCAAAGCCGGCCCACTGACACATTGCTAACAACACTTGCGGAAAAATCGGCCGTTGGTGGGTGAGGTCGACATGAAACACCTTCAGCGCCTGGAAACTTTCGGGATTCACGGTTTCGGCAATGAAAATTCCGCCGCGTCGCAATCGCGTTTTCGCCAATGTCAGCAGTTCTTTGAGATGCTCCAACGACAGATGCTCGACAAACTGGGCCGAGAAAATCGCGCCCAGCGAACCGGCCGCTTGTCCGCGAAGATATTCCAGCCCATCGCTTTGAACGACGGCTAGACCTTTCGCTTGCAACCGGCGAATCATCGCCAGATCGGCATCGACGCCGGTTGCCGAGATGCCTTCGGCCGAAAGCAGTTGCAGAAACTCGCCTCGCCCACAGCCCAGATCGACGACATTTTCGCAGCCGCGCAACATCGGCAAATAGCCGCGCTGTCGCTCGGCAATAAACGATTCCGGGCCGCGAAAGATATCGATGAAATCGTCGGAAATCGGCGAGTCACTGGTTAAGCAGGCGGCGTCGGTGGCGTAGCCCATGGGCTTGGTCAGTTCGCCCAGCGCCCCGAACACATCGCGAGCCATGTAGGGACGAGCCGTCAATTGCGCATGAATTGCGGCCACGGCTTGTTCCGTCCGTGCAAGCCGTTCGGGATGTCCGTCAAGCGATTGGCAACAGGCGGTTAGCAGCGTCTGTTGTTCCTCGACGCGTTGCAAACCTTGCCCCACGCTTTCGAATTTTTCGCCCAGAAAACGTACGCGATTCGCGGTCAGCGTCAGCGCCGTATTACGATCTTGAGTTTCGGACACGAACTGCGCCGCATGCGCACCGAGTTGAGCTTTTGCTTGGCTGAGTCCGACTTCCAGTTGGTCCGCGCGCTGCTGCAACGCGCGGGTCGCTTCGAGCAGCGCCAAAACACTTTGCGCGACTTCGGACTGCGATAACTCGGCCGCGCAATGAGCGGCTGCCAGGTTGCCGGTGAGCGACGCCACGGCTTGAGACAACCGAATGACTTCGAAGTCGGCATTGGGAATCAACTCGAACAGCGCACCGTCGGCATCGGAGCGAACGCAGCGGTGTTGCGATTCCAGCAGCACGCGGAACTGCTGGTAATGTTCCAGCCACCACAGTGCCGCGGCGGGAAAGACCAGATAGTTCGCTCCGGCGGCGCCGAGCTGGTTCAGATGGCGAATCGCTTCGAGACTGTCGCTCGGATAAAACCCAGCGTATTCGCCCGATTCGGATTGCGGAAAATGGCCCATCCGGCGATGCTCGACGTCCAGCAGTTCTTCGTCGCCCTTGCTAACGACGAGCACGCTCGCATCTTCAGGGATGTCTTGCGCGATCATTTGGCGAACTCGATCGACCTGCCGGCGATAAACGGCAGCGGCATCAAACGCGTCGTCGGCAATGAGCCGCGGTCGCGCAGCGGCCGCGTTGCGGGCCGCAATTTGTACATCAATCAGCGAAAGCCTGGCGCGCATCAATTGCCCCACGGACTGTGGATGCAACAGATTGGCCACATGCTGTTGCCCACGCAGTCCCATCGTCAGCAGTTCGTCACGATTTTCGGCGGCGGCCCGCAACAACTGGGCCGCATGATCCAGATCGGGATTCGCCCATTGACGTCCCCGCTGGTAGGGGCCGTGGTCGTCTGTCAGTTCGACCAAATCGTAACGCACCAGCCAGGCGTGGCTTGGTGTCATGAAATCCAAATTGCTGGAATAACCGGTGGCAATCACTGGCTTGCCCAGGTTCATTGCCTCGGCCATCGTGAGTCCAAAACCTTCCGAGCGATGCAGCGATACATAGCAATCGGCCGCGCGGATCAGATCGTTCAACTCGCCGCGCGACAGCACGTCGTCCACGATCCGAATGTTGGCATCCGCACTGGCCTGCCGCAGTTCCGCCAGTTCGGCCGCAGTGGCATGGCCACATTTGAGGATCAACAGCGTATCGGTGCGCGTGCCGAACGCGCGTCGATAGGCTTCAATCAGCCCATGCGGGTTTTTGCGCGCGATGTAACTATGGCAATCGAAAACAAACAGACAAACGAACGCAGCGGCCGGAATATGAAAATCGCGTCGCGTTTTGTTGGCTGTGATAGGCGACTCCGGCAGCGAATGCGGAATTCGCACCACCGGAATTGGCGAACGTCGCGCAACCGAGTCCAGCACGAAATTGCTAGGAACCCAAATCTCATCGAACAATTCGAAACTCGACATCCACCGCTGCGGAAAGTCCGCCAGTTCCCAAGCCCAGAATCCGATGTTATATCGGCCGCGAAAATAGTCTGCGCCCTGAGCTGCAGCAAAGGCAACGGCCTGATCGGCGTTGACGTGGATCAAGTTGACGCGATACGGATTTTCCGTCGAGAAGTGTAATTCGCCGCCCTCGCGCTCGGCCGAGCCATCAGCCCGCAGCGGATTCATCACAAACGGAATCTGCTCGGCCTGTAAGCAACGGACATCCGCGCGAACCGCCTCGCCGACGCCTTTTTCGGACGTGAAATATCCGGCCAGATTAACGCCAAATGGCAAATGGCTGACCGTTTCAACGGCATCGCAGGCGTGGCCGCCGGACCGTTTGACCGCCGGACCACAGTTCAATGCATAAATCTGACCCGTTTCTTGATCGCTATGGACAAGCGAATGGTTGCACTCCAGATGCGCGCGAAATTCGCGGTAATGGTCGAGCCACCAGGACGCGGTCGTTGGCACGATCAAGTAGTGCGCACCCTGCTGGCGGAGCGCGTCTAAGTGGCCGATGGCCATCTGACTATCGGACGGATAGTAGCCGGGATACGTGCCGTCGGGCGCTTGCGGAAAGTGCCGGCCGTGACGCGCCGGCAAATCGATCAATTCCGGATCGCCCTTGGAGATCACAAGCACGTTGCAGTCTTGCGGTAGCACTTGTTCGACGACTCGGCGAAGCCGATACTTCAACGCCTCGTAACGCTCACGATGCGAGCTCTGGTCCGTGGGCGCTGGAGATGTTGATGGCGTTGCGAAGGCTGCCGACGCGGGGGCATGTTCCGATTGCCCGTTGCCGCTGGCTGTTGCAATAGTGGATTTGGCCGCTGCCGGTTTTGCCCAGATTGGATCGTAGCCCATCTCCGTCCAACCGCGCGTTTCAGCCCAGTTCACAAAGCCGTCGCGATCGCGCCCACGGACATCCGGAAACGCGGCGGCCACGTCGTAACGCGAGCGGTAAACGCCCTGCAAGAACGGGCTCAAGTCTTCCGGCATTTCAGCGGTGGTTGCCCACGACAAAAAATTCGGCGTGTGAGTCGTCAGAAACGGATCGCCAAATGTTGCGGCCGTTGCTTTGGGAAGCGACAGGTACAACTGGCGCAAGATCGAGTTGACCGGAGCGCCGTTGTCGAAATGCGAATAACCATACGACCACTGGCTGGCGGCCAGCGCATCTTTTTTGAGCAACAGTTCGGTATAAATCGACAGTAATCGAGCCAACGATTTGCCGCGAACAACTTTGTTACGGGTTTGATGCTTCGAAAAATTCTTGGGTGTCCGATGGTTGAAGCCGCTGAAGTGAAAGAATGCCAGCGGTTGCCCGTGAACGGAAAAGGTGTCGCCCGAGTGCGTCAGCGGTCGCGAATGATAGTTCCAATACGCCACGTTGTACGTTTCGTCACGCAAGATCGTCGTTGGCGAAAAGAGGCCGGGCACCAGGTCGATCCACTTCTGATCCGTAAACAGACCATTGGCCAGATCGATGCGGCAGCCGTCCCGCAATCGCTCTTGCCACCATTGCAAAAAGCGCTGGCAACCGTCGGAATGTCGCAGGCCAATGAATCCCAGGTTGTAAGCGCCGGACTTCAAAATATCTTGCTCGGACGGCCGCTGGCCATCGTCCGGAATGGGCTCGAGCAAGTGGGGAGTCAGCACGATTTCCGAATGGGTCAGCGCCTGCCAGACGTCGGTCAGTGGACGCATGACGATAATGTCGGGATCCAGATAGGCGAGTCGCGACTCGCCGTAATGTTCGAAAATGTGCGCCAGCAGCGTGGGCTTGACCGCCGTGCAGAGTTCGGTCACGTCGTACTTGAAGCACAATTCGTAAAAATAGGGCAGTGACAAATCTTCAGGTTTGATTAACTGAAATTCGTCCGCCAGGTCGAGTCCGTCGGGCAGATGGTCAACGACTAAGACGTAGAATCGCCCGCGCCGATGATGCTGCCGAAACGATTCCGCCAGCACGCGCGCATGCGCCAAATAATTACGGCTGATGATCGTACAAGCCGCGACGTCGGATGCGACTGACGGTTTCCGTTGAGTTCGCTTTGCCGCCACAAGGCAACTCCTCAATCTCATGATGTTGGCGTTCCGCCGGGGAACGCTGCCGGTTCGTGGGCAGGTCAATTATCTTAACCTCAGTCGGCTGCGAAACCCTAATATTTCGGGCAAATTGTCAACCTTCGTCACACCCTCACGTCGTGCCAGGGTATTCCCCAGGGGCGGTGCTTCTCAGCTGGCGAACGCGGCGTCGGCCGTTGGCAAAAGTCGAAAGATTTTACCGGCCACGGCCGAACTGTCGATCAGTTGGTGCCGGGCGAGCAATTCGCGGTGAAACTCGTGGTAGTGATCGAGCCACCACAATGATGACAATGGAACCACCAGCCAGCGGGCGCCGCGCCGCCGCAGTGCTTCGAGATGCGAAATTGCCTCGGCGCAATTGGCCGGATGATATCCGGCGTATTCGCCGGTGGCAGTCTGTGGAAAATGCCAGCCGCGCCAACCGTGCCAGCCGGTGAGTTGCTGGTCGCCTTTGCTCACGATCAAGGCAATGTCTTCGGGCGCGATGTGCTGAGCTGCCAACGCAAACAAGGCTTCCAGCGATTTGTCGTAAGCCGTGTTTGCGCGCCGCTGATACGGCAACCACGGTTGGTCCCACTTGGCCTCCCAGCGCTGGCGATTGGCGTGAAACAAATCTCCGTACGCGCCCGTCGCCGCCAATTTGCCCAACGACGCTTGTCCAAAATGATGGACGAAGGCGTCTTCGGCCAGTAGCAGGCGATATCCGGCCGCGCGCATCCGGAACGAAAAATCATCGTCCTCGAACATGCCGAAATGAAATCGCTCGTCGAGCAAGCCGATTTCTGCGAAGACCTCGCGGCGCATCGCCGCACAAAACAAAATCAGTCGACCGACTTCGCGAACCTCGCCGGCATGATCGCGAGCATTCTGTTCGGCCAATTGCAGCATTTCACCGTAAGATTGGTAGCAAGTGGGAATTTCGGCTTCGTTGCCGGCCCGATTGGTAACGGGACCGATAAGGCCCACAGCCCGGTCGGACAGCGGCCGCAGCAGAGTTTCCAGCCAATGTCGCGGGACGATTGTGTCGTTATTGAGCAGCACGAAATACTCGCCGTTGGCAACCGCTAGCGCCTGATTGTTGGCTGCGGCAAAACCGCGATTCTCACCGTTGGCAATGATGCGCACCCGCGTATCGGCCGACGCCAACTGCCGCAAATATTCGACCGTACCGTCTGTGGAACCGTTATCGACCACCACCAGTTCGAACGATGCGGGCGAGGTATTCGATAGCACGGCTTCCAGCGACAACCGATTGAATACCAAATTGTTGTATGTGACGACAATGATCGAAACCGCAGGCAAAGCGTCAAGCATTGCGGCCGGGGCTGCCGGTATCGGCCGCCCGAGCACCGCGCGCGCGGTCTCGTCCGCCAATCGCGTTGGCCAGCGTGAGACGGGCGTGAGCACCAGCGAATTGAACCAAGGTTGTATTTGTTCCATTTGCAAAATCCTGCAAACCGTACTGCTTCACCAGCCACAGTTTCCCCAATGCCAGCCGTCGACGACAACCAACTGTCGGCCGGCGCTACTCTCGATGGCCAGCGCTTCGAGATGATGCATTCCGCCAGCATTCCAGGCCTGATTGCCGGCGGACAGCAGCGGTACATCCGACAACTCCGTTTCCCGATACTCCAAGGGCGTGAGTCGCGTGACGACATGCGCGTGAACCGCCGCGCCGTAGTCGTCGCGGCAATCTTGGGCGAATCGCAGCAAGTGACTGCCCTGCGCGATCACGCGACCTGCTGGCCGAGAGCGGCGCGGATCGGCCGTGCGGAGCGGACTGGCGGGATGTTCGAGCCACGGTCCGAACAAGTCGTCGCAAAAGAATAACCGCAGCGTGTCGTGTTCGATCCCAGAGCTCGTTTCCGCAAACAGCCACCAGCGATTTTGATATCGCACAAGCGTCGGGTCTTGGTAAACGCCTTTGGGAAGCAGCGTGGCCGCCAGTTCCCACTCGGTGGGAAATCGTTTGGCGCGGTACAGCCGCAGTTGGCCCGCGGCATGACACTCCGGCAACAAATACATTTCGCCTTGCCACGGAAACACCAGCGGGTAAGAAAGATGAAAAGGTTCGGCCAGCACGATTTGCCGATAAGTCCATGTTCGACCGTCGGAACTGGTTGCCCAGCCGATTTCTCCTTTGCCTGTACGCCAATTGAGCACCTCAAAAAACAGGTGCCACAGCGATTGGACGTAAATTGCAAACGGATCGGCAACAAACGCGGCCGGCACGTCCGTCACGTGGTCGCGCGTCAGGATCGGGTTAACAACTCCAGCCGCCGGCCCCGCCGTCATCGCCTGCGGCTGTCGGCTTGATGTTGCGTCCGACGTGAGTTCGTACAAGCCGATCGACCACACCTGCGATTTCTGCAACTGCCGCATGTAAAGCTGATGATGCGTCGAATCCTTGGCGGCGGCCGGTTCGAGAATCAATCCGCAACGCTCAAGTTCCGCCAATTCCGCCTGCCAAACGAATTGCGAAGAAACTGCTGCCGCGGCAATGAATTGAGAAACCACGCCGACGCGGCGATAGTGCCGGGCGGTTTGAGCATCGAGCCAGTCCGGCAGACACGCGCAGTCGAGCGCTTGGCCCTGATCCCAAAGCGTTTGCAGATCGTCGGGGCACTCGGGTATGCGGGCGAAATGACCCTGTTTCAAAGGCTACTCCAGACCTTCCAGTGCGCGCATGCGGGCAAGCAGCGATTGCCCTCGCGCGATCGCTTTATCGTATGTCAGTAGAATTCGATCGACGAAGCGATCGCGCGCAAAATATCGTTCGATTCGCGCGCGACCGGCCTCGCCCATTCGTCGCCGTAGCGGCTCGTCGGACAACAGCAAATCGAGTGCGGCGGCTGTGGCTGGGATATCCTTGGGCGGCACGAGCAAGCCTTGCTCGCCATGTATGATGGCTTCAGCTCCGCCGCCTGCGGTGCTCACGATCAGTGGACAGCCGCAGGCCATCGCTTCCAAGTAGACGCTGGCGGTGCCGCCCTCGAATTCCGCCGGCGAGCAAAAAACCGTCGCTTGGCGGTAGTAGTTGGGCAGTTCATTGAGCGGCACAAAGCCCAGAAAGCGGACGTGGGCTTCAGCGCCGACGCTGCGGACGCGGGCTTTCAACTCGTCAGCCAGCGGCTTATCGTCGTTGCCAATCATCATTAATTTGAGGCCCGGATATTTGGCGAGCAATGTGAGCACCGCTTCCAGCAGTATCTCAGGCCCTTTGTTGTGAACCATAGCGCCAACGAACAAAATGCTGGGCTGCTCCGGAAGGCTGCGGTGTGAAGTGACGGAGAATTGCTCGGCATCGACGCCGCAGTGAACGATGTCGATCGCTTCCTCAGGCACTTCGCAATATTTGCTGGTGATTTGCGCCGTGGCCCGAGAGTTGGCACACAGGGCGTCGGCGCGTTGCACGCAAAAGCGTTCCATAAACGTACCAGTTTGATGCAAACGCGTGCCGCGCTCCGGCCAGCCCATGTGCTCGGTGAACATCGCCAGCGAGCCGTGCAAATGCACGACAACCGGGCAGAAATTGTAGATATTGCGGTCCAGCAGGTAGCAATATCCCTCGGCCGCGAACTCCGGCAAGTCGATCACGTCGAACGCCTGCTGCCCAATCAATTCTTGCAAGTAGCGGAAGACCTGCCAACTGTAACCGACCCAATAGGCTTGGCGTTCATAGACGGAAAACTCGTGTCCGGGTGGCTGCAAACGATGCACGATTACGCCGTCGTGATTTTCGGTTCGCAACGTGCGCGTGGGAAAGTCGGAGCAGGATAATACGTGGACCTCGTGTCCGCGCGCGGCGAGACCGTTGGCTTTTAGCCAGGTCTGCGTGCCGATTCCGCCCCAGGGGGTTTCCGGCGGATATTCTTGGGACACCAGGCAAATGCGCATCAGTCGGGCTCACTGGACCAAGCGACGATTGTCATCCGCGCCACGACGTGACGGAATGCTGAATCGCAATTCCGCTACAGATCGAGATCATCAATGATCATAGGCAGAACGACGTCGTAATTGAACAATTCGCGGGCAAGTTTTGCCGCGCCGCGACGGTGGCGGTCGTAATCGGCATTGAATTGGCTGACCGCGGCCAGAATCTCTTCACTGCTTGAAAATCCAAATAGGCCTTCGCCTGTTGGCAGTACATTGCTAAAGCCGGTTTCTTGAGTAATCACCGGCTTACCGGCCGCCAGGTATTGCGCACTGCGCTCGCTGAACCAGCCACTCCGCAGGCGTATGTTCTGATCCTTTGCCACGGTAAACTCTCCGCGCGAGTGGCCAATGTAGTCGCGATATTTGCCAAGATCCCAAGAGAAATCTACCGCTGGCGTAATCTGCCAACCATGCGACTCAAGCATTTGTTGATCCTGCGGTTCGTAGCTGGCCAGCCCAAGTTCGAACGGTTGATCGGTGTGCCGTGGTAGATCGATGAACTTCATGAATTCGAAATGCTTGCTCCAATGATAAACTTCGCCACGGAAGACAACGTCACGCCACGGTTGTCGCCAATTGCCGATGGTCGTCAACGCGCGTCCGCCACGTTGCGCGAACGGTTCCCACAAATCGCAGACCACCGCCGGCGGCATGATTTTGAATGGAATCTGGTCGTGCATCGGCACCTGGCAATCGGGCCGATAGTAATTCAAACCCCACGTGTAAAACGCACAATGCGGTTTGAGAAACTCCAGCGTGTTGGCGTCGCCGTTTGCCAACTCGATTTCGGTTTCGACCGGATCGGTTTCCAGGTACACCAGGCGATTGGTTTGATAGTGCTCCGGAATTGGCACCGTGCCGCCGTGATAATTGATGATGGCATCGGCTTCCAGATACAGTTGCTTGACCTGCGACTCGTTCATGCCATAGTAGCGACCGTCGTCGTGCAAGGCATGAAACGACCAATTGTGCTGCAGGTCGAACTGCTTCATCACTTGCTCGATGAAACCGGCCGCCAACGCCGCCGAATCGTCGGACGCGGTTTGCATGAACATCGACGGCGTCCGTGCGTGACATTCAATGTAGTACGGCTCAAAGCCTAGCCGCTGGAAACCGAGCAGGTAGTGCAGCGTGCCCCAGACCGCGCCGGCAACCGGAATTTTGGTCATCATGCCCAGCAGCACAATTTTTTTGCGGCGTGAGACAGACATGCGCGGTTGCTGCAAGAGAGTGAAAACGTGAGTTCGCCGCAGTATGACAGGACTGAACCATGAATCAAGCGTTTTTAAGGCAATCCATTGCCAGCCCGTGACGCTTGGAATAAGGTGTGATTAAAACCAACGTTGCTTTGAGGCCGGGGATTGGCATGTCGACCGTGAACGCCCGAGTCCTCGGCGGATTTGACGATCCACGAATCGACGCCGCACTCTGGCAGTCCGTTCTGCGGCAAGGCGATACCGACGTCATCTTCATGACCTGGCAGTGGCTGAGCGCCTGGTGGGAGACGATTGGCATCGGCGATTTGGTGCTGGTGGCCGCCGAGCGCGACGGCCAAATCATTGCCATTGCGCCGCTTTACGCGCGCGAGGGAATGTTGTTCTTTGTGGGCACAGGGTCCGCGGACTATCACGATTTCGTCGGCGATATCAGCGATTCTGATGTTCTGGACGCGCTGCTGGCAACCGCGCGCGCGGCCACGCCGGATTTCGTCGGTTTCAAATTTCATCTGGTTTCCGAGCGGTCGCGGACGGGCCAACTGCTGATGGCGGCAGCGAAGCGACTCGATTTGTTGGGAATGCTCAGAAAGGAAGACGTTTCGGTTGCGGTCGATCTGACTGCCCAGGCGGACGCGATTGGTGCCACGTTGAATCGGAGCATGCTCAAGCGTGAGAACTATTTTCGCCAGGCCGGACCGCTGCTGATTCATCGCGAAACCGACGCCGCGGTCATCAAGGCGCGGTTTGCGGAATTCCGCTCGCACTACGACGCGCGCTGGCATGCCAAGGGCTTGCCAGGCGATTTGGCCCAGCCGGAGCAAGTGGAATTTTATCAGCGTTTTTTGGATCGCGCGGCGCAGACCGGATGGATTCGCTATCTGCAAATCGATTGGCAAGGGCGCTTTTTAGCGGCGGAGTTGGCCTGGCACTACCGCGGAATCCATTTCTCCGCGCCGTGGTGTTTTGCCATTGCCGCGGCCAGGCACTCGCCCGGACACGTGTTATTGAGACAATCGCTGCTGGCGGCCCTGGAAGCCGGCCTGCACACCTATGATTTGGGCTTGGGCGAACAAGAGTATAAATTTCGCTTGCCGGCACAGCGAATTGTCTGTTCGACCTGGGGTTTATACGCCAAAGATCCGCATTAAACTTTGGCGTCGCCGGCCAAAAACGTGTTGCGGACGTTATCGATGGCGGCCTTGCGTTCGGCGCGTTTGTTCTGCATGTCGTGCAATTGGCGGTACAGACCGTCGCGGGCCAGTAACTGGTCGTGATCGCCTTGCTCCACCAACTGACCACGGTCGAGAACTAAGATCTTGTCGGCTTTACGCACCGTCGACAAACGGTGGGCGATCATGAACGTCGTTCGGCCAATCATCAGACGATCGAGAGCGTCGAGAATCACGGATTCCGTTTTAGAGTCGATGGACGAAGTTGGCTCGTCGAGAATCAGAATCGGCGCATTTTTCAGAAATGCGCGGGCGACGCAAATTCGCTGGCGCTCTCCGCCGGACAATCGTGCGCCGCGTTCGCCTAGCTCGGTATCGTAGCCCTGCGGCAACCGCACGATAAAGTCGTGCGCGTTGGCCGCTTCGGCCGCGGCTACGATTTGCTCGTCAGTGACGTTCAGGTTTCCATAGCGGATGTTGTCTTTGATGGTGGTCGAGAACAGCAGCGGTTCTTGTAACACGATGCTGACTTGCTCACGCAGCTCTTTGAGTGCCAGGTTGCGGACGTCGATGCCATCGATCAGCACGCGTCCGCTGGAAATTTCGTAGAACCGCGGGATCAAACTGATCAATGTCGTTTTGCCCGCGCCGGTAGGGCCGACGATGCCTACAATTTGCCCGGCATGCGCTTCGAACGAAATTTGCTTGAGCGTGTCGGTTCGCTCCTTGTAACTGAAATCGACCTGCTCGAAAACGACATTGCCTTGGCAGTTGGGCAGAGGCAGCGGATGGGCGATTTCTTGCACGTCGGGCGGCGTATCCAGCAGATCGAAACCCATTTTCAGGCCAATGTGATTCTGCTGCAGCGAACTAATCGTCCGCGTGATTTCTTCGAGCGGGTGATAGACCTGATCGACGTACGAACTCAGCACGTACAACACTCCAAATGTCAGATCACCCCGTAGCGCAAGCACCACGCCAAAGATCAGCACGCCGGCTTTGCCCAGCGTGGTCGTCATATCGACGACCAACGAAAACAGCGTCTGCCGAATGGTGACGTCAATGCGGGCGGCAATGGCGCGCTTGCCTTGCGATTGGTAGCGGTTCAATTCCAGCTTCTCGCGACAAAAAGCCACAATCACCCGCATCATCGAAAATGCCTCATGCACAATCGACAGCGCCTCGCCTTCCATGTTACGCACGTCGATTAATCGCGATTGGATGTTCGTCATGTAGTAACGCACGGAAATCACGATGATGGGCATGATAATCAGCGACAGCAGTGCCAGCCCAACGTGAAAGTTCAACAGCACGATCAGCATGGCAATCAGCATGATCACCGCTTCGACCAAAGCCGGAACGGACATAATCATGCCGCCCACGGCGTCCCCCAGAGAATTGACAATGTAGATGATCATGCCCGAGCGACGCCGATCGTGATAAGCCAGCGACAACTGCATGGCGTGATCGAACAATTGGCTGCGAAAACCAAGTTCAATTTGCAGTTCGAGCTTGGAATGCACGTAGTTGTTGACCACCGACAGCAAATTCGTCATCAATTTCAGCAACACCATCGCGCCCACGGCTACGTACGCCAAATTGGCGCGATGATCCGGCGCAAACAGCGGTGCGAGCCAGGCTGGAACCCAGCCGGGCGCGGGCTTGGCATTAAAGACTTGATCGGCCAGAATCGCAAACGGCCAAGGCGCCAGCAAACCAGCAGCCACGGTTACAAAGATCATCGCCACCATCACCAGCGTCAGACGCCAATGCGGCCAGAGATAGGCAAAGATGCGGGCAACGTATTTGAGCATTGCGGAATTACCGAACGACGTGGCCGTTTAAAACGCGAACAATTGCCCATGCCCGCTCGCTTGGGCAAGCGCGGGCCATAGCGAAAATCGTTAAGGGCCGGAACTCAGGGATGAATCAGTTTTGTGTTGTTGGCAATTTGCTTGAGCGCGTGGACAGCCGCGTTACGCGCTTTCACGTCGCTATCTTGCGATAAACGTTGCAGCGCCGATACGGCCGTCTGCGCGTTTGCGCCGAGCGCCGGGATGGCGTTTGCGGCCGCTGCGCGGACCAGCGCATCGCGATCTTTTAACAGTTCGATCAAGGTCGGCATGGCGTCCGCCGCATCGTGGCCACATAGCGGAACGGCCAGCGCCGCGCCGTAGCGAACGGTGGAGTCTTGATCCTTGAGCGCGGCCACGATCTGCGGAACAGCCTTTTTTGCGGTGTTTGGCCCTTGCTGTTTGATTTCGCGCAGAGCCGCATATCGCATATCGGCCGATGGATCCGCCAGTTGCTTGAGCAAATCGTCCAGCGGGGTCCAACTGACCGATTCGCGCGAGCTGCAACCCACGACCCAAGTCAGGCAAATGCCGATCCAAATTATGCGTCGCATCGAAACGTCTCCCCGCAATGGCCTGGGCGACGTTGCCGACGTCGGCCGCAATTCACAACATCGTAGCAAAGTAAAATCCGCTGACCAACGGATGATCTGAATTCGACCGCGGAGTCAGACTGCATGGGCGACGTCCGCAAAGGTGATCAGTTCGATTCCGCTCTCGCCAATGAACGCCCGCACGCGCGAATCGCACAGCGTTGCAACTTCCGCCGGCCGCTCTTGCACGTACATCGTTGGCAATTGCTGGTCCCAGCCGGGATGGCAGGCTAACTCGGTCACGCCCGGCGTTAATTGCGACAAAACCTCGATCAAGCCCGGCGGTTCGATGGCGTCGGGCCAAGATTGTCCGTTCCGCCCTTGTCCGTAAAAATCGCCGCAATAGCGAATGGCGTCGCCGTTGTGCCGCACCGGCACCCCCATTTCCGTCGCACACTTCACCACGACGGATCGCACGGGCTCCTGACGATGCACGTGCTGGTGAGAATCGAAATGCGTCGGCGGGCGACCAACTCGCTTCAAAAACCACTCGATCTGCCTTCGGACTTCGCGTTCGACCGCCGCGGCGTCGTCCAGTTCCACAACCTGGTAGACGACGTCCCAATGTGCATCGCGATAAATCCACTCGCCCAAGTCAATGTGCAAACCAAGGTCCAGCCGCGGAAAAGCAGTTGCCCGTTCGACGGCTTCGTGCGCAGCGGGTTGCCTCACCATCAAACTGGCGCTGGTCACAATTCCCTGGTTGTGGGCGGCAATGATTCCGTCGTTGGTTTTGCTGCTGAGACCGAAGTCATCTGCGTTTACGATGAGTTGGACTCGTGCGAGTTTGGCAACAGCGGAAGAATCGGCGGCCGACATATCGATCATTCTGGCTGAGATGTCGCGCCGTGCGGTTTCGCAGCAGCCGGAGCATCGCCGCAGGGAATTAATCCCATTCGCACTGCTTGTTCGTTAAAAACGGAGATCAGCGTCGCGCGAAGTTTTCGGCCCCGTTTCCACAGCCAGAGTCCGGCAATTGCCAGGCAACCGGCAGCGGCCAGCGCGCCGACGGGTTCAACAGTTGCCCTCCAGAAAATGAAAACCACGCTCAGAAACGCAGCAAATTTGGTCAGCCGACTAAAACCGATCTGAAAGCGCGCCCGAACCACCCGTTTGCCGCCCCCGAGTTCTTCTTGCACCGTTCTGACTTCGACGCGCGTCCAAGGATCGACAAAAACCTCAAGGTCGCGCTCCGACCACCCGGTGTCGATGGCGTATCCCCATTTGAGATGTCCGATTTTTTGCATCGCGGCCTGTAGTAAATCCGTCCGCTCGGGGCAGCCTGTGCCCCAGTATTCAACTTCGCTGGCCGATTCCTTGGCAACTGCTTTGAAATCAACGTTGGCGTCCGGCAATGGCGGCGAATGAAGTTGCCCTGAAAAGTAGCGTGTTTGATATCTGGCCCAAGATCGCACCAGCGGCTGCAAATAGCACAAGGCAGCCACCGTGGCGCGAACTTTCGGCGAATCGTATTTGCGCGCCACTTGGGCCTGGACGGCTTGCAACCCTGCCAGGACCAACGACAGGCACCACATGGTCAGTGCCGTGCAGAGCATCGAGCCGTGGATTAGTCCAGCCGTCGCGACGAGTCCCGCCAACAGGTGCCATTCCAGAGTTGTCGGGATCATCGCCCAGTGCGCTGGACCAGCGCGGTAAATGCACTGAAACGGCGCCGTACAAAACGTGCCGCGATAGATCACCGGCGGCTCCAAGGTGATTCCTTGAAAACACGCGCCGTAGAGCATACCGCGCCATTTGCCGTGTCCGCGATCGGTGAACCGATCCGGATGTTGAAACCGCAACAGCGCCTCGGCCTTGCCGTAGCCAGCTTGCTGCTTGAGATAGGCTTTTGGAGTCGCCCGCCGATGATGCCAAACAAAGGCCGAAGGCGAAAACGTCAGCCACATGCCCGCCGATTGCAGTCGCCAGCAGATATCGACATCGTCGCCAGCCGCTCGATACTGTGGGTCGAATCCATTGACCGAGAGCAGCGACTCGCGCCAGAACGCCATGTTGCAACCCGGAATGTGTTCGGCAACCTGATCGCTTTCTAAAATATGCGTTGGCTGTCCCGGTGCGGCGGATACGGCAGCCGCGGTGGGACCATCGTCGGGGGTTAAGTTTGGACCGCCCAAACCGGCCACGCGCGAGTCTTCGAGTCGCGCATGTTCCAACTGAGCGATCATCATCGTCAGCCAGTCGGGATCGACAAAGCAGTCGTCATCGGTGTATGCAACAATCTCGCCCGTCGCAGCGCGCAGCCCCGCATTGCGGGCAGCGCTGAGCCCTTCGTTTTGCTGCGAAATTACGCGCACGAACGGATATTCGGCAATGATGTTGGGCGTGTCGTCCGTCGAGCCGTCATCGACCACGATGACTTCGTAATCCGGGTAGCGCAACCGCTGCAGCGATTGCAAACATTGGGCAATCGTGCGCGCGCCGTTATAGGTGCAAACCACGACCGAGGCCCGAACCGGCGCCACCAGCAGGTCGGCAGGCGTCTGTGAGAATGTCCGCTTGAGCGCATCGAATGCCAGCTTCGGTTTGCGCTCCGCGTCCGTCACGCCAAATGCCCAGTTGGAAATGGTCGATCCGCCGGTGTGCCACTCGTCGGTCCAAGAAAAAATGAAACTGCCGGCGAGTCCCACCGCCTTGGCCTCTTGGATGTGGCCTCGCAAGAAACGGGCTTGTGCGAGTTCGCCATGGCGAATGGTGTCCATGCCCAACTCCCCCAACACCAGCGGCAGCACACCAACCAGATTCTGCAGCCGAAACAAGTATCGCCGGAATACTTCGCGATCATGCAGATATACATTAAACATCGCAAAATCTAAGAACGGCAAATCCAAATACTCGGTGGGCGGATAATTTGCGTAGGTCACCAGTCCTGCGGGGTGCGCTTGCCTGGCCACATCCGCAAGTTCGCTGAGAAAACGCTGCACGCGCCGCGCCCCGTGCCAGCGAATCACATCCGGCGGAATCTCGTTTGCGACGCTGTAGCCCCAAACGCAATCATACTTGGCGCCGCGAATTGCCGCGAAGCGAACCGCTTCTCGCGCTCCGCGCCGCGCCGTCGCCGAATCGAGAAAGCAGAGGTGCTTTGCCCAAGGCACATCAACCATCAGGCCAATCGTGCCATGCTGGCTCACCGTTTCCAAAAACGAAACTGGCGGCACGTGATAAGTCCGCAGCGAGTTCACGCCCAATTCGCTCATGCACTGCAGGTCTTGGCAAATGCGGCCGGCCGGCGGAAAAGGGCCATGCTCTCCGCTCGGCGGAAACGGGCCGTACGTAACGCCCTTCAATTGCAATCGCTGGCCAGCGGATGCAAAATATTTTCCGTCGACGCTCAACGGGCCAATGCGCGGCAAAACGTGCGGCACTGCCAGCGAACCGTCGCGTTCGGCCGCGTTCGCCGCCAGGCGATCGATTTCGGCTGAATTGTGCGACGCCGTGTTAAGCATGCTGAAGTTCGATCTCAAGAGAACAATCATCGCCGAATTGCGTCGGCAGCGCGCCGCTTAGCGCAGTCAGCGACAATAGGATGCTCACTCGCCGCTCACTCGCTGCGGAAATACAATGCGCGTGAATACCTGCCGACCGCAAAAACGAACCAAAAATGCGTTGGAATGCGAGCAGAGAAAGCGTGAATTCCTTCCGGTTGTGGTCCGAGTGCTCAGTCTGATTCGGCCGGCGAAGCTTAACAATCCCCTCAGCGAGACGGTAACCAAACAATCGTCGGGCCATGTCGTCTGCCTGCGTTTCGCCGAAGTTGATTCGCATTGACCCCAGATAACCTGCCTCCACAATCTGCCTGCCGGGAAGGCATTCGCCAGGCCAGCAGAGCAGGCAATCATTCGAATAAATCACTTGGCACAACTTGTCCGTCGTTGATATCGCCGAGATTCTTAAAGACGCTTGGATCAATGTCGTAGGAGATTTTATGCACCGAGGTATCGCAGAAGACCGCATTGAAAACGCCCGAATGCGAACTGCCAAACCGCTCTTCGCCCCAGCCGTTGGCCGTCCGGTCTGGTAGTGGGGGCAATTCGGTCGATCGCACGGTGTCTTCGTCAAACCCCGCGGTGTAGCCCTCGTTGTCATCGACCATCGGAATGCCAGTTCCCTCGTAGTCGGGTTCGCCCAGGTAATGAACGTCCAGCCGCTTGTCACCCGCGAGCAGTGTATATGTCAGACCGTCGAGAATCTTTGAGTGGTTGACAATGCTGCCGCGACGGATGACGCCCGTGCCGTTCAGATTGCCGGCGGCGTAATCGCACAAGGCGTGTTTGACCAGCATGCCGTCCAGATAATTGGGATCGCTATAGGTCACCGTCATCGGCCCGCGTCGCGAGGGACAAAAGTAGATGGGAATCGGCGTACCGATTGCGATCAGCGCCCGTTCCGTATCGTTAGCGCCGCCATTGCCCTGCCAGGTATTTTGAGCGTCGAGGTACGGCAATATCTGATATGCCCAACCGGCCTCTTGCGCCGGCACGGTCAATGGCCTGCCATTTTGAAAAGCCGGCACGGTGCTGTAATCGTATCCGCCCGACGGATACGAGTGGTTTCGCTCGTGATGCAAGTCAAAGGCGATGGCAATTTGCCGAAGATTGTTGCCGCAACTTGAACGATGGGCCGCCTCGCGCACCATCGACATCGCCGGCAGCAACAGCGCCACCAACATCCCGATGATCGCAATCACCACCAGCAGCTCGACGATGGTGAATGCCGCTCGACTTGGCGTACATCTCTCGCGTTGCCCTTGGCAATGCAACCCGACACTTAGCAGAAACAAAAGGATATCCTCCCAGCACCGTCAAGAATTTACGCAGGTGTTGGCGGGGAAGTAAGCCATCTGGCCGAAATTGTTGATCGCACGCGGTTAAGGGCCAACTTCAGGTTAAAGTTAGCAAAGCGTGAGCAATGAGTAAAGAAGATTTTAGTCAATAATCTGACAACTCGGCTTGATTCTTTGAAACGCCGTGAAATACTGCAGCTTCAGAAAATGCACTTCCCTTTTTGCCACGGGCAACGCGGCTGTGCCGGCGTCGCCACCCCCGGATTGGAATGTTTGGCCCACGCCCCGAGCCCGCAAGGCCAGACAGACCGATTGCTAGCGAGCGCACCGCTGACAGGCCTCGATTTCCCATGACGCGGCAGACCCCCTCGCGAATCGAACCGAACCGAACCGACACCACATATGCCTCCGCTGCTGTTGAATCCATCGGTCTTGCTTTCGCCCGCCGACGATGGTTACCACGCCTACGATATTCACAAGCAGCGTCTGTTTCGCTTGAACCCGACAGCGGCGCTACTTGTGGAACTCTGCGATGGCCAACGCGGCCAATCAGAACTCTTGGACAAAGTCGGCCCGCTGCTGCCGGAGTCGGCACTGCCCGGTTGCGCCGAGTGGCTCAAGCAAGCCGTGGCCGACCAATTGCTGCTCGAAAGCTTGCCGGGTTCGCCCAGTCCGCCCACCGCCGAAGAATTGCAGCAAATGGCGCGCGACTTACGGCGTCGCGACCAAGTGCTGGCGGCCTTCATCTGTCAGCAGCGGGCAACGGAACTCGCGCCGGACGATCCAAATCAATGGTACGCGCTGGGCGAAATCGCGCACATCGTTGGACGTCGCGAGTTGGCCCGTATCGGTTACGAGCGCTATCAGCGAGCGCACCCCGACGATATTGAAATCGAACATCTGCTGATCGCTTTGCGCGATGAAGCGCCGCCCTCGCGGGCATCCGATGCCTACATTCAGCAGCTCTATTCGTACTTTGCCGCGTTTTACGAAAAAAACATGTGCGACGATCTGGAATATCGCGCGCCGCAATTGCTACTTGCGGCAATCGATTCCGCACTCGCCGACGATTCGCGCCGCGGTCCGCTCAATGTGCTCGAATTGGGCTGTGGCACCGGGCTGTTTGGGCAACTGATCCGACCGATGGCGGAGAGACTTTGCGGCATCGATCTGTCGGCGGACATGATTGCTCGCGCGCGAGACCGAAAGTTGTACGACCGATTGGAAACGGCCGAGCTCACGGCATGGCTGGCATCGCCGCCCGCCGAAACGTTCGACCTGGTGGCGATTTGCGACACGCTGATTTACTTTGGCGACCTGCGGCAAGTGATTCCGCCGGCGGCCAGAATCCTTGCGGCGGGCGGCTTGCTCGCCTTCACGGTGGAAGTGGGTGCGGCCGAACCGTTTCGACTGACGGATTCGGGGCGATTCGCACACCATCAAAGGCATGTGTTGGCCGTCGCCCGCGAAGCCGGGTTGGCGGTGATTTCGCAAACAGAGGAAACGCTCCGCTACGAATACGGTCAGCCGGTCCAAGGCTGGGTGACTGTGTTACGCGACGACAACGTTGCGATGCACGCCAACAGTTGAAGCAAGTTGTCGCGGCAAACATCCAATTCCAGGTCAACGGTTAGGTTGATTGCAGTTCGATCGCCGTTGAATCCCTGCGGTTTATACCGATTGTAGCGACTGCTGCCGCGTGTCGCGCGTAACCTACACTTGTCGTATCTGCCCACCGCTGCGCGGCTCGATTCAGCGGCAATGCATCCGGTTGTGCATTCACGGGCGTGAGGCTCAAGCGTGGCAGGAGACGCGGCGATGGCGGAGGCGGCAGCAGCAGCGGAAATCAAACAACGGACGCTGATCCAACGCCTGCAGGCCTGGTCGAAAGCGGTCATTACGCTCGATCGTCGCTCTCTGGCCGCGTTGCGGATTGGGCTGGGCGCGGTGCTGCTGTTGAACATCTGCGACTTGGCACAGTTTGCCGGCGCGTTTTATAGCGACGACGGACTCCTGCCCCGTGCCGCGCGAATGCAATTGAGCGTCGAAGAGCAATTCACCGCGCCGCCCTGGTGGTGCTCACCGCTGATGTTCTGCGGGCAGACATGGTTCGCCGAGATCCTGCTGGTCTTGGCCGCTGTGCTCGCCGTGGCCGTAATGGTTGGCTACCGCACGCGGTGGGCGCTGTTTGGCTCTTGGCTGCTGCTGGTGGGTTTTCAAGCCCGCAATCCGCTGGTGCTATTTGGTGCCGACGATGTCCTGCGCTGCATCCTGTTTTGGAGCATTTTCTTGCCGCTTGGCGACCGCTGGAGCGTGGATCGTTGGCGGCGACCGCGCCCGGAAGCCAACGACGTCTGCTCACTCGCGTCGGCCGCGCTGATCTTGCAACTCGTTTGCATCTATCTATTCACCGGATTATTGAAATCGTACCCCGAGTGGCGCACGCAACACACGGCCGTCTATTACGCGCTGTCGACGGATCATTTTACGACGCACTTTGGGCTGCGATTACTGCATTATCCGGGCTTGCTGAAATGCTTGACTTTTTCGACCTTAATCTGGGAAGTCGCCGGGCCGTTGGCACTGTTGTATGCCGGAAAGTTTCGCGCGAAAGTCCGACTGGCGGTGGTGGCCGGCTTTATCGGCCTGCACTTGGGCTTAGCGGCCACAATGTCGATTGGCATGTTTCCGCTGGTCTGCATCGTGTGCTGGCTGACCATGCTGCCTGGCGAGTTCTGGACAATGGCCGCGTGGCGCAAGATTCCCGTGCCGCGGTTAGTTTCGTCCAGTTGGGCGAACGGTTGTAAGCGGCTGGCCTCGCGCGCGAAAATGCAATTGCAACCCGCGGTCGATCAGGGCAATCAAATTGCCGCCAACATCTTGCTGGGGTTGCTGTTGGCCTATGTGGTGCTGTTGAATGTGGCTCGTCTGACGCCGAGCATTTACGTGCATTTGAATCCCGGTCCGCTGCGCTCGCTGGGCGATGCGGCACAGTTGAATCAGTTCTGGTGCATGTTTGCGCCGCGACCCTTTCCCTACGGCGGTTGGTTCGATATTCATGGCGAGTTGGCCGACGGCACCAAGGTCAATCTGCTGCAACCTGACCGGCCGCCGCAGCAGCATCGACCGGACTTTGTCTGCGACCAATATCCATCGATGCGCTGGCGGAAGACGTTACTCAACCTGATCGAGCGAGACTGCACCACGTATCGCGTCACGCTGCTCGATTTTCTTCGCCGTCGCTGGAACGATTCCCACGATTTTGATCGGCAACTGGTTCGCGTGGATGCGATTTATCAGCGCCAACTGACATTGTTGCCCGAACAGGCGGGCGGACTGTCTGGCGTTTACGGGCCGACGGAATCGATTCCGTTGTGCCATTGGCCCGTTGAGGCCAGCAGCACGCTCGTCGATGCGCCGTAGCGGAGCAGCGACGGTTCGGCGGCGAAATCATTCATTGCCTCGACACCAAAATGACGCGACTACGAGGCATGTCGACGAGAGTTTCCGGACGGCGCAAACGGTAACGTGGCCGGCGCGGATTGATTCAGTTTGGGCAGAAGCCGCTCAATTTGATTCGCAGTGCGAACCGTCGCGCCAGTTTGCAACTGCACATACTGTTGGGCACGGCTGCCCAACTGCCTGGCGAACTTCGGATCGCGCAAGCAGCGGCGCACGAAGTCGGTGAGTTCCTGGCCGTCGTGGACGACAACCGCCGCCTGGTGTTGTAGCAATTGTGAGACCACGTCGCGGAAGTTGGCCGTGTTGGGACCGAACGAAACCGCGGCACCATAGGCGGCCGGTTCAATCATGTTCTGCCCGCCGCGTCGCCCCAAACTTCCGCCGACAAACGCAATCTCGGCGGCGCCCCACCAGCCGCCCAGTTCGCCCACGGCATCGACCAACAAAATCCGCGCTTCCGTGCTGCGCCGCCCGGGTAGATCTGAACGGCGTTGCCACGGCAATTGCGATTGGTCGAGCATCTCGGCCACTTCGGCAAATCGCTCGGGATGCCGTGGCACCAGAATCAAGCGTAACAGCGGGTGCTCCACGGCAAGTTGCCGAAACGCTTCCACGGCCAACAGTTCTTCCGGCTGCTGCGTGCTGCCAGCCAAAAAAACGATGTCGTTCGCAGCGATGCCGGCCAACTGTTTTAGACTGCGAGTGATCGTGTTTCCGCGATCGGGTTGGGCACCATCGAATTTCATCGAGCCGGTTACGAAAACCGAAGATGCCCGAGCGCCGAGTTGCAAAAAACGCTGGGCGTATTCCTCATTCTGCACGGCGATCAAGTCGATTTGCCGCAGCACGTTGGCCACCAACCAGCGAATCTTGCGATAGCCGCCAAAGCTTTTTTGACTCAGCCGCCCGTTGATCACCGCCACCGCCGCGCCGTGGCAATGCGCCGCGCGAATCAAATTCGGCCACAACTCGAGCTCCGCGAGTATCAGCAGACATGGGCGAATTCGGCGCATCGCTGCCGCCACCGCCCAACTGAAATCCAACGGGCAGTAAAACACCACCAGCCCCGAGTATTTGCGTTTGGCCAGCTCGTAGCCGGTGCGCGAGGTTGTGGAAATCACGCACTCGTGATCCGAATTGCGACGCGCCAGTTCCGTGAGCAGCGGCGCAAGTAAATTGACTTCGCCAACGCTCACCGCATGCAACCAAATGCAGGGCCGATCGCGATCGCTAACGCGTTGCGGCACTCGCCCGAAAAATTTTGCGGCAAAGCCGTCGCGATATTTGCCGCTTCGCAGCGATCGATAAATCAACCACGGTGATGCCGCAAATAGCAGCAGCAGATAGATCAAATTGAGTAGATACGGCATGAGGAGTCCGTTCCCCGGAACGTCGTTTCGCCCTGACCGGCATTTTGCCCGCAGTGGGCCGACAACCGAAAGTCGACTTGAGTGCCGGCAATTAAATCGGCATTCCGCCCTGCTTCATATGGCAGTTCTTGAATTTCTTGCCGCTGCCGCAAGGACAAAGATCGTTGCGGCCAACTTTTTCGCCCCGGTTACGAATGGGCTCGATCTTACGCTCGCCGCCGCTGGAATCGATGGCCGACTGCTGCTGGCTACTGGTTTCCGTCGCCGGCGGCGCTTCGTCGTGACGGGCCGTCGCACCCTTCCAGGTGTTGCCGACAAAGCCTTCGTCGACCTGTTCAATTTTGAACACCAAATCGGTGGCGCGCTCGTTGATGTTTTCCCACATGGTTTCGAAGGTTCGCATACCCTCGCGTTGATATTCGACTTTGGGATCGATTTGTGCCATGCCACGCAGACCCACAGCCTGCCGCAAATGATCCATGGCCAGCAGATGGTCTTTCCAAGTGTTGTCGAGAATTTCCAGCACCAGCATCCGCTCCATCCGGCGAATCTCGGGGCGGAAGCGATCTTCCACCGCGGTATTCAACCGCCGCTGAAGTTGCTCGCGATCGAGCTTGGCTAACTCTTCGGTCGGCGGCGTCTGCAACGCGCGCTGCTTGATCCAGTCGGCCAGCGAACTCAACACGCCGTTGCCACCGCTGACCGATTGCACGGTTTGTCCGGCCGCCGCGCCATCGAACAAGGTATCGACCCGCTGTTGCACTTCAGCCAGCATCTGGTCGGCTTGCTGCTGCGTTTTGCGGCTGTGCTCGACGAGCAACGCGCGAACTTCTTCGCGCTGTTTGTTTTTCAGATCCTCGATGTCCAGTTCCACTTCGAACCGTTCGCGCGCCCATCGGGCCAGCGCTTCGCGGTCATAGCGGGCCGCGCCGTCGACTTGCTTACTGAAATGCATCAGGCCCGCGACCACGGGATATTCTGCTTCGCGCAGATCGTAGGCTTCGGCCGCTTTCATTTTCACCAAGGCTTTGACGGCGGCCGCTTCCTTGCCCTCCAAATCGGCCGGCGAGAGTACGACGCCAAACTTGTGCTGCACCCAGCCGCAAACCGAACGAACCGCGAAATCCGGCTCCATGAACTTGGCGCCTTCGCTGAGGTCTTCAGCGGCGATAGACGTTCTGACCTTCTCGGCAAAAAAGTCGGGAAGATCGTTCCGCTCGTGTTTTTTGAGATCGATATCGCGGAGATTGGTCTTCCAACGCGTGTTCGACAATTTGGCCAACGCTTCCCAGTTCCATTCACTGGTCTCTTCTTCGCTGGGCAGATTCTCTTCCATGGCTTCATAAATTTGAATCTCGCTTTTGCGTTGCGAATCTTCGCGCGCAAAGACTTCGGCCGCTTCGGCGGTTAGTCCACGGAAATCTTTGGGATCCAATTCCACCGACAACCGTCCGCTGGCCCACTTGGCATACGTCTCCGCGCCGTAGTTGCGATCGAGAAAACTGTCCAGATATTGGTCGACCTGTTGGTCGATCATTTCGCGGACGAGATCTTTGCAATTCGCGCCGTTGAGAATTCGCTGGCGATAGCCGTAAACGCGTTTGCGTTGCTCGTCCATGACCTCGTCGTATTCGAGCAGGTTTTTCCGCTGTTCGAAGTTGCGCTCCTCGACCTTCTTCTGCGCGCCTTCGATGCGTCGCGAAACCATCCGGCTCTCGATGGCTTCACCTTCTTTCATGCCCAGCGACGTCAGAATGTTTTTGACCCACTCGCCAGCAAAGATTCGCATCAAGTCGTCTTCCAGCGACAAGAAGAAGCGGCTACTGCCGGGATCGCCTTGGCGACCGCAACGGCCGCGCAACTGCAGATCGATGCGACGGGCTTCGTGCCGCTCGGTGCCAATGATATGCAGGCCGCCGAGTTCTTTGACTTCTTTGCCCTCGACCTTCATGTTCTCGCGGGTTTCAATCTCGTCGACGAGTGCGTCCCATTCTTCGTTGGGAACGTCCAGCCGCGTGGGGTACTTGTCTTGCAACAACGCCCAGGCCATCGTTTCGGCATTTCCGCCGAGGATGATATCCGTACCGCGCCCTGCCATGTTGGTGGCGATGGTCACGGCGTTTTTGCGGCCGGCTTGCGAGACGATTTCGGCCTCGCGCTTGTGATGTTTGGCGTTAAGCACTTCGTGCTTGATGCCGCGTTTTTTGAGCAGATCGGAGAGTCGCTCGCTCTTTTCGATCGACACAGTGCCCACCAAAATCGGTCGGCCACGACGATGGATGGCTTTGACGGTGCCCTTGGGAATGCTGCGTTTCTCGCGACTCTCGGCCACTTGGATTTCGACTTGTTGGTCGTCTTCCTTGGCAATGATGCCGCGAACTTCGGTTTTATCGGTCAGTTCAACTTCGTCGTACTTGTGGATGTGCTCGATATCTTCGGCGATGGCCAGAAATTTCTCACGCTCGGTGCGGTAGATCACATCCGGAAAGTTCAATCGCTGCATGCCGCGGTTGGTGGGAATGGCGATCACATCCAACTGATAGATCTTCCAGAATTCCGAGGCCTCGGTCATGGCCGTACCGGTCATGCCGCAGATTTTGTCGTACAGTTTGAAGAAATTTTGCAGCGTGATGGTGGCCAGCGTTTGCGATTCTTCTTTGATCCGCACGCCTTCTTTGGCTTCGACGGCCTGGTGCAAACCGTCGCTCCAGTTACGGCCAGGCATCAAGCGTCCGGTGAATTCGTCAACGATCACCACTTCGCCATCTTGCACCACGTAGTTCACGTCGCGCTTATACAGGTGATATGCCTTGAGCGAGTTGTCGATCAAGTGCGGCCATTCCATGTTGCCGGCGGTGTAAAAACTTTCGACTCCGGCCAGTTTTTCGGCCGCCCGCACGCCATCGTCGGTCAGATTGGCCGAATGCTCTTTTTCTTTGAGTTCGAAGTGGACATCTTTTTGCAATTGCCGAGCAATCTTATCAGCCTTGGCGTACTTGGTGGTGTCGTCGTGAGCGGAACCGGAGATGATCAGCGGCGTGCGGGCTTCGTCAATGAGGATGTTGTCGACTTCGTCGATAATGGCGTAATGCAGCGGGCCCTGCGATTGCTGATAATGCATATCGAAGCGTTCGTCGCCGCGCGCAGCGGGGCGCATATTATCGCGGAGATAGTCGAAGCCGAATTCGTTATTGGTGCCGTAGGTGATATCGCAGGCGTAGGCTTTTTGCCGATCGGCCGACTCCAAACCGTTTTGAATACACCCGACGGTCAGGCCCAGGCTCATATACAGCGGACCCATCCATTCCATATCACGGCGGGCCAGATAATCGTTGACGGTTACCACATGGCAGCCTTTGGATTCTAGCGCATTGAGATACGCGGGCAGCGTGGCCACCAGGGTTTTGCCTTCGCCGGTGACCATCTCGGCAATGTTGCCGGAATGCAGCACCATGCCGCCGATCATTTGCACGTCATAATGCCGCATGCCCAGGTATCGCCGGCCGCCCTCGCGACAAACGGCAAACGCCTCGATCAGGATATCGTCCAGCGTTTCGCCCTTGGCCAAGCGCTCGCGAAAAATCGTGGTTTGGTGCCGAAGTTCTTCGTCCGTCAACGCTTGAAACTTTGGCTCCAAGGCGCTGATGGAGTTAATCTTGGCCTGCATACGCTTGACGTATCGCGCATTGGAAGAGCCAAACAGCGAGGTGATTGCCCGTTCGAAGGCGCCAGCCAAGCCGCCGAAAATGCTGCTCAGTACTTCCCAAACTTGTTCTAAAATGTCCATGCTAAACGGCCCCGAATGGGCATGACCCGATGAGATAATGATTGAGCGAAATGCGGCGGTCGATCGCTGGAAATCCAGCTAGCAATTGGCAAAACGCGAAGCCCCAACCGCCGTTGAGCCCCGCAGACTGATTTTCGTACGTAAAGTTCTCCAACAGCGCAGTTTATAGCGACTTGCACGACTGGTCAAGAACGCTTGGCCGGACGGTTGGCTACGGAAAACCTCGCGGGCGGCGCTACGCTGGCAGCATGGCGAGGGATCCCGTTCCGCTGGCCGTGGGCACCCGAAATTCCCGCGGTCACGTAGTCCCGCCCTGGCATTTCTTCTAAACTCGGGCCAGCGACGAATTTGCTCAAATGTTGTCTCGGCCCCCCGATGCAGAAATCGCATGTATCAGTTCTTCAGTTGGCTCCTTCAACCATATATTATCTGCTGGCTGACGATCGATATCGGCCTGATACTCGTTTGGCGATCGACGGCGCGGGAGCAACGTCGCCGTCTGTGGTTGCTGATCGTGCCGTGGTGCGCAATGACGTTGCTGATGACCGCCGGCGTGGCCTACTTGCTCAATGGCTCGCTGGAGTGGCAATACGATCCGCTGGTCGACCGACCTGACGACTCACAAGCGATTGTGGTGCTAGGCGGCGGAGTGCGTAAAGCGTACGGAGTCTTGCCCAGCGAATTGAGCGAAAGCGGTTTGCGACGTTGTCAGCGCGCGGCCGAACTTTATCAGCAAGGCGCGCCGCTGCCGATTTTTTTGGCGGGTACCGAAGAGGAGATGCAAGCATCGCGGCAGGCGCTGATCGCCTGGAACGTGCCCGACAAAAACATTTTCTCCGAGCCGGAATCGACCACCACGCACGAAAACGCGGCAGAGACAATGAAATTGTTGAAGCCGCGGCAACTCAATCGGTTGCTGCTGGTAACCGACGCCGCCCATCTGCCCCGCGCCGTGCGCGCCTTTGCCCGGCAAGGCGCGGACGTGATTCCGGCCGGTTGCAATTATCGCCTGCGGGCGGTCAAAACGCCGCTCAGCTATTTCGTCATCGGTCCGCATTCCGCAGCCGAATCATCCGACGCGTTGCACGAATGGTTTGGCATCGGCTGGTATTGGCTGCGAGGGCGTATTTGAAAACCGCGGGAAATTCGACGCTATCGCGATTTCTGCCAGCCAGCGCTTTCGAGCCAGCTAATTCCGATGGCGTAGCGGCAAACTCCGGCGCACTTCAGTCACGCGGTTGAGGTCGATTTTGGCCAGCACAACGGATTCCGCTTCGCCGGCGCTGGCCAGTTGGATGCCCCAGGGATCGATGATTTGCGAATGGCCGTATGTCTTGAACGCGCCTTCGCTGGTTCCCCACTGGTTTGCAGCGATCACGTAACTTTGCGTTTCGATGGCCCGCGCCCGCAACAGCACATCCCAATGATCGCGGCCCGTTTCGTGACTGAAGGCCGACGGCACGACGATCACTTGGCAGCCCTGGTTGACCAACGCGCTAAACAACTCCGGAAAACGCAGATCGAAGCAGATTGCCAAACCGATACGCCCAACCGGCGTTTCGACGACCACCGATTCCTCGCCGGCCGCGATCCAATCCGACTCTCGCCCCGAGATTTTGCCAGGCAAGTCGATATCAAACAAATGCTGCTTGCGGTAGCGACCGAGCAATTCGCCATCCGGCCCGAACACCAGGCAGGTGTTCCAGGCTTTGGACGTGCCCAGTTGGCGTTCGGGCAGGCTGCCGGCGACGAGCGTAACGCTGTATCGTTTTGCCAGTTCGCTAAGACCCTGGCTGGCCAGACCGGGAATGGCTTCGGCCAGCGCCGCGACGGATTGAATCGGTCCCCAGGCGAAAAACAGTTCCGGTAAAACCACCAACTTTGCGCCTTGCTCGGCCGCATCGGCCACCAATCGCTCGGCCGTGGCCCAATCGCGCGCGACGTTAGCGCTCTTGCGCATTTGCACCGCCGCAGCGAGAAATGGGCTACCGCTGGAAGCGTTTTGAGCTGTCATCGGTTGCTCATCTAACACCTTGTTTTTCGCATGCGCCATCCGGCAGCGCATGCATCAAAGTGGTTAGCCCACATTCTGCCAGGCACCGGTTTTGGCACTGCTCAACACCGCATCGCAAACTTTTTGTGTTTCCAAAGCGTCGCGGAACGTGGGGCTGGCGGGCTTGCCCGACGAAAGGCTTTCCAAGAAGTCGGCCACTTGATGCACGAACGACGACTCGTAACCGATCTGCAAGCCAGGCACCCACCACTTGGCCATGTAAGGATGGTCGCCGTCGGTGACGTGAATCGAACGCCAGCCGCGCAGACGGCCTTCGTCGCGATGATCGAAATATTGCAAGCGGTGCAAGTCGTGCAAATCCCATTTGATCGAGGCATTTTCGCCGTTGATTTCGAACGTGTACAGCGCCTTGTGGCCACGCGCGTAACGGGTCGATTCGAACAGGCCCAGCGAACCGTTTTGGAAATGGCAAAGGAAGGCGCAGGCGTCGTCGATCTCGACCTTTTGCACCTTGCCGGTAGCGGTATGCGTGCGCTCTTTGATGAACGTCTCCGTCATGGCGGTGACATTTTGGATGCCGCCGTTGAGCCACAACGCGGTGTCGATGCAATGCGCCAGCAGATCGCCGGTGACGCCGCTGCCGGCCGCAGCCGCATCCAAACGCCACAAACCGGCGCCGCCCTGCGGCAGATCGGCGGAGATGGTCCAGTCTTGCAAGAAGTTGGCGCGGTAATGAAAGATTTTGCCGAGCTTGCCTTCGTCGATCAATTGCTTGGCAAACGAAACGGCCGGCACGCGGCGGTAGTTGTACCAAACCATGTTTGGCACTTTGGCCGCTTCCACCGCCTGGCACATCTCTTCGCCTTCGGCCGTGTTCATCGACAGCGGCTTTTCGCAGAGAATCATCTTGCCGGCTTTGGCGGCGGCAATCGAAATTTCTTTATGCACGTTGTTGGGCGTGCAAATATCCACCGCGTCGATGTCTTTGCGCTGCAGCAGCTTTTTCCAATCGGTCTCGACCGATTCGTAGCCCCAGGTATCGGCGAAGGCTTGGGCCTTGGCTTGATCTCGCGCGCAGACCGCCTTGAGCACGGGGCGATATTCCAGGTCGAACAGGTTATTGACGTTCTTGTAACCATTGGTGTGCGCCCGGCCCATGAAGCCGTAGCCGATCATGCCGATGTTGAGTGGTTTGGTCATTGATGTGTTGGTCCTGATGCGTGTGCGAAAGTTGTCCGGATCACGAAGTTTCAGATCGTCGAACTTCAACGATCGGATTGCTGGGCGAGCAACGTGCGGAAGCGCGCGAGATCGGCGTCCCGCATTCGACCGTATGGCGGCTTGGCGTAGTCGATCTCTTCCGCGAACGGTCCCTCATCGTACGCTTGATCGACGACAATTTGAAGGTCCAAAACGACATCCGGTTCACCAGCTTTTAAAGGAACGCGCACCCGCGGCAATCGTTGCCCAAGCGCGACGGGGTAGACTTCGAATTCGTCGCGCTGTGCTGCCCGCGCGACGCAAACGAAGTAGCTGGCGTTCCAGGCCGAATCGACGGAGTGCTGCGACAATGCGAGGGCGAATTTGCCTTCGCGTAATAGATCGATTTCAACCAGATTGGCGCCGGCCGCGAGCAGTTCTTGCTGCTTTTTTCGGTACAGCGTCCGACCGCGGCCGCGCGCCTTATTGGCCGGACTCAGAAATTCGATCCCGGTGACCAAATGCCCTCCGGCCGCATCGATGATCTCGATGAACGGTTGCGTGATTTCCGAATCCAGCATTTTGACGTAGACCGGTTCGTCGGCTTCGATCCCGGCTTGCGGCAATCGCTGTTGACGCGTTGCCGGCCGTTGGACGAGCGATAAATCCGGATAAATCGACCGGCCAGATTCCGTCACCCATATGCGCTCGCCGATTTTTACCAGATATCCGCGCGGCGAAAGCCGCGGCTTGAGTTGCCGGTTGGTGGCCGAAATCATCAAGTGATGGAGGTTTGGAAACCAAGCCGGATCTTCACGCCACGGATTCATACTTGGAAAGGGATTCGGCATCATTCCCTCATTCTAATTCCGTTTTGCGCCTCGAAATGTTCAACGACCGCGCCGTGACAATTTATTCCTGCCAGCCGTGCCGGTCGCGGACGGCGAGCATGGCGGCCAGAATATCTCGCCAGGTTTGCGGCTTGTGCATGACTTCGTTGGGAAACATGCAGCCATCCCAGCAGATGTGGCGAAACTTTTTGGTGACGTTGCCGTAATGGTCCCGCAGCCAGAAGCCGGCGTGATGCGGAATGTCGAGCTTGCCATTAGGATCGGTGGCCAGGCAGTGGCGACCGGTTTTATCGTGCGAACCAGAGCCCTTGACCGTGGCGTCGTTTTGGGCAATGTGGAAATCGATGGTCCAGGGGCGTAGCGCGTCGGTCAGCGTCTGTAGCGCCGCATCGAGCAGGGACTTGTCTTTCCAATCGAAATTCTGCGGCAGCAGCGCGTCTTCCGGCGCGTTATAGCCGAGCGTGTAGAGCAGTGTGTGGGCCATATCTGCCTGAAATCCGATCACGCCGGGCCGATCCGTGAGTTCCAGCAGTTGCACCATTCGCCGCCAACTGTGCATGCCGCCCCAGCAAATTTCGCCTTCGGCGGCCAGGCGCTCGCCAAAGTCGGCGGCCACATCGCCCGCAGCGCGAAACGTAGCCGCAATAGCCTTTTGATTTTCTTCCGGGTTACCGAGCCACTCGCCCGGGCCAGCCGATGAATCGATGCGAACCACGCCGTACGGTCGCACGCCAAGATCGCGAAGTTTTTTGGCGATGCGGCAGCCTTTGCGAACTTGCTCCACAAACTGCTTACGATCCGTCGGGCTGCCCATGGCGCTGCCGCCACCGGTGGGCGGCCAAACCGGCGCTACGACCGAGCCAATCGTGAGGTTCCGCTGGCGAACTTTATCGGCCAGCCGTTTGAGATCGTCGTCCGTGGCGTCGATATCGACATGCGGGGCAAACAGAAACAAATCTACGCCGTCGAACTTCACGCCCTCGACCTCCGCCGCGGCGGTCAGATCGAGCATCGTGTCCAGGTCGATGGCCGGCTCGGAGTCCGGACCTTTGCCAACCACGCCCGGCCAGGCGGCATTGTGAAGCTTGGGAAAATTATTGGTGTGCGACATGGTTGGGTCTCATGCTAAGAAATGAAGCTTCGGATTCGCAAACGGGATCAAGCTATTCACCGCGAGCACGATCGCGAATCCAGTCCGAGAATTCGCGGAGCCAGGCGTTTTCTCGTCCGCCGCGGTAGCGATCCAAGAAAATTAGAATATCCTCCGACCTGAGCATCGGAAATGCCAGACTACGTTCGATCGGATCATATTCACCAGCGGAACTACGACTCAGGAACGTCAACGTCTGATCCTTGTGGCGCCAAATCTCTGGCACCTTGAGCGCGGAGTAAATTGGCAGCCGTGGAAGGCAACTGGACGTAACGTCAACCTCGACGGCGAGGTCCGGGGGTGGGTCGAGATCGGGATCGAAATCCACTCGATCTCGCATCAGTTCAACGTTCGTAATGAAATAGCATTCGTCCGGCTCTAGCCCTGCTTTGGCGCGACTGCCCGTGAGAGTTGTCGAACCAAAGCTGAAGATTTCCATGCCAAGCGCAACGGTTGCCGTCTCAATCAATCGACCGATGCGTCTTTTGGTCCAATCGTGCTCGGCGCTGGGCGACATAAATTCCAGAACCCCATCTAGGTAGGAGTGCCGTAAACGCTGGCTGTTGAACGTTTGCAAGAAGCGCTCATACTGCTCCCACGAAACGCCACTGAGCTGAAAGCATTGCTCACGATCATCCGCAATTGCCATGGTAAATTCCCTCGCCAATCAACTCGACTCACCAGACATCATTGCGTAATTGCGCAATGTAAGTGCGGGCCAACAGCAATGTCGTCAAAACCTTACTCACTCACGCACCCTTGATTAGCGGCAAGTTTTTATGCACGTCGGGGCCAAAGTAACGCAGGCCAACCAGCGGCTCGCTGCCGGTGTTTTCAATCTCGACGCCAGCCGCGGCGGCATCGGCCGTGATGAACACTTCGTCTTCGGTTTCTTGGCCAAAGCGAATCATGGCCGGCGTTTGCAAATTGAGTTTGCCCATGCGGCCGCGACCTTGAACGGTAATCCAACCGCTGGCGCCGGGGTCTTTGATGGTGCATTTAGCGCCGGGCTGCAGCGTCAACTCCTTGGAGCTGAACAGTTGCTCGCCATCGACCTTGCCGTACACAATCCATTTGTCTTCCACGCCACTTGTGGACGCGGCCGTGTCGACGATCGGCTC
The DNA here is from genome assembly GCA_038205115.1 of Pirellulales bacterium. Classification (GTDB taxonomy): domain Bacteria; phylum Planctomycetota; class Planctomycetia; order Pirellulales; family JBBRCE01; genus JBBRCE01. The sequence continues at coordinate 44,150 of JBBRCE010000033.1, forward strand.
CAAATAGTTGTTGGCCTTGAAGTGCGTATCGACGTTCTTCTCCCAATCGAGCTGTTCGATGATGAAATCCAGATCGCGGTGTTTATCCTTCGGCACGTCTTTGACCAGTAGCGACCAAGGCACTTCGCGACCTTCCACCAGCGATTGGAACATGCCGAACACATCAGAACCCCATTGCGGCTCGTACGTGCAAAGCGAACCCGGCGCATGCAGCACGCCAGGCGGAATCAACCAGCCAGTGCCGCGTTGCAAGCGATAAGCACGCGAGTGATAGAGAATGCCGTTGTCGCCTTTGTCCCAATCTTCCAAACATTTGCGGAGTTGGGCCTTGGTGGTGCCCGGCTCCAGCCCCATGAACGTATACGCAAAATTATTGTCGACGTTATTCAATTGCGGCGGGAAGTAGTAACTTTCTGGCTTGCCTTCCTGACCGGTCAGCGCCGCATGCTTAAAGCTCTGATGCATGTGATGGGGAATTGGCCCCATGTTGTCGAAGAACTTCGAGTAGACCGGCCAACGGTTGTATTTGGCATACATGGTTTTGCCGATGAGCTTGTTGCCCGCCTCGGCCACTGCGTCAATCAGTGTGAATCGCTCGCCGCCGTGGGCAACGTAGCTCAAGCCTTCGTCCGGTACGCGGCCTTCGTTGGCGGCTTCCGTGGTGCTGGCAAACCAGCGTTCGTCGATGCCACCGCGATGCGCGCCGTAGGCGTACCAATCGGTCGGTGCCAGCTTGATTCGCTTACCGGGATGCAAAAAGCTGCGCGGCACCCAGGTGGGCGTGAGCCGCAACAAGCCTTCACCGGCCTCCAAGGCTCGCGATAGTACGGCGGCCACGTTATCTTTTTTGACGATCTTGGACGAACCTTGAACCATAACCGGCGAACTCCCCAGTGACGTAAGAGGCGATGTGTGAATGAAACTCGGGCGACAATTCCGCGACCTGTTCGAAGGTCGATCGGACATGCGGCGGCGGATGTGCGGAAACCGTTGTTTTATTCTGCGGCCAGAATTCAGGCAAGCGACCGCGATCAAAAAAAGCGGCCGTGTAAGCCGAATTTTGCCGCCGCGGTTGGTCTGCCCTCTGCCGAAAAACGACCAAGCCGCGTCCAACGGATGAACGCGGCTTGGCGACTTGATTCCGTCCAGCCGACCGAACAGCCTATTTAAAGTTTGGCTTGGTCAGGTTGGTGAAGCTGGTGTTGTTGAGCAGCAACGTGTTGGTGCCTGCTCCACCGTCCAATTGGCCATTTGGGCAGATCGTGTTGGAGATATTCATCGAGTCGTCACTCGTGCCGAGCGAGGCAAAAATGCCTTGCGAAATCGAGGCCAGAACCGAAACATTGTCGACGCCCGTGCCGCCATCCACATACACGGCGTAGATTCGGTTGGTGTTGAAGAACACCACGTTTTGCTGCGTGGCAATCGTGACACCGCTATCGTTCTTGTTGACGACTGCCGACTTAGCGACTAACGAATTGAGCAGCGTGAGATGATTTTGACCCGTGGCTCGGCCGCGTAAGTAAAGGTTTTCGCCAAAGGTGCATTGGTTAATGGTGATTCCGGTCACGTTGACATCGCCACCGGTGAAGAAAGCATTTTTGACGGAAAGCGAATTGATCATGTTGACCGTACCGGCATCGACCGTCATTGTTCCCACCACGCTCAAATTCGACGCGCCGAAAGCGGCCTCGCCAATTTGCACGCTCAGGTCGCCCACCACGCCAGTACGCGTCAAGCCCACGCTGCCGGTTGCGCCCGTATGCGTAACCGTCTCGTCGTTGAGCACGGTGGTGAAGATCTGGGCCAGGGTGTCGGCTTCGGCGCCGAGATTGACGATCAAATTCGATACGACAATCACTGGCGAGGCGTTGAATCCAACACGCACGGTGTCGGCCCCGGCTCCGGCCAGAATGTCGAGGACGCCGGCGGTTACGGCAGTGGTGGCGTTAGCGGTGGCATCGCCAATGGTGATGGAATCCGCGCCGGCTCCGCCATCGGCAATCAGCGTGCCGTTGACGGTCCCATTGAAGAATCGCAGCGTATCGCCGTTTGCGCCGGAGGTGAGCGTGGCGTTTCCGGTGATGTGCGAACTCTCGACGTGAATCAATCCGCCAGCCGCGCCCGTAGCATCGTTGACAACCAGGTTCACGCCGACGTTGGTGCGCTTGATGGTCGACGATGTAACGCCTGTTCCGGCGGTGATGGTTTCTGTACCAAGCACGGTGAGATTGTCCTGATTCAGCGTCTTGGCACCGGTGGCATTGAACGTCACGCCCAAATTGCCGGTGACGAAATTGAATCCGGCCAATTGTGGCGCGGCTGCTCCGGCGACGCCTAAATTGATGGTGTCTGCCCCGGTGCCATCGTCGATCGTCAAATTGCCGGTCACCAGATTGTTGGCGAAATTATCGAGTTTATTTACGCCGGAATTCAGACTGATGTGCAGCGCGTCGTTGCCGCCGGCGGTTCCGACTTGCGAGTTGGTGATGTTGACGGTGTTGCCGCCCGTGCCGCCGGAAATGGTTTCGCTTCCGAGCACAGTAGCCGCATCTTGATTAACGGCCTTTGCGCCGACGCCCGTAAACGTGACGGTCAAATCGCCGGTTACGCGATTCGATCCGGCGACATTTGCGCCATTGGTGGCGCCGATATTAAAGACGTCCGCGCCAGCGCCTGCGCCGCCGTTGAGGATCAGGTTGCCGTTAACCGTGTTATTGGCAAAACTGGTGAGCGTGTCCGCCGCGTCACCAACCAGTTCCAAATCAAGCGTGCCGACAACCAGCGCGCCGGCGACACCAATCGTCGAACTAACAATGCTGACCGTGCTGCCGTTGTTGGCGCCTGTCGTGCCGGTGATGGTTTCGTTCTTGTCAACGGTGGTGAGCGCCTGATGAATGGTTTTTGTACCCGCACCCAAGGCAACCGTTAGGCTGCCGGTGATCAGATTACCGGCCGTCGGGGCCGTACCGATGTTCACGACGTCGGTGCCGGCAGCGCCGGTGATGCTCATATCACCATTAACGGTGTTGCCCTCGAAGCGTTGCAAGGTGTCGCCACCACCACCCAGAGTCAGCGAGAACGCCGTGCCTGCCACCGTGCCAAAACTGGAATCCGTAATGTTGAGCGTGTCGGCGGCCGTTCCCGCATTGAGTGTGGTGCTCAGAGTCGAAACGCGATCAAAGGCGTAGTTGCTGATCACGTTGCCGCCAGTGATACCAACGGTGCTGTCGAACGTGGAGTCGGCAATGTCGAGCAGATTGTTGGCGGCCGTGGTCGGGCCTTGGCCGATCGTGGTGGCGCCCGTGACGTGCGTACTATCGATCACAACCGTGGACATTTCGCCAATGGCCAGCGTGCCGTTGACGGTGACCGCGCCAATGGCGTTGGCGTTAAGCGGATCGACGCCCACGTAAACCGTGTCGTTCTGGGCTGGTCCGGGAGTTCCGTCGCCATCGCCATCCACTTGCAAATTGCTGGGAGTGGTAATGCCGAGCAAGATGACTTGATCGTCGCCGTTGCTCATGTTGATGACTATGTTGCCCGTCACACCGGTGGTGGTTACGGCGGCGGCATTATTGATGGTTGTGCCCGCGTTGCCGGTCACGATGAACGAGTCTGCCGCAGCGCCCTGGGTAACCGAAATCTCGTTATTCGCGGTGTCACCGGCAATCGTCAGCACGCCGGCCGCGACATTGACCGTCACATTGCCAGCTAGCACGATCCGCCGTTCTAGATTCTCGAACCGCAAGTTTCGACTGAACCGCTGACCGAAATTTCGCTTACGCATGCTGTTTGGCCCCTGATAACTGCCTGTTTTTTCGAGAACTTATCGATTACGATTGACGTGACGCAGGTCCAGACTAGTCAAAGCCCTGCTCGACCGCAAGGACTTGGGGTTGCCAGAATTCTCACAACAAGTCCTCCGCACCGGCATCGGAATTTCTACCAAGTGACCAGTGATGTTCGCTACGATCAATCGTTGGGCGCTGGAGTTTATCCGCCAGTGTCGCGATCTCCTGATGTTCAACCTGCTGAAAGTTCGATTCAGATGCCGATCACCCATCGATTGTTTGTGTTCGTAGCGGTCTTTCTCGCATCGCGAGTGATGAGTTTGTCAGCCGCCGAGCCGCGCCAACCGGTCAAGGTTTTCATCTTAGCGGGGCAATCGAATATGGAAGGGCAGGCCGTCGTCGATCTCGATGGCAAGGACTATAACAACGGGCGCGGCACGCTGGCAGCGTTGCTGCGTGATCCCGCTAAATCGGCCGCGTTCAAACATCTGCGCGACGATAGCGGCAAATGGACGGTTCGCGACGACGTCTGGGTAAGGTATCAACGCGAAGACCGCCCGCTGTTAGCCGGACCGCTCGGCCTCGGCTTTTCTGTTTACGGCGACCAACATCATTTTGGCCCAGAGCTGCAATTCGGCCATGTTGTGGGTGACCGTTTCAAACAGCAAGTGCTGCTGATTAAAACGGCTTGGGGCGGAAAGAGCCTCTACCGCGATTTTCGACCGCCATCCGCGGGCGGCGAGGTCGGCAAGTACTACACAAAGATGATTGCCGACGTACACGACGGTCTGACGAATTTGGCCAAAGACTTTCCCAAGTATCACGGCCAGGGTTACGACTTGGCTGGATTTGTCTGGTATCAGGGTTGGAACGATGGCGTCGATCCCGAGCACGCCGTGCCGGAATACGAACAAAACCTGGTGCATCTGATCGGCGACGTACGCAAGGAATTCAAGCAACCCAAACTGCCAGTGGTGGTTGGCGAACTCACCGGAGCTTGGGTCAAGGCGGAAGGCGGTTGGGACAAACTGCGGAAGGCGCAAGCGGCAGCCGCCGCGCGCCCCGAGTTCGCAGGCAATGTCGTCTTCGTGCCGACCCACGATTTCGTCCGCAAGGCGGAAGACTCGCCCAACACCGGCCACGGGCATCACGAATTCGGTAACGCCGAGACATACTTTCTCGTGGGCGATGCGTTGGGCAAAGCGATGGTCAAACTTGTCGACGAGTCGAAGCGGAAGTAACCCGCCGCGCCAGCGCCGCGCAAGTTTTTCCTCGATGCGGAAAGATCAGCAGCGTGGCGGAATTCGGTCCGTTGGGCTTCAATTGCCTGCGGAGCGTTTCCGGATCGATGTTCACGCCACGCTTCTTGATTTCCAACTGACCGATCTGCCGCGCGCGGATTATGCCCGCTAACTGCTTGACGTCGAGTGACAAAAACTCGTCAACGGCAAAGCAACTCAACGCCAAGTCGTCGCATGGCCGATCGCCGGTGTAGTAAGCAATGTCGTGCTGAATGGCCGCGATTCCGTGCTGACGGGCAAGTTCGTTTTGCAATCCGGCCGCCAGCACGGCCGCGTCTGGCTCAAATAGATAGTCGTCGATGCCACGAGCCAACTCGGCTTGCGCGAGTCGATCACCGGTCACTGTTCTTGGTTGTTCGCCGCCAGCGCCCAACACGGTTGCCGATCGCGCGCCGGGCGCGACTGCCAACCGTCCACTCCAAACCACCAACTGCCGACATTCTCGCGCGCGACTGATCCATTCGAAGTGCAAATCGTCGGGCCAATCTTCCGGCAAAACGGCCGCTGGCGCGAGCTTGATTGCACCGTGGGGAGAGAGACTCCACCAACGTCGAATGATTTCCGGGCCCGGTTGGTGCAGCGCGACTTGCGTGGTCCGCTTGCCGTTTGGCCGACGGTCGGGGTCAAGATGCCAGGCTGCCACGTCGGCGGGAGTATAGTTCGTGGCGTCGGCAACGATCGCTTGCGAGCCGTGTGCGGCAGAATGGATTCGCAAATTTGCCTCGGCCAGCAGCGCGCTCACCGGATCGCAATCAACGCCGATCGTACTCGCCTGTAAGGCCAGCGCTTGCAGATTGCCGCCGATGCCGCAGCACAGATCGATAATCGGCCCCTGACCCGCAAACCGAGCGGCAACGTATCGGGCGGTCACTTCGTCCGTGGCTTGTTCTAAGCCCAGCGGCGTGAAAAACATTTTTTCCGCCGCGGCAAACTTGGCTTGAGCCCGCCGTCGCAGGTCGCACTGCTGCAACACTAATCGCGTTTGCTCCGGCGAGAGCGATTTTCGCAGCGTCGCGGCCCGTTGCACATCCGTGAGTTTGCTGTGCCATGCCACGTCAAGCCACGGCTGCGCTGCGTCACTGACCAGCCACCGCACGAGCGAAAGTTCAATCTGCATAGCGGCGGGCAGGCATGGTTGCATCCCAGGCCGGAAATTCCACGGCCCGCGCTGGCGGCGCTACTCGGAGGTGGGCGGTTCGTATTCGAAATCCTTCCACTTCATCGGCCGACGGAAAGGCTCAATGCGGAGCACGACTTCGCCATTCTGAAAAATTCGCACCGTACCGTTACTTTCGCTCACGGCCACAGCCACGGCGTTGGTTTTCTTACTGATCGCCGCAGCCGCCCAGTGGCGCGAGCCGAGACCTTTGCTAAGCGTGATGTTGGCAGCCGAAGCATCAATGTATCGCGAAGCGGCTTCGACAATGCCCTCGGGCGAAATCACAAACGCGCCGTCCATCTGAGCGATTTCTTTGATGCCTTCGCGCACGCGGGGATCGTCCAAACTGCGATCTTTGCGGCTGTAACCACGCACCGGATCGAAGCCTGTGGGGTGACTGCTGGCCAGCACTTTTCGCGTGTCGCCGACTACAAACAGTGTGCCAACCGGTTTGCCTTCGCGGCCTTCGCGACCAATTTCAACGGCCAGATCGACAACCGCCTTCAACGTATCCAGCGGCACCCGCGTCTCTAATTGCCGCAGATCGCGCGCGGTCAGTCGTTCCAGATGCTCGCCCAGGTGAATGACGCTGATCGAATCGATCATATCAGCCTCGAAACCGCTGTAGATGGCGATCACTCGCGCGCCGGGCGCCACCATGTCGTCGGCCACCGCTTCTAGCAGGGCCTGGGTCAGCTTCTCGTAGACCGGGCTGTCTGCCATGTTGAGCAGTACGGTGGGGATTTTGGCTTCTTCGGCCCCGCGGACTTGTTCGGCGCTATCGGCGGCAACCAGCAGTTTCTCTTGCCCCACCATCTCTTTGAGCCGCAGCCAGTCGACCGGTCCTTCCAGCAGCAGCAGTAGCGCATCGGCATCCGCCACTTGCGAGAAGCGCACCGCCAGATCGACGATTTTTTCGAATTGCTCGTTAAGCTTGGGTGACTTCATCCCGCTCCAGCCGTTAGGAGACTTTGTCGATCCGCGCTCGCCATCCTCGGGTGACCACGCTTGTCGGCATGGTACGGAGTTTTGTTCCGTGGAGCAAGTCGTTCGACCTGAAACGACATAACTTCCAGGCGTCAGCATTGGCGTGGCGGTGATCAACATGCCAGATTCCTTCCCGTGCAGTTGCGGCGGCGATGAACCGATTCATCCTCGAATCGACTTCTGAGTATCACTTCATCCAGTTCGATTCCTGAGACCTTGGAATGTCCGAAAATTTGATTTTGCGTTGGCCTGTATTAACGTAACGGCTTGCACGACCGCTCCACGTCGTCCTCGCGACCCGAGGGAGTAGGCACGAAATCCGGCCCTTCAACTTCTTCCAATTCAGATCCGCCGTCCGATGCCGAGGCTTGTGTGACCGGCCCCGGTTCGTTTGGAAAATACTTTTGCGGATGCGTCAGCTCCGCGCGATCCTTGGGATTCGGCTGGCGGGCGACCGATTGATCGTCGCCAAACACGCGCTGATCGAACATCACCAGCGCGTGGATCGAGTGGCCCAGCGGTCCAATCGCCCACGGCCGCTGCGGGTTATCGACCAGTATGCCGGCCAGGTAATTTACGGCCTTCAGCATATGCGGGTCAGTCAGTTGTTCTTGCGGCAGCGAAAATGCCAACCACTCCAGCGTATGCCCGCTGGTTTGCAAATGACGATCCAGATCGGGCTTATTGGCAGGGCGGGCAAACCAATCGGTGCTGAAGCTGCCTTCGGGATTTTGCGATACATTCAGTGCGTAGCGATGATAGTCCGTCACGTACTTTTTGGCACGCGCGAATTCGCCGTCGATCGCGCCGCCGTTGCGCTGTCGCATGATGTAAGCCGAACTCAGGCCGAACAAACGATGCGTGCCACCGCAGGCCGCGCCGCGAATTGGCTGTTTGATCTCTTCTTGAATCAACCGCTCGACCGTCCACTTTTGGCCATCTTGGCTATACCAACTGGCGTTATCGGGCAGGTAATAAGAGAGGGCAATTAGCTTGAACGTCAGTTCGGTGTCGGCCTCGCAATCGGCTTGCTCGGCTTGAATCAGATCCGCAACCGTAAACGGATGCCCTTGAACGGCAAAATCGTAATCTGCCGGAACTTGCCATTGCGCGAGCATGCCCAACAATTGTCCGGCATGCCCTTGCACATTCACTCCCACCCGCGCGACGAGATGACCATCGTTGACCGCCAATAAGGGCTGTCCCTTGCAACGGTTCCCATCGAGCAACCAAGAAATTGCGTTCACTCGCTCGCCACGCGGCCCATCCTTGAGAATGTCGGTGCGGTTGCCGTAGGCGATCATGGCGTGCATCGTTTCCCAGGCGTCGTGGTCTCGCGTGTTTAGGCGACGGGCGTAATACATATTTAGCGCTTTACGAACCCGGCTCCGCAGCGCGAGCATTTCGGCCGACAATTGTGTTTTGGCCGCTTCCGGCGCGCTCTCCAATTGAGGAGCCCGCCTGGTCGGAATCCCTTGCGGCGCCGCAACCGTCGGCGCCTGGAAGGGCGTCAGCAGAGCGCCCGACGTTGCGGAGTCATCGCTGGGCAACATGGCAGGCGCTGCGGCATCCGTGGCTCTGGCGGCGGTTTTGGGCGTGCTGTCTTTTACCGCGGCGACCGGCGGCAATGCGTCGATTTCCGCGGGCTTAACATCCACCGGCATGGACGTCGAGTCAATTTCGCTCGGGTCGACTTCCACATGTTTACTCTTCGAACGTCGATCGTCGGCGCTAGCGATCTTGCGTTTCGGTTCCGCCAGCGATCTCGCGCGCTCGACTGCCAAAGGCTCAACCGCGTTTACCGCCGGTTGCGGAGTCTGCTGGCTCGATGACGAATCGCTCAATGGCCGCGTCGTGGCGGGCATGGCGCCGGAATCTCGCGCGGCTTGTGCTTCCGCCTCGGCCGTACTTTTGGCGAGCGCAGCCGATCGAGCCGAACCCGGAAACATCTTGGGTGGCTCGGGCACGCTTGGAACCGAGGCATCCACTTTGCCGCTCGTCGAACTGGACTTCGCTTTCGCTTCCAACTTGCGCGGATTGCGGGCCGCGTCGCTACCCTGATCCGCGCTCTGCGCGCGGTCCATGCACAGCCCGGCAACCAGCATCGCCAGCATTGCGATCCAACCCAACGGGCGAATGCTCATCTCAATACTCCTAAGCGCCAGCAGCTAGCGTCGCTACAGGCAGAATCACCCGTACAAACTCACTGAGTTAAAACTATCGGCCAACCTACGCCGTGGATTGATTCAGAATTGACATTAAAGTCAACCTCGCGAATCTGGCTGGACTTGGCAGGCTTTCGCCGCGCGCGAACCTGCCAAAATACGAATTCGCCGTATTGCTAGCGTCACCGCGGATTGCAGCGTTATCATGGTCTAGCCGCGATTCCGGCGCGCACGGCTTTGACTGCCCGGCATACTCAATACACGAGGATTGGCTTTCATGTCGAGATCTCATTTTTTGCAAACAAACCTGGATCGCGGGCCACGCCATTGCTTTTTGAAAAGTGCCATCGCGGTGATCGCCGCAATTTTCGGTTTGCTGCCAACTCTGGCGCTGGCCGCCGATGATGCCGCGGAACAAAGCTTCAAAAAGATGCCTTGGCATTTAATCGACGTCTGGTGGGATATCGGTGCCGATCAACCGTTCGAAAGTTACAGCGTGGACGTCAACATCAGCGAAGATGTTGCGCCGGACGTCAATCTTTACATTTCGCCCATCGGGCTTGGGCACTTGAATAAACTTGCGTTTTACGGCGGAATGCAAACGCAAGCCGACGCCCAAACCAAGCACGACCAAACGATACGCAAAATTGGCCCGGGCTATTTACTCTCGATGTGGGGAGAGCGAAGCCTGGATGCAATTCGCCCGGCAAGCCGTGGCCTTTGCCAGAGTTCAGGGCATGAGGGCGATTTCGTGAGCGTACGTTGCCCTCACGCCTGGAAGCGCGGCGACTATACCTATCGCATCGTCAAAATGGATAAAGAACTGATCGACGACCAGCCGTATACCTGGGTCGGTGCGTTTGTCTACAGCAAACAAGAGGACGAACATGTGTTCGTCGGCGCGCTGCGTTTCAAAGGCGAAAATCTATCGCTCGGCCGCAACCTGGCCAACTTTGTCGAAGTCTACGGCGCATACCAGCCCGTCAGCAAGATTCCCAAATTGAACGTCACGTTTGGCGATCTACGCGTGAATGGCAAATTGGTCGAGCATCCCACGGCCCGTGCCAGCTATCCCAAGGACGTGCCGGATTACGCCAATGCTGTGGCTAAAGATCATTCGATTGTGATCGCGGTGGGCGACAAGGTCGAAAATCGCACCGAGCGAAACGTCAAATTAATTAGCAAGTAAGCCCGGCGCGTCATCATCCAAATCTGCGAACGGACGCTGGCGGCGACTTTGCTGCGCCAGCGACAAGTGGTCGAACCGACTCCCTTCGCGATCCTCCAATTGCTGTCAGCATCGCGATGCCGACCGTCGCTTTCGCGGCGAAAAAAAACAAGGTGATTCCGTTTTCAAGTCTACGACCCAGGTCAAGAAAGGGCGCGGCTGGAGCGGCGAGCGCAGCCTGCGCTTTTAATGCTCAAGCTGGCCAAGCCAATGCAAAGTTCCACTGCAAGCACGTCAAGAGGTCGCAGCTGAACTGAGATAAACACAGATGGTCGCAGATGGCAACTCCGTTCGCCATGCCGTTGACTTTTTGTGGCGGCATTGTATACTGTTGTACATGTATCTCGCGGGCGGAAAGTTCGCCCAACGCGGGACAACGGATTTGAGGCCAACCCAGGGCTCTGACAACTCAGCGTGCAAAGGTAGGCACAACACCCGACGGAAAAACCGAGTTCGCAGCATTCAGGCGTACGGCTCTTCACTCCGCGTCTCCCTGCGCTCCGGTACTC
>JBBRCE010000034.1:0-55184 GCA_038205115.1 Pirellulales bacterium
TTCGTGCACACACTGGCCCGCGGCAAGCACAGCGTGAGCTACCGACTGCGCGCAGAAATCCCCGGCAAGTTCTCGGCCCTGCCCGCCACGGCCGCGGCCATGTACGCGCCGGAACTCCGCGGCAACAGCGACGAACTGAAACTCAAGATCGAAGATTAATCTGGCGCAACCGAAAAATACCGCCAACCGCGGAGCTGCTGGCTACGCAGCGTTTTTCAGTTTGCCGAGATCGAGTTCCATACGCCGATTCAGTGATCTGGCTAACTCGGCACTGTGCGTGACAACCACCAGCGTGAAGCCATCTTGACGTTGCAAATCGAGTAGCATCTGGCCGATGACTTCGGCCGTGGTGCGGTCGAGATTGCCGGTCGGCTCGTCGGCCAACAGTAGCTTGGGCTGCAAAATGAGCGCGCGGGCAATTGCGGCGCGTTGCCGTTCGCCGCCAGAGAGTTCGGCCGGCCGATGATCCAATCGCGCGGCTAAGCCCACGCGATCGAGCAGTTGTTTGGCGCGGGCCGCCACGTCGCTAGCGGAGGACTTACCCGCCAACGTCGGCAGCAGCACATTTTCCAGCACCGAGCATTGCGGCAGCAGGTGATGATCCTGAAACACAAAGCCAATGCAGCGATTGCGAAAGTCGGCCAGTTGCGGCTCGGCCAGTTCGAACGGATTTTGGCCATCGAGCGTGACCCGGCCGGAACTGGGCGAATCGAGCGTGCCCAGGATGTGCAGCAGCGTGCTTTTGCCGCAGCCGCTGGGACCGAGAATGGCCAGATTTTCGCCGGTTGCCAGCTGCAGCGAGACACCGGCGAGCACCGTCAGCGGTTCTGCGCGGGTGGTAAATTGCTTGGTAACATTCTCGACGACCAGGCCGCTCATGGGTTGCTCAGTTCAACGTAAAAAGAAACACGGCGGGCGATATTCCGATCTGCAGTTTAGCGAGTTGCCCAAGTTACGTCACTTAGCGGAAAATTCGGATCGACGTCAACTGCTGCAAACGTCCGCTGTTTTGCAGGTTTGCTCGGGGCGCGCGTGGGATTTTCAGTTGCCAAGCCTCGATACGGTGGTTGGGCCGCTTGTAAATCGACCGCAAAACCGTTAATTTCGAGAGTTTAACCGGCCTCCTAGCCGCCGGTTCGAGTTGCGCCTGGGCTCAAGTCAACGGTGCGCTTCGTTGCCGGTTTTGCACGCTTGCAAAACGGTTTTTGCACGGACTGGAATTTCGCGATGATTGCGGGTAAGCCCGACAGCCAACGGATCGTTATCACCGGCGTAGGCTTGGCTGCGCCTAATGGTAACAATCTGACGGAATTCCGCGAAAGTTTGCTGGCTGGCCGCAGCGGTGTCAGCGATTACGAGATTCGCTACGTCGGCAAAACGGTGGCCGGAATCGGCAAATTCGACGAGCTCCGCTATCAGAAGCGTAAGGACGTTCGCCGCGGCACGCGGGCCGGTAGCGTGGCCATTTATTGCGCCAACGAGGCGGTCAACGACTCCGGGCTGGATTGGCCCAACGTCGATAAGTCGCGAGTCGGCGTTTACGTGGGCGTCACCGAGCACGGCAACGTCGAGACCGAAAACGAAATTTACGAACTCAAAGGTTTCGACTACGACACCAAGTTCTGGTCGCACCATCACAATCCGCGGACGGTGGCCAACAATCCGGCCGGCGAAATTACGCTGAACCTGGCGATCACCGGACCGCATTACACGATTGGCGCCGCCTGCGCCGCCGGCAATGCCGGCATCATTCAGGGCGCGCAGCAACTGCTACTGGACGAATGCGATCTGGCCATTGCGGGCGGCGTTTCTGAGAGCGTCCGCACGTTTGGAATCTTCGCGAGTTTCAAAAGCCAAGGCGCGCTGGCCCATCACGCCGATCCAACCAAAGCCTCGCGGCCGTTTGATGCGGATCGCACCGGCATTGTGGTGGCCGAAGGCGGTTGCCTGTTTACGCTGGAGCGTCTTGACGACGCCAAACTTCGCGGCGCTACGATTTATGGCGAACTGGCTGGCTGGGCCATCAACAGCGACGCCAGCGACTTCGTGCTGCCCAACCCTCAGCGACAGGCCGAGTGCGTGCGGAAGGCGCTATCACGGGCCGGATTGGCGGCCGAGCAAATCGACATCGTCAGCACGCATGCCACAGGCACGGCGTCCGGCGATGCGCAAGAATGCGAGGCGCTGCGAAACGTGTTTGGCAATAACGGCCACACGCTGTTTAATAACGCCAAGAGTTTTATCGGTCACGCGATGGGCGCGGCCGGCACGCTGGAACTCGCCGGCAACCTGCCGGCTTTTCGAGATTCGATGTGCCACGCTACGATCAACGTGGAGCGGCTGTCGGACGATTGCGCGCTGCCGGGATTGGTGGCCAATCAGCCGCGCGCGTGCCAGGGCGTACAATACATCCTCAACAATTCGTTTGGAATGTTGGGCATCAATTCGGTTTTAATCGTCAAAAAGTTTTGATTACTTATGGGGAGCTAGCGGCATGACTTCTGCCGACATTCGCGAAGAAATTATCGACATCCTGTCCGGCATCGCGCCCGACGAGGATTTGTCCAATCTCGACGATCAGAAACCGTTCCGCGAGCAGTTGGAATTGGACAGCATGGATTTTCTGGATATCGTGATGGAATTGCGCAAGCGCTATCGCATCCAAATTCCGGAAGAGGACTATTTGCACTTGGCTTCGATGAACAGTACCGTGACCTATCTGATTCCGATCATGAAGGATATGCAACGGGTCTGAGGCCGGCGGCGCGCGTCAAATCCGTGCGCCGGACGGTTTCTGCCCAGAAACGAGCAAATCCATGTACGATACGATCATCATCGGCGCCGGCATGTCCGGCCTGGCGGCTGGAATTCGGCTGGCTTATTTCGACCAGCGGGTTTGTATTCTGGAGCGTCACTACTCGATTGGCGGATTGAATTCGTTTTATCGCTTGGGTGGCCGCAACTTTGACGTGGGCTTGCACGCGGTAACCAATTACACGCCCAAGGGGGCCAAGCGCGGCCCGCTGGCCAAGTTGCTGCGCCAATTGCGGTTTGCCTGGGAAGAGTTCGCGCTGGCTCCGCAGTTGGGCTCGGCGGTGGTGTTTCCGCAGGCGTTTTTGAACTTCAACAACGACCTGAGCTTTTTGGAATCCGAAATTGCCCGCGAATTTCCGGCGGAGCGCGACAACTTCCAAAAGCTGTTGAGCAAGATCGTCGATTATGAGAATCTGGAAAGCGTGATCGATAGCCCAACGGCGCGCGAGATCGTCGGCGCGACGATCAAAGATCCGCTGCTGGTGGAAATGCTGCTTTGTCCGGCAATGTTTTACGGCAACGCGCGGCAAAACGACATGGACTTCGCGCAGTTCTGCATCATGTTCCGCAGCATCTTCATGGAAGGCCTGGCTCGGCCGCTGACTGGCGTGCGGGTCATTCTCAAGAAGCTGGTGCAAAAGTTCAAAACACTCGGCGGCGAGTTACGGCTGAAAGCGGGTGTCTCGCGAATTGCCTCGTCCAGCAGTTCCGCCAGCGATGCGCCGGCGCGAGTGGTGCTGGAGAATGGCACGGAGATCGAGGGCCGTCGCGTGCTATCTTCGGCCGGCTGGTACGAAACCATGCGGATGTGCGATCAAGCCCCGGCCGTGGATCATCGGCAGGCAGGGCAGCTTTCGTTTACGGAAACCATGTCCGTGCTCGATCGACAACCGCGCGATCTAGGGCACGAGCGGACGATTGTGTTCTACAACGATTCCGACAAATTTCATTGGGAAAAACCAAACGATCTGGCCGACGTACGCAGCGGCGTGATATGTTCGCCCAACAATTTTGCCTACGACGATCCACCAACCGACGGCCTGATGCGGATCACGTCGCTGGCCAACTTTGACGCCTGGCGGAACTTGCCGCCCGAGGAATACGCGCGGCAGAAAGAATCGTGGTACCAGCGCACGGTGGATGCCGCGGTAAAGTTTGTACCGGACTTCCGCAAATACGTGATTGCCACCGACATGTTCACGCCCACCACCATTCGCCGCTACACCAGTCACGATAACGGCGCGGTTTACGGTGCGCCGCACAAGCGTTACGACGGCACCACACACCTTAAAAATCTGTTCATCTGCGGCACCGACCAAGGCCTGGTAGGCATCATCGGTGCCATCATCTCCGGCATTCAGATTGCCAACCGCCACCTGCTCCGCGACCCCGGCACGGCCACCTGACATGCCCGATGCCGGCAAAATCATCCCCGACGGAGCAACGCACTGGACCGCGCAAACAGTCGGCATGAGTCTGGAAATTCTCGATCGCATGGAGCAGGCCGTGGCGAACGTCCAAAATCGATTATTGCGGGCAACGTCGGCCTTGAATCGGGCCGACTTGAATTACGCAGTGGTCGGCGGCAACGCCGTGGCATCGTGGGTGGCAACGATCGATTCCGGCGCGGTGCGAACCACTCGCGATGTTGACATTCTCATTCGACGTGAGGATTTGCCGGCAGTGAGCGACGTGCTGGAACTGGCAGGATTCGTTCCTGAAGACGTTCTCGACGTGGTAATGTTTCGAGATGGGCCGCAAGGCAAGCCAAGCGAGGCAATTCATCTGCTATTTTCTGGCGAGAAGACGCGTGCGGATCACTGCTTGCCGGCGCCAGCGATCGAAACCGTCGATCACTCGTCGCCGTTTCGCGTAATCAAGTTGGAATCGTTGGTTATGATGAAGCTGTTGTCAAATCGCCGCAAAGACCAAGTTCATCTCGATGACCTGATTTCCGTGGGACTCGTCGACGAAACTTGGACTGCCAGGTTTCCACCCGATTTGGCGGCCAGACTTCAGCAATTGCTCGATACTCCGCAGAACTGACGGTGAGCGGTTATCGTTTCATTTCCGCGGCCGTTTCAAGACGTGTCCGCAAACAGTAAGATTGACGTTCGGGTGATCGTCCGAATTGCCCGCACGCATCGCAAAATTTTCGAGCCGCCGACTATGCCGACAAATCTTGAATTACTCAACGAAGCCGAAGCGTTCAAAAACACGGGCAAGAACGAAGAAGCCGTGGCCAAGCTGAAAGAACTGCTCGCGCAGGACGACAAATTCGTGCTGGCTCACGCCACGCTGGCCGTGCTGTACACGCGACTCAAAAAGCACGATCTGGCCATCGCGCATGCCGAAACCGTCTGCCAACTGGAGCCCAACGATCCGTTCAATTACTCCGCGCTGAGCGTCACCTGCCAGCGCGCCGGCAAGATTTTGGAAGCAGAAGACGCGATGGCTCGTGCGCGGGCAATGCAGGGCTAGTAACCGCTTGTCCGCTGCGGCGGTAAGCCCGTCCGGTGGCCAGCGTGAAGGCAGATCGCGGCGCAAGAAAAAGTCGGACGATAACGCAAACGGTTATCGCCCGATGGTGAGTCCCGAATCTGTCATCCTGCCGCGACGTCGCAAACTGTCCGCCAGATTAAATGCGGCCGGAATAAATGCCGGCCAGTACCGCTTAGTGCGCTTCTTGCTTTTCGTCGTCGATTCGCTTGCGAGGGCGGTCTTCGTCTTCTGGTATGCCGTTGACGCCCTTTTTGAATTCGACGACGCCTTCACCCAGCGAACG
This sequence comes from Pirellulales bacterium, assembly GCA_038205115.1. Taxonomy (GTDB): domain Bacteria; phylum Planctomycetota; class Planctomycetia; order Pirellulales; family JBBRCE01; genus JBBRCE01. Next base: position 5,600 of record JBBRCE010000034.1, read on the forward strand.
CATCACCGACGGCAAGCGGTTGCCAAAAAACAACAGCATCAGCCCGGCAACAATCAGCAGTTCCATTGGGCTGAGTATTCCAAAGGCAAGCAACGTAGGCATCGGAAGGAACTCCTCGGACGAGCAAAAGCGTGCGGTGGGCTAGTTATCTCTATTGTACCACTGTGCCATGTACAATCCAGTGGCCGGCAATGAATTCCGGTTTTCCGCCTGGCGGAATCGGTCTTTCGCGCTCGGACCGCTTCTCTGCGGATTTTTCGCCCAGATGGCAAACTTTAGCCGACGGCGGCGATCGCGCTTGGGTCGAGCAGCTCGATAGCCGGCAAAATCGTCGCGGTTGGTTGCGTTTGCCGCCGGAAAGGCGGATAACAGTTGCCAACTGCCTGCAAAGTGCCCGAATAAGCCCACCGAAACTTCTCGCGGAAGACATAACATGCGAACTGCCCACTTGGTCGCGATCTGCCTGCTGTTGCTTTCGCCGAGATTCGGACTGGCCAAAGATCTGCCTGGCAATACCGCAACGACGGCCGCAGAAAAAGAGCTGCAACCGCACATCAACTCGCTGGGCATGAAGTTCGTCAAAATTCCGGCGGGCGAATTCGAGATGGGCTCCGGCGACTCGCACGCCGCGCTGGCCGCCGCCTTTCCGAAGTACGACAAACAACGAATCGCCAATCTGACCGACGAATATCCGCGGCACAATGTGCGGATCACCAAACCGTTTTACTTCGGACAGTACGAAGTCACGATTGGCCAATTCAAGCAATTCGTCAAACTGGCCGATTTCAAAACCGAGCCCGAGCAAGACGGCACCGGCGGCTGGGGATACAATCAGGAAACGCACCAGGTGGATCAAGGTCGCCGGCCGTATTACTCCTGGAAAAACCCCGGCTTCGTGCAGGGCGACGATCACCCGGTGGTCAACATCACCTGGAACGACGCCGTGGCGTTTTGCCAGTGGCTAAGCAAAAAAGAAGGCAAGACGTATCGCTTGCCGCGCGAAGCCGAATGGGAATACGCCGCCCGGGCGGGCAGCCAGACTCGCTACTTCTTTGGTGATGATCCCGAAAAGTTGGCCGGCTTTGCCAACACCTTCGATCACTCCGGCGCTAAACCATTTCCGGAGTGGCAAGATCAGGCGCTCGCGGCCGACGATCATTTTCAATACACCGCGCCGGTCGGTAGCTTCAAGCCCAACCCCTGGGGCCTATACGATATGCACGGCAACGCCTGGGAATGGACGGCCGACCGCTATGGCGAAGATTACTACGCACATTCCCCAACCGACGATCCAACTGGACCCACCGAAGGTCATCTGCGGGTACGCCGCGGCGGTTGTTGGCACAGTTGGCCGCTGTATTGCCGAATATCGTTTCGCAATTGGAATACGCCCAAAAGTCGCTACATTAACTTGGGCATGCGGGTCGTGCTGGAAGCCGACTGATCGCCGCTGAACGACCGCAAAACCTATGGGTTGGGCGTCGGCCCGCGCGACCGCGCTGCCCGCTCGTCGTTGACAATTCCCCGAACATTCTGAACCTGCGATCCACCCATGTCACAACCGCTCAGCGTCGCGCTTGGCAAAAAAATCAAGCTGGCCGACTTCGATCCCGCGTATAATGCCGGGTTGAAGAAATCTGCAGGGCAATCCCAGGCCGATGAGTTCATCGACAGTCTCGATGGCTACGCCGAGCGGTTGTACGCCGAGCACCGCCGCGCGATCTTGATCGTCCTGCAGGGCATGGATACATCCGGCAAAGACGGGACGATTCGCCATGTGCTGCGCGGTTTGAATCCACAAAGTTGCACGGTCACTTCGTTCAAGGCGCCCAGCAGTGCGGAACTCGCGCATGACTTTCTGTGGCGCGTGCATCAGGCCGTGCCTCCGCAGGGCAATATCGGTATTTTTAATCGTTCGCATTACGAAGACGTGCTGGTGGTGCGGGTGCGAAAACTCGCGCCGCAGGACGAGTGGAAGTCGCGCTACGAACGCATCAACAACTTCGAAAAACTGCTGTGCGATGGCGGCCTGACGATCCTGAAATTCTTTTTGCACATCAGCAAGGAAGAACAGCGGAAGCGGCTGCAAGAGCGAATCGACCAGCCGGAAAAACGCTGGAAATTTCGAATGGGCGATCTCGACGACCGTCAGCTATGGGACGAGTATCAAGCAGCCTACGAAGACGCGCTCAACAAGTGCAACACCGATCATGCGCCGTGGCACATCATTCCGGCCGATCACAAATGGTATCGCAATTTAGCAATCAGCCACGTGCTGTCGGAAACGCTGGCGAAGCTCGATCCACAGTGTCCGCCGCCGCCGGAAAACATTGCCGGCCTGGTGGTCAAGTAGCGTTTCGTAATCTAAAGCCGTTAGGTCAACAAAAAAACCGAGCCCACGACACATTGTCGTGGACTCGGTGAGCGATTTTCGTCTGTTAAACCAGCGAGTTCAACGTTATCGAGCGGGTGCGTCCAAGGCACCATTCATCTTAGACGTATCGTCCATCAGATGCTTGGCAATTTCGTCCTTGGGAGCCAGTCCGACCGTCTTTGCGAATTCCTTACTCGCATGGTTATGATAACCTTGCATCATGTAATGGTAGCCGAGCAAGAAGTGCACGTCAGGAGTCGCATCGGCTTTCATCGCGGCATTCGAAAGTGCGGCGACCTGTTCGTTGTACGTCGCGCCGTCTTGATAGTAACCTCGCAGAGTACTCCAATCGGCAACTTGTCCCAGGCTCGCTGCGGCGTGGGCTTCCGCGGACGCACCGCGAAAATCGCCCATCGCAAACAGACTCAGAGACAGTAGCTCGTGAACTTTTTCAGAGCGAGGTGCATCGACGGCAGCGTGACCTGCCAACCTCACTGCTTCGTGATAGTTCTTCGAAGCGAAAGCTTTGCGGGCCTGATTGTAGTACTGCTCGCCGTTTCCAAGACCTTGGTCACCCTCGGCGCGAGCATCATTAGCATCCACCGCGGCAACCGCCTCTATCGCGGGTTGCGTTGCAGCGATTGGATAGGCTGCCGTATAGCTGGAATCGGAGTAGTACGGATCATAGCCGTAATAATTGCCGTAGTAATTGTTGTATCCGCCCGAGTAAGCGTACGGATAGAAGGAGTACGGGTAGTACCAGCCGAAGCCAAATCCGCCACGGTCCCAGTCGCGATAATGGTCGCGGCCATAATCATAGCGCCACCCGTCGCGGCTCTGCCAGCCGTCCCGGTGCTGCCAATTATTATGACCCAAGGCGTCGCGTGCGATCGACGTTCCCAAGTTTCGTCCGAAATTGTCGCTGCGATTTCGATCGAAACTATTGTCGTTCCGATTGCGGTCGAAGTTATTGTCACGAGCGAAGTTGCTCGTGCGTGCGGCATCCGCACTGCGTGCAGTGTTGCCAGATCGCGTAACGCCGGTCGAATTCGGTGCGAACGCGTTTTGCGTTGATCGGATCGAAGGCGATACCGCGCCACTAGCTGAAGGTGCCGACAAATTGACGTGTGGCGTGCTCGCAGCCCGCGGTGCCGCGGACGCTCCACCGCTGAAACTCCGTGTCCCGCCGCCTCCACCAATGTTAAAACTTCCAGACGCAGCGCCGCCGGCACCCCGACCGCCGCTATTGCCCCCGCCCTCATTACCACCGCGCCCGCCACCACCGCCACGCTGTGCGTAGCCAAAGCTGGCCGTCGCAAACAGTGCCAACACGAATATGCTCGTTCTGCTGAACTTGCGTAACATCACGTCACCTCCAATCAAAGATTTCCAGTAACCGCATTCCTCAATGAGAAGATTTGCAAATTCGGGGCCAATGCGGACTGGCGGGTCATTTAATCTTCGCTACGATCAATACAACGGGCAGGATCAGCATTAATCGGTCATGCTGAACCGATGTGTTCGTCATCGTACGGCGGCGGCCGCGCGATCTTGCAAATTTCACGCGATAACCACATAACTTGCTGAAATCGTTCAAGTTATGCTCCTTGGTAGGTACAACCATTCAAACGACACAAGGAACCGTTGTAGGGTTGGCGCGCGGCTAAACCGCTTGGAACTCATACAGTACGATCCGAGCTGCGGAAAGCCGCCAATCGCTCAATCAAGCGTCTGTGTGGGCGGATAAGCGGATCACCGAAATCGCAATTTTGACCATATTTGGCACCCATCGATTTGGAGGCGACCATGCCGATTGTTCAACGCCCATTGGTCCACCCACGCGACGAATTGGTCGCAACGATGCAGCGGATTTATCGTTATAAGATGACCACCACGTCTGGCGGCAACTTGTCGATTCGTGACGAAACCGGTGCGATTTGGATTACGCCTGCCCGCGTGGACAAAGGGCGATTGGCGGCCAGCGACATCGTCTGCATCGGAGCGGATGGCAAGCCGGCGGGACGGCATCCACCCTCGTCCGAGTATCCCTTTCACGAGGCCATTTATCGTGTGCGTCCGGATTTGGGCGCGGTGATTCATGCGCATCCTGTGGCGCTGGTGGCGTTCAGTATTTGCCGCACCGTGCCGCGGCCCGACTTATTTCCGCAAGCGGCGCACGTTTGCCGCGCCGTGGACTACGCGCCCTACGAACTGCCAGGCAGCCGCGCGCTGGGCGAGAACATTGCCGCGGTGTTCGCCACGGGGTGCAACTGCGCGATGCTGGAGAATCATGGCGTGGTGGTAGGCGGCCGCGATCTGGCCGAAGCGTTTCAACGATTCGAGACGTTGGAATTTACCGCCAAAACGGTGATCAAGGCCAGTCAACTGGGGCCGGTGCGTTATCTGACGCCTGAGCAGTTGACGGTGGCGGAGCGTCCGCGCGCGCCGGCGGGTCGCGCCTCGCAAGGCGACCTGCCTGAGTTCGTGCCGACGGCGGCTTCCACGCGCGAGAAAGAAATTCGCCAAGAGCTATGCGAGTTCATACAGCGCGGATATCGCCAGCGGTTACTGATCAGCACGGGCGGAAGCTTTTCGGCCCGGCTGAGTGGCGACGACTTTGTGATTAGCTCATACGGAGTCGATCGGCAATCGATTCAGCCCAGCGAACTGACGCTGATCCATGCTGGTCAGCGCGAGGCGGGCCATCATCCCAGCCGGGCGGTGCGCATCCATCAGCGACTGTATCGCGAATACCCAAGCGTGCAGGCGATCGTGAATGCCACGCCGGTCAACGCCACGGCGTTTAGCGTTTCGGACACGCCGCTCGACGCACGGACCATTCCGGAGAGTTACCTGTTCTTGGGCGATGTGCCCACCGCGCCTTTCAACGCGGCGTATGGCGACGGGGCCACGCTCACCGCCGTGCTTTCGCCGAGCCGGCCAGTGGCGCTGCTGGAAAACAACGGGGCCATGATTCTGGGCAAGTCGATTCTCGACGCCTTTGATCGGCTGGAAGTGCTGGAATGCACGGCCGAAGCGGTCATCAACAGTTTACCACTGGGGCCGCTGCGGCCCATGACCGACGGGCAGATCGAACAACTGCGGACCACGTTCGGCATGCTGTAAATGGCAATGTCGATTGTCCAGTCCCGATCGCGGCCGACCGTTGTTTCGGCAGCGCGCGGTGGGCGACGGATTGCGGCGCAGCCAACTCATCCGACTAAGAGTCGTTGTCAGGTTTTTTGCGGCAAAAGTTTGCCGAAAGAATACTGGCAAACCGCGCGGCCGAACATCATAATTCAGGCTGAGTTTACTGGTGGTCGGCTCGGTCGAAATCGGAATGAGGCAGTACGATGCGGAATACCAAGGTGTTGTCCGTGGGGCGGGTGCTAACAAGTTTGGCGCTGACGATGGCCTGGCTGGCTGTTGGGCCGCCGGCGCGTGCCGCCGAACGCAACGAACGTCCCGAGTTGATTACCGCCGAGACCGAGGCGGCCATTAAAAAGGCGATGGCCTTTTTGGCCCGCTCGCAAGCCCGCGATGGCAGTTGGCGTGGTGCCGGCGGCTATCCCACGGCCATGACCGCCTTGGCCGGATTGGCGCTATTGGCGGGCGGCAATACGCCGGTCGAAGGCGAATATGCCAAAAACGTGCGACTGGCTACCGACTATTTAATTTCGAATTCCGATTCCTCCACCGGCTTGATCGCGCGAACCAGCGAAGAGCAAAGTGTCATGCATGGGCATGGTTTTGCCATGCTGTTTTTGGCCGAAGTTTACGGCATGGATCGCGAGACCACCCGCCAGGAAAAGATTCGCCGCGTGCTGGAAAAAGCCATTAAGCTCACTGGCCAGAGCCAGTCTGCGGCCGGCGGTTGGCTCTATCAACCGAATTCAGGCGGCGACGAAGGTTCGGTGACGGTCACCCAAATTCAAGGCCTGCGTGCCTGTCGCGATGCCGGCATCAAAGTGCCAAAATCGATCATCGATCGTGGCTGCAAGTACATCTCTCTGAGTGCCAATGCGGACGGTGGTATCAGCTACCGCGCTGGTCAACCCGGCAGTCATCCGCCCATCACCGCGGCCGCCGTGGCCACAATGTACAATGCTGGCGCTTATGAAGACCCCGTGGCGCTGAAAGCGTTGGCTTATGTTAAAAACATGGTTAAAGGCGGCGACATCACACGGCTGGGCGGCGGCCACGAATTTTACAGCCTGTTGTATACGTCGCAGGCCATGTACTTAAGCAGCGAAGACAACTGGAAAGGTTTCTTTCCAGGCGCTCGAGACCGGCTGCTGAAAAACCAGAGTTCCAGCGGCGGTTGGAATGGCGACGGCGTGGGCGAAGTTTACGGCACGTCCATCGCGCTGATCTCGCTGCAGTTGCCGTACAGCTACCTGCCGATCTTCCAGCGGTAAACGAATTTCGTTAGCCGCGACGCGCAGCGGAGCGCGTGGATTGGATTGGAAGTAATGCGCGCTCCGCTGCGCGTCGCGGCTAACAATTGTCATTCTTTGCGGTGTGTCCGATGATCGTCGGTTACCACATCATCTTCGGAGCGTACGGTTTTTGGTTGCCCAACGACCCGCGCGGTTCGTGGTCGAATTTTGTCGGCTCCTGGGAATTGGCCCGCTTCGGACCAGCGACGAAGACGACCGAAACACAATCGTTGGCCTATCGCGCGCACGAACATGCCGAACGATACGCCGCCAAACTGGCGTTGAAACGCCGCGCCGTCCGGTTCACCGGATTGCAAGCCCGTGCGGTGGCTCGCGGCTTTGGCCAATATGCAGACCGAGCGAAATTGCCAATATTCGCCTGTGCAATTCTGCCCGACCATGTGCATTTGGTAACTGCGTTGAGTGATATCGCTGCCAATCAGATCTCCATTCAACTCAAAGCCGCGGCCACATCGCGGTTGCTCTTAGAAAATATCCATCCGTTTGGGCATCTTCGCGACCAGCGCGGTCGACCACCAAAATGCTTTGCGCGCGGTCAATGGAAAGTCTTTCTCGATCCGAACGATGTTGATCGCGCGATCCATTACGTCGAACAAAACCCGATCAAAGAAGGAAAGAAACGGCAGTTCTGGAACTTCGTCACACCGCATCGTTAGCCGCGACGCGCAGCGGAACGCGTGGATTGGATTGGAAGTGATAACGCGCCCCGCTGCGCGTCGCGGTTAACTGAAGATGTCGTGGATCGGTTTGCCGGCGGCCAGCGTCCAGGGGCGATTCGCGGAATCGCGAATTTCCGTCATGGGATCGATGCCCAGTGCGTAGAACATCGTGGCGGCCAGATCGTCGGGCCGGACCGGATCACGGGCCGGGTAGCTGCCCGTCTTATCCGAGGCGCCGTAGGTGAATCCGCGTTTCACGCCGCCGCCAGCCAGCAGCACCGTATAGCAACCGGGCCAATGATCGCGGCTGGCTTGCACGTTGACCTTGGGCGTGCGACCGAACTCGCCCATCCAAACCACCAGCGTGTCGTTGAGCAAACCACGGTCGTCCATGTCTTTGAGAAACACGGGCAACGTGGTGTCGGTGATTGGAAGCTGGTTGGCCTTGAGAATCGGAAACTGATGCGTGTTGTTGAAGCCATGCGTGTCCCAACCGCCGCCGGAAAACGCCTGCCCGCCGATACTGTCGGAATAATACACGTTGACGAACTTCACACCGGCTTCGACGAGTCGCCGCGCGAGCAAACAGCTTTGCCCGTAGGTGGTGCGGCCGTAAGCGTCGCGAAGCTTTTTCGGTTCGTGCGAAAGGTCAAACGCCTGGCGAACTTTGTTCGTATGCAACATGCCGAGAGCGCGAGTGTAGTAGTCGTCCATGCCGCGAACTTCAGCGCTGTAGTCGGCCAGCTTGGCTTGCGAATCGATGAGTTGTTGCAATTCGCGGCGGTTTTGCAAACGTTCGAGCGACAATCCGCCCGGCAAACTCAACTCGGGCAAGCCGAAGCCATCGGCGTTGGGATCTTGCGTCACCAGCAGCGGGTCGTGCGCTTTGCCCAAAAATGTCGCGCGCTGGCCGGCGGTGACGATTCCGTCGCGCATCACGTGCGGGTAGGCCACAAAAGCCGGCATTTCGGTCGCGGCCGGCAAACAGCGCGACGCCACCGAGCCATAGCACGGAAACAGATCGATCGAATCGCGGAGTCGGATATCGTCCAGCGGCGGCGCGCGGCCAGTGAGCGCATAGTACGCAGCCGAGTTGTGATTCTTCATGTCGTGATGCATCGAGTGCACCAGCGTGACTTTATCCATCACCTTGGCCATCTCGGGCAGATGCTCGCAGACCGGCATGCCGGGCACGTTGCTGCTGATAGGTTTGAATTCGCCGCGAATGCCGTCCGGAGCAGCGGGCTTCATATCGAATGTTTCCAGATGGCTCGGTCCGCCAAACTGGAACAAAAAAATGACGCTCTTGGCCTTGGCCTTGATGGTTTGCCGTTGCTCGGCGGCTTGCAGCAAACCGGGCATGGTCAGGCCCAGCATGCCCAGTCCGCCAATCTTGAGCAGACTGCGACGCGGCAACGACGTTTGCTTGAAGTTCCGGCAGGCGGTCATGGCAGGCGACTCGGCAGCGAGGCGTGGTACGTAGGCGGGATGCTTCCATCTTGACGCTCTCGCCGCTGCGAAACAATCCGCCTGCTGAAATTTGCCGACCAGTTTTCCGCATTCGGTTGTGCGCCGGCGGCAGCGCCTGGCCGGTGGCGAAACGCGTGATTTTCTTTCTGCCGCGCGACAATTACAATGTTGCGGCTGGCCGATACGATCCTTGGCGATTGGAGAAGACGTTTGTTCCGAACCTTTGGCATCCCAACACCCGGGAATGAAATCATCCTTCGCGCGGCGCTGGCAATCGTCTTAGCGGTTGTCGGTTCGGCGGGGACTTCGCGGGCCGCGGAACCTGAATTGAGCGATGTGTTTGTCGCGGGTCACGATGGCTACGCTTCCGTGCGGATTCCCTCGTTGGTGGTCACCAGCAAGGGCACGCTGCTGGCCATCGCCGAAGGTCGACAGCGGAAAACCGATCAGGCGGAAAACGTGTTGATCGCCCGTCGCAGCCTGGATGGCGGCCGCACCTGGGGCCAGCAGCAACGGATTGCCCAGGATGGCAAGCACTCGCTCAACAATCCTTGCGCGGTGGTCGATCGCAAGAGCGGCCGCGTGCTGATCATGTTTCAGTCGTATCCGATCGGAATTTCCGAACATAGCAAGAAAATGGCCACTGGGCTTGAAGGCGATGACATCGTCCGTAACCTGCTGATTGCTAGCGACGACGATGGCCTGACTTGGGACAAGCCGCGGGATGTTACTGCCACGACAAAACTGCCCGAGCGCGTCAACATCATGGCCAGCGGCCCCGGCATCGGAATTCAGCTCAGCCACGGCAAACGTGCCGGCCGGATCGTCATGCCGTTCAACCAGGGCACGTTCGGTCACTGGGATGTGTTTTCCGTTTACAGTGACGACGTCGGCAAAAGCTGGCAGATCGGCCAGCCGCCCGCCAATTGCCGATTGCCAGATGGCCGCGGCGTGGAGACCAGCCAAGTCAATGAAGTGCAAATGGTCGAACTTGCCGGGGGCGATGTGCGGCTGAATGCGCGGAAGTGGAGCGGCAAAGCTTTGCGGAAAACCGCAACCAGCGGTGATAGCGGCGAAACCTGGTCGGCCATCAGTGATGATCCCGCGCTGGCTGACCCAGGCTGCATGGCCGCCATTTTTCGCTATTCGTTCGCCAATGCCGGCGACAAAAGCCGAATCCTATATTGCGGACCGGATAGCGATAAGCGGACCAACGGCACGCTGCGCATCAGTTACGACGAAGGCAAAACCTGGCCGGCCAAACGCGTGCTGGTTGCCGGCAGTTTCGCTTACAGCGTGCTGTGTCGGTTGCCGGACGGTTCGATTGGCTGCTTGTACGAGACGGACAATATGGACCGTTTGGTTTTTGCTCGCGTGACTTTGAATTGGCTAACCGCAGGCCAGGATCAGGGAAAATGACCGCAGGCGCGCGTGACGCGGCGGATGGGTGCGGCAACAGAACTTGAGCGGCTGATTAAAATTCCGATCCTAGCGAAAATCCCGGCTGGTGCGGTGTGCGTAGCAAGGGTGTGAAGTTTTCAGACGACAGAAACCACAAATTTTGGTGTTTTGAACTTTCTTTATCGAGAACGTTTAAAACGGCAGCAGTTTCGCCAGACATCCCGGTTGTTTAAGCGCGCGGTGCGTTCTATAATAAAGCCGTCCCGCTAGAGATGCCCGCCTTATTCGGAAACGGAGCGAGGAGCTTTGACATCAAAGCCCAAAATCTTGATTGTTCGCGATGGCGACGAGCAAGATTCGGTGCCGATGCCATCCTTCGGTGAAAACACCGAAGTCGTGGAGGTTCGCTCTCCAATCCGAGCCATGGTTCGGTTGGTGCACGAAGCTTTCGATGGCGTTTATGTCGCCGCACAGCATTTAAGTGAAGCGTTCAAGATCGGCAAATTGCTGCAGAACGAACGCATTCTGGAAGGCATGCCAGACGGCGTTGCTGTCTTGGACGCCGACAACACGATCATCTGGGGAAACGCGCGGTTGCTGCATTGGAGCGGACGCGAGCAGATCATCGGCCAGAAATTCTACGAAGTCCTCAACAGCCCCGAAATTCTCGGTCCAGACTTCTGCCCGTTTCACACCGCGTTGGCCACCGGCAAAGCCAGCAGTTCAACCTTGCGCTCGGCCGACAACCATTACTTCCACGTGCACGCCGCTCCGGTGCTTGAGCCGGATCAGGCGGGGCAGAACTTGATCGTGACCATTCGCGATGTCACGCACGAAGTTCTGCAGCAACAGAAGTTGGCCGCCATTCACCAGGCGGGTGTCGAACTGGCCGATCTGACGCCTGACGAACTTTTGAAGATGTCGGTGCAAGAGCGGGTTGATCTGCTCAAATCCAATATCTTGCATTTCACCAAGGACCTGCTGCACTTCGACGTGGTCGAAATCCGCATGCTAGACCTGGAAACTCGGACGTTGGAACCGCTGCTTTCGTTGGGGATGACGCCCGAAGCGGCCAATCGCAAACTCAAAGCCGACCTGCAAGGCAATGGCGTGACCGGCTTTGTCGCGGTCACCGGCAAGAGCTACCTCTGCGAAGACACCACGGAAGACCCGCTGTATTTGGTGGGCGCCCAAGGCGCGAAGAGTTCGCTGACCGTGCCGCTGATGTTGCACGATCAGGTGATTGGCACGTTCAATGTCGAGAGTCCGGAACCGCATGCGTTCACCGAGAGCGACCTGCAGTTTTTGGAAATCTTTACGCGCGATGTGGCCGTGGCGCTCAACACCCTGGAACTGCTGAATGCCGAAAAAGCCAGTGCCGCGGCCGAAAGTGTCGAGCACATCCACAAAGCAGTCGCGCTACCGGTGGACGTGATTCTGAACGACGCGGTTAACGTCATGGAACGCTACATCGGCCATGAGCCGGACGTTGTCGAGCGGCTGCAACGCATTTTGCGTAACGCGCGTGACATTAAGCTGATGATCCAAAAGGTGGGTCAGAAGATGGCGCCCACGCAAGCCTTGCCGCCGTCCATGCAAGGCGATTCGCAACCTTTGTTGCGCGGCCGGCGAATTTTGGTCGTCGACGCCGACGAAAGCGTCCGCATTGATGCCCACAAGCTGCTGGAGCGGTACGGTTGCATCGTCGAGACGGCTCACGACGCTGGCGAAGCCGTGTTCATGGTTCGTAACGCTGGCCCTGATCCATACGATGTGATCATTGCCGAGATTCGCTTGCCGGACATGAGCGGTTACCAGTTATTCTTGCGTTTACAAGACATTATCGAGCCGGTGCCCATCATTCTGATGACCGGTTTTGGTTACGATCCCGGTCACTCGCAGGTCAGTGCTCGCAAAGCCGGTTTGGAGTACTTTCTCTACAAGCCGTTCCGTTTGGAGCAATTGCTGCAAAATGTCGAGCGGTGCATTCAATCGCCGGGGCCCAAACAACCGGCGCCCGCGGCATCTTAGTTAAGATCGTACCGCTGGATCAGGGATTTGACGCTGCGGTGCGCGCAATCGCGGTGTAGGCTTGGATAACCTCCTGGCACCGCGCGGCAGACCGGCGTCGCGACGGCTAGGGAATTTCGCCTGCCACTCGCCTGTTTTTTGTGTTTCCGGTTGTCGCCCTATGCTGCCGCTGCAATTGATCGCCGGAGGATTTGCGATCTTGGGCCACGCCTTTGTCTGGGTGACGCTGATCAATCGGTTTCATTCGACCGGTTTGCGCCGCTGGCTGACTAAGGCCGTCTCATTGGTTGTTTACGCCGGCTTTTGGTGGGCGTTGGTCTCCGAACTGTGGAATTGCGGCCTGCGGCTGCGGCAGAACGCAGACATTTGGCCCAGCGCATCGGCGACGGCGCTCGACATGTACTTTGCGGCTTGCATCGTGCCTGGCGTTGGCATTGCGCTGCACTGGCTCTGGCGAAAACGGACCGATCGCCCGCCGCGCCGTGTGCTGCGAAATCGGGTGCAGGTGGTCGATGTTGCCCGGCATCTGGGACATTCGCTCACGCACGGTTTGCGCGGCAAAATGTTTGGGCTGGTGCCCGGCAACCAGGTGACTGTGCTGCAAATTCACGATCTCGAACTGGCGCTTGCCCGTTTGCCACGCCAGCTTGCCGGCTTCAGTATCGCGCATCTTTCCGACCTGCACATGACAGGGCAAGTCGACAAAGCCTACTTCGAAGAACTCACGGCACGAACCAACGCCTTAGCTGCGGAACTGATTGTGATTTCCGGCGATCTGTTCGATCACGCGGCCTGTCTGGAGTGGATTCCGGACACGCTCGGCGAACTCCGCGCGCCACATGGCGTGTACTTTGTGCTGGGCAATCACGATCTTCGATTGGGCGACGTCACGCCGGTGCGGCGATTGCTGACGGCAGCCGGGTTGATCGACCTTGGCGGCCGCGATTGCCAATTGGATATCGACGGTGCGCGCCTGCTGCTGGCTGGCACGGAAATGCCGTGGATCGAACCCGCGCCAGACCTAACTGGCTGGCCCAGTCGTGATGCGGCGCCCGATCAATTGCGTCTGCTGGTTGCGCACGCCCCGGACCAGATTGCCTGGGCTCGTCGCCGCGATTTTGATTTGATGTTGGCGGGTCACACGCACGGTGGGCAGGTGCGATTTCCGCTGATTGGTCCGATCGTGGCGCCCAGCCGTTATGGCGTCCGCTTTGCGTCAGGCACCTTCGATTTACCGCCCACCGTGATGCATGTCAGTCGTGGCAGTTCGGGCAAGTTCATGCTGCGACTGAATTGTCCCTGCGAACTTAGCAAAATCACGCTGGTTTGCGGCGACGCTTGAAATGTCATTGGCGAGCGTTTGCGAGTGGCCGGCAAAGCGGCGCTACTTGATCGTCTGCGTGCGGTAGATTCTGATCTGCTTGCCACGCAGCGACAAACCCATTTTCCCAAACAGATCCGGCGTGACATCCAAAGCGTCGACCGCCAGATACAGCCCGAGCGTATCGCCAGGGCGCGCAGCCAAGGGCTCAGTGGAGGCGGAGGTTGGATCGCGCTGGTTGACGGTCAGCCGGATTCGCTCGCTCGGCTCCGTTCCGGCAGCATGCGGCAACGCGGCACGCACGGCTAACAGAATTTCCGCTGACGTGGCACCGGGCAGTTCCGCGGTCCGTAGCCCAACTTCGGCCGCCTGCAGCAAACGCAGTTCGGTTCGTACCAGCACCGCGAACTGCGTGAAAAACAGCGTGACCGCCAGTGTCGGCAGGCCGAACAGCAGCACACTGCCGACGCCAATCTTGCGCGGCCGAGGGCCAACGCACGTCGTGGCAAACGGTCGGCGAACTGGGATGGGCAGCGAGGTTTCCATCATTCGATTATAATTCGCGGCCGCAGCATTTTTTCGGCCCGCATGGGAAATTATCCGCGCTGGGCAGGTTGCTTTTGCCCCGTTTCCGTTGGCCAATTACAATGCAGCCCGTGTCAATGCCCGACAAATGTGCAAAGCGAGTGGAATGAACCTGCCCAGCGAAACGCAACCTGCCACCACCCCGCGGCCGTATCGGCAATGGGTCGAACGGATTCAGCAGTTGGCAGCGGCCGTCGATGGGCTGGCCGAGTCCGCGCGCGTAATGCGCCTGCCGCCGGCCGAAGCGCAGGCCTGGCATGGCGAGCTGTTCGATAAACTGCGCCCTCAGTTGGACGAAGAACATCCGGTGCTGGTTGTGGCGGTGACTGGCGGAACCAATACCGGCAAAAGTACGCTCTTCAATCATTTGGCCGGCAGCGAAATCAGCAAGGCCGAGCCCTGGGCGGCCGGCACCAAACATCCGGTCTGCTTACTGCCGCGCGGTTCCGTGGCAACATCGCTAAATGCGGCCTCGCAAAACCAGTCACTGCCGAACGTCGGTTCGCTGGGCAGACTGTTCGAGAGCTTTCAGCCGCGCGCCTGGCAGTCGGATCAAGATGCCATCGCCGAAACGGACGAAGATTGGCTGATTTATCGCGAAGACCCGTCGGGACGTCAGCCTGCGCGATTGATTCTGCTGGACACGCCGGACATCGACAGCGTGCTACGCGAAAACTGGCGCCGCGCGGAAAAAGTCCGCTATGCGGCCGACGTGCTGGTTTGTCTGCTCACCGGTCAGAAGTACAACGATGCGGCGGTTGTCGATTTTTTTCGGCAGGCCGCGCACAGCGATAAAACCATCATCGTCGTATTCAATCTGATTGAATGGCCAATGGAGGAAGCGGCTTGTCGGCATTGGTTGCAAACGTTTTGCGAGCGAACCGGCGTAACGATTTACGCCGCGTATGCCGTGCCCCGCGATCGGCAGGCCGCGCATCAGCATGCGTTGACGTTTCATCCGCTGACGCCCGGCATGCACAATTTACAAACCGATCTGGCCGAGCTGAAATTCGACGAGATTAAAATCAACAGCTTTCGCGGCAGTTTGAAGCACGTGTTGCACCCACAGCATGGTCTGCCGCATTATCTGCAAACCATTCGCGCGCGGGCCGACGACTACGTCAGCGCCCGTGAGCAATTGCGCAAGCTGATTCAAGTCCGCAACATTCGTCCGCCGCAACCGCCGACGCATTTGATTTGGAATCCAATCTGGCAATGGATGAAGCCCAAGCGCAATTGGGCCGAGCGTAAAATCAATGGCGCCTACCAATGGCTGGGCGAGACAGTTACCGGACCGTTCCGCCGCAGCGAAGCCACGATCGAGGCCGATTTCCGCCGGGGCGAATGGGAAGCCATTCAAGGCGCGGTGCTGCAGATCATCGATCAAATGCAAGCGTTGCAGCAAGGCCGCGATCCGATTTTGGTGGACGCGCTGGAAAATGTTGTCGGCGGCGATCGGCCTCGCCAAATTCGCGAGGCGCTCAAGGTCGATTACGAGCAATTGCCGATGAATCCCGACGGCTTTCGCCAGTTGGTGTTCAGCGAGATGGACCATTTCCAGCAGCAGTATCCCAAACTGCTGGGCACAGTGAAGTACGGGTTGATTGCTTCGGCCGTCGCTCGTCCGGCGCTGACGATTTTCTTCATGGGCATGGCCGTTCATGAGTTAGCCGGGCACGTGATCACGCAAGCCGCGGTGGACGTGGCGGTGGCCATCGGCGGCGAAGTGGCCGTCCAAGGCGGCGGCAAGCAAGCCGTTTTTGCCTTGCTGAAATCGCTCTACACCGGCTATTACCAAAAACATTGTTTGCAATTGCAAGCGTTGCTCACACGGCATTTGATTGGCCCCGCGATCACGCAAATTGACCGCTTGGCCGATATTTCCGACAGTCCCGCGGTTCGCGACGCGCAGCGGCTGATTGGCGAATTGAACCGAGAAGTCGAGCCCCATTAGCCCCGCAAACGACTTCGCTCGCACAGCCGTTGTGGATTGCGAAACAGCCGAAAACTCGCGATAGTGTGTGGTCGGCGGAAAGCTCGGCGTTGGATATTAGCGGCCCAAACGAAGCGGATTCGATGACGCAAACAACCGACATGATGATTTTGCCGCGAGCATTTTTGCGTGCTTGCCGCCGCGCCAACACTCGCGAAAAAGTCGCCGACTCGACCGGTGCCCGGCTTACCGGCAACGACCTGCTGTTGCGGTCGCTGGCCATTCAGCGGCTGCTCAATCGCAAGCTGCTGGCGGCCGACGAACCGTATGTTGGACTATTGTTACCGCCTTCGGCCGGCGGCGTGCTGGCCAACGCGGCACTGGCGATTGGCGGCCGCGTGGCCGTGAATTTGAATTATACGCTCACTCCGGAAGTCATTAACGCCTGCATCAAACAATGCGGCATTCGGCACGTGATCAGCAGTCGCAAAGTGATGGAGCGGCTGAAAATCGAACTCGATGCCGCTGTGCTGTATTTGGAAGACTTCGCGCGGCAACTCACCTGGGCGGACAAGCTTTGGTCGGCCCTTCATGCCAAATTGCCAATCGCGCTGCTCGAACGCAGACTCGGCCTGACGCGCATTCGGCCCGAGCAAACGCTAACGGTGATTTTTACCAGCGGCTCGACAGGGCAGCCCAAAGGCGTGGTTCTGTCGCAAGAAAATCTGGCAGCCAACATGGCCTCGATCGAGAATTTGATTCACCTGACCGAAAAAGACGTGGCGCTGGGCGTGCTGCCGTTCTTTCATTCGGCCGGTTTCACCGCCACGCTATGGACCGTGCTGGCGCTCGATCCCAAAGGCGTCTATCACCATAATCCGCTGGACGCCAAAGAGGTCGGCGCGCTATGCCAAAAGCATGGCGTCACGGTGTTGATCGCCACGCCGACATTCATGCGGATGTATTCGCGCAAGTGCGAAGTCGCCGAACTGGCCAGCGTGAACGTGGTTTATGCGGGCGCGGAAAAGTTGCCCAAGGAACTGGCCGACGCCTTCGAAAGTAAATACGGCGTGCGACCGCTGGAAACCTACGGTGCCACCGAGCTTTCGCCGTTGGCGGCGGCCAACGTGGCGCCGGGACGTCAAACGCCTGGCGCCGGCCCCGGCGCGCGCGAGGGCAGCGTCGGCCGGCCAATTTCTGGCGTGGAAATTCGCGCGGTCGATCCGGAAAGCGGCAAAACGCTGCCGGCGGGAACAGCCGGCATGCTCTGGGTGCGCGGGAAAAACGTGATGCAGGGATATCTCAATCAGCCGGAACTGACGGCCAAAGTGATGCGCGACGGCTGGTACGTCAGCGGCGACATGGGGCTGATCGACGCTGACGGCTTTGTGTTCATCACCGGGCGCGAGAGCCGTTTTTCCAAGATCGGCGGCGAGATGGTGCCGCACATCAAGATCGAAGAAACCTTACAAAGCGTTTTGCACTTGGACGAAGAACTGCGGCTGGTGGTTACCGCCGTGCCGGACGCAAAAAAAGGCGAACGGATCGTCGTCATTCACACCGAACTGCCGAAGAAGCCGGAAGAGATTTGCAAATTGCTCGCGCAGGCTGGCTTGCCCAACTTGTGGATTCCCAGCCCCGACAGTTTCCGGCAGGTCGAAAAAATTCCGGTACTCGGCACCGGCAAGCTCGACCTCCGCGGCGTGCGGCAATTGGCCGAAGCGCAATTCCAATAAACTTCCAGCGTGCAAACACGTTTTGGCGACGAGTCAACGGTGCGAATGGCGTACGCGGCTTACGTGCCAATCCGCCGACGGGCTTCGCTGGCGTAATTCAAAATATGGCCGTGTTCGGTCGACTCAGCTTCATGCGTGAGCGAATCGTCCGCATCCACGCGCAACACGCGACGCTTGGTGTACTGCGGCTTGCGATTGACGTTCAAATGCAGACGGCCCAGGTATTCGCCCATCACGCCGACGGCTAGCAGTTGAAAACCGCCGAGCACCAGCACGGCCACAATCGTCGAGGCATAACCGGGCACGCTGATGTTGCTGGTCAGCCACAACAGCAGTAGATAAGCTGCCACCAGAAATCCGCCGACCGCCGAGATCATGCCGCAGACGGTCACCACTTGCAACGGAATCAGCGAGAAGTTGGTGAACAGATTCACGGCCAGCACGAGCAGCTTGCCGAATGAATAGCCCGAGCGACCTTCCGCCCGCGGCAGATGTTCGACTTCGACTTTACCAATGCGTTGGGTGTTCCAAGCCAGCAAACCGTCGACGAAGGTAAAATTCAGCGTGTAGGCGAAGATGCTGTGCAACAGTTCGCGGCGAATGGCGCGGAACGAGGTGACTTTGACCGGCGACCGGAAGATGGTGCGGTAAAAGCCGTTCACCAGCGTCGAGCTGATGTTCCGCAGCGGATGATGTTTTTTGCAGCCGTACGAGCCGTAGACCAGGTCGAGGTTTTTGCTGCGAATTTCGTGCAGCAGCTTGTGAATTTCTTCCGGCGGGTTCTGCAGATCGTCGTCCATGGTGACGACGAATTCGCCGCGGGCATGCCGGAATCCGCACATCAGCGCATTGTGCTGGCCGTAGTTTCGCATCAGCTCGACGGCCAGAATGTGCTCGGGGTGTTCGGCGTGCAGTTCTTCCAAAATCTTCCAAGAGTCGTCGGGGCTGCCATCGTTGACCAGCACGATTTCGTAGCTCTCGCCGCGCGCTTCCAGGGTGGCCATCAAGCGGGTGGTGAGCTGGCGGATCGTTTTTTCCGAGCGGTAGACCGGAATCACGACCGAGACTTGAATTTTTGCCGGACGAACTCGCACCATGATCGCGCTTCCTGAATTCAGTATCTACGGTGAATGATTCACATGCCGTGACAACGGGCCGTATTGCGCGGCGCTCGCTTCACGCCGCGCCCAATGGCTGCTCGTCGCGGGATCACACCCAAAAATGAAAGACGTTTTCAACGTTTGCCAGTTGGTAGCCAGCCTTCTGATACAAGCGGCAGGCCGGCACGTTATCGAGCTGCGTGCAAACCACGGCCCGCGATGCGCCGCGGCGAATGAGCCAGCGATGCACGGCCGCCATGATTTGCGTACCAAGTCCGCGTCCGCGAACTTCTTCGGCCACGGCCACCAGCGTGCTGCGGCCCACGCCGTCGGTCAGTAGCGGCGCGTTGAACGCCAGATTCTTCGATTTGCCAGGCAGCCGCGCCACGAGCACGGCGTCGGCCAATTGGCCAGCCGTTAAGCGCGCAATCCAGGTGCGCATCATGGCTTCGAATTTGTCGGACGGAAATTGCGGGTCGACGCGAAACCGCGAGTAGGTTCCCGAGGCCAACGCCAATTCAATCAACGAGGCGTCGGGCTTCGATTCACCAAAGGTGAGAATTTCGAACGCCGGATCGTCGGGCAATTCCGGCGCGTGCGCCAGGTCCAATTCGAAGTTCGCTTTGCGATCGACCAGCCGGCCGCCAAAATCGCGCAGCAGCGCCGGCGGCAATTCGCGATCGGCGGACGCAAACACGTACACCAATTTCTGCTCGAACATGCGCGCCGCTCGCAACGCGGCGCGGAGTTCGTCGTCGTCCAGGTGATACGCTTCGATCCGCGACACCGGAAAGCCGAAGTTCGCGGTGTCCCAGCTCAGCTCGGTCAAATGTTCGGTCGATGGGCCGATGGCAATACTCATACGCTACCTTTTGCAACTGTCGGTCTGGGCTAGGTGTGGAATGGCCGCTTGCGACGAGCGCCGGGCAGGCCATGACGCGTCGATGAGCGAACTAAGCTGCCATTCGCCGCACTTGTTTTTGCGTGGTGAAATCGACGATGTGATCGACGATGAACGTCTGTTCGTCTTCGGTCAGATCGCAGAAGAACGGCAGCCGTAGCAACCGGCCGCTGAGATCTTCCGTCACCGGCAGATCGCCGGCACGATAGCCAAACTTTTCGCCCATCGGCGCGGTGTGTAGCGGCACGTAATGAAAGACCGCTCGGATACCTTGTTGCTTGAGATAGTTCATCAGTGCGTCGCGAGCGTCCATGCTGGGCATGATCACGTAGAACATGTGGAAGTTGCCTTCGCATTCTTCGCGACTCTGCGGCAGCTTGAACAGTCCTTGGGCTTCGTAGGGCTTCAGATGCCGGCGATAGAACTGATAAACTTCGCGGCGGCGGGCTTTGATGGTGTCGAGATTTTCCAATTGTGCGTACAAGAACGCGCTGGAAAGTTCGCTGGGAATGTACGACGATCCGGCGTCAACCCAGGTGTATTTGTCCACCTCGCCGCGGAAAAAACGGCTGCGGTTGGTGCCTTTTTCGCGAATGATTTCCGCGCGTTCGATCATTTCCGGCGAGTTAATGCACAGCGCGCCGCCTTCGCCGCAGGCATAATTCTTGGTCTCGTGAAAGCTATAAGCGCCCATATGTCCGATGGAGCCCAGCGCGCGACCCTCGTAAAACGAATTCACGCCTTGCGCGGCATCTTCGACCACCACCAGATTGTGGCGCTTGGCGATCTGCATGATTTTTTCCATCTCGCAGGAGATGCCGGCGTAATGCACCGGAAAAATCGCTTTGGTGCGTGGCGTGATGGCCTGCTCGATTTGGTCTTCGTCAATGTTCAGCGTCTCGGGACGAATGTCGACGAAGATCGGCTTGGCGCCCAAACGCACAAAGGCGTTAGCGGTCGAGACAAACGTGTACGAAGGCAAAATCACTTCGTCGTCCGGACCGACGTCCGCCAGAATGGCGCCCATCTCCAGCGCCGCCGTGGCCGAGGGCGTCATCAACACTTTGTTGATGCCGAATTGCTGCTCCAGCAATCGCGCGCAGGCCTTGGTGTATCGACCATCGCCCACCAAATGCGGTTCGGTCACCGCGCGGGCAATGTAATAAAGTTCTTTGCCGGTAATGTACGGCCGGTTGAACGGAATTTCTTTCGCCATGCAAATCGCGTCCCTGCGGTTTGGTTGATCGTCGAACAAAGCAATCCGGCGCAATCCTTTGCGCCGCAGATCAATGGGACTTCCTTCGCCCCCAGATTATTCTCTGTCCGTTAGCAAGCGGTGCAATAGATATCAAAACCGCTTTGATGTGCCAAGGTCAGATTCGTGCGAATGGCCAACAAGATTTGCCCACTTTCAACTCCAGCGAACAAATACCGCTAGCAAGGCCCAAAAGGCTAGGTTCGCATAAACGCCAGCCAGCCAATCGTCGGCCATGACGCCTAGTCCGTCGGGCAACCGCTCCAGTCGCTTGATGGGCGGCAATTTGGTGATGTCGAACAAACGAAACAGCCCGAAACCGAGTAGTGCCAGCAACAGTGGTGATACGCCAATAAACCGGTCTGGAATTAAGAAAAAGGTGATTGGCATGGCGGCGATTTCGTCCAGCACCACGCAGCCTGGATCTTTGATGTTGCCTAAACGCCGTACGGCGGCAGTGCAGATGGGCACGCCTGCCAGGCAAATCAATAAGATTGCCAGCGCCCGCCAGGCAGGGTTGACGATCTGTTGCAACAGCCACACCAGTGGCAGGCCCCACAGCGTGCCGAACGTGCCCGGCGCCTTGGGCAAAAATCCGATTCCCAGCCCTGTTGCCAACCAAACGGCTGGCCCGAGCCGCAAAAACTCGGCAATCGAACGCGGCGGCTGAACTTTGGCTTCTGGCATGCCAGCATGCTAACGCTGGCTCGGCATGCCGGCAAGGCGCGTGGCCAAAATGTTGGCTTGCAAAACTTCGCGCGCAAAAAAACCGCTCGTCGAAACCGCATTGCGCGGCTCGACGAGCGGCCAACGTACCAGGCCTACGCGGCGAATCGCTTCGCCGCAAAGTCCGGTCTTAGGATGCGCGCAACACCATCAACGCTTGAGTTCCTTGCTGGGTGCGTACCAGTAACAACAGTCCATCCTTGGGCGAGGCATTCTTTACCGCCGCTTCGAAGGCGGCAATATCTTTGACCGGTTGCTTGTTCACTTCCATGATCAGCATGCCTTCGCGGAGGCCAGCGGTTGCCGCCGCGCTGCCTTCGCCCACGTGGCTGACCACCACGCCCGCAAAGGTTTTGTAACTGCGTTGCTGCGCCTTGCCCAGGTCCGTGACGGTCAGACCGAACTTCTCGGCGGTGTAGCCTTCCGTTGCGTGCTGGTCATCGTCGCCGCGACCATTGGCCGACAGCGTCACGTCGCTGGGCAGAGCTTTCATGGTCACGGTTTTGCTTTCCGCCTTGCCATCGCGGAGATAGTGAACTGTCTGCTTGCCATCGACGGTCATGCGTTCGACCGCTTCTTGCAATTCGCGCGGTTGTTTGACTTTATGATCGCCTATGGCAGTGATCACATCGCCCGGTTTTAGTCCGGCGTCGGCGGCCGGCGAGTTGGGCTGCACTTCCATAACTGCTACGCCATCGCCTGGCTTGACGTTCAGGCTGGCGGCCAAATCGTCGCTCATTTCGCCGATCGCCACGCCCAGATAGGCGCGTTGCACGGAGCCGTTGCTAATCAATTGTTGCATGACCCACTTGGCCTGATTGATCGGAATGGCAAAGCCGATGCCTTGATATCCGCCGCTGCTGCTGGCAATGGCGGTGTTGATGCCGATCACTTCGCCATCGAGATTGACCAGTGCACCGCCGGAATTGCCCGGGTTGATCGCGGCATCGGTCTGCAAGAACTTAGCGCGGCGATTCATGCCCAATTCGCGTCCCTTGCCGCTGATGATGCCGGCACTGACGGTGGTTTCCAGTTCGAACGGATTGCCGATGGCAATCACCCAATCGCCATTTTCTAGTTCGTCGCTGTTGCCCAGTTTGGCGACGGGCAGCTTTTCTTTGGTGTTAATGTGAATAACGGCCAGATCGCTTTGCGGATCGGTCTTGATGTCGGTGCCTTTGAATTCGCGGCCATCCGGCAGTCGGACGGTGACGCTATCCGCGCCCTCGACAACGTGATTGTTGGTGAGCACGATGCCTGAGCCATCGACGATCACGCCTGAGCCCACGCCGTCGCGTTGGGGTGTTCGACCGCGGTCGGAATCTTGCATCCCGCCGAAATCATCGCCAAAGAATTTTTCGAACGGCGTGCCTTTCAGCGGATTATCGCCACGGCTCATGTTGCCGTTGTTTCCGCGGTGCAAAGCGACTGGCTTGGCATCGGCATGCGAACGAATTTTCACGGTTGCCGGCGTGGCATCGGCCGCCGCTTGCCGGAATGCGTGCGAAAGTTGTTTGGCAAAATTGACACCTTTGCTGGCTTGCTCGCGATCGGCCGGCGTCGACTCACGCGTGGCGCTGGCAAGCTGATTGGCGCGCGGTTCATCGCCGGAGACGTTGCCGGTCCAGTGCATCGCGCCCAGACCCAAAAGTAGAACTGCGGCTGCCGAAGCGACAAGACCTGTCGCGCGTTTTTGTACAACGCTCATAACTGCTCCTTCTCTCTGCAAAACTGGAATGGGGGTACATTGAGAACCAGCGAGGCAAATTCGATTCCAATTCTTTTGCGATGCCAGTCTGTATTTCACAGCGATAGATACCGCACGCCGGGCAATCTTGCGGCACAACCGGCGGAATCTGCCGCAAAATGGCTAAAGACGCGACCACCACCAACCGCTGGATTGACAAAAGTCTTTTCTGGGAATAGCCTTAAGTTGTCGTTGCGTGCAGCCAATCGGCCGCGCGTTTTTTCCAATTCCATTTCTTTCGGATCGGATGGAAGCCTTCTCGGCAAACCACTTCCATGCTGGCTTGCGTTTTCAGTGAACCCGCCACAGTTTCACTGCGTAGAACTGCCTGAGATTTCGTTCGGCTTCGAGCGACTTTTGCAAATTCTTCACCCGGCGCGCGTGGAAGTCGTTTTTCGGTCGTTCCAGTTTTCGTTTCGAGGGAGATCAACGCCCTAGTGAGTTCGCCCTGATGCGACCGCCTCGTTGCGGATGGCGTGAGTCGACGCCACGCCGGTGAACCGAGGTCGCCATCCAGCGAACGGAAATGATTCTCATGGCCAGCGAAATTTGGCCGGAAACAACCGCGGAATTGCCGACGCTGCTGGGAACCTGCCAGCAACGCATCGATTATCAATTTCGTGACTTGGCGCTGCTCAAAGCGGCGCTCACGCACGCCTCGGGCGCGCAACATCGACTGGCATCTAATGAGCGGTTGGAGTTTCTTGGCGACGCCATTCTCGGCGCCGTGGTTTGCGAAGAACTGTTTCATCAGTATCCGCAATATTTGGAAGGCGATCTGACCAAGATTAAATCGGTGGTCGTCAGCCGCAACACCTGCGCCAAGATCAGCGCCGCAATGAATCTCGAGGAGTTTCTATACCTCGGCAAAGGCATGAGCACGCATGCCAACGTGCCGCCGTCGCTACTGTCCGACGTATTCGAATCGCTGGTGGCGGCGATCTATTTGGACGGCGGTCCCGAGATGGTCAAGCGATTCATCCTCCGCTGGATGGGGCCGGAGATCGAGTTGGCCGCCAATGGCGACGGGGCTGGCAATTATAAGTCGCAACTGCAACAACTGGCGCAGCGCGAGTTTTGCACCACGCCAACCTATCAGTTGCTGGACGAAAAAGGGCCCGATCACAGCAAATGCTTCAAGATCGCCGCCCAGATCGGACAGAATCGCTTTCCGGCCGCCTGGGGTCGCAACAAGAAAGAAGCCGAGCAACGGGCAGCACGCAACGCGCTCAGCCAAATGAGCGGCGAAGAAACGCCGTTTCCCAGCGACTGATTTCTCCGGCATGCGCGCGCCGCGCAGGCATCGATCCGTTTGCGCGGCAAACGGTGATCGTAAGCCGCGGTTGGGCTGCGATTGCGTTTAATCGAATGTCACCGGCAGCACGAGCGCGGCCCGCAATCGGAGGTAGTAGTCGCGCCGAGAAATTTCGATAGCGCCCAAACTGGCCGTGTGGTCGGTGAGCTGCTGAATATCGAACAGCGCATAACCGCGCGCGGCCAGATGCCGATGCAAGTAAACCAGCGCGATTTTGGAGGCATCGCGAACGCGGTAGAACATCGACTCGCCAGCAAACAGCCCGCCAATGGCCACGCCATAGGTGCCGCCAACCAGTTCGCCGGCTTGCCAGACTTCCACGCTGTGCGCGTGGCCAAGCTGATGCAACTGACAGTATGCCGCCACGAGTGGTTCGCTGATCCAGGTGGCCCGCGCGCGATCCTGCGATGTCCCGCAACCGCGCATTACGGCGGCGAAGTCGCGATTGTGCGTGACCGTCAACGCATCCCCGCGACATCTGCGGGCGAGACGCCGCGAGATATGCATACCATCGATTTCGAAAATCGCCCGGGGATCCAGCGACCACCATTGCATGCGACGGCTAGTGGCCGACATGGGCCAAGGAAAGATGCCATGCCGGTAAGCATCCAACAGCCAGTCGGTCGTGAGTTGGCCGCCGACAAACACGCGACCCAACGGGTGCGACCAGTCGGCGTCGGCAAAAAATTGCGACGCAGCCGAGTAATTCTCCATGCCAGCTCAGGGCCTCGCCGAGCGCGACGTCGGAAACGGATAGGGCGCGCTGGGTAACAGAGTGGCGGACCGATCCAAATTGAAACCCAACAATCGCAAATACTCGGGCGGCGCGGGATCGTTGGGCAACGTGGCGCCAATTTCGTTATATAGCTGACGCAATTTATTGCGCGTCGGCAGGCTGAGTTGCGAAAGACTGCCGTAGTCTCGGACGCGGAGTTCGTCGGCCACCAGGTTCATGGCCAGCGCATTGAGCGGATCGAAACCGATGCGGAAATCTCGGGCGCGGGCCTGCCGATCACCCAGCACGGGCCGCATGACGGAATCTCGTTCGAAGCTGTGAGCCGCGCCAAGAAAGTGACCCACTTCGTGCAGCAGCACTTCGATGCGTTCTTCTTCGGTCACGTGTTGCGACCACTCGCGGATTAAAATGTGGCGGCCCAAGGCGCCGCGCGTGCCGCCGAGGTTAAATTTGCCTTGCGGCACCTGATATTGGCTGCTGAATCCGATCGCCAACCGGGCTTTGCCCGGATCGACTTTGCGTGTAAATTCGTCGACCGAACTTTCGAATTCGGTGATCGAGTTGTTGCTGATCCAAGTATCGGTTTCCAACACGCTCAGGCGCACGCGGCAGGTGTGCTCGAGCACGTCGGAGATGGCTTCGATGCGTTTTTTCAACCGCGTTTCCCAACTGCGGCGGTTGGCTTGCTCGTCGTCGTCAACCAGCACTTTCACGGCCACGGTCAGCAGTTGGCTACTGCGCTTAGCGTCTTCAGCCAGTTGTTCGGCCGATTTTTTGACTTCAGTCGAGGCGTCTGTCAGAACGGCGGCCGCCGGATTGACTTCGGCCGGTCGCAAGCCCACATGTTGCAGCACGAGTTCTTCGCCGGCCATGCCAAACACATAGATCGAGTCCGCCTGCAGGGCGTAGCGGCGGTCGGCCTTGCCGGAGTAGAAGGCGATTTCCATTTTCTCGCCGATCACAACCGGCAGCAGATCGCCTTTCTTAATGGCCACATCGACGGCTTTTTCGCCAGGTTGCGAAAGAATGCAGCGCGTGGTGGCGGAAGCACGGTTCACCAACAGCACCACGGCCGCCAACGCATTTGCGCCGCTAACCAGGCAGATCGCCAGCGTCAGCAGGAACGTCATTTTCAGTCGACGGGGCATATCGAAAAAACCATGCTTGAAATTCGAATTCCGGCCGCTAGCTTCGGCCAGGCTATTCGCGGAGGACTACTCCAGTTTATCGCCAAACCGTTTTGCGTCCAATCAAATGACTGGCGGAAACTCTCATGGAAGCGGCGCGTTTCACGGATTTTCCAAGCCGTCTTGCGGCCAATCGCAATTTCGGATATCTCACCCGTTCTCATCTTTCGCCATTTCCAGGCGCGGCGCTGGCCGTACGCTTGCTAGCGAGGTAGGTATGACCTGCAACCAATTCGTCTTCCGGTCCGCCTGGCGGACACTGCGTTACAGCCTCGGCTGCCTGGCGGCCTGCTGCGCGGTGCTGACCTTGGGCTGCAAAAGCGATCCTGGCCGCGAGCTACTGGAGCAGGAGCTTCGCTACCAAGAAGACGAAATTTACCACCTCGAAAATCATCTCGACACTTACAAACAGCAAGTCGAAGCACTTAAAAACGAAAACAGCGCGCTGCGCAACGGAGATCCCGTACCGGCCCGCTCGTCGAGCGTATTGCCAAAAATTACGCCCCCGCCCGGCGAAGATCGGCCGTCCAACAAACGTCGGACCGACGCCAGCGGCGGCAGCAGTATCAGCGTGCCCGACGTCAAACTCGGTCCGGGATCGAGCAAATTGCCTTCGGTCATTGCCCCGCCTGCCAGCCCACGTAAGCTCAAGCCAGAAATGTCCGCGCCGGGACTCAAAGACTCGAGCGGTCCGCTGGAACTGCCCGATCCATCCGATTCTCGACCAACGTCCGAAGCGCCGCGCTACGAGCCGGGCGCTTCCACCGCGCCGGGCGAACAACCCACGCAACTGCTGCTGAATCCGCGTTTGACGGGCGGTTGGGCAGCGCGGGGCAGCGCCACGGACGAAGGCATTCGCGTGCTGTTGCAACCCGCCACGGCTCAAGGCAAGGCGGTCCGCACGCCCGGCGCGCTGTCGGTGGCGTTGATCGATCCCGCGCTCGAAGGCGAAGCATCGCGCGTGGCCAAGTGGGAAATTCCGCTCGAACAAGCCAAAGAACTGTTTCGTCAAGCCAGTAGCGAAGGTGTGAAGCTGGAACTGCGTTGGCCAGGCGCGCCGCCCACCAATCGCGAGTTGCAACTCTTCGTGCGGTATCGTTCGCCACGTGGCGCGGAACTCGTGGCCGATCAGTCAGTCACCATCAATACTTCCGGCGGCGAGCCGGTGGCGCGTCGCAATCCCTATGTGATTTCCGACGCCGTCACGGAGGAAGACGCGCCGACGCCGGCCAAGCCTGCGCCGCAGCGTCCGGGGTTATTGAAACGGATGGGCGAAGAATCGTCGCGATTAATCGGCCGCAAACCGACCTGGTCGCCGGAGCGCTAGCGGGGCGCGGCTCGAAAAATAATTCTCCGCGCTACTTCGCCAGCGGTTCCTGCTGACTGTCCGCCACGCCGCTGTGCTTAAGCACGAACTCCACGATCTGCGCGGGATCTTTCAAACTGTGCGGATGGTGGCCGACGCCCGGCTTGACAATCACCTGGATCGGCCCGCCTAGCGCCAGATAGCGTTTTTCGAGCAATTGCGTATTTTCGGCCGGCGGCACCACATCGTCGGCATCGCCGCAAATATGCAGCAGCGGAATCTTGGCTTTCGCCAACGGCTCCAAGTTATCGATCGGATTGAGTTTGTAGTCGAGCGCTTGCTGTTCAGTCAGCTTGTAGACCTGTAGCACGCGCTGCCAATCGCCGGGCGAGCCTTTGCCTTTTCCTTTGCCGCCGGGCCAGCTTTTGAAGTCACAGACCGGTGCGTCGTTATAGATGCAGGCTACACGATCCGGGTGGCGCGCGGCCCAATTCAAGGAGAATAAACCGCCGCGGCTGAAGCCTTCGAGCACAACTTTGCTGGCCAGTCCCAACTGCTTGGTGGCATGGTCGTAAAACTGATCCATGTGATCCAGCGCCACCGGAGCGCCGTACATATTTTGTACGTCCATGTAGGCCACATGAAAGCCTTTGCCCAGCAACGCGACATCACCTTGCGGCTCGTGGCCAAAAAACTCGGTGCGCCAAATCCAAGGCTTGCCGGCGGCCGCTTCTTTCGGCAGCACGAGCGTGCAGTTGCGGCCGTCGATTTTGAAATCGTGCCGCTCGAAATTTTGCCACTGGCTCTTCTTGATGGTCAGCTCTTCGGCCTGTGCCACTGAGGGCAAAAGTGCGAGCGAGAACACCGCGAGTGCGGCACAGATTCGCAAGTGATACGGCATGTCGAAGAGTCCGATTCAATGGCAGGTTGCGCGGGACGAACGGTGAGCGACGTTGTCGATATTGTAACGCGGTTGCAACGCGATTTAAGCCCCGACGTAGCGCGCGTACACCGTGCGGGCGGTGGCAATATCGTCCGTGCCGCCGACGATGGCGCGGCCGTCGGGAAATAACGTCAACAGATAAGCGTCGATTTTGACGCGCAACAAGAAGTTGTTCTTAATCACCACTTGGCCAACACCCGCCAACTTGGCGGCCAATTGATCGAGCGAAATCGCGGCGCCGGCGTGACTGAGTTGCACCGCGTTACGCCCGCAGAGTACGGCCGATTGACTGCCGCGACGACCGTCGAGCCAGGCGAAATCGCGCCCGTGGCAGGCAGGGCAATCGCTCCGCTCCAGCAGATTCGCCAGGCCGACTTGTCGCAGCCGATTGTCCCACAATTCGACGATCGACAGCATGGGGTTGATCGATTCGATTTGCCCGCTGAGAATTTTAATCGCTTCGCAGGCTTGCATTGAGGCGATCACATTGATGATTGGTCCGAGGATGCCGGCGGTATCGCAGGTGGGCGTCATTCCGGGAGGCGGGGCTTCGGGGATCAGGCAACGCAGGCAAGGCGTGCGACCCGGCACGATGGTCATCGTTTGCCCTTCGGCGCCGATGCAACCGCCATACACCCAGGGCAGGTTGAGCGACAGCGCGGCGTCGTTCAGCAAAAAACGCGTTTCGAAATTATCCGTGCCGTCGACAATCAATTGCATGCCGTCGCACAGCGCACGAATATTCGTGTGATCGACATCGGCCACCAGCGGTTCGATTTCAATCTGCGAATTGATGCCACGGAGCTTTTGCGCGGCGGCAATCGCCTTGGGCAACCCGGCGGCGACGTCTGATTCATCGTACAGCACTTGCCGCTGCAGATTGTTGAGTTCCAGAAAATCGCGATCCACCAGGCGAAGTTTGCCCACGCCAGCGCGGGCCAGCGTGTTGGCCAGTACCGAACCCAGCGCGCCACATCCGCAAACCAACACGCTGGATTGAGCCAGTTGGCGCTGACCGGATTCGCCCAGCGGGGCGTAACGCATCTGTCGGGCGTAACGGTCGAGGTTGAACTCCGCGTCGGCTGGTCGGTCAGTCATGAATTCATCACCGGGCTGAATCAAGGGCAAGCGCACCATTGATAGGCGAAATTGCCACAGCTGGCAAGATGCGCGCGAGCGAGTTGATGATTGGCTGCCCCAGGTTCCGTGCGGTTTAGCGAGCGCGCCGGAACTGCAAGCCGGGATCGTTGGCTGGCAGGCCTTGCATGGTAAAAGTGAATTGATCGGGGCTGATCGATTTTACGGTGCCGGCCATTGTGCCATGATCACTGGTTTGCAGCGCGACCGAAGCATTATCGGCCGATAACACCCCTCGCAACGCGGCCACTGGCTTGCCGGATTCGGTGGCCGTCCAACTGAATTGCGATTTATCATCGACATTCAATTCGATTTGCGTCGGCCCATTTTTGGCCAGCCACGAGCCGACGAGATCGGTCAGCGGCAATTCCCCAGTCTGTTGCACAACGCCTGCGGCGGGTGCCGGCGGCGAGACTGCAGCTACGTCGGGGCGGGTCAGCGCTGCTAGCAACCGCTGCGCCGTGGCATCTCTGGGCTGCAGCTCGACGACCGATTTCAGCGCGACAATTGCCGCATCATTGTCGCCAATCACCAGATACTGATAGGCCAGCACGAACCAGCCAGTTGGTTCCGCCCGGTTCGCCCGCACGTAGACCTCAAGCCGACGTAACTGGCTGGTGTACTCGTTCGGATCACCGTAGAGATTGCTGATTGTGGTCCAATCCATGCCAGGCGCGGTGGCCAGTAGTGAATTGAGCGTGGCCGCGGCTTCCGTGTAACGGCCTTGAGCAAACAAGCTCAGCGCCCGCAACTC
Organism: Pirellulales bacterium; assembly: GCA_038205115.1. Lineage (GTDB taxonomy): Bacteria > Planctomycetota > Planctomycetia > Pirellulales > JBBRCE01 > JBBRCE01. The sequence goes on from JBBRCE010000034.1 coordinate 36,677, forward strand.
ATGAATTACGGGATCGCCGGGCGTTAGCCGCAATGCGGCATCGAAGTTGGCCAGCGCGTCGCCGTAGCGGCGCGTTTTGAACTGAGCCGTGCCGGCGTCGAAATATTGCAACGCCTGCACGTTGTCCGGCACGGCGGGAACTGGCGGCGTCAGATCAAAACTGGCATCGGCGTCAAAATTGTCCGGCGCATAACTGCTGACAACCAACGGCAACGAGTAATCGTAGAGCGGCGTTTCGACCGGCGTATAATACGGGTTGTAGTACGTTGGGCCATATCCCCAACCGCTGTTATACCAATTGGCGCCAAGCCCCCAGCCCAATCCGCCCCAGACAACGGGCGAGTACCAATTGCGGCCCCAATCGCCATTCCGGTGGCCGTTCCAATCGCCGTGGTACCAATCGTGATAGTGATGGTTGACGTAATGATCGCGCCAATGATCGGACCGATCGTGATTGCCGGAAAAATGCGATGAACGTTTGCTTGCGTAACCCCAGTCGCCGCGATTGAAATTGGTGCTATTGTTGCCGCGAAAGCGATTGTTAACGTCTAGTCCATTGCTGCGATGGAGGTTGGCAATTCCGTCACCGCCGCGATCGAAGCGACTGGCATCGCCACCGATTACCGGGCGATTCGCGCGATAAGCCCCGGCGCGATCAACCGCGCCAAACCGATCCAGCGTTCCGACGCGATCCAACCCACCGACGCGGCTTTGCGGGTTGCGATCAATGGCCCCGAAGCGATCACGCGTGCTGCTGCGGTCCAGCGCGCCAACCTGTCCCAGCCCGCCACGACTGCTGTAGTTAAGACGGTTGAGAAGGTCCGAACTCGCTTGTCGATCTCGCGTGCCAAAACTAAGCCGATCCGTGTTGTTTGCACGATTGGCCAAGTTGGCGCGATCCACGCTGTTACGGAGATCAAAACCATGACTGCGATCTGACACGCCGGCCCGATCGAGGCCGCTCGCCCGATTAGCAATCGTGCCGCGGTCGAAACTGGGGGCTCGATTCACCGCACTGTTGGCGGTTTGGGTCGGAAACGCAGGTCGCTGGCTGGAGCGAGTGTTGCCGGGCGAACTGATTCTGGGCGAGGAACCGGCGAGCGGCCTGCCTTGCCGGCTGCCACTGAGTTGCGACGAGTTCGGTTGAGAGAAAGTCGGTCGGCTGCCCATCGAACGCAAATTCGGGCCGCCGATCGCCACGCTAGGCCGCAAGTTCTGCGCGTTTGGTCGCGCAAAACTCGACGCCACGTTCGGGCGAGCAAAATTCGAAATCGACGGGCGTGCAAAATTCTGTGAGGCCGAACGCGATGGCGCGGACCTGGAAATCGATGGTGCTGAAATGCGCGGGGCGCTGTTCGTCCTGGCATTGCCAGTCGCAACGTTCGCAGGCGCGGGCTTGGCTTTCGCCGCATCGTCGGCAGACAGCACAAGTGCAGCAGTCAACATGAATATCAAAAATTGAACGGATCGTTTCATGGCATGGCCCCCTCATGAGAAATCTGAGCAGCGCTGGCTCTGAATTGGTATTTTACGCGCGCAAGCGCAGCGAGGAAAGCATTTAGCGGATTGCAGCGGCCGTCTCGCTTGACAGCAAGCCCGTGTGGGCCGCATGATGCGGTTCTGAAAACAATGTTCCCCGGAGAGTCAGGCGTGCGAGACTTTCAATACGCGTCGGCAACCACCGTCGACGAAGCCGTCAGTTTGCTGGCCGCCAGCGGCGATAACGCCAAGATTTTGGCGGGCGGGACCGACATCATCGTGCAATTGCGCGAAGGTCTCCGCGCGGCCGAACTGGTGGTGGACGTCAAGAAAATTCCTGAGTTGACAAAGTTGGCGTTTGATGCGGCGCGCGGGCTGACCTTGGGCGCGGCAGTGCCGTGTTACCGCCTTTATGGCGACGCCGCGATTGCGGCCGCTTACCCGGCTTTGGCCGACGCAGCCCGGATCATCGGCGGTTGGCAGATTCAATCGCGGGCCAGTCTTGGCGGCAACTTGTGCAATTCGTCGCCTGCGGCGGATTCGATCCCAGCGCTGATCGCGCATGCCGCGGTGTGTCACATCGCCGGACCGTCTGGCCGCCGGCGCGTGCCGGTGGAGCAGTTTTGCACGTCGCCCGGCCGCAATCAGTTGGCGCGTGGCGAGTTTTTGGTAGCGCTGGAACTGCCGCCGCCCGCTGCCCACAGCGGCGCGCATTATCTCCGATTCATTCCGCGTAACGAGATGGACATTGCCGTGGCCGGCGCCGGCGTGTGGGTGCAACTGAGCGCGGACGCCAAACAGATTCAGGCCGCGCGCATTGCGCTTTCGGCCGTCGCGCCCACGCCGCTGCTGTGTCAGACGGCCAGCGATTGGCTGGCCGGCAAACCGGCGACCGAGCCGACATTTATCGAAGCCGGCAAACTGGCCCAGCAGCAGGCCAAACCCATCGACGATAAGCGTGGCGACGCCGAATATCGCCGGCACTTGGTCAGCGTGCTGGTCAAGCGGGCGTTGGCGGAAGCCGTGCGGCGCGCTGGCTGATTGTCGCAACATCATCATTTTGCAGACTCGTTCTGCCGCAAGGACGTTACGTCATGCTGGTTATTCCCGTGGATCGCGCTGAGCTCTCGCCGTTTACCATGCCAGCCCGCTTTCGCACCGACATCGCCTATTTCATGACGCCCGCCGGCGAACATGGCGCGCCGAAATTGCCACGGGGCGAGTATTGGATTCGCCTTGAAGATTCGCGCGTTTGGCTGGACGATGGCGTGATGTCGCTGGTTTCGCCCTTGGACAGTCTGAATCGTACAGATGTGGAAATCAGCGAAGAGCAAGAGAACTGGCTGCGGTGGATGGTCGAAAATCAGATTCAACACGTGCGCGTGGGCTGAACCGAGCGCGTCGTTAGCAGCGCCGCGCCACCGGGCGGTTGAATGGCATTCGTGCGGCACTCCCTGGCTCTTGAATCAGCCTGCGCATCGAAGCTACGATAGCAGCTTGCTAAGTACACGGCAGTGGCAGCGATTTGGGGAAGGTCGGCGGGCATGAGCAATCAACAAGCGGCAGCAAACCCGTCCAAGGACGGTGAAAAATTCCATAGCTATCCCGCCTGGGCGCCCCGTTTCTGGCAGGGCATGCGACTGAGCACGTTCCTGGGTTTGCTAATCGAAAATCGGTTTGCCGTTCGCCCGAGCAGGTGGGGGCTCGTGTTTACGTGCTTGATGCTGACCACGTTCAACAGCGTGATTCACAAAATTCACTGGCTGATCTGCGGCGGCAAAATCAATCGGACGAAGATCGTCGCACCGCCAATTTTCATCATTGGCCACTGGCGCAGCGGCACAACTTATCTCCACGAGTTGATGGTCGAAGATCAGCGGTTTGGTTTTCCGACCACCTACGAGTGTTTTGCCCCGCATCATTCCGCCATCACCCAAGGCCTGGTGACGCGATTTTTCTCGTGGTTGATTCCTTCGCAACGGCCGATGGACAATATGTCCGCCGGTTGGGATCGACCGCAGGAAGATGAGTTTGCGCTTTGCAATTTGGGCGCAGGCTCGAATTACCGCACAATGGCCTTTCCCAAACGTCCGCAAGATCTGAATTTTTTGGATTTCGTCGGTGTGAGTGAACAGCAACTGAGTCGGTGGAAGGCCAGCCTGCACTGGTTTTTGCAGATGATTACGTATCGCTGTCAAAAACAAATCGTGCTGAAATCGCCGCCGCACACGGGACGAATTCGAGTGCTGGCGGAAATGTATCCCGGCGCCAAATTCATTCATATCGTCCGCGATCCGCACGTGGTTTACACCTCGACCATTCGGCTTTGGAAATCGCTGTACACGATCCAAGCGTTTCAAAACTTCGATCCCGCACAACTTCAGCCGTACGTGATCGAGTGCTTCAATCGGATGTGCGGCCAGTTCGAAAAAGACAAGCATTTGATCCCCGCCGACCAACTTTGCGAATTGCGGTACGAAGATCTGGTGGCCAATCCGCTGGCCGAACTACAACGGATTTACCAGTCGTTATCGCTGGGCGATTTCGAGACCGTGCGGCCCCGGTTGGAAGCGCACCTGGCCAAAGACAAAAACTATCAGACCAATCGCTTTGAAATTTCCAGCGACGTGAAGGCCGTGGTGGCCGAAAACTGGAGCTGGTACGCCGAAAAATACGGCTACAGCTTGGCCGAAACGAAGCCAACCACACTTCCGGCCGCTCATTGATCGTCGCCAGCGATTGCTGTTGCTTGTTGGCCGGTCTGTTTGTCAGCGCGGTTCGCGGAGCAACTGCCTGGCCGGATTTCCGCGTGAGCCGTGCCGAAATCCCTGTTGCACGTCGGAATTCAACAGCACCACCAACGCCCAAATTCCAAACGGCAGTGACACAAAGCAGCAGCACCACGGACTGAACAGCGTGGTAATGACGGCCGAAATGATTGCCAGCGGGTAGTTGTCCATCCGCTTCATCCGCAGCGCGCCGTAAAACTGCAGTGCGCATAGGACCGTGACAATGCTCATGATGACGGCCACGCCCAGAATGTATTCGTTCGCCGCTTGCTGATTGCCCGGACGTTGCACGCCGCCGTTGATCCAACCGTTGAGAAAAATCGCCAACGACGCCAACCAAGTCAAGACGCTAAAGATCATCAGAGCAATGGCCGGCGCTTGCACCCGGGCCAGCGCAGCCACGTACTGGTCGTACCAACTGTTGACGCCGGCGATTTCAACCGCGTCGTCGACCAACGCGGGCGAAGAAAACGGATTGTCGTCGTTCGGTTGAAACGACGGATTCGGTGGCCGATTTGCCACGTCCGACGGCGGCCGAATCGAAGCCGACGGCAACGGCGCGGACCACGCCGGCGGTGAAGGTGGCAGTTCCGCAGGCGATGTTGCCGATGGCAGCGAGGCGGCCGCCGACGACGCCCGCGGCAAATCGTCACCCAAATCGCTGGGCATGGTGGCCACCGGCACCGGCACCACGCTGCTGCACTGTGGGCAACGCGCCTGTTTGCCGGCCGCTTCGTCCGGCACGCGGAGCAGCTTTTGGCAAATCGGACAAGGGAAGTCAATCGGCATTTGTCTAACGAATTCAGTACGTGCGTTGAAAACTACTCCGCTCCAAGCATCGTTCTAACGCGCGCCTACCGCCATCATCATTCCGAGCATGAAAACACCGCCGACACAACAGCCGAAACAGATTGCATAGGGAATCAGCACTGCGCCGGCGGCTTTTCCGCCGCTGATACCCTGCGCTTTTTGTAGCCCAATAATTGAGTAGACAATCACTCCAATGAGACCGAGAATTCCGCCCAGAAAGGGAACGACATTCAATAACGAAGTCGCACCTGCGGCGTAACAGTAAACCCGAAAGGTCGTCTCAAATGGCTGGCGTGCGCCATCCAGCATCATCAAAAACAGATGTTGGAGCCCCGCCATAATGAATGCGCCAATCGCCAGCAACACGGGGTAAAACACCAGAGTAACAATCAGTGTAACCGTTGAAACATGATTCAAGTCGAACGCCACATGTCCGCCTTGCATCGCGGCTGGAACTGGGAATGCCAGATTTTTAATGATGGAATAACCCGTTGAAAAAAGACCTCCGATCCAACCTCCGGCGATCAGAAAGCCCAAGGGTAACCCCAATCCGCCCACACAACGCATGGTGCTGAACATGACGATCGGATTGCTAAAAACTAGCTTCAAGGTTTCAATGAACGAACCGACCGACGGACCTTGCGATTCCCAAGGCGGACCATTTCGCTCGCCGCTGTCATCGAGCTCAGGCGCGTTGGAGCCCACACTGACTGGCGACGCAAACGGGTTGTCCACCTGCGGCTTGTAAGATGGCGTGGCCGTGGGCGGCGCGATCCGAAATTCCTCGTCGTCCGACATCAGTTGTTCGGCGGGCGGAAGTGGCGGAGTTGGCGGAACCGGCGGCGCGGATGCCTCGAATGCCGAGGCCGCTGGCACCAGCACCACATTGCCGCATTGGGGACATTTTGCCTGACGTCCGGCCGCGCCGTCGGGAACTCGCAGCAGTTTTTTGCACGTTGGGCAGTTGAAATCGATTGGCATAGCAGTGGCAGCGGCAAATGTGAACGAAACAGACGGTCATTGAGGATTCGCCTAGAATACTTGAAGCTTGCTGGGCCGGACAGGAGTTTTCTCGATTTTCTGCCGATCGGGGCATTCACCAGGTAGGCTCGTGAACAATTGGCCGAGGCGACGCCTGCAGCGGCTCAGTGTCGGCGGATTTGCCCCGCCTGCGGATTTGGTTATGATAAATGGGCCGCTTTCCCGCCACACAATGCCCCCTCCCCGCTGGCCCCATACGGTTTGCATCCCGTGATTGCACCCCGCAGCGTCACGCCTGATCTCGCCACGCTCGTCGGCCTGTTTTACGATGCGCCGGAGCGGTTGGGCGAGTTCACGCCGGTCGACGGCCCGCAGATGCCGGCCGCGTACGGATTGCTGTTGAACCACCAGCATCACATGACGGTGACGGTCGAGCGGTTTCACGGCGGCCTAGTCGACGTGACCGTGCTGGACAAAATCGCCACGCTCACCCATTACTCGCGAAAGATTTTGCTCTCGAAACAGAGCGATCGGCAAGTCGTCCAGTTTGGCATCGTGCGGTTGCACTTGGCGGCGCTGTCGGAAACGGTTCGCGACGAAATTCTCGCCCAGCAAACGCCGCTGGGTCGCGTGCTCATCAAGCATCACGTGATGCGCGAAATTCATCTCAGCGGCCTGTGGCAAGTTACGCCCGGCGAGGATCTCTGCCAGTGTTTTTCATGTTCGCCCGAGCAAATCACGTATGGCCGCACGGCGCTGATCTTTTGCGACAATCGGCCGGCCATCGAACTGCTCGAAATCGTTGCACCGCTGGCCTAGTTTCATGTCGAACATCGCAGCGGCCGCTTCATCATGAAAATTGCTTATCTGGGCGCAGGCGCTGCGGGCCGCTATTGCGGCACCTGCCTGCACGACAACACGCTGGCCACCGCCTTGGTGGCGCGCGGCGAAGATGTGTTGTTGATCCCCATGTACACGCCCATCCGCACCGATGAACCGAGCGTTAGCCAGTCGCGCGTGTTCTTCGGCGGCGTCAACGTTTACTTGCAACAGCAATCGGCTTTGTTCCGGCATACGCCCTGGTTTGTGGATGGACTGCTGAATTCGCCGCGTCTGCTCGATTGGCTCTCCAACCGCAGCGCCGGCATGGCGCCCGCCAAACTCGGCGCGCTGACCGTCTCCACGTTGCAAGGCGAACGCGGCCGGCAGCGGAAAGAACTGGAAAAACTCGTACGCTGGCTGGCAGAAGAAATTCGGCCCGATGTGGTACATCTCTCCAACGTCATGCTCTGCGGCGCGGTGCGCCGGATCAAACAAACGCTGGGGGTGCCGGTCGTGAGTTCGCTGGCCGGCGAAGATATTTTCATCGAACAGCTTCAGCAACCACATTACGGCCAAGCCCGCGAATTGATGAAAGAGCGCGCCGGCGAAATCGATCGCTTCGTGGCGCTGAATCACTATTTCGCCGATTTCATGAGCGACTACCTGGCCGTGGATCGCAGCAAAATCGACGTCATTCGCCACGGTCTGCAGCTCGCAGGGCATGGTCGCGGCGGACAGCCCACCCAACCGGTTGGCGACAATCGCCCGCACCACGAAGTGACCATTGGTTACTTCGCCCGCGTGGCCGCCGAAAAGGGTTTGCATCTGCTGGTCGAAGCGCTGGTGCTGCTGGCCCAGGACACAGCCTTGCCGCCGTGGCGACTGCGCGTGGCAGGATATATGTCGTCCGCCGACAAGATTTACTTTGACGCGATCGCCGCCCGCGTCCGCGCGGCGGGATTGCACGACCAATTCGAGTTTGTGGGCGAAGTGGACCGCCAAGGCAAGATCGATTTTCTCAAAAGCATCGATCTGCTGAGCGTGCCTACGGTCTATCGCGAGAGCAAAGGCATCTCGGTGATCGAGGCGCTGGCGAATGGCGTGCCAGTGGTGTTGCCGGCGCACGGGACATTTCCGGAATTAATTGCCGACACTGGCGGCGGCATTCTGCACGCGCCCGAAGATCCGCGTGCCATTGCCGACGCGATCAAAACGTTGTTGCTCGATCCGGGGCTGCGTGCGGAACTTGGCCGCCGCGGCGAGCAATCAATTCACGCGCGTTACAACGCCACGGCGATGGCGGCCGACACGGTGGAGTTTTACCGCCGCGTGCTCTCTTCTCACGACACGTCGCACACCGCGTTAAGCACCGTTGCGCCGATTCAATCCTAATCGTTCCCTGCTCCTCCCACTCCGCAACACGCCGACGCTGGCAGCATCGGCAACGGCCGACTATGACCGCCGTCCCCTCCGCCACTCTCGCTCTCCCGCCTTTCTTTTCCCCCAATCCATACTCCCGCTACAACCCGCATCGCCCCTCGCCAGCATTTGCCTATTCTCATCGCGCAAAACGTCCTATGCTTACAGGCTGGGCAACAGGTGGATGCGCCCGGACGGATTTGCTTCTTGCGCTTCATGAGGATGCACCGCTATGTGTGGAATTGTCGGATACGTTGGCCCACGCGACGCCGTGGAAATGCTGGTCGAAGGTCTGCGGCGGTTGGAATATCGCGGCTACGATAGTTCCGGGCTCGTGCTGGTCAAACCCGACACGGAGCTGACGGTCGTCAAGTCGATGGGGCGCATCGACAAACTGGCGGCCAAGCTGATCGCTCAAGAGACGACCGGCCGCACCGGAATCGGCCACACCCGCTGGGCAACGCACGGCGTACCAAGCGACGAAAACGCCCATCCGCACATCGGCGGCGACGGCGTACTGGCCGTGGTGCACAACGGCGTGATCGAAAATTATCGCTCCCTCAAAGATCGCTTGGAAGCCGACGGATATCGCTTCCGCTCGGCCACCGATACCGAAGTCATTGCGCATTTGCTTGCCAGCCATTTGGAAAAAGAACTGGCCAAGACCAGTCAGTCCAAAAAAGAGGCCACCGGCGACGCCCGCTACGAACCGTTGATTGCCGCCGTGAAATTAACCCTGGCCCAACTGCATGGCACGTACGGCCTGGCGATCGTTTTCCGAGATTATCCGGAACTGATCATCGCCGCGCGGCTCGGCAGCCCGCTGGTGGTTGGCGTCGGCGAAGACGAACATTTTCTGGCCAGCGACGCCTCGCCGCTGGTCGGTCAGACCGAAAATATCGTTTATCTGGCCGATAACGAAGTGGCCGTGATCACCGCCGGCAGTCTCCGCGTCATGCATCGCGATCTGGGCAACATCCAGCCTGACGTGAAGCATTTGGAGATGAGCGCCGACGATGTGCAACTCGGCGGCTACGCGCACTTCATGCTTAAAGAAATTTTCGAGCAGCCCGAAGCCATTCAAAACACGATGCGTGGCCGACTGGTGGCCGACGAAGCCACGGCGCACTTCGGTGGGCTCAACTTGAGCACGCAGCAACTGCGTCAGATCAACCGCATTGTGCTCACCGCCTGCGGAACCAGTTGGCATGCCGGTTTGGTGGGCGAGTATCTGCTGGAGGAATTCGCCCGCATTCCGGTCGAAGTGGAATACGCCAGTGAACTGCGGTATCGCAATCCGCCGCTCGATAACAACACGCTGCTGTTTGCGATCACGCAAAGCGGCGAAACGGCCGATACGCTGGGCGCGCTGCGCGAGATGAAGCGCAAAGGCCACCCCACGCTGGCCATCTGCAATGTCGTCGGCAGCAGCATCGCTCAACAGGCCGACGGCGGCATCTACTTGCATGCGGGTCCCGAGATTGGCGTCGCCAGCACCAAGGCGTTCACGTCGCAATGCGTCACGTTGTCGATGCTCTCGCTGTACCTCGGTCGCTTGCGCCATTTAAGTTTTGGCGCAGGCAACCGCATCATCGATGCGTTGCAACAACTGCCAGACTTAGTACGCGAGGCGCTCAAAACCAACGAGGTCGTCAAACGCATCGCCGCCAAATATTGCAATTGCGAGAACTTCCTGTACCTCGGTCGGCAATACAACTTTCCCACCGCGCTGGAAGGTGCGCTGAAGCTCAAAGAAATCAGCTACATCCACGCCGAAGGTTATCCGGCCGCAGAGATGAAGCACGGCCCGATCGCGCTGGTGGATGGCAACACGCCCAGCGTGTTTTTAATTCCGGGCGGATTCGTGTTTCGCAAGGTGATGTCCAACCTGGAAGAAATCAAAGCCCGCGGCGGACCGGTGATTGCCGTGACCAGCGAGCGAGATCGGCACATCGAAGAACTGGCCGACGACGTGATCATCGTGCCAGAAGTGGAAGATTATCTGCAGCCGGTGGTGATGAGCATTCCGCTGCAATTGCTGGCGTATCACATTGCCGTACTCCGCGGTTGCGATGTCGACAAGCCGCGCAACCTGGCCAAAAGTGTGACGGTGGAATAAGCGCCGCCGGTGCATCGCTTCGAAATGCGCCTATCGAAGTTCGGTTCCGGCGCCAGGCGGCCGTGATTCGGCCGCGATCGGCAGTTCGACGATGATCTGCGTGCCTTGGCCAGGCTGACTGCTGATCGTCGTCCACCCGTCGAACAACTGCGCGCGGAGGCGAATTCCTTCCAGGCCAAAATGGTTGGGCGTGGGCTGCGAGGGATCGAAACCGACGCCGTTGTCGCGAATATCCAGCACCAGCTTTTTGCCCATTTGCACCAGCAAAACGCTGGCTTGTGCGGCCCGGCTGTGCCGGCGAATGTTGTTGAGCGCTTCTTGCACGATCCGGTACAGCGACGCTTCCAGCAGCGGCGCTAAGCGTTCGAACTGCACAAATTGCTCGAATTTGAGTTGCGTTGCGCCGCGGCCCGCTTGTTCGTCAATCAGCGTTTGCAGCGCGGCAATCAGGCCCTGTTCGGCGATCCAAGTCGGCCGCAAATCTCCGATCAGCTTGCGGCCTTCCGCCAGCGCGGTGCCGAGCGCGGCGACAATCGAATTCAACGTTTCCGCCGGCCCGACGTTGGGCGTAGACAACGATTCGGCCAGCATCTTCGCGCCGGCCAAGTGTTGCATCAATCCGTCGTGCAACTCGTAGCCAATCAACTGCCGCTCGCGCTCTTGCAGGTCGCAGATTTGACGAAGCCGCGCTACTTCTTGCTGCAACTCGGCGATGCGGGAATCCGTCATGTCAGGGCGCGTCGTGAGCAGCGATTTTCAGCGGGAAATTCTCGGAGTATTAACGCGTGCCTTGTCGGCACTCTCTTGGCGATGCACTCCAACACCACTGTAACGCGCCACCGTTCTTGATGTACACTCTAAGTTTTGCGGGGCGAATTGAAAATCGCCGCTGACCCGATTTTGCGATGCTGGCAGCTTCGCTCACAAACATCACAGCCTAACCGAAAAAGACGTCCATCATGGCACACCGCTGGATTGCCAATCGCAGCCAATCGTTCGATAGCTCAGGCATTCGTAAGGTTTTTGACCTGGCCGCAAAAATGACCGATCCGATCAATCTTTCGATCGGCCAGCCGGATTTCGACGTTCCTGCCGCCGCGCAGCAGGCCTGCATCGATGCCATTCACAGCCGCAAGAACGGCTACGCACTCACGCAAGGCATGCCGGTGCTCCGCGAACGCTTGCAGGCCGCGGTGGCCACCGAATACGCTCACGACGACCGCAAATTGTTCGTCACCAGCGGCACCAGCGGCGCACTGGTGCTGGCCATGATGACGCTCGTCAATCCGGGCGACGAGGTGATCGTCTTCGATCCGTACTTTGTGATGTACGAACCGCTGACGAAGCTGATGGGCGGCGTGCCGGTGCTGGTGGATACCTATCCGGATTTCAAAATCGATGTCGAACGCGTGCGCGAGGCCATCACGCCGCGCACCAAGGTGATTCTGTTCAACAGTCCGGCCAACCCGACCGGCGTGGTGACCAGCGAACAGGAAATCCGCGACCTGGCCCGTCTGGCCGAAGAAAAAGACGTGGTGCTGATCAGCGACGAAATCTACCGAATGTTCTGCTACGACAAGCCGTTTGTTTCGCCCGCCAAATACAACGCCAGCACGCTGGTGATCGATGGCTTTTCCAAGTCGTACGGCATGACCGGCTGGCGATTGGGCTTCTGCCACGGGCCCGCGGCGATCATCGACGAAATGATCAAGTTGCAGCAATATACGTTTGTCTGCGCGCCGCAACCCATGCAATGGGCCGGCGCCGCTGCGCTGGATATCGACATGAGCCAGCACATTGCCGACTATCGCCGCAAACGCGACCTGCTGGTGCAAGGACTTTCCGATAAGTTCGAACTCACCACGCCCGGCGGTGCGTTTTACGCCTTTCCGAAAGCGCCCTGGGGCACCGCCACGGAATTTGTCGCCAAGGCTATCGAGAATCAACTGCTGATTATTCCCGGCAAGATTTTCAGCAGTCGCGACACGCACTTCCGCATTTCGTACGCGGCAACCGATCGGACAATTGAGCGCGGCATCGAAGTGCTGAATCGAATCGCCGAATGAATGCGTGAGGGTTCTCGGTGAACGCAGAAGGGGAAAATGCTTGCTCGCGATACTTGTTGCCATGGCTGAAAACGGTGTGATCGGCCGCGAGAATCAACTGCCCTGGCGGTTGTCGGCCGATTTACAGCGTTTTAAAAAGTTAACGATGGGACACACCATCATCATGGGCCGCAAAACCTACGAATCCATCGGCCGGCCGCTGCCAGGCCGGCGGACGATCGTCGTCTCGCGAAATCCGGCGTATCGGGCCGATGGCCTGGAAGTTGTCGGCAGTTTGCCGGCGGCCATCCAACTGGCCACAAGCGCCGTAGCCGAAGGCGCGGCGAACGCCGAACAGTTCATCGTCGGCGGCAGCGAACTGTTTCGGCTGGCGTTGCCGCTGGCCCAGCGATTGTATCTCACTCGCGTGCAGGCCACGGTTGCCGGCGATGTGTACTTTCCGCCCATCGATTGGTCCAACTGGCAACGTGCGGAGCAAATCGAGCATTCGGCCGACGAGAAAAACCAGTTCGCGTATTCGTTCGAAACGTACGATCGTCATTAGGAATTGCGGCCATGTTGCAATTGAACGGTAAAGTGGCGATCGTCACCGGCGGCAGTTCCGGCATTGGCCGCGCTACGGCCATCTTGCTGGCCGAACAGGGCGCGGAGGTGGTCTGCGGTGATGTTCGATTGCACAGAGACAATGAATCGCGGTTTGCCGATCTGAATATCCAACAGCGGATTTGCGATGTTCGCTCGGAATCCGAAGTCCAGCAGTTAGTGGCCACGGCCGTGGCGAAATTCGGCCGGCTCGATATCGTCGTCCACAGCGCCGGCATCATCATGGTGCGGCAATTGCCGGACGCCAGCGAAGCCGACTGGGACGATTGCATCGACACCAACGTCAAGGGGCTGTTCCTGCTGGCCAAACACGCCATCCCGGCGCTGCGGGCCAGCGGTGGCGGATCGATCACGGCCATTTCCAGCAACGCCGGCTTATTGCCTCGCGTCCACGATCCGATTTACAGCACCATTAAAGCGGCGATCATTGCGCTCGTGAAATGCATTGCGCTTGGGCACAGCATCGATCGGATCCGCGCCAACGCGGTTTGCCCTGGCGCGGTGTCCGAGACTGGCCTCATCGAAGAAACGATGACCGGTTACGTGAGTCGCGAACTGGCCGAGCGGCAACTGATTGCGGCCAGTCCGCTTTCACAAGCCTTGGGGCGGATGGTTACACCGCTGGAATGCGCGCAGGCCGTGTTGTATCTATCCAGCGATGCCGCGGCGCTGGTGACCGGCACTTGCATCGCCATCGACGGCGGTAAGTCGCTGGGCGTGCCGCCGCCGCCAAGGCAATGAACGCAGTCTGACCGCGCCATTGCCCGTCAGTGCGCGGCAGTGGGCGAGCCCCAACCACCGCCGCCAGGCGTTTCGATTGTCAGCACGTCGCCCGCCGCGACGAGGAATTGAATTTGCGCCGGCAACGTTTCGGACGTTTGCCCCGCGCGAATCAGCACATTTCGGCCCGCCGCGCCGGGCAGTCCGCCTCGGCTGCCATAGGGTAAGTAGCGGCCGCGGCGCTGCGAGAGGATCGAAACGGTCAGTGGTTTCAGAAATTCCAAACGCCGCACCACGCCGTGACCGCCGCGATGTTGTCCGTGTCCGCCCGAGTCGCGTCGAATGCTGAATTCCAGCACGCGCACCGGAAAGCGCCGTTCCAACACTTCCACATCGGTTAATCGTGTGTTGGTCATGTGACAATGCACCGCGTCCGCGCCGGGACCGGTGGCCGTGGCGCCGTTTCCGCCACAGATGGTTTCGTAGTAACCGAACGTCGAATCGCCAAACAGTAGATTGTTCATCGTGCCTTGGCTTGCGGCCGAAATGCCCAACGCGCCCAGCAGCACATCGACCACGCGCTGCGACGTTTCCACATTGCCACCGACAATCGCCGCGCAGCGCCGCGGATCGTCATTCGCGGGCGGATTCAATAATCCTGGCGGCACCAACAGCGTGACCGGTGCGAGCACGCCTTCGTTCAGCGGCAGGTCGTCGGCAATCAGACATCGCAACACGTACATCACCGCCGCCCGCACGATGGCCGTGTTGGCGTTCAGATTGCCGGGCAGCACATCGCCCGAACCGCAAAAATCGATGGTCAACTGATCGACGGTCACGGTAAGTTCCACCGCGATCGGCGTGCCGTCGTCCAGGTGATCGACAAACCGACTCACGCCGGGCGGCAATTGCCGAATCGCGCGGCGCGTCTGCTGCTCGGCTGCGGTCTGGATATGCCGCATATACGCCAGCACGACAGGCCGCGAGTATCGCTCGACCAGCGCTTGCAGTTGCGTGGCACCTTGACGATTGGCAGCCAGTTGCGCAGAGAGATCGGCCAGATTGTCGCCAACAGCGCGTGTCGGGTAGGGCGCCGTGAGCAGCAGTTCGCGCAGTTGTTCGTAACGCGGATCGCCCGCGTCGATCAATTTGAAGTTGCGAATCAGCACTCCTTCTTGCGCTAAGTTCGTCGAGAACGGCGGCATCGACCCCGGCGTGATGCCACCGATCTCCGCATGATGCGCGCGGCTGGCGGTAAAAAACGTCAGGCCAGCCGAGGCATCGAAAACCGGCGTCACCACGGTCACATCCGGTAAGTGCGAGCCGCCGCGATACGGATCGTTACTGACCATCACATCGCCGGGACGCAAGCCCGGGTGCTCGCGCAAGATATTTCGGACGGTCTCGCCCATCGCGCCCAAATGCACCGGCACGTGCGGCGCGTTGGCCACCAATTCGCCGCGCGCGGTGAAAATGGCGCAACTGAAATCGAGCCGCTCTTTGACATTCACGCTGCTGGCCGTGTTGCGGAGCGTGATGCCCATCTGCTGGGCGATGGCGGCAAAATGGTGATTGAAGATTTCTAGCAGAATCGGATCGACGACCGACAACTCCGCGGAGTGCTGGCTTGCAGTAGAATTGCCCGCATCGTCGGCGTGTGCTGCAACCCGCGTCAGCAGCAACTCACCGCCGCTGAGCACTTCGCCTTGCCAGCCAGCATCGATCACGGTGGTCGACGTCCGCTGGGCAAGAATCGCCGGTCCCGCGATTCGGTCGCCGGGCCGCAGTTCGTCGGCCTCCAGTAGCGGCACATCAACGGAGTAGCCATTCAGGCAGGCAGGCGTGTGGCGGCTGGCAATGATTGTCCGAGAAACTTCGCTCGGCCGCGACGCTGGCAGTCGCTCCGCCGATCGACCCACGGTCTCAACGCGTGCTGAGACAACTTCCAGCTGGCGCTGCGGGTGATGATAACCGTAACGGCGCTGGTGTTCGATTTCGAATTGCTCGGTCACCGCGCCAGGCGCGCGGTATTCGATCGTCAACGTGCTCTCCTGGCCACGATAACGCAATTCCAGCGCGCGATGAATTTCGATCCACTCGTTCGGTACGCCGGCTTGCAACAGCACGCCGCGCGGTTCGAGCTCTAACTCTTGAAACAATGTCTCAAGTTGGCTGACCAGCGCGCTGTCGAGATTGCGATGCAAACTGAGCGTGCGATGCTGCGAGTGGTCGGCCAATCCAATGCCGTAAGCGCTGAGCAGGCCGGCGTCGGGATGGCAGAGAATTTGCGAGATACCCAGTTCGCTGGCGACAGCGCAGGCGTGCTGACCAGCCGCGCCGCCGAACGGTGTGAGCAGGTAATCTCGCGGGTCGCAGCCTTGCGCCACGCTAATCGCGCGGATGGCCTGCACCATGGCTGAGTTGGCAATTCGCAGCAGCCCATCGGCCATTTGCGGCGGCGTGCACGTCTGACCGGTGGCGGCCTGAATGCCCTCGCACACGTCTTTCAGCAGGCGCTCGACCGGCGCACGTAGCAGCGGAAATGGAAAATGCAGCGGCGGAATTCTGCCCAGGAAAAAATTGCAATCGGTGACAGTTAGCGGACCGCCGCGACCGTAACAAGCGGGCCCCGGATCAGCGCCGGCGCTGGCCGGGCCGACGGTCAACTTCGCGCCATCAAAGCGGCAGATCGAACCGCCGCCCGCGGCGACGGTTTCGATGGCGATCATCGGCGCGACCACGCGCACGCCGGCTTTTTCGGTCTCGTATTCCAGCGGATGCCGGCCGTCGAACCGCGAAACATCCGTGCTGGTGCCGCCCATGTCAAACCCGATGGCGCGAGAAAAACCGGCCGCCTGGCTGATGCGTCCAAAACCCACCGCGCCGCCCGCCGGTCCCGAGAGAATGCTGTCTTTGCCGTGAAATTGCTCACCGGCCACCAATCCGCCGGCCGACGTCATGATCTGCAGTTCGCTCCCAGGCAATTTGGCACGCAGCGCCGCAACGTAACTGCGGAGCACCGGCGTCAGGTAGGCATCGACCACCGTTGTGTCGCCGCGCGAAACGATTTTTGCGATCGGCGCCACCTGGCTGGAAATGCTAATCTCCGCAAAACCGGCCTCCCGCGCCCAAATGGACAGTTGCCGCTCGTGCCTGGAATTGGTCGTGGCGTGCAGCAGACAAATGGCCAGCGCCACAATGTTCTGCTCGCGAAGGCTGGCCAGCACCTGCCGCGATTGTCGCTCGTTAATCGGCAACAGCACATCGCCCGAGGCCGCGATTCGCTCGTCGATTTCGACGGCTGCCGCGAACAGTGGTTCCGGCTTGCGGACGGGCAGCTCGAACAGCTTCGGCCGATTTTGATAACCAATCCGCAGCACGTCGGCAAAGCCGCGGGTGGTGAGCAGTGCGGTTCGCGCGCCCTGGCGCGTGAGCAACGCGTTGGTGCCGCGCGTGGTTCCCAAGCGAACCGACGTGGGCGGAATCGGCTGGTCGGGAGGAAGTTTCAGCAAATAGCGAATGGCCACGATCGGCGCTTCGTCGCCGGTTGCCAGTTCATAAAACGGCTGGCCAGCAAAAGGCAGCGGCGCTGCCAACCAGAGTTTTCCGGATTGCTGTTCGAACCGCTCGACGCGTGACTCGCCAATCACCTGGCCGGCCGCATCGAGCAGTCGTAGCGTGGCACCGCGCCAAAAGTCGGACGGATCGGCCGTGCGCGCTGCGTCGATCAAACAGCTTGCTGTGGACGCCACGCCCACTTGGCCTTTCGTTACGCCCGAACTGAGCAGTTTGTGGCGCTGCAGCGGGCCAGCGGCGGGTTGCAAAAAACAATCGGTGAACGTGCCGCCAACGTCGATCCAAAACCGCGGCACGCCATGCATAAAATACGCTGCCAAAAATATGTGCCCCAACTTAGGCAGAATGAAGCACCGCGGCCCATCCGCGGCGCGCGTGCGCGCCGCGGATGGGCATTGCCCCGCGCGGATTTAGAACGTGTAAGCCTTTCCGCCAAGCTCGATCACCACCGGCTCGTCGAACGTCATGTACTTGGAGACGTCTTTGCCGAACTTGTCGATCAGTTCGAAGTATTCCTTGCTGAACCGCTCGATTTTGACCGCGTCTTTTTCCTGTTTTTCGGTGACACTGGCGTCCACCCAGCGGTTGTCACGGCGGTAGAACGATTTGCCGGCAATGTTGCGAACGTTGCTGGCCAGCCGCAGGCCTTCGTCGCGATCCGCAGTGATGGTGAGCGTACCGGCCGAGGATGACGCGATCCCGCCGCTGGAACCGAATGCATCGCCACGGCCCATACTTCTGGCTGGCTGCGGCGACCCGCGTGCGCCGAAGCCACTGCCACTTACCGGTGGCTTGGCGGCGTCTTTGGCGTCGGCAATTTGAAACGCCGGCGCCGCGGCCGCCTCGGCGGGGCTGGCGGCCTTTTGGAAGCTGCCTTTGGTCGCCCGATTCTCCACGCCAAATCGGCCATCCGTTTCGCGGAAGGCATCCAGCTTATCGCCGGCGCGGCGCACGTTGCTGGAGAGATCGCGGGTGTTGGTCTGATCGTCGGCCATGAACGACGTATAGGGCGTGAGAATGCCATGCTGGGTGGCGAGCGTGACCAACTCTTTCACCAGTTCGTCGTTCTTGCCTTTGAGATCGATCTCGTCCAGAATTTCGCCCACGCGGCGTACGGCCCAGAG